>DATHUW010000140.1:0-3564 GCA_035461825.1 Gemmatimonadaceae bacterium
GCGGGCGGGGGGACGGGGGACGAGGACGCGACGCGCAATCCGAGAGGGGCGGCGCAGCGCGCCAGGAATACGTCGGGCGGGCGGTGAGTCCGTCGGCCAATCCCGCGCTTCCCGCTTCCCGCCCCCGTCCCCCGTCCCCCGCCCCCCGCTACGGATTCACCACCACGTTCGCCGTATCCGCGCGTCCCTCGCTCGTCGCAATGACCTTCGTGGCGCCAACCTTGGCCGCGCGCAGGACGAGCGACTGGCCGAAGGCGCCGATCGTCCAGACGACGGATTCATCGAGGACGTGCCAATGCACCTGCCGGTTGACGATCGTGCCCCCGGTCGCGTCCGCCAGATTCGCGTAGAATCCGAGCGAGTCGCCCACGGTGACCGTCGCGTGGGCCGGCGTGAGCGTGAGGCTCTCCACGGCGCCGCCGCCTCCGCCCCCGGTGCCTGACGAGTCCGCACCGAACACGAACACCGTGACGGACGAGCTCTGTCCGTATGCGGACGCGGTGATCTGCGCGAAGCCGGGACGCACCGCCGTGAGCGTCGCCGACTCGCCGCTCGGCGAGATCGTGGCGACCGTCGTGTTGCTGCTCGTCCAGTCGACCGCCGGCGCGAGCCGCCGTACGCCGTTCGGGTCCCCGACACGCGCCGTGAGCGTGGTGCTCGTTCCCGAGTCGAGCACGAACATGCCATCGATGAAGAGATAGGCGAGGTCGCGCTCCCCCAGCGTTACGTCGAGCTGCGTCGTGCCGCCGACGCCGACCGCGACCCCGTCGGTCCACTTGTCATCCAGCTGGACGATGCCAAGCGGATCGACGTGCACCGTGTACGTGCCGGGCGGCAGGAATGCGACCTTGTACGTGCCGTTCGCATCGGTGCGGCCGGTCGCCATCGCGGAGTAGAGCGCGAGCGAGGTGTCGTTGGCGCGGAAGATGGAGATCGCGGCGTTCCGGATCGCCTCGGGAACGCCATCGCCGTTGCGGTCGCCGCGTACGACACCCGTGATCGTTCCGGTAGCGGCGCGGTTCACCGCGCGGATCCACGAGATGAACGTGAACTGGTCGCTCGACAACGCCTGCCCCGGGAACGGTTCGAAGTACGGATTACCGGGCAGGAAGCTCCGCCCGACGTCGAAGTCGATGACGATGTCCGCGCCAGCGTCAGGCACCGCGACCGGCGATTCGACGAGCGCGTTGAGCACGAGCTCGCCGGCCACCGGCCAGTGGACCGTTGCCTCGCGGCCGTCGTTCAGCACGATGTCCGACGAGTCGGTGTCGATCACCATTCGCACCGCCCTGTAGGCGCCGGCCGGGATGAGCCCCGCGCCAACGAGCTCCGTCTTGCCCTGCTGCAGCTCGAGCAGGTCGAATCGCCTGCGCGGCGCGGTGATCGTGACCCACTGCTGGGCCGAGGGCCCCGAGGTGTCGCTGCTCGTGGACGCCGCGATGCTCACGACGTAGATATTCACGCTGGCAACGGAGTCGAAGGGGAACGGCGCGTCGGTGAGGAGAACGTTCGTGGTGGCCCCAGAGAGCGTGCCGGTGACATCCTCTTCGTAGCACGCGGTGCCGGCCAGCAGCAGTCCGACGGCGAGAGGCAGTAGGCGCTTCATGGTGCGCTCCGTTTTGTTATTGTGGTTCTGGCCCGCAGTGCCCTGGACCACAGATGATGACCCGCGCTGCGGGAGGCGGCGTCACAACGGGCGCCCGCTGCTGGGACCGAGCACTCCCGCGCGGACGGGGTCGTCCCCGGGCACCCACGGGCTGGAAATGCTCCGCCGCCCCGGTGCACGGCCTCCTTCGCATCCGCGTCTTCCGCGGTTCCCAGGGCTTGGCCGAAGGCATGGGGAGGGGGTATGTCTGGTGCCGATCTGCGAAGCGAAATGGCCTTGTGACGAAATCCGACCAGACAGGGGTCTTTTCAGCGTGACAGCCGCTCCTACCGACGCCGAGCTCGTTCGACGGGTGCTGTCCGGCGAGGTGGACGCCTACGCCGGGCTGGTGGCACGCTATCGCGACCGGTTCGGTCGGTTTGCCACCCAGATGCTCGCCAACCGCGAGGATGCGGAGGAGGCGCTCCAGGATTCGTTTATCCGCGGCTACAAGGCACTGGCGCGGTGCGAGGATCCGGAGCGGTTCGGATCGTGGCTGTTCAGAATTCTGGTAAACCGGTGTCGGACGCACGGCGCCAAGCGCGCACGGCGGGAGCGAACGATCGTGCTGGATGAGATCGCGCTTCAGGGGGCGGGCGTCGATGGCGGCACCGATGCGGCCGCCTGGCGCGAGGCGATCGAGTGGGCGCTGGCAAAGCTCGATGAAGGACAACGCGAGGCATTCCTCCTCAAGCACGTCGAGGAGTTGAGCTACGAAGAGATGGCGGACATGACCGGAGTGGGCGTTTCGGCGCTCAAGATGCGCGTGAAGCGCGCGTGCGATCGGCTCCGCGTGATGCTGCAGGAGGTGGAACGTGTCTGAGGACGAGTTGGTCGAGCGCGCGGCGGAGACGCTGCGCCGGCCGGTAACAATGGATCCCGCGATCGATGCGCGGGTGATGGCGACGGTGCGGGCGTTGCCGCGCCACCGCGAGCCGCGGACGGCAGGATGGTGGGCGTGGCTGATCCAGGCGCGGACCATCCGGGTGTCGCCGCTGGCGGCGCTCGCGACGGCCGCGGTGGTGCTGGTGGCTGCCGTGAGCGTGGTGCCGCGCCTGACGACACCCGCGGCACCGGTGTCTCCGGCGCTGATCGCCGCCGCGCCCGACGTTACGCCGGGCAGCTCGGCGGCGGCGGACTCCGCGCATCTCGTGCAGTTCGTCTTCGTGGCCCCCACGGCGCAGAGCGTGTCGCTGGTGGGCGATTTCAACAACTGGGAGATGGGCGCCACGCCGCTGGCGGCCGGCCCTTCGCGGTCCGTGTGGACCGTGCGGGTGCTTCTGCCGAACGGGCGTCATCGTTATGCATTCGTGGTCGATGATTCCACCTGGGCCGCCGATCCGTCGGCGCCGCCGGCCGCCGGAGACGATTTCGGCGTGCCCAGCTCGGTGGTCACCGTGACCGGGAGCAGCTCGTGAGGTACCACACCCTCTGGCTCAGCCTGGCGGTGGTCGCGCTGGTGGTCACCCCGGCGGCGGACGCGCAGGATGCGCGGCTCCGCGACCGGCTCGATCCCGCCACCGCTACCCGCGTGAGCGCGATCCTCGACTCGGCCCGGATGACTGGGTTGCCGACCCGTCCGCTCGTCAGCAAGGCACTCGAAGGCGCCAGCAAGGGCGCGCCGGGACCCCGGATCGTCGCCGCCGTCAGCCGGCTGGCGGGCGAGCTGCGTGTTGCCCGAGACGTCCTCGGGCCGGCGACCGAGTCCGAGCTCGACGCCGCCGCCAGCGCGCTGATCCTCGGCGTGCGCCGGACCGATCTCGCGGCGGTGCGTGGCGCGAGATCCGGAGAACGCCTGACCGTGCCCCTCGCCGTACTGGCCGATCTCGTGGCATACGGGGTTCCGGCGGACGCCGCGACGCAAGCGGTCGTGCGACTGGCCGGGGGCACTGGTGAGGACGAGGCGCTGCTCGATTTCC
>DATHUW010000141.1:0-61621 GCA_035461825.1 Gemmatimonadaceae bacterium
CGCGCACGTCCGTGACGATCGGCTGCCGGTCGCGGTCGGCATTCTCCCAGAGCTCGACGAAGTCTTCGTACCGCTCGATCGCCCGGCGCAGATCGCCCTTCTCCTCGTACAGCTCGCCGAGCCGCTTGTAGGAGGCGGCGAGCCACAGCGCATCGGTGGCCGACCGCGATTGGCTCGGAGTCGTGACGTAGCGCTCGTAGTACACGAGCGCCGAGTCCCGCTGGCCCGACTGGTCGAACGCCCGCGCGACGTACGGCAGGTCGCACGTCAGGCATGGTCCGTCCCATCCCGATTGATAGCGCCGGAGTGCCTCGTCCGCCAGGCCTGCGGCGAGGGCGAGGTGCCCCTTCGCCATCTCCATCTCGTGCGCGTCGATCGCTCTGTACTGCGGGGGCACGCCTCGATCCCATTCGTCGGCGAGGGCCTGGCCGCGGGCCGTATCGCCGAGCGCAGCGTAGGCCAGGATCAGCGCGTCGTACGGACGGTCCATGAAGGCCATCGACTCCATGGGGTACTCTCTCAGTGCCTCGTCGAGAAGCCGACGGGCGCCTGGCAGATCGTCGTGAAGCAGTGCGCGGGCGCGGGCGCGCAGGAGCGCGGTGCCTAGCGCGCCCCACCGGTCGCCGATGTTGGCATGGTGCTGCTCGTCGAGACGCGAGAAGCTGTCGGCGGAGGCGAGACGTCCCTGCATCCAACGCGCGTACGACAGATCCGCGTATGCCCGATGCCGGCTTGTCGCCGTCGTGTCTCCCGAGGCCAGGATCCGTTCGGCGGTCCGCGCCAGGGTTTCATGGTCCATTGTAGCTTCGGCGCGAAACAGGAGTGCGGTTCGCGCCGAAGGCGATGTCGAATCGGCTTCGACGATGACCCGCACCAGTGAATCCGCCGCGGCGACGTTTCCCTGGTTGAGCAGCGCACGAAGGAGATTCGTGTGCGCGAACCAGAAGCGGCTTCCGCGCGAGCGGGCGATGGCCTCCCTGAAGTGGCGCTCGGCCACGGCATTCTCGCGCAGGTCCTTGCGCAGCAGCCCGGCGGAGTTCTCCCGGCTCAGCGGCGGGAGCACCCCCGCGTAGCGGCGGTTGAGTGCTTCGAGCGAGTCCAGTTCGGCCAGCGCGTCGCGCGGCCGGCTGAGCGCGCGGAAGTAGTCGAGGCGGATGTACGCCTCGCCGATCTCCCCTTGCTGGGCCCGAAGTTCGTAGGCCCTGCTGATTGCATCGAGGCGTTCCGCTCGATTGATGCCGGCATTGCCCAGGAACCCGGCGAACGCTCTCCACACTCCAGGATCATCGGGATCGGCGCGTGTCGCGGCGCGGGCGAGATGGACGGCCCCGACGAAGTCGCGCCTGTTGTCTCGCTCATACGCCTCCTCGAGGAGTCTCCTAGCGGCTGGCGACCCGAAGCGGGATCCGCTCGGCCGCTCGAGGTCGTGCGAGACGCGTCGATAGGCGTGGTACGTCGAGTCGGCGAGCTGTCGGAGCACGCCGGGGATGGCGGAGGAGTCGGCCGCTTCCGCCCGGAACGTTCCTACCACCGACTGCCGGTCGTTGCGCACGAGCGTCGTGGCGAGGCTGAAGCTCGACCCGAACCTCGACAGGCCGACGCGCGTCACCAGGTACGGCCCTGCAGCAAGGATCGCGGACAGCGTGTCGGGATGCTGCCTGTACTGTTCGGGGATGCGGAGGATGCTCAGAATTGCAGCGATCTGCTCCGGGCCGGTGACGAACAAGGTGGTGTCCCGACGAAAGCGCTCCACGACGATCTCCACTGCCTGCCGACGCAGCGGCTCGTCCTCGGCCGGCCCCGGTACGGCGACGATCGCCATGTCGCGGAACTGGTCTTCCGCGGCGGTCGCCAGGCTGTCGGCGATGTCCTCATCGCTCGGTTCGGCCGCGGCAGTTGCCGTTCCGGAGCGCATGAGGGCCATGCCGCCGAATGCCACAATCAACAACACGGCCGCCACGGCGGTGGCGACCAGTGCGCGGCGGGACGGTCGACGCCTGCCTGACGATTCCGCCGGCGTCGTCGCCCACGCGGTGTCGAGTCCGGGCAGCGCGTCGAGCGCGGCGATGACCTCGTCGGCGCTCGACGGACGGTCGGCGGCGTTCTTCGCCAGGCAGCGCCCCACCAGTGCGGCGAGCGCGGGCGGCACGCTCGGCCGCGCCTCGAGCAAAGAAGGCGGCGTGCGCGTCACGTGCGCGGCCAGCAGCTCCTGCGGATTCAGTCCGGCGAACGGGTGTCGCCCCGCCAGCATCTCCCACGCGACGACCGCCGACGCGTACAGGTCCGCCCGCGGGTCGACTCGCGCGTCCCCCGCGGCCTGCTCCGGCGCCATGTAGGCCGGCGTGCCTAACGTCACCCCGGTGCTCGTGATGCGGCTCGCGGCGGTGGTGGCCGCGCCGAGCGCCCGAGCCACCCCAAAGTCGGTGACCATGGCGTGCCGCCCGGAGAGCAGGATGTTCTCGGGCTTGATGTCGCGGTGCACCACCCCGCGCCCATGCGCATACGACAGGGCGTCGAGAACCTCGCGCCACAAACGGACTGCCACGCCTACCGGGAGCGCGTGCTCGCGCACGAGCCGCTCGCGCAGCGAATCGCCCTCGATGTACGGCATGGCGAAGCAGAGGACATCGTCGCTCTGCCCCACCTCGAGGAGCGGGACGATATGCGGATGCTGGAGCTGCGCCGCCACATCGATCTCGCGCCGGAACCGCTCCGCATTGACCTCGGCGGACATCTCCGGCGGGAGGACCTTGACCACGACGCGTCGACTCGAGTCCGCGGACTTCGCCACGAAAACGCGACTCATCCCGCCGCCGCCGAGCTCCCGCTCCACCGTGATCCGGCCGCCGAAGGCGCGCTCGATCAGTCTCGTGAGGTCTGCCAAGGGAATCGACTTTCAGAGGACTCAATCGAACATATGCTCGAGACCCAATCGTCGCCAGAACGCTGGCGGTCGCTACGCCAACGAAGCGCCTCAGCGGGGTCGGCGTGCTGGAGGCGGTGGATGGCCGGAGCTGCCGAGTGGAAGGGTCTCCCGAATCCTGCGCCGCGCGGATGGGGACGCATCGCGGGAAGGTATTTGGAAGGGGTCGCGTTGTCCGGAGGGAGGGGATCGTCAGCCCAGTCGCGCGCGAAGACGCGCGATCCGCCCGCGCACGTCCGTGACGATCGGCTGTCGGTCGCGGTCGGCATTCTCCCAGAGCTCGACGAAGTCTTCGTACCGCTCGATCGCCCGGCGCAGATCGCCCTTCTCCTCGTACAGTTCGCCGAGCCTCTTGTAGGAGGCAGCGAGCCACAGCGCATCGGTGCTCGCCCGCGACTGGCTCGGCGTCGTGACGTATCGCTCGTAGTATACGAGCGCCGAGTCGCGCTGGCCTGACTGGTCGAACGCCCGCGCGACGTAGGGCAGGTCGCACGTCAGGCACGGTCCGTCCCATCCGGACTGGAAGCGCCGGAGCGCCTCGGCCGGCTGTCCCGCGGCGAGGGCGAGTTCTCCTTTCGCCATCTCCATCGCGTGCACGTCGATGGCCCGGTACTCTGGCGGAACGCCTCGATCCCATTCCTCGGCGAGGGCGCGCCCGCGGGCGGTGTCGCCTAGCGCGACGTATGCGAGGATGAGTGCGTCGTACGGGCGGTCCATGAACGCCATCGACTCCATCGGATACGCGCGCAACGCCTCATCCAACAGGCGACGGGCGCCCTGCGGATCGTCGTACAGCACGACGCGGACGCGGGCGCGCGAGAGGGCGGTGGATAGCGCTCCGCGGCGGTCGCCGATGCTAACGTGGTACTGCTGATCCAGGCGCGCGAAACTGTCGGCGGACGTGAGGCGTCCCTGCATCCCCCGCGCGTACGCGAGGGAGAAGTGTGCCAGATGGCGTGTCGCCGCCGTCGTGTCACCCGACCTTAGAATCTGTTCGGCGGTCCGTCCGAGCGTCTCGGGATCCATCAGAGCTTCCGCACGAAAGCGGACGGCGGTTCGCGCAATGGACGCTGTCGAATCGGCCGCGACGATGACCGCTATCAGCGAATCGGCCGTGGCGACCTTTCCCTGGTTGAGCAGTGCATGAACGAGATTCGTGTGGGCGAACCCGAATTCGGTAACGCGCGAGCGGGCGATGGCCTCACGGAAGTGGTGCTCGGCCACGGCGTTGTTTCCGAGCTCCTTGTGCAACAGGCCTGCGGTGTTTTCGCGATTCGTCCGCCTGGGTACCGTGGCATATCTGCGGCCGATTGCCTCGAGCGAGTCGAGCTCGGCCAGCGCATCGCGGGGCCGGTTGAGTTCGCGCAGGTAATCGAGGCGAATGAAGCTCTCCAGGACTTCCCCCAGGCGGCCGCGAAGCTGGTAGGCCATCGCCATTGCGTCGAGACGCTCCGCCCGACCAGTGCCAGCAGCTCCGAGGTGCTCGGCGAGTTCTCTCCACGCTCGGGCGTCATCCGGATCTGCGCGGGTCGCGGCGCGGGCGAGATGGACGGCCCCGACGAAATCGCGATTCTCGCTTCGCACGTCCGCATCCCTGAGGAGCCTCGAAACGGCCGGTGATCCGAAGCGGGATCGGATCGGCTGCTCGAGGCCTGCCGCTACACGGCGATAGGCGTGGTAGGCCGAGTCGGCGAGCTGTCGGAGCACGCCGGGGATGGCCGAGGAGTCGGCCGCCTCCGCGCGGAACGCCCCGACCACCGCGTTCTGGTCGTTGCGCTCGAGCGTCGTGACGAGGCTGAAGCTCGAGCCGAATCTCGATAGGCCGACTCGCGCCACCACGTGCGGACCGCTGGCCAGGAACTCTGACAATGTGTCGGGATGCTGCCTGTACTGCTCCGGGACCCGCTGGATGGCGAGCATCGCCGCGATCTGTTCGGGCCCGAAGATGGAGAGGGCGGTGTCCCGACGAAACCGCTCCACGACGATGTCGACCGCTTGCCGGCGCAGGGGCTCGTCCTCGGCCGGTCCCGATGTGGCGAGGATCGCAATGGTGCGGAACTGGGCTTCGGCGGCAGCCGCCAGACTGTCGGCAATCGCCTCGTCGGTCGGTTCCGCCGTTGCGGTCGCAGCGCCGTCCCGTAATGCGGCCACGCCGGCGATTGCGGCGACGATCACGAGGGCCGCTCCGGCAGCGGCGACAATCGTGCGGCGGGACGGCCGACGCCTGCCTGACGATTCCGCCGGCGTCGTCGCCCACGCGGTGTCGAGTCCGGGCAGCGCGTCGAGCGCGGCGATGACCTCGTCAGCGCTGGACGGACGGTCGGCGGCGTTCTTGGCCAGGCAGCGTTCCACCAGTGCGGCGAGCGCGGGCGGCACGCTCGGCCGCGCCTCGAGCAGCGAGGGCGGCGTGCGCGTCACGTGCGCGGCCAGCAGCTCCTGCGGATTGAGACCGGCGAACGGGTGGCGTCCCGCCAGGATCTCCCATGCGACGACTGCTGACGCGTACAGGTCCGCGCGCGGGTCGACTCGCGCGTCTCCGGCGGCCTGCTCCGGCGCCATGTAGGCCGGCGTACCTAACGTCACGCCGGTGCTGGTGAGGCGGCCCGCCGAGGTGCTGGCGGCGCCCAGCGCCCGGGCCACCCCGAAGTCGGTGACCATCGCATGCCGGCCGGAGAGCAGGATGTTCTCCGGCTTGATGTCGCGGTGCACCACCCCGCGGCCGTGGGCATACGACAGCGCGTCGAGGACCTCGCGCCACAGCCGAACTGCCAAGCCGACCGGCAGCGCGTGCTCGCGTTCGATCCGTTCGCGCAGCGACTCGCCCTCGATGTACGGCATGGCGAAGCAGAGGAGCTCGTCGCTCTGCCCAACCTCGAGGAGGGAGACGATGTGCGGGTGCTGGAGCTGCGCCGCCACGTCGATCTCGCGCCGGAACCGCTCCGCGACGATCTCGGCGGACATCTCCGGCGGCAGGACCTTGACCACCACTCGTCGGGTCAAGTCGGTAGTCTTCGCCACGAAGACACGACTCATCCCGCCGCCGCCGAGCTCCCGCTCCACGGTGAGTCGCCCGCCGAAGGCGCGCTCGATCAGTATCTTGAGGTCCGCCAAGGATATCGGCTTCCTGTGGGCTGCTTCGAACTTACGCCTGGCACCCGCGAATCGCCACAACGCGGGCGCCCGATCACGACGGCGAAGCCGTCGCAGCGCGATGCCGTTTGTGGGTACCCCGGTTGATGGCTGGGACCACCGAGCGGACGCGGCTCGCGCGACCCCGCTCCTCGCGGGACTCGCTCTGTCCATCCTTGCACGGGGCCGCCGCGGCCCATTGCCACGCAGGCGGCCGCGGGATGTGTCGCGAGCGCTAATTGGATCGGCTGACCGTGCCAGGAAAGATCAGACCCGAGATCCGATCGTGGAGATGCGAGAACCGGCAGGCGTGTTCTCGCATCTCCCCTATCGCATCGCTCAGTTCGACTCCTTCTTCTTCAACGTCGGATACTCGATCCCCAACTGCTCCAGATACGTCTTGTACTTCGTCGGATCGAAATAGTACGGCCGCATCTGCTCGCGGTAGCGCGCCATGATCGCCTCGTTCATGTGCGTCGCGGGCTTGTCCTCCGGACGGATCAGCGGCTCGTACTTGATGTCCTTCGTCTGCACGTCGCGGAAGTACGCCCAGGCGCTGTCGACCAGCGCCGGCTTGGCGATGATGTCGAGCATCGTCATCGCCGTGACCTTGGCACCCGCCGTCGCGCCCTTGTGTGCGATCGGTGTCGCCATGGCGATGCCGCTCGACCAGTTGTGCCCCGGCAGCCCCGGAATGTTCGATGGAAATCCTAACGTGATGGTCGGCACGTTCCACGCGATGTCGCCGATGTCGTCGGAGCCGCCGCCGTAGTTGCGGTTCTCCGGCACGCCCGTCCCGATCTCGCCCAGCGCCGTGTCCAGGCCGATCGGCCGCGAACCGACCTCCTCCTGCACCGCCCTCGCCAGCGTCTGGTCCGCCTCGCTCCACTTCGGCAGTCCGACCCGCTTGATGTTCTCCCAGGTCGCCTCGGCGATCGCCTTGTTGAAGTGCCGCGGCCACGCCGATCCGATGACCGTCGTCGAGGCGAGCCGCGTACCCGTCATCTTCGCGGCGCCCTCCGCCACCTCGTTCGCGATCTCGAACATCTTGCGGATCTCGGGATAGGTGATCTCGCGCAGGAAGTACCACACCGTCGCCGTGCGCGGCACGACGTTAGGCTGATCGCCGCCGTCCGTGATCACGTAGTGCGACCGCTGCTGCAGCCGCAGGTGCTCCCGCCGGAAGTTCCACCCGACGTTCATCAGCTCCACCGCATCCAGCGCGCTGCGCCCACGCCACGGCGCGCCCGCCGAATGTGCCGTCTCGCCCACGAAGTTGTACTGCACGCTCATCAGCCCCGAGCCGGCGCCGGGACCCCAGCTCACGCCGAGTCCGCTCGACACGTGCGTGAAGATCGAGACGTCCACATCCTTGAAGTACCCCTCGCGAACGAAGTACGCCTTCGTCGCCACCAGCTCCTCCGCGACGCCCGGCCAGATCTTGATCGTGCCCGCCAGGCGATCGCGCTCCATCATCTGCTTCACGGCGATCGCCGCGGTCACGATCACCGCCTGCCCCGAGTTGTGGCCTTCGCCATGGCCCGGCGCGCCCTCGATGAGCGGATCGTGGTACGCCACGCCCGGCTTCTGCGACGACTGCGGAATGCCATCGATGTCGCTGCCGAGCGCGATCACCGGCTTGCCCGATCCCCACGTGGCCATCCACGCGGTGGGAATGCCCGCGATGCCCTCCTCCACGGTGAATCCGTGCTGCCGGAGGATGCCGATCAGATACTTCGAGGTCTCCACTTCCTGAAAGCCGAGCTCTCCGTAGCTGAAGATCTGATCGACCATCTGCTGTGTGAACTCGGCCATCGAGTCCACGCGAGTCACGGCTTCGCGCTTGAGCGCGTTGAGCCTGTTGTTCGGGATCGTCTGCCGCTGCGCGTCGAGCGACGGCGCGAGGGTGAGCGCGGCGACGGTGGCGAGTGCGAGGAGGCGTTTCATCGGAGCCGGGGTCGGGACGCGAGGTAGAGCGCGGGCGGCACGAGGACGCGGCGCGTAGGAGAATGACCGCGGAAGGACGGCCGAAGCCAATATGACGCGCGGCCCCGGACACCGCGAGCCTGCGGCCGTACATCATCCTCGAAACGCGCCGCGCGCAGGCTCCGTTGCGACCGGGTTGCGCGCCGCCGCGACCTCACGCAACATGCGCGCATGCCGACGTCGCCCCTCACCGCCGCGTCATCCGACCTGCTCGCGCCGTTCAACGCCTCGATGCTGGAGACGCCGGCGCCGGTGGTCGATCTCGATCGGCTGGAACGCAACCTCGACCGCGCCGCATCGTACGCCGCGGAGCACGGGCTCGGCCTTCGGCCGCACATCAAGACGCACAAGACCCCGTGGATCGCGGCGGAGCAGCTCGCGCGCGGCGCCATCGGCATCACCTGCGCGACGGCGCACGAGGCGCAGGTGATGAGCGCGGTGGCGAAGGACATCCTCGCCGCCTACCCACCGGTCACGCCGCCGCGGATCGCCCGCTTGCTCGCGCTGCCCGGCGACGTCGCTCTGATGGTCGCGCTGGATTCGACCGAGTCCGTCGAGCGAATCGCCGCCGGCGCGCGCGCGGCGGGGCGCGCGGTGCGGGTGCTGATCGAGCTGGATGTGGGGATGGGCCGCGTGGGCCAGCCCGATGTCGGCGCGGCGATCGCGCTGGCGGAACTCGTCAGGCAGCGGGCGCCGCTGGTGTATGCGGGAATCGCCTTCTATCCAGGCCACGTGCGCGAGCACGTCGACCGGCAGGACCCCGCGCTGGAGACGCTGGCGGCTCGCCTGCGGGATGCCCTCGGCCGCTTCCGGGCGGCGGGGGTGGCGCCGGAGATCGTGAGCGGTGGCTCCACGCCCACGATGTACCGGACGCACGAGCTGCCGGGGGTCACCGAGTTCCGCCCCGGCACGTACGTCTTCAACGATCGCACGACGGCGGCGGTGGGGGCCTGCGGGTGGGACGACTGCGCGCTCACGGTGGTCGCCACGGTGGTGTCCACCGCGGTGGCCGGGCAGGCCGTGATCGATGCGGGAAGCAAGGCGTTAGGTCGCGAACCGCTCCGCGGTGAGGGTGAGGGCTTCGCGGCGCTCCGCGATCACCCCGAGGTCACCGTGCGCGCCATGTCCGAGGAACACGGCATCCTGGAGTTGGGCAACTCCGCGTGGCGGCCGGAAGTGGGCGACGTGGTGCACGTCGTGCCGAACCACGTGTGCATCGTGGTGCACCTGAACGATGTGCTGTTCGGCGCGCGTAGCGAAGTGGTCGAGCGCCGGTGGACGGTGGAAGCGCGCGGCCGAGGGTTCTGACGACACCGAATCAGAACTCGATCTGCGCGCCCAGCTCCACCACGCGGTTCGGCGGCAGCCCGAAGTACTGCGTGGCAGGCTGCGCGTTCCGCGACATGAACGCGAAGAGCTTCTTCCGCCAGCGCGCCATCTTCGTCCTGCCCGATGGGATGAGGCGTTCGCGTCCAAGATAGAAGCTCGTGTCCGCCGGGGTGGTGCCCAGCCCGTGCGGGGCGCACAGGGCGAGGATCTCCGGAACGTTAGGTGTCTCCATGAACCCGTAAGTGGCTGTCACCCGGAAGAAGCCCTGGTCGAGTTTCGTGACCGTCACACGCTCCGCATCCGGTACGTCGGGCACCTCTGCCGAGGTAACCGAGAGGAGGACGACCTGCGCATGCAGCGCCTTGTTGTGCTTGAGATGATGCAGGAGCACCACGGGCGCACCAACGGTATCGGAGGTCATGAAGACGGCGGTCCCGGGGACGCGCGGGGGCGCGCGATGTCCGAGGTCCGCCAACAGCAGTTCCAGCGGAAGACTCGCCTCCTGGATGAGCCGCCCCAGTCCGGTGCGTCCGGTCTTCCACGTCAGCATGAGCGTCGCCACTGCCACGGCGATTGCGAGCGGCACCCACCCTCCGTGCTCGATCTTCAGCGCGTTCGCGCCGAGAAACGCGAGGTCGAACGTGAGGAAGAACCCCGCCAGACCGATCACCTGCCAGAGCGGCCAGCGCCACCGGGTGCGGGCGATCACCGCGAACAGCAGCGTGGTGATGGACATCGTGCCGGTCACGGCGATGCCGTAGGCGGCGCCGAGCGCGCTCGATGATTGGAAGCCTACGACGATCAACAACGTCCCGACCATCAAGGCCTTGTTCACCTCCGGCACGTAGATCTGTCCGTATTCCTTCTCGGAGGTGTGAATGATCGTAAGGCGGGGCGAGTATCCGAGCTGTACCGACTGTCGGGCGAGCGAGAAGGCGCCGGAGATGAGCGCCTGCGATGCCACGATCGCCGCGAGCGTCGCAATGAGAAGCAGCGGATACAGAAACCAGCGGGGCGCCAGGAGGTAGAACGGATTCTCGACCGCAGACGGATCGCGCAGCAGCAACGCGCCCTGCCCGAAGTAGTTCAGCAACAGTGCGGGCAAGACCATCGCGGCGAACGCGAGCCGGATGGGCTTCTTCCCAAAATGTCCGATGTCCGCATAGAGCGCTTCCGAACCGGTAACCGCCAGAAAGACGGCTCCCAGCACGGCGAACGCCACAAAGCCGTGCAGCATGAAAAACTGGACGGCATACCACGGGCTTAGTGCCATCAGCACGCGCGGCTCCCGGAGGATCTCGCGCACGCCGAGCGTGCCGATCGTTATGAACCACACGAAGGTGATCGGTCCGAACGTCGCCCCCACGCGCGCCGTGCCGAAACGCTGGAACATGAACAGGCTGAAGAGGATGGCGAGCGTCACGATTACCACGAACGGCTCGAGCGCCGGCGTCACGACCTTCAGCCCTTCCATGGCGCCGAGCACGGAAATGGCCGGCGTGATGACCCCGTCCCCGTATAACAGCGACGTGCCGAAGATGCCGAGCACGACCAGGAGCGTCCCTCGCCATCGTGACGCGCGCCGTCTCTCGTCCTGCAGGAGCAGCGCGAGCATGGCGAGCACCCCCCCTTCACCGCGATTGTCGGCGCGCAGGACGAACACGAGGTACTTCACCACCACCACGAGCACGAGTGACCAGAACACCAGCGACAGGATCCCGAGCACGTTGCCGACGTTCGGCCGCAGGCCGTATTCGGCGGCGAAGGTCTCCCGAATCGTGTACAGCGGGCTGGTCCCGATGTCGCCGTAGACGACACCGAGGGCGGTGAGCGTGAGAACCGCGAGGCGCCGACCGCGCGGATGCGCCTCGGCCCGCTGGTAATGCGTCCCGGTCGCCCGGGTCGCGGTATGGGTGCCGCTCGGCGGAGCCGCCGGCTGGGAATCGCTAGACACCCGGGTCAACCCTCCTGCATGGCATCGGCGGCGAACGACGAGGGTCGCATGTGATGATGGGAGGCTCGTCCCGCCTCATGCGGCGGGACCCTCGAGTCCCAGCCAGTGGATCGCGGTCGCCTGACGAGAAACGCCGTGCCCGTGTGGACGGAGCGGCGACCGGCCGCAATGATAGGAGGGAGGTCGTGACGCCGGCACAAAGATGGCTCGTGCCGGGCACAAAGTTCTCACAAGGATCCGCGACGACGCGCTGCGGATTTACTCCAGCGGGGCGTAGGGGAGCTGGAGGACGAAGCGGCTGCCTCCGCCATCGCGCGGCTCGTGCTCGATCGTTCCCTGCTGCGCGACGGCCAGGCGCCGTGCAATCGACAGTCCGAGTCCGGCACCTCCGGCGTCCGACGATGTGCCGGGCGGCCGGTAGAACGGCTCGAAGATCCGTTCGCGCTCCGAGAGTGGAATGCCGGGGCCCCGGTCGGCGACGACGAACTCCAGGACGTCCCCTTGGCGATGCGCGCTCAGCTCGATCTCGGAATCGGGTGGGGAGTACTTGACGGCGTTCTCGATCATGTTGACGAGGATGCGGAGCGCGTGGACGAAATCGAACCGGCCAAGGAGGACTGGCTCGTCCGTATCGAGGAGCGTCACGATCGTCCGCCCTCTCAGCGCGCCGCCGACGCGCTGCAACGCGGCCCCAACCAGGTCTTCGGCAGCGTTGACTTCCGGTCGCACCTCGAGCGCACCGGCCGAAAGCCGCGACAGGTCCAGCAGGTCCGCGACGAACCGATTGAGTCGATCGGCCTCCTCCTCGATGATCGCCGCACGGTCGTCGCCTTCGCTGCGTATGCTCTGCGCGAGTGCCTTGATGGTCGTGAGCGGCGTTCGAAGGTCGTGCGACACCGACGCGAGTAGCGCATCCTTGAGACGATCAGCACGGCGGAGGGCATCCGCTCGCTCGGCGGTCGCGACCAGCCGCACGCGCTCAGTACCTAACGCAGCATAGTACGACAGCACCTCGGTGAAGCGCCGATCTTCCACGGTGAGCGAGAGCCCGGCGGGATCCGCGAGGCGCAGTACCCCAACGCCGCGGTCGCGGACCCGCAGGGGAATCAGCAGCGTGTTCACGCCCGCCGGCTCCACGAGCCCGGCCCACCCCTCCTCCGGCGACACGGCGATGCGGATCGTGCCATCCGTACGCTCGATGGCGGCCCTGCCATTCGCGGCCACCCACTCAATCAGCGCGTCACCCCCGTAGAACGGCGGCGCTCGGTCGCTGTTCATCGAACTGCCGCTTCCAACGACCACCCCTTCGCTGTCGGACTCGGGATCGCGGCGGTGAATCTCGCAACGGGCAACGCCGAGGCGCGTCCGCATCACCCCCGCAATGGCAGCGAGCGCATCCTCGGCGCGCCCGGCGTTGAGGGTTTCGGCGCCGAGCGCGGAGAGCCGATCCATCTCCTCGGTCCGCAGCCGCGCCTCGCGCGCTTCCGCGCGGGCGCGCGAGAGGAGCTGTGCGGCTACGCTCGCGGTGCTGAGAAAGGCGAAGAGTACCAGCCAGTCCAGCGGCGCATCGAGGTGCAGCGAGTAGTACGGGGGGATGAAGAAGAAATTGAAGCTGAAGAATCCGGCCACGCTTGCCGCCAACCCCACCGCCCGACCCCCGCTCGAACTGCTGCCCAACACCACCAGCAGGTAGATCATCGCCACATGCGACTTCTCGAGGGCGGGTCGTACCACGAACATCGCCGTCGAAACCAGCACGAACGCCAGCAACCAGCCGATCCAGACGCGCACCGTTCCACCTCCAAGAACGCGGATCGAATCCACATCTGCGTTCGCAGGCAGCGACGGCGTGACCACGAGCGCTATCTCGCGACGTCGAATCGGTATCCGACGCCGGGCTCGGTAATGATCAACTGCGGCCGAACCGGATCCTGCTCGGTCTTGCGGCGGAGATTCGCGACGTGGACCCGCAGATATTGCTGGGCATCGCCGTACGAGCGGGACCAGACCGCGCTGAATAGTTGCTGATGCGTCATGGTTCGTCCGCGATTGACGACGAGGGTGCGCAGCAACTCCCATTCGATAGGCGTCAGATGCACGACGGAACCGCCGCGTGTCACGCGGCGCGCAGCCAGGTCGATCACCAGCCCTGCGATCTCGAGGCGGATGTCCCCACCGGCCCGGACTGGCATCGTCGCGCGACGAAGCTGCGCTCGGACGCGCGCCTGAAATTCCAGCGTGCTGAAGGGTTTCGTGAGATAGTCGTCCGCGCCGAGATCCAGCAGTCGGACTTTCTCATCATCGGCATGGCGTGCCGACAACACCAGGATCGGCGCCGTGCACCATCCGCGGATCGCGCGACAGACATCCGCGCCCGACACATCCGGTAGGCCGAGATCGAGGATGATCAGATCCGGGATCTCAGCCGCGGCGAGATCGATGCCTTGCTCCCCGCACGCCGCCTCGATCACACGCGTCCCGTCGCTCTCGAGCGCATTCCGAACGACGCGCCGGATTTGCGGCTCGTCATCGATCACCAGAATGGTGAGCGCACGGGACGTCATGGCTCGATCATGTGTAAACACCCTCCCGGTACGCCGACAGAGCGGACGTGCCTCGCCGGAGAACGCCGACCTCCCGCGTGTGCGTGTCCGTGCAGGCGACCCAGCGGGAGGCCCCAGGGCCAGCGGCAACATCGCCGCAAGCGGCCGTCCGCACTGCCTCTCGGCTCACATCCGGCGCCCCACTCAATCGTCGACTCGGGATCGGGACAAGGCCGTCTTCTCGTTCCCGCGGCCGGACTGCGAATCTCCGACAGCATTTCGCAGTTTCGTGAGGAAGTGCGTGTACGCCTCCAGATTCACGTGGATCCCGTGACGCGGCGAGTCGATGTGGCGGATCCCGCCCGTCAGGCTCGGCGCCGGCGTTCGGAGCCGCGCCGCGAGCGCCTGGCGAGCCTCCGGACGCCTGGCGAGCCCGGCGAACAGCGTCCCCTGCTTGCTCACCAAAGAATACGCGCCCCCATCGGACTCGAAGTGGCCGGCCACGAACAACGTCGGATGGCCCGGCACGAACATGTTCGCCCACAGCCGGCGCCCGCCATCCACGCCGAGCACCGTGTCCAGGAACGGAATCTCGTGCCGGTAGCCGGTGGCGAAGACGACGAGGTCCACGTCCGCGCTCGAGTCGTCCGTGAAATGCACCGTCGAGCCCTCGAATCGCGCGACGTCCGGCTTCGCCGCGATGTTGCCGTGCGCGAGATGGTGCAGCAACTGCGAGTTCACAATCGGGTGCGACGCCAGTGGCTTGTGGTCGGGCTTCGGCAGCCCGTACCGCGTCAGGTCGCCGACCACCACGCGGAGGAGGAGGCTCAGCACGGGCTGCGCGAGGCGGGCCGGCGGCTGCGGCCCGCTCCGGAAGAAGAGGTCGGTCGGCTTGCCGAACAGGTGCTTCGGCAGGAAGTGATACCCGCGGCGCAGGCTGATGAACGCGCGGTCCGCATGCGTCGCCGCGTCGCAGGCAATGTCGCAGCCGGAGTTGCCGCCGCCGACGACGAGCACGCGCTTGCCCAGGAACTCGCGCGCGGACCGGTAGCACACGGAATGGTAGCGCTCTCCGAGGAACGACCCCGGGTAGGCCGGCATGCGCGGCAGCCAGTCGTGTCCGGCCGCGGCCACCACGCCGCCGTACCGCCGGGTCTCACCGGACGCCAGCTTCACGCGCCACGCGTCGCCATCGTCAGGAAGCACGCGCTCCACGTCCACCCCGACCTCGACGCGCTCGCGCAGGCCGTGATCGTCCGCGAAGGCCCGGATGTAGGCGAGGACCTCGCGCCAGCCGGGGTAGTCCGGATAGTGCGACGGCATCGGGTAGCCGTCGAATCCCGAGAGCGTCTTCGACGAGATGAAGTGCGCCGAGTCGTACATCGGCGTGCCGGGATTCTCCATGTCCCAGATGCCGCCCACATCGCGATGCCGTTCCACGATGTCGAACGGAACGCCCCCCTCCGCGAAGGCGCGCGCCACGGCCAGCCCGGACGGCCCGGCGCCGACGATCAGATACCGCTCGCCACGGTCGTCCACCGCCTCAGCGCTCACCGGGAACGCGCGCTCATCTAGAACGCCTTGCCGAGCGCCGCCTCGATGTCCTGATCTCCGCCCGCGCCGGTGTAGACGATGTTCCCCTTCGCATCGAGCACGAAGATGGTCGAGGTGGCGAACACGTCGTAGGCGCCGGTGGCGTTGCCGCGGCGGTCGTAGAGGAACGTCATGGGGATGGCGTGCCGCTCGGCGTACGCCTTCACCCGCGCCGGGGTCTGGTTCGCGGATACGGCCACCGCGACGAACCGCACGCGATCGCCGTACTTCTTCGCGGCAGCCGCGATCCGCGGCTCGAGTGCCTTGCAGTTGGGGCACCAGGTCGCCCAGAACTCGATGAGCACCGGCTTCTCGCCAATGAACGTCGAGAGATCCACCGGCTTGCCGTCGAGCGTCTCGACGGCCGCGGCCGGCGCGCGCGTGCCGACGTCCAGCTGCGCCCACGCCTGCGCCGGAATCACCAGCGCGGCCAGCGCGACCGCGATCGCCGCCGTCCATCCCCTCAGATACTGCGTCGTCAGAACCATACCTGTCCCATCTTGATGAGGTAGTACTCCGCCACGCCGAGCATGACGAGCCCGAAGACCCGCTTGACCCAATGCATCCACACGCCACTTCGGGGCAGTGCCGACACGGCGCCGGCCGACAGGCCGATGACGATGAGCAGCGTCGTCATGCCGAACGAGAACACGAACAGATAGAGAAACCCCAGCGCGGCGCTCTGGGTCGTCGAGACCCACGTCAGCACCGCGATCATCACGGGCGCCGAGCACGGAGCCGCCACGAGCCCGGATGCCGCACCCATGGCGAACGTGCCCGCCACCCGTCCACCGGTCCCCGCCGAGGCCGCGCGCTGCGTCCACGCGGCGGGCAGCCGCAGGGGGATCACATCGAACATCGCGAGCGCGGCGAGCACGAGCAGGTTCGCCATGGTGAAGTACGCCCACGGATTCGCGCTGATGGTGCCGAACAGGCTCCCGGTGAGGCCCGCGATGAGCCCCAGCAGCGCATACACCATTGCCAGCCCAACGGCATAGCTCAGCGAGAGCACCAGCGCCGTCCGGCGCGGGTGCGGCGACGCGTGCACGCCCACGGTCTGTCCGCCCACGATCGCCGCGGTGATCGGGATCATCGGGTAGATGCACGGCGTCAGGCTCGTGAGGACGCCGCCGAGGAAGACGAGCGGCAGGGCGATGAGCGGCCGGTCCAGCGCGATGGCATCGAGCACGGCGAAGGGCATCGAGACGACGAATCCCACGGCGAGTGCGGCGGTTCCCGCAGCAATCTAGCGGATGACCAGCACACCCGTCTCCCTCAACGGCGTTCGTGAGACCGCGCGTTCGTCGTCCGGTGTCGTGACGCGGGCCGCGATCGTCGTCGCCGACCTCCGGCCGGCGCGGTCCACCCACGTCAGTACGCCGCGCACCGCCCGCGGCTCCGCCGTTCTGCCCGACGCGAGCAGGAGCCGAATCGTGACCTTTCCGCCGTGACGCTCCAACGCTGGAGGCCGGTGGTGAAACACGCCCCCCTCCATGGGAAAGAAATCGATGCCTGTGACGCCCTCGCTCGGCGGCGGCGTCAGGCGCAGTTCCACCGAGCCCGGCAGCGCGACAGCCTCGGGGCGCCAGTCATGCGCCGTTGGCGAACGGACTGGCATTGCCGGGCGCGGGCGGCCCCCCCCGTCACCCGCGCGGACCGTCGCCCGGAGGTCGCTGCGTCCGGCAACGCAGACTTCGGCGCATGCCGCCCACTCGACCCGGGCGGCGAGGTCGATGGTGCTTCGCGCCGCGGCGCCCGGGCGCGACTCCAGTGTGGCGATCACCACCACTTCGCCAGCGTAGCCGAGCGACGCCGAATCGAGGCCGAACCGCTCGGGCGGCGGCCATTCGACGTTGCGCAGCGCCACGCCCGGCGGCAGTGACCAGCGGATCCGGCTCGGCAGGCCGGCGTCACCGGGGTTGGTCCAGTAGATGTACCACCCGGGATCGATCGTCAGGCGCACCGCGACCCGCACGCGTGCTGGTCCGTCGAAGCCCGCCGGGAGGAGCGCGGCACGGACCGGATCCTCGGCCGCCGGCAAGGGGGACGCGGCAACCAGCGAGGCGGCTGCCAGGCAGAGCGCCACCGCGAGGCGTCGTCGGCGATCGCGTCGCGCGCTCATGACGCCAGCTCCCGCAGCAACGTCCGCATGTGAGGCGTGTTCCACTCGGCAGCACCACGGTGTCGCAGCACGATGCGTCCTCCGGGGTCGATCACCAGCGTGGTCGGCAGGGCACGCACGCCGAACTCCCGGGGCACGCCGTCGATTTCGACGAAGAACGGCAGGTCGAGCGCATGCTGCCTGGCGAATGCGGCGACACGGTCGCCGGTCTCCGGCGCGAGGAGCACGAAGACCACGTTGCGGCCCACGGGGTCCGCGTGCAGGGAGTCGCGTAGATCCGCGAAGCTCCCCAATTCTGCCACGCACGGCGGGCACCAGGTGGCCCAGACGTTGAGCACTACGGTCCGGCCGCGGAACCACGCGAAATCCCTGACCGTCCCGTCGAGCGACCGCAAGCGCCAACCGTAGACAGCCGTGTCGGACGCGATCGTCTCATCGCCAGGCACGGACGCGCCCGGACCGCGCGTCGCGCATCCGGACGCGAGCGCCAGCGCGGCCACGAGGATCGTGCGGTACGTCGTCGGGCGTCGCATCGCTCCTCAGCGCCCCACGCTGTATCGCGCGCCGAGCACGAACCGCCGGCCCTGGACCGGCCCGTACACGTAGAACGTGTCGAAGGTCTCGCCGAACGGATCGCCGGGATCGATGAGCGGGTCTCGCTGCTGGTAGTCGAACAGGTTCTTGACGGCGGCATAGACCTCGACGCCGGTGGCGAACGCCTTGGTCGCCTGCACGTGGTGTTCACCGTACCAGGGCGATCGCAGGGCGCGCCCGGGAAAGGTCGGCAGCTGCATCGGTCCCACGATCCGGCCCGTGTAGTCGAGCCCGAGGCCGACCGAGCGGAAGGCATAGCCTGCCGAGATCGTTCCCTGAAAGTCCGGAGCGAACTCGAGTGCGCGCCGCTCGCCGTGGGACCGGACGAACACATCCTGCACAGTGGCGCCCAGCGCCATGGTGTAGGGACGCGTGGGCGCGTCCAGTTGCACCGACAGCGAAACGCCGCGCGTCACGGCGTGGCCGTCGAGGTTCCCGTAGATGATGGCGTTAGGATCCGTTTCGTAGTCCGGCTGGATCTTGTTGGAGAATCGCGTGTGGAAAGCGTCGAGATCGAGGATGAGGCCCTCCAGCGGACTGCCGAAGTGCACGTGTTGGTTCAGACCCACCGTCACGTTCACCGAGCGCTCCGGATCCAGCGCCTCGCTCACCACCACCCGCCGGGCGCCCGTCACCGCCGCGTGGTCCTCCGTGAACAGGTTCACCACGCGGAACCCGGTGGCCGCGTTCAGGCGAATCGTGGTCTCCTCGTCGCCGCCGGGCTGCCACTTGATGTTGAGCCGCGGTGAGAGGATGGCGCCGTGCTCACGATGGTGGTCGATCCGCAATCCGCCGAGCCCGACCAGGCGGCTGCCTAGCGACACCTCGTCCTGCACGAACACGCCCGGGATCCAGCGTCGATCATCCTCCCGGGTCGCCGGCGTGTCGTCATCGTACGTCTGGTAGCGCATCGTCGCGCCGAAAAGGGCATCGTGCCGTTCGCCGAAGGTCCGATCCCAGACCAGCTGGCCGAACAGCACCGTCTGCCGCGCCGCGTAATGCTGATCGCCGTAGAAGCTGTCCTGGTCGTGATGATTGGCGGAGAACCAGAGCCGTGCCGACTCGCTCTCGAACGGCAGCCGGTAGTTGCCGATCAGCTCCACGCGGCCGGTGTAGATCGATTCCCCGTATCGCTCGCTCGAGCCGCGATCGTCCCGGGTCCACTCCCGCGTTCCGCCGAACCGATCCTCGTAGTAGTAGCGCGCCGTCAAATCGAGCGTGCGGCGCTCCGCGCTGCCGAACGACCACTTGTTGAAGAGCGACAGCCGCCGGTTCAGCGGCAGGTCGGAAAAGTTGTCACCGTTCTCGTCGATGAACTGGTCGTTGTAGGACAGATTGCCGCTGATCAGCGTGTAGGCGCCCCCGATGCGCGGCGCGGCCGCCGCATCGACGTTCACCTCGCCGTGCGAGCTGCCGAAGGTGTTGACACTGTAGCGAGGCGCGAATCGCGGATCCTTCGTGATGATGTTGATCACTCCGCCCATCGCCTCCGTGCCGTACAGCGTCGAAGCCGGACCCTTGATGACCTCGACCTGTTGAATGATCGCCGGATTGAGCCCGTTGAGGCCGTAGACGGTCGCGAGAGAGCTCATGACCGGCGTGCCGTCGATCAGCACGGCGGTGTAGGGCCCCTCCATGCCGTTGATCCGGATGTTGTTCGTGAAGCACACGCCGCAATCGACCTGCTGCGTCAGTCCCGTGACGAACGGCAGATTGTCCATCAGGTTGTTCGTGACGTTGCGCTCGAGAAATCGTTCGGTGAGGACGTCCACCTTCACGGGCGACTCGGATACGTAGCGTTCCTGCAGCGTTCCGGTCGTGACGACGGCGTCGAGCACCGACGCGGCAGGCTCGAGCGCGATGTCGGCCTCCACGGTGTCGCCCGCGGCGACCTCCACGATGCGCGCGCCGGGGGCGAAGCCAAGCAGACGCACGACGAGCGTGTGCCGGCCCGCCGGGATCCCCGCGATGCGGTAGCGGCCCTCGGAGTTGGCGGTCGCGCCAAACCGCGACCCCAACAGTCCCACCTGGGCATGGGCGAGCGGCAGGTCATTCGACGTTATGCGGCCGGCGATCACCGCCTGGGCGTGCGCGCCGACGGGAAGCAGGAGCATCGCCCCCAGCACCGCGAGCATTCGGCCCCAACGGGCACCGGCAGTGAACCCCGCCGTCGACATGGGCGTCGGCGCTAGGCGGCGACGAACAGGCCGGTCACGTACATGATGACCATGCCCGCCATCAGCCCGATTGCGTTCAACGGCCGCGACAATCCGCTGTCGGGTCGCCGTGCGAACAGCTTCCAGAGCTCCCACACCACCTGCGCGATCGCGCCGGCGCCGATTGCGAAGAACAGCGTCGTCAGGATCGGCGAGTAGGTGAACCCGCCGATCCACGCCCCGGCGATCGTCGGCACGCCGGCCACGGCGCCAAGCAGCGCCAGGTCGCGAAGGCGCGGGGCCGACGCCGCCAGCGGCGCCACGATGCCCAACCCCTCGGTGGTGTTGTGCAGCAGGAAGCCGATCACGAGGAACGTGCCGAGGGCGATCTCGCCGGTGGAGTACGCCGTGCCGATGACCAGCCCCTCGCCCAGATTGTGCAGCCCGATGCCGAGCGCGATGAGCGAGGCGACGTACAGCGGCGAATGCGCCGTGGCGCCTCGCGCGCGCCAGCGTCCGAGCGCCGCGAGCAGGAGCGGCGTGCCGACGAGGCCCATCAGGACGAGCGCGCCGCCCTGAAAGGCGCCGGGCACCCGCACCGCGGTCTCCGCCGCCTCGACCGCCGCATCCACGCCCAGAAAGACGAGGAGCCCCATCGTCAGGCTGAGGAAGAAGTCCAGCCAGTCGCGCCCGATGCCGCGAAGGAAGGGGAGCCAGAGCAGGCCGAGGAAGACGGGGATGACGCCGACGTAGATCCCGAGCAGCGTGAACGTCCAGAGATAGCGGCCCCCGATCGACGGGGTCTGTGTGGCGACCGCCACGTCGTGCCCGAACGTGAGCCCCGTGCTCGTGACGAGCGCAATGTGATGCGGCTCGCCCTCGACCCACGGATACGGAATCCGGATGAGCCGCCGCTCGAGCCGCTGGATCGTGCGCTCGCCCGAGATCCGGTGCGCCCACACCGCATCATCCACCATCACCTGCGCGACGGTGACCGGCTCGGGACCCCCGTTCACCACCGTCACGACCATCTCGCCAGGCGCCGGGAGGGACACCCGCTCGATCGTGAGCTCCTCTACGGGCGGAAACGCCGCCTGGAAGATCCCCGCGGGTCCGACGCGTAGATAGGCGACCACGAGAAGCGCGATGAGCACCAGCGGGGCGAGGCCCTTGAACCAGAGATTCCCGCCACCGGGGCGCGCCGCCGATGGGGCACGCGCGCCACTCGGCGGCTCCGTTGGCCCTGTGAGCGGGCGTTCCGCCGCGGGCGGGTCGGCGACGCGCAGCGCGGGGTCAGACACGCGGCGCCTCGCGCACATGGAAGATGCCGCTCCAGCCCAGCTCGGCGAACTCGCTCTGATGCGCGTGGAACATGAACGGGCCCGTGTGCTTGTACGAGAACTCGAGCACGCCCCGCTCACCCTGGCACATCATCACGTTGTCCGTCCACTCGAATCGCTCGAGATCCGTTCCCGTGCGATAGAGACGGAAGAAGTTCCCGTGCAGATGGAAGGAGTTGATCAGGTCGAACTCGGTGATGTTGACGAGGTAGACCCGCACCAGTTCGTCCTTCTCGATGACGATCGGATGCTTCTGATAGTGGAACGCGACCGTGTTGACCGCGTACACCTCGTTCTCGTTGTCGAAGTTCGTGTCGAAGCCGTTCATCATCATGACCATCTCCCGGGCGGGCGGCCGGCCCTCCTTCGGGTCGACGATGAAGACGCCGTACAGCCCCTTGTGGAGGTGGCGCTTGAGCGGAATGGTGTGGCAGTGGTACAGGTGCAGCCCGAACGGCTCGGCGTCGAACTCGTAGACGTAGCTGCGGCCGGGCGCGATCATCTCGAACGCGCCGTCCATGTTCGCGGGATGCACTCCGTGAAAGTGAATGGAGTGGGGATGCGTACCGTTGTTGGTGAAGGTGATGCGGAGCCGGTCGCCTTCCGTGCAGCGAATCGTCGGCCCGGGCACCTGCCCGTTGTACGTCCACGCGGGATAGAACACGCCGGGCGCGACCTCGATCTCTTGGTCCACGGCCTCGATGGTGTACTCGCGCAACGTGCGGCCGTCGGGCAGCGCGGACGCCTTCCCGTAGTCGAACTGCGTGAGGTATGCATCCGGATCGAAGCCGCCTGCCCGCAGTTCGCCGACGGCCATCATGTCGTGGTGGTGGTTCATCGCAGCGCCGGCGCGTGCGCTGTCCTGCGCGCTCGCGGGCCGCTGGATGGTGAGCGCCGCGCCGGCCGCGGCGAGGCCGGCGGTGCCGAGGAGACCGGCGCGGATGGCCTCGCGCCGAGAGACGCCGCGCTCGGGGGGCGTGGGGTCGAGGTCGGACTCGTTCTTGGAATCACTCATGGGACTGACTCTGGAGGCGCGGTGGATTCGGCGCCACTAAGCAGACGATTAGCAGTGCGTAAGCGAAAAATTAGTATAGCCTAAATCGGGCCGGCGTCAAGGGTCCAATGGGGCGAACGGCCGGGATGGGAGCTCGGGCGTCACGATCTCCGTGTCGCGCGTCGGGCGCCGCTCGTTGACACTCCTTCCGGCCCCCCGTACGGTTCGTGGCCCATCGGCGCGTGTCTTGCGGCGCCGGTGCGACTCTTCGCGGGCGCCGCGGCGCCCTGCTGCCACTCGCGACGCCAGAACTCCATCGTGACTCCTGCCCGGAAAACTTCGGCACGCCCCCGTGTCACCTCGACTCGGGCGGCGGCCGACGCGCTGCCGCACCTCGTCATTGAATGCGTTTCGCCAGAGCTGGACTGTGGGCGCTTCCCCGTGAAGCGCGTGGTCGGCGACACCCTCGAGATCGGCGCGGACATCTTCAAGGACGGCCACGATCTCATCGCGGCCCGTGCTCGCTATCGCGGCCCCGGTCATAACGACTGGGTGACCGCCCCGCTGATCCACGATTACAACACCGATCGCTGGCACGGGTCCATCGCGCTCGACCGCATCGGGATGTGGACGTTCACCGTCGAGGCGTGGACCGACGTCTTTCGCACCTGGCGGAGCGAACTGGAGAAGAAGATCACGGCCGGGCAGGACGTGAGCTCCGAGCTGCTGGAGGGCGGGCAGCACGTCGCCGCCGCGGCGCGCACGGCGAAATTCGGCGATGCGCGGAACACGCTGACCAAGACGGCTGCGCATCTGCGGGACGAGTCGGTGGACCGCACCGTGCGCGCCGGCGCGGCGCTCGCGCCCGGCCTGCTCGCCTTGATGGACGCGCACCTGCGCCCCCGAGGCGTGTCGACGTACGGCCGCGAGCTGCGGGTGTGGGTGGACCGCGAGCGCGCGCGGTTCGCGGCGTGGTACGAGCTGTTTCCCCGATCCACCGGACCTGACGAGTCCACCCACGGCACGTTCGACACCGCCGCGCGAGCGCTCGAGCGCGTCGCGGGGCTCGGGTTCGACGTGGTATACCTGCCGCCGATCCATCCGATCGGCGTCGCCAACCGGAAGGGGAGGAACAACACGCTCCTCCCGGCGCCTGACGATCCCGGTAGTCCGTGGGCGATCGGCGGCGCGGCGGGCGGCCACACGGCGGTCGCGCCCGAGCTCGGCACGATCGACGATTTCGATCGGTTCGTCCGCCAGGCAGACGAGCTCGGTCTCGAGATCGCCCTCGACTACGCACTCCAGTGCTCGCCGGACCACCCGTGGCTGAAGGAGCATCCCGACTGGTTCTTCGTCAGGCCCGATGGCACGCTCAAGTACGCGGAGAATCCACCGAAGAAGTACCAGGATATCTACCCGCTCAACTTCTGGTGCGAGGATCGTGAAGCGCTCTGGACCGCGTGCCGCGACATCTTCCTGTTCTGGATCGAGCACGGGGTGAAGACCTTCCGGGTGGACAATCCGCACACCAAGCCGATGGCGTTCTGGGAGTGGGCGATCCCCGACGTGCAGCGGCGGCATCCGGACGTCCTGTTCCTCTCGGAGGCCTTCACGCGCCCCAAGCGCATGAAGCACCTCGCCAAGCTCGGGTTCACCCAGTCGTATACCTATTTCACCTGGCGCAACACGGCAGCCGAGCTGCGGGAGTATCTGACGGAGCTCACCCGGACGCCGATGAAGGAGTACTTTCGCGGCAACCTGTTCACGAACACGCCCGACATCCTGAACGAGTATCTCGTGAACGGGGGCCGGCACGCGTTCCGGATCCGGCTGCTGCTGGCGGCGACGCTCTCGCCGGTGTATGGGATCTATTCCGGATTCGAGCTCGCCGAGAACGTGCCGCTCAAGCCGGGTAGCGAGGAGTACCTGAACAGCGAGAAGTACCAACTCCGGCCGCGCGACTTCTCGGCGCCGGGCAACCTGGACGGCGACATCCGGCGACTGAACGACATTCGGCGGCGGATGCGAGCCCTGCAGCTGTACGACAACCTGACGTTCGGCGAATCGGAGAACCCGGACATCCTCTTCTTCGCGAAGACATCGCTCGAGGACGATCTCCTGATCGCGGTGACGACGGACCCGCACGTGCCGCAGGAGACGATCGTCACCGTGCCGCTGAGCGCGGTCGGCATCGGACACGACCAGCACTACGTCGTGGAGGACCTGCTGACCGGCGCGCGCTACACGTGGCACGGCTCGCGCAACTACGTGCGGCTGGATCCGGCGAACGAGCCGGGGCACGTGTTCAGAATCGTTAGGAATTAGGAGCTAGGAGCTAGGAACTAGGGGAACCACCTGGCGGGTTGGCCGGTCGCACACGGGATCCTCGACGCCGCGACCCGAGTTCCTAGCTCCTACCTCCTAGCTCCTACCTCCTAACTCGCAGCTCCCAGCTCCTCATTCCCGCTCCCACCGCCCTTTCCTCGTGCACGATCCCCTTCCCGATCCCCTCTGGTACAAGGACGCGATCATCTACCAGACGCACATCAAGGCCTTCCGCGACAGCAACGCGGACGGATACGGCGACTTTCCCGGCATGATCGAGAAGCTGGACTACATCCAGAATCTCGGCGTCGACTGCCTGTGGATCCTGCCCTTCTGTCCCTCGCCGCTCAAGGACGATGGGTACGACATCTCCGAGTACAAGGCAATCAATCCGCAGTACGGGTCGCTCGACGATTTCCAGCGGTTCATGGACGAGGCGCACCGGCGCGGGATCCGTGTGATCATCGAGCTGGTCATCAACCACACCTCCGACCAGCACGAGTGGTTCCAGCGCGCGCGCCGCGCGCCCAAGGACTCTCCGGAGCGCAACTTCTACGTCTGGAGCGACGATCCGAACAAGTACGCCGGCACGCGCATCATCTTCACCGACACCGAGCTCTCCAACTGGACATGGGACCCGGTCGCGCAGCAGTTCTACTGGCACCGCTTCTTCAGCCACCAGCCGGATCTCAACTTCGACAATCCCGAGGTGATCGAGAAGGTCATCGGGATCATGCGCTTTTGGCTCGAGTTCGGCGTCGATGGCCTACGTCTCGACGCCATTCCCTATCTGATCGAGCGCGAGGGCACGAGCTGCGAGAACCTCCCCGAGACGCACGAGGTGCTCCAGAAGCTGCGCGCCGCGCTCGACGCGGAGTTCCCCGGGCGGATCTTCCTGGCCGAGGCGAACCAGTGGCCGAGCGAGGTGATCGCGTACTTCGGCGAGGGGAAGGAATGTCACATGGCGTTTCACTTCCCCCTCATGCCGCGCATGTACATGGCGCTGCGTCGTGAGGATCGCAGCGCGATCGTCGACATCCTCGCGCAGACGCCGCGGATCCCCGACGACTGCCAGTGGGCGATCTTCCTCCGCAACCACGATGAGCTCACCCTCGAGATGGTGACCGACGAGGAGCGCGACTACATGTACCGCGAGTACGCTCGCGATCCGCGCATGCGCATCAACGTGGGCATCCGCCGCCGGCTGGCGCCGTTGCTGGATGGCGGCCGTCGACAGGTCGAGCTGATGAACGCACTCCTGCTCTCGATGCCGGGCACGCCCATCATCTATTACGGCGACGAGATCGGGATGGGCGACAACGTCCACCTGGGCGACCGGAACGGCGTGCGCACGCCGATGCAGTGGAATGCCGACCGCAACGCCGGCTTCTCCGAAGCCGACAGCGCCGCGCTCTACTTCCCCGTGATCGTCGATCCGCCGTACGGCTACTACAATGTCAACGTCCACGCCGCTGAGCGCACGCAAACCTCGCTGCTCCGGTGGATGCGGCGCATCATCCGCGTCCGGCGCGAATCGAAGGCCTTCGGGCGCGGCACCTTCGAGTTTCTGTTCCCGGAAAACCGCACGGTGCTGGCCTACATCCGCGAGTACGAAGACGAGCGCATTCTGTGCGTCAACAATCTCTCGCGCTTCGTGCAGCCCACGCATCTGAGCCTGGAGCGGTACAGCGGCTGGACCCTGGAGGAGATGTTCGGCAAGGTGCCGTTCCCCGAGATCACGGACGCGCCCTACTTCGTCACGCTCGGGCCGCACACGTTCTTCTGGTTCCGCTTGATCCCGCCGCCAGGCGTCGCCGCGCCGTGACGGCTGTGCTGCGCGTGGAACGGCCGGAGCGGGCCCTGATGCCCGACGCGTTGCGCGAGCTGTCGTCCGAGACGCTCGGCGCCTACCTCGGCACACGCCGGTGGTTCGGGGCAAAGGGGCGCGGCGCCCGGAGCGTGGAGATCGAGGCCGCGATCCCGCTCGCGTGGGGCGCCGAGCCTGACGAGTCGTACGTCGTCGCGATCCTTCGAGTCGTGCTCGATGACGGCGCCGTGCTCCGCTACCAGCTGCCGCTCGGTCTCGCCGCCCCGCCCGACCCGGCCGCCGCCGAGCCGCTGGCGCGCGTGGAGACGCCCGGCGGCCCCAGCGCCGCGCTCGTCGACGCCACGACGATCGCGGCATTCCGACGCGGGCTCGCGCTGGCCTTTCGCGACGGCGCCGCGTTCACGAGCGGCGGGCGCAGCTGGCGCGTCGAGACCGTCGGCGAGGGCGGCGCCGAGCTGCCTGACGAATCGCGGGTCGGCGGCGCCGAGCAGAGCAACACGTCGCTCATCTACGGCGACGTCGCCATCTGCAAGGTTTTCCGACGGCTCGAGCCCGGCGAGAACCCCGACGTGGAGATCGCGCGCTTTCTCAGCGTTCGCACGAAGTTCCGCAACACGCCGCAACTGCTGGGCAGCATCGTGCTCGAGGAGGAGGGGCGGCGCAGCATCGCCGGAATGCTCAACCGTTTCCTGCCGGGCTCGCGCGATGCCTGGGCACACGCCCTCGATCGTGTCGATGGCTACCTGCGGGCCGCCGAGGGGGAGACGACCAATCCCTTCGCGGCCGAGGCCCGCAAGCTCGGCGGCGTCACGCGTGCGCTGCACGAGGCGCTGTCGTCCGACGAGGACGATCCGGCGTTCGCGCCGGCGTTCGCCAGCGACGAGGATGTGCAGCGGTGGTCCGATGCCGCCCTCGTCATGCTCGGCGGCGCCATGTCGCTCCTCGAGCGGCGCGCCGATGCGCTGGCCGGACAATCGCGCGCCCACGCGCGCGCGCTCGTGCAGCGCCGGCCGGCGCTCGAGCGGCGTGTGCGCGAGCTGACCGAGGAGGTGCGCGCCGCCGGCGACCCCGGCATGCGCATCCGGCACCACGGCGACTACCATCTCGGTCAGGTGCTGCGCACGGTCGAAGGGCGCTGGATGATCATCGACTTCGAGGGAGAGCCCGCCCGGCCGCTGGAGGAGCGGCGCGCCAAGCACAGCCCGCTGCGCGACGTCGCCGGCATGCTGCGCTCGTTCGGGTACGCGGCCGCGACCGGTGCGATGCGCATCGGCGGACTCGGCAGCAATCCGCAGCTCGAGATCCGCGCGGCACGATGGGAACGCGAGGCCCGGGAACACTTTCTCGGCGGCTATCTCGGCGAGCGCGGCGCCGCGGCCGACGCCTTGCTTCCCTCCACCGCGGCGGGCACGACGGCGCTGCTCGCGCTGTTCGAGGCCGAGAAGCTCTTCTACGAGTTAGGGTACGAGCTCGACAATCGACCGGAGTGGGCCTGGATTCCGCTTCGAGGAATCGCCAAGCTGCTCTGATCACCGGGGGTGGTGTGGATGTAATGACGATGGCGGCGACCGGACCGCGCCGGGGCGCGCACGTCCGGCCGGACGGCGGCGTGGAATTCCGCGTGTGGGGGCCGCGACAGGAGCGCCTGGCCGTGCGGATCGTCCGCGGGAGCGTGTGGCAGGAATATCCGATGCGGCGCGAGGGGGACGACTTCGTCGCGTGCGTCGCGCAGGCGGCGGCCGGCACACGGTATGTGTTCGTGCTGGCCGATGGCCGCGTCCGTCCCGATCCGCAGAGCCGCCGGCAGCCCGACGGCGTACACGAGGCCTCCGTGGTCGTCGATCCGGCCGCGTTCCGGTGGTCGGACGCCGGATGGCGGGGCATCGAGATGGCGGACGTGGTGCTGTACGAGCTGCACGTGGGCACGTTCTCCCGCGATCGCACGTTCGACGGCGTGATCGGCGAGCTGCGCCGCCTGCGCACACTCGGCATCACGGCCATCGAGCTGATGCCGGTCGCGGCGTTTCCGGGCGCGCGCAACTGGGGATACGATGGCGTGGCGCTGTTCGCGGTGCACGAGGCATACGGGGGTCCGGACGGACTTCGAAGGCTGGTGAACGCCGCACACGAGGAGGGGATCGCCGTCATCATGGACGTCGTGTACAACCATCTCGGTCCGGAGGGCAACTACCTGGACGATTTCGCGCCGTACTTCACCGACGTCTACCACACGCCGTGGGGGCGGGCGGTGAACTACGACCAGGCGGACAGCGACGATGTCCGACGCTTCGTGATCGACAACGCGCGCATGTGGATCGAGGAGTATCATTGCGACGGCCTGCGGCTGGATGCGGTGCACGCGATCTACGACTTCGGTGCCCGCCACCTGCTCCGCGACATCAGCGACGCGGTACACGCCGCGGGCGAATCGGCCGGCCGTCGCACGCTGGTCATTGCCGAGAGCGACCTGAACGATCCGCGGATCGTTCGCCAGGCGCCTGGCGAGGGATACGGATGCGACGGGCAGTGGAGCGACGACTTCCATCACGCGGTGCACGCCTGCCTGACGGGAGAGCGGTCGGGGTACTACGCGGACTTCGGCGACGCGAGCCTCATCGCCGAGGCGCTGCAGCGGCCGTTCGTGTACGCCGGACGCTACTCGCCGCACCGGCGGCGTACCCACGGTGCGCCCGCCGATGACGCGGGGCGCGACCGGTTCGTGGTGTGCATTCAGAACCACGACCAGGTCGGCAACCGCGCGGTGGGCGAGCGGCTGGACGCGCTGGTGTCCTTCCCGCAGCGCAAGCTCGCCGCCGCGCTGCTGCTGCTCTCCGGATACGTCCCGCTGCTGTTCATGGGCGAGGAGTACGGGGAACGGCGGCCGTTCCAGTACTTCGTGAGCCACGGCGATCCGGAGCTCGCGCGCGCGGTGCGCGACGGGCGCCGTCGGGAATTCGCGTCGTTCGGCTGGGCCGAGGATGTGCCGGACCCGCAGGCGGAGGAAACGTTCGAACGGAGCACGCTCGACCCCTCGGTGATGGGAGAGGGGGTACACGCGCACATTCACCGGCTGTACGAACGTCTGCTGCGGCTGCGACGCGAGGAGGCGTCGCTGGTTCCTGGCGTGGCGGAGGTGGCGGTGGTATACGACGCGGGCGCGGGATGGATCCGCGTCGACCTGACGAGCGAGCGAGGCCGGCGCCTGGTGGCCGTCTACAATCCGCGTGACGCCGGCCTGACCGTGCCGCTCGGCGCAGGCCCGATGGAGCTGCTGGTCGACACGGAGGGCCCCGAGTTCGGCGGGACATCGCCCGCCCGCGTGCAGACGCAGGGCGACGGCGGAGCACTGGTTCAGCTGGCGCCGCACGCCGCGGCGCTGTTCGGGGAGCGGACATGAGCATTCGCGCCTGGCCGGGCCAGCCATATCCGTTAGGCGCCACCTGGGATGGCCAGGGGGTGAACTTCGCCATCTTCTCCCAGCACGCGACCGGGGCCGCCCTGTGCCTGTTCGAGAAGCTGGAGCCGACGGTGGAAGTGGCGCGCATTCCCATGCGGGAGCGCACGGATCAGATCTTTCACTGCTACCTGCCCGATGTTCGCCCCGGCCAGCTGTACGGCTACCGCATGCACGGGCCGTACGATCCGGAGCGCGGTCTGCGCTTCAATCCGGCGCAGCTGCTCATCGATCCGTATGCGAAAGCGATCAGCGGCACCATTCAGTGGAACGACGCGCTGTTCGCCTACAAGCTCCGCAGCCCGAGGCAGGATCTCGAGATCAACCCGCAGGACAGCGCCGCGGGCGTTCCCAAGTGCGTGGTCGTGGATTCCGCCTTCACCTGGGGCGACGACCGCCACCCGCGCGTGCCGTGGAATCGCACGGTGATCTACGAGTGTCACGTGAAGGGGATGACGATCCGGCACCCCGAGGTGCCGCCCCGGCAGCGCGGCACGTATCTCGGGCTCGCGTCCGAGGCGATGATCGACCACTTCCTGTCGCTCGGGGTGACGGCGGTGGAGCTGCTGCCGGTGCATCATTTCGTCGTCGACCGCCACCTCGCCGAGAAGGGCCTGACGAACTACTGGGGGTACAACTCCATCGCGTTCCTCGCGCCCGACATCCGGTACTCGACCGGAGGCCTCGCCAGCCAGGTGTACGAGTTCAAGACGATGGTGAAGAAGCTGCACGCGGCGGGGATCGAGGTGATCCTCGACGTCGTCTACAACCACACCGGCGAGGGCAACCATCTGGGGCCGACGCTCTCGCTGCGCGGCATCGACAACACGGCGTACTACCGGCTGGAGCCCGACAACCCGCGGTTCTACACGGACTTCACGGGCACCGGCAACAGCCTGAACATGCTGCACCCGCGCACGATCCAGTTGATCATGGACAGCCTGCGCTACTGGGTGCTCGAGATGCACGTGGACGGATTCCGGTTCGACCTCGCCCCGGTGCTGGCCCGCGAGCTGTACGAGGTCAACCGGTTAGGCACCTTCTTCGACATCATCCAGCAGGACCCCGTGCTGTCCCAGGTGAAGCTCATCGCCGAGCCGTGGGACGTGGGACCGGGCGGCTACCAGGTGGGCAACTTCCCGGTGGGGTGGGCGGAGTGGAACGGCAAGTACCGGGACGCGGTGCGCCGGTTCTGGCGCGGCGACCAGGGGGTGATCCCCGAGCTGGCGAGCCGGCTGGCCGGGAGCAGCGACCTGTACAAGTGGAGCGAGCGCGCGGTGTACGCGAGCATCAACTTCGTCACGGCGCACGACGGCTACACGCTGCACGACCTCGTGAGTTACGAGCGGAAGCATAACGAGGCCAACGGCGAGGGCAACCGCGACGGCCACGATGACAATCTCAGCCGCAACTGGGGCGTCGAGGGTCCGACTGGCGATCCGGCGGTCGTCGCGATCCGGGAGCGCATCAAACGCAACTTCATCGCGACGCTCATTCTCTCGCAGGGCATCCCGATGCTGTCGCACGGCGATGAGTTGGGTCGCACGCAGCGCGGGAACAACAACGCGTACGCGCAGGACAACGAGATCAGCTGGGTGGACTGGGCGCTCGACGACCGGCGTCGCGCACTGCTCGAGTTCACCCGGCACGTGATCGCCGTTCGTCAGGCAAGCTCCGTCCTGCGCCGGCGGCACTTCTTCCGCGGCCAGGCGATCGACGAGGAAGGCAACAAGGACGTGACGTGGATCGCGCCCGGCGGCGGAGAGATGACGACGGCCGACTGGCGCGATGCGGCGGGGCACGCCATCGGCATGCTCATCGACGGCGACGCGACGGACGAGATGGATGCGCGCGGGCGGCCGGTCAAGGGCGACACGATGCTGCTGCTGCTGAACGGCGGGCCGCATCCCGTGCATTTCGTGCTCCCCGCGCGGGAAACGCCGGGGCAGTGGAGACCTCTCGTCGACACGGCATCGGACACGCAGGCGCTCCCGGCGCTCGCCGAGCTCGCGGTGACCGTCGAGCCGCACGCGCTCGTGCTGCTGCGCTACGCCACGGAGGGCCGCACCGCGCCGGCTGGCATCGCGGCTTCGGCGCGCGCCGGAACGGAACTCGCGGAGGTTGGAGAGTCGACATGACTCGACTCGATGCCAATGCCATCCAGCGCCTGCGATCCGGCGATCACGACGACCCGCACTCCATCCTCGGCGCCCACCCGGCACCCGCGGGCAAGGGGATCATCGTCCGCGCCTATCACCCCGACGCCTCGGGCGTCGAGTGCCTCGTCGGGGGGGCCTCCACTGCAATGGACGCGATGGACGGCGGCCTGTTTGCCTGCACGCTGCCGAAGGCCCGCTTCCCGCTGCGCTACCGGCTGCGCTTCCAGTTCGCCGATGGCGCCACGTGGGAGCGCGGCGACCCGTACCGGTTCACGCCATCGCTAGGCGAGGTGGATCTCCACCTCTTCAACGAGGGGACGCACCGGCGGCTCTGGGAGGTATTCGGCGCGCATCCGGCCACGATCGACGACGAGACGGGGACCCGGTTCGCCGTGTGGGCACCGAGCGCCCGCCGGGTGAGCGTGGTCGGCGACTGGTGCGGCTGGGATGGCCGGCTCTTCCCGATGCGCCGTCTCGGCGGCTCCGGGGTGTGGGAACTGTTCGTGCCGGGCGTGGACGAAGGCGCGTTGTACAAGTACGAGATACTGACACACGAGGGCGTGCCGCGCACCAAGACGGATCCCTTCGCCCAGGCGATGGAGATGCCGCCGGCCACGGCATCGGTCGTCCATGCATCGCGCTACCAATGGGACGACGCCGAGTGGATGATCGTGCGGCCGTCGCGCGATCACGCGCGCGAGCCGATGCTCGTATACGAGGTGCACCCCGGCTCGTGGGCCCGCGTGCCCGAGGAGGGGGATCGCTCGCTCTCCTGGCGCGAGCTCGCCGAGCGGCTCGTGGCGCACGTGAAGCGACTCGGCTTCACGCACATCGAGCTGCTGCCGGTCTCCGAGCACCCGTTCTACGGATCGTGGGGCTATCAGGTATCGGGCTACTATGCGCCGACCGCGCGCTACGGCTCGCCTGACGACTTCCGGTACTTCGTGGACCGCTGCCATCAGAACGGCATCGGCGTGATTCTCGACTGGGTGCCGGCGCACTTTCCCAAGGACGACTACGCCTTACGCCGGTTCGATGGCACCGCGGTCTACGAGCACGAGGATCCACGGCAGGGCGAGCACCCGGACTGGGGCACGCTCATCTTCAACTACGGGCGCACGGAAGTGCGGAACTTCCTCATCGCGAACGCCCTGTACTGGTTTCACGAGTTCCACGTCGATGGGCTGCGCGTGGATGCGGTCGCCTCGATGCTCTATCTCGACTACAGTCGGCGCGAAGGCGAGTGGATCCCGAACCGGTTCGGTGGGCGCGAGAACCTCGATGCCATCGCGTTCCTCCAGCAGATGAACGAGACGGTGCACACCGACGCCCCCGGCTGCTTCACCGTCGCGGAGGAGAGCACCTCCTGGCCCGGCGTCACCCACTCGGTGCGCGACGGCGGCCTGGGGTTCGCGTTCAAGTGGAACATGGGCTGGATGCACGACACCCTGGGATTCTTCGCGCTCGATCCCGTGCACCGGCGCTTCCACCACGACCAGCTCACGTTCGCGATGATGTACGAGCACAGCGAGCGCTTCATCATGCCGCTGTCGCACGACGAGGTGGTGCACCTGAAGGGCTCGCTCCTGGAGAAGATGGCCGGCGACCTGTGGCAGAAGTTCGCCAACTTGCGCACGCTGTTCGCCTATCAATACACCCGCCCCGGCAAGGCGCTGCTGTTCATGGGCTCGGAGATCGCGCCGTACCGGGAGTGGAACCACGACCAGAGTCTCGACTGGCACCTCACCTCCGATCCCGTGCGCGCGGCGCTGCTCCGGATGCTGGAGGACCTGGGCCGCCTCTACGCGGAGCATCCCGCCCTCTGGCGCGGCGACTCGCATCCCGAGGGCTTCCGCTGGATCAGCGTGAACGACCGCGAGAACTCGGTCCTGGCCTACGAGCGGCGCGACGGCGAGGCGCACGTGGTGGTGGCGCTCAACCTCACGCCGGTGCCGCGCGACGAGTACCGGATCGGCGCGCCGTGCGGCGCCGCCTATCGACAGCTCCTCTGCACCGACGAGGAGCGCTACGGCGGGAGCGGCTATCCGACCGAAGCGCGCATCACTCCGGAACCGATCCCCCTGCACGGCTACGAACACTCGATGCCGCTGCGCCTCCCGCCGCTCTCGGCGGTGATCCTCGCGCCGGACGCGTCGTCCCGCACTGCGCGCTGAGCTGAACGCACGTCAGCCCCATGCCGCACGACACCTCCGCGCTGCGCACCCTGGCCCGACATGCGGGGATCGTCGAGTCGTACGTGGAGCAGAGCGGGCGCGAAGTGCGCCACGCGAGCGACGACACGAGGGAGGCGCTGCTCTGCGCGATGGGGCTCGACGCGGGCGACGAGCGCAGCGCGGCACGCACCCTCGAGGACTGGCGGGCGCGCGACGCCGCCGAGCTGATGCCTCCGGCGCGCGTGGTGCGCGGTCCCGAGCGAGCGCGGGAGATCGTCGTGCGCGTGCCGTTCCCACGGACCGGGGCCGTTGGGTGGCAGATCGCGCAGAACATGCCGGGGGGCGAGGACGCGGAGCGCACCGGCCGGGACGCGCCTGACGAGAACGGCATCCTCCGGCTCCGCCTGCCGATCGAGCCCGAGCCGGGCTACCACCGCATTCGCGTGCGCCTGCATGCCGGGTCGCATCATCCCGTCGCCGAGCAGATGCTCATCGTCGCGCCGCGCACCTGCCCGTCACCGCGCGCACGCCTCCCGCGTCCGGTGTTCGGGCTCACCGCCAACCTCTATGCGGTTCGCAGCGGCCGGAACTGGGGTGCCGGCGACCTCACCGACCTCTCGGCACTCATCCAATGGATGGCCGGCCATGGCGCCGCGTTCGTCGGTGTGAACCCGCTGCATGCCCTGCGCAACGTGAACGGGGACATCAGCCCATATCGCCCGGTCAGCCGCATCTATCGCAACCCGCTGTATCTCGACGTCGAAGCGGTGCCGGAGCTGGCGGAATCGCCGGATGCGCAACGGCTGCTCGCCGACCCCCTCACCCGCACGGCCATCGCCGAGTGCCGAGGCTCCCGCTGGCTCGACTACGATCGGGTCTGGAGCCTCAAGACGGCTGCGCTCGAGGCGCTGTACGCGACCTTTCGTGAGCGACACCTGTCGACCGACTCGCCTCGCGCCCGCGCGTACCGCGAGTTCGCGGCGCGCGAAGGGACTGCGCTCGAGGATCACGCCACGTTTCTCGCACTCGAGGAGGCCCTTCGAGGCCGCGGCCACCAGGGGTCATGGCACGGCTGGCCGGTGGACTTCAAGGACGCACGCTCCCCCGCCGTGCTCGAGTTTCGCGAGCGGCATGCTGAGCGCGTGGACTGGCACCGCTGGCTGCAGTTCGAGATCGAGCGACAGGTTGCCCGCGCGGGGCACGCCGCGCGCGAGTCCGGCATGCGGATCGGCCTCTATCAGGACCTCGCGATCGGCTGCTCGCCCGATGGCTCCGACGCCTGGGCGCATCAAGACTTGCTCATTACTGGCGCCAATCTAGGAGCACCACCGGATCAGTACAGCGCCACCGGTCAGAATTGGGGCCTTCCGCCGCTCAATCCGCATACGCTGCTCGCCAACCGGTACGAGTACTGGATCGCGCTCGTCCGCGCGGCCCTCCGCCACTGCGGTGCCCTCCGCATCGACCACATCCTCGGGCTCTTCCGCCAGTTCTGGATCCCCGAGGGTAAAACCGGCATCCATGGGGCGTACGTCCAGTTCCCGACCGAGGACCTGCTCGGCATCCTGGCCCTCGAGGCGTCGCGGACCGGCGCCCTGATCGTCGGGGAGGATCTGGGGACCGTCCCCCCCGAAGTGCCGCCGACGCTGCGCGACTGGGAGATCCTCGGCACCAAAGTCATGTACTTCGAGCGCGAGGGCGAGGCCGGGTTTCGACCCGCTCGCGACTATGACGAGCTGGCGCTCACGGTCGCGGATACGCACGACATGGTCCCCCTCGCCGGCTTCTGGAACGGGCGGGACATCGAGATTCGGCGAGCGACGGGGCTGCTGTCGGATGAGGCGGCCGAGCGGGCGCGCGAGCTTCGCGTGGCCGAACGGGACGCGCTGGCCGAGCGCCTCCGGGCGGAGGGGGGATTGAGGGGCGACGCCCCTGAGGCACACGACATCGTCCGGTCCGCGCACGGCTTTCTCTGCGCGACGCCGTCGCGGATGGTGTCGCTCTCGCTCGAGGATGTGGCCCTCGAGACGGAGCCGGTGAATGTGCCCGGGGTGGACCATCAGGCGTATCCGAGCTGGACGCGCCGCCTCACGACGACGCTCGAGGCGCTGGCCGACGATACGGCGGCAACGGCGCGCGTCGACGCGTGCCGGCCGCGCGCCGATGCCTGACGCGGCGCCCCTCACGGCGACGTACCGGCTGCAGCTGCACGCCGGCTTCCCGCTCGCATCCGCGCGCGAGATCGTGCCCTATCTGGCGGAGCTGGGGATCTCGCACGCGTACACGTCGCCGGTGCTGGCGGCCCGGGCGGGGAGCCAGCACGGCTACGACGTGATCGATCCAACGCGGCTCAACCCGGAGCTCGGTCCCGACGATGCGCTGCGGCGGTTCGTCGATGCGCTCCGCGAGGCACGGATGGGCTGGCTGCTCGACATCGTGCCGAACCACATGGCGGCCAGCCTGGAGAATCCATTCTGGGCGGACGTACTGCGGCTGGGCACGCGATCGCCGTACGCGCGCTGGTTCGATATTATCTGGGATGCGCCGGAGCAGTGGCTGCGCGGACGCGTAATGCTGCCGCTGCTCGGCGACGAGCTGGATGCGGTGCTCGCCCGCGATGAGATCCGGGTGGCGTTCGAGGACGGCCGGATCACGGTGCGGTACTTCGAGCACGCGCTGCCGGTGGACCCGGCCACGGTCTGGCGGTTGTTCGATGCGGCATACGGGCTGGAGGATGGGCCGGTGGCAGACGCGGTGCGGCGGCTCGTGGAGACGTCGCGGCAGTACGCGCGACGCAATGCTGCGGGCGGGTCGGCGGGCGGCGATGACGATTCCGCCCGTGGCGGTGGAGTCGAACGGGCGATCGAGGAGCTGGGCCGCTTGACCCACGACGCCGGTCACGGCGCGGACATCGCATCGGCATTGCACGCGTTCTCGTCAGGCGACTCCGGCCGGGCTCGATTGCGGGCGCTGCTGGACGCCCAACCGTATGCGCTGAGCTTCTGGCGACGCGCGGCGCGGAACATCAACTACCGGCGCTTCTTCGAGATCAACGAGCTCGTGTCGCTGCGCCAGGAGGATCCCGACGTCTTCGCCGCCACCCACGCGCGCATCCTCGACTGGATTTCGTCAGGCTGGCTGGACGGCGTGCGCGTCGACCACGTCGACGGGCTCTTCGACCCGGCCGACTACCTGCACCGCCTGCGCCGGGCGCTCGATGCGCGCCGTCCGGGCGAAGGGGGTCGCGCGCCGATCTACGTCGAGAAGATCCTGGAGCACGATGAGCCGCTGCGGTCGGCCTGGCCCGTCGCGGGCACCACCGGATACGAAGCGCTCAACGACATCGAGTCCGTGTTGATCGATCCCGACGGCGCGCTGGCCCTGGAGCGCGCCTATCGCGACCTGCTCGGACTGGGTGAGCGCTCGCCCTGGTTCCCTGAGGTCGCGCGCCGCGCGAAGCAGTACGTGTTGCGTCACTCGTTCGATTCCGACGTGCGGCGCGTCGCGCGGCTGGTCGCGCCCGTGCTGCGTCGGCGCGACCGGGAGGCCCGCACGAGCCGCCGCATGCTCCGCGAGACGATCGCGCAGCTCGCGACGGCGCTCCCCGTCTACCGCACCTACCTCACCGGCGGGGAGGCCGCGCCGGAGGACCGCGCGCTGATCGAGCGCGCCGAGGCGATCGCGCGCGCGGGAGGAGCGCGCGATCCGGCGCTGCTCGCGAGGATCACCGACGTGTTGCTCCGCGAGGACGCGACCGACGCGGGCGACACGACCGGACTGCGGCGCCGCGCGATCGCGCGCTTCCAGCAGACGACCAGTCCCGCCATGGCCAAGGGGATCGAGGATACGGCGCTGTACATGTACGCGCCGCTCGCGTCGCTGAACGAGGTCGGCGGCACTCCCGATCGCGACCTGACGCACGCGGTCGAGCGGCTGCATCGCGTATCCGCGGAGCGACGCGCGCGCTGGCCTCGAGCGCTGGTGTGCACGTTCACGCACGACACGAAGCGCAGCGCCGACGTGCGCGCCCGGCTCGATGTGCTGAGCGAGATCCCGGACCGGTGGGCCGAAGCGGTGCGCGCCTGGCGCCCGCTGCTGCGCGGCGCGCGGCGCAAGGTGCGCGGCCGCTTCGAGCCCGACGCGAACACCGAGTACCTGCTGTTCCAGGCGCTCCTCGGCACCTGGCCCGAAGTCGTGCCTGACGAACCGGACGAGATTCCCGACGCCGCGGCGCGCGAGGAGCTGCGCGAGCGGATCGAGGAGTACATCCTCAAGGCCGCGCGCGAGGCCAAGATGCGCACGAGCTGGATCGAGCCCAACGAGCCGTTCGAGGAGGCACTGCGAGGATACGTCCGCGCGCTGCTCGCGGAGCCTGGGCCGTTTCTCGCCTCGATGGCAGCCCTCGCCCGCGACGTGGTGCGGCCGGGTTTCTGGAATGCGCTCGCGAGAATCGTCATGCACATGGCGACGCCGGGGGTGCCCGATCTCTACCAGGGCGGCGAGCTGTGGAGCTTCGCGCTCGTCGACCCCGACACCCGGCGGCCGGTGGATTACGACCGCCGCCGCGACACGCTCGCCGAGCTCCGGCGCCGCTTCGACGGCGCCGACGCGAACGGGCGCATCGCCTTCGCGCGCGAGCTGCTGGAGTCGGCCGAGGATGGACGGATCAAGATGCACGTCACCCGCCAGCTCCTGCGGACCCGGCGCCACGACCCGGAGCTGTTCCTCGAGGGGAGCTACGCCGCGCTGGATGCCGGCGGAGCTGCCGCGCGTCACGTGATCGCGTTCGCCCGGACGCATGCCGGTCGGACGGCGATCGCCGTTGCGCCACGGCTCGCGCGAACCATGGCCGGCGGCGTGGGCGCCCCGATTGGAGACGTCTGGGCGGATACGCGCGTCTTTCTTCCGGAGCCGCTGTTCGAGGTGAACCGCTGGACATGCGTGGTGACGGGGAATAGCCTTGACGTTCCCCGCGGTGCCGCGGCCACCGGGCTCCCGGTTGCCGATCTGCTGCGTCACCTGCCTGTTGCTCTTCTGGTTCGCGCCGACCGATAACGCGCGGCCTGACCTCTCGAATCACGGATGTCCGACTACTTCGTGCCCCCCACCGGCTCTGTGCCAACGGTCGCGTATTTCTCCATGGAGATCTGCCTCGCGCAGGGTCTCCCGACGTATTCCGGCGGACTCGGCGTTCTCGCGGGCGACACGCTGCGTTCGGCGGCCGACCTCGCGGTCCCCATGGTCGGCGTGACGCTCGCGCACCGGTGCGGCTATCTCGTGCAGCACCTCGACGCCGAGGGCAAGCAGACCGAGACACCCTGCATCTGGCATCCCGAGCGCAGCCTCGAGGCCTGCGAGCCCACCGTGACGGTGGAGATCGAGGGGCGGCCGGTGAAGATCCGCGCCTGGCGCTACGAGGTGAAGGGGCACGGCGGCCACATCGTCCCGGTGTTCCTGCTCGACACGGCGATGACGGAGAACTCGCCGTACGATGCGACGCTCACGGACACGCTCTACGGCGGCGACGCGCACTATCGGCTCTGCCAGGAGGTCGTGCTCGGGATGGGCGGGGCCGCCATGCTGCGGGCGCTCGGCTACGAGCACGTGGTGCACCACATCAACGAGGGGCACGCCGCGCTGCTGATGCTGGCGCTGCTCGAACGGCAGCTCGACGGGCGCACCCGGTGGGACATGCAGGATGACGATCTGGAAGCGGTGCGGCGGCAGTGCGTGTTCACGACGCACACGCCCGTGCCCGCCGGGCACGACAAGTTCCCGGTCGAGCTGGCGCGGACGATCGTCGGCACCGAGCGCGTGCACACGCTCGAGGCGGCGAAGGCGATCGAGCGGGACGAGCTGAACATGACCTATCTGGCGCTCAAGCTGTCCCGTTATGCGAACGCCGTGGCGCTGCGCCACCAGCGGGTGTCGCAGGAGATGTTTCCGGGGTTCCCGATCACCGCGATCACGAACGGCGTGCACGCGGCCACGTGGACCTCGCCGGCGTTCCAGGCGCTGTTCGATCATCACGTGCCGGGGTGGCGGCAGGACAACTTCTATCTGCGCTACGCCTCGGAGATCGCGCTCGACGACATCCGCGACGCCCACGCACGCGCGAAGAAGGCACTGCTGGATGAGGTGCAGCGCCGCACCGGAGCGGCGCTCGATCAGCGCGCGTTCACGCTCGGCTTCGCGCGGCGCTCGACGCCCTACAAGCGCGCCGATCTCATTTTCTCCGACCCCGAGCGGCTGCGACAGATCACGCGGCGCACCGGTCCGCTCCAGATCATCTACGCCGGCAAGGCGCACCCGCGCGACGAGTGGGGCAAGGCGCTGATCGGAAAGATCTTCGCGGCGGCGAAGGCGCTGGAGGGCGAGGTGACGGTGCTGTACATCGAGAACTACGACATGACGCTCGGCGGGTTGATGACAGCGGGCGTCGACGTATGGCTCAACACGCCGATGCGGCCGTTGGAGGCGTCAGGCACCAGCGGGATGAAGGCCGCGATCAATGGCGTGCCGTCGTTCTCCATCCTCGACGGCTGGTGGATCGAGGGGCACATCGAAGGCGTGACGGGATGGGCGATCGACGGCGATCCGGTGCTGCCGATGGATCCGGAGAACGACATCCACGCGCTGTACACGACGCTGGAGCGCACCATCCTGCCGCTCTATTACGGGCTGCCGTACGCGTTCGCCGAAGTGATGCGCAACGCCATCGCGATCAACGGCGCGTTCTTCAACACCCAGCGGATGGTGATGCAGTACGCGCGCAATGCCTATCGGCTGAACGGCGCGCCGGTATCCGCCGGCGCGACTCTCGCGGGATAGCTAGGCTTCGGCCGGCTCGCCGCCACTGGCCGGGGGGCCTGCCGCGGCCGGCACCTCCTCGTCCTCATCCCGGTCCGCCTTGCCGACCTCGCCCGCGCGAACGAGCGCGAACCGGCCGAGGATCGGCCCGATCACCTGGTTGATCGCGATGACGGCGAGGATGAGCGTTTGCATCTCGGCGCCCCGCTCCGGATAGTTCTCCGCGATCACGACCACGAGGCCGATCGCCACGCCGGCCTGCGCGATGAGCCCCATCCAGGTGTAGCTGCGCTCCTCGGGGGAGGCGCCGGTGAGGCGCGCGCCGATGTACGATCCGCCCCAGATGCCGAACGCTCGAACGAGCGTCAAGCCGACGGCGAGCGGCCAGATGGCCGCCACCGCCTCGAGCGATATGCTGGCGCCAGCCAGCGCGAAGAACACGACGAACACCGGTGCCGCGGAGCGCTCCATCGCCTTGAGCAGCGCCTCGGCGCCGTGGCGCGTCGTGTTCTCGGCCACGAATCCAGCGACCAGCAGCGTCAGCAGGCCTTCCACGTGGACGAGCCGCGCGATCTCCGAGCCGAAGAACGCGATGATCAGGGCGAACATGATCAACTCACGCTCCACGAATCGGAGATAGAGCGCGACGGCTCCCCCCAGCGCCGCACCCACGATCAACGATCCGCCGAGCTCCCAGGCCACGGCTCCGGCTGACAGCGCCGCGGCCGTGTCGCTGGGAACGATCGCGCGCGCAACGGCCAGCGTCAGGCTGAAGGCCAGCACGACGACGACGTCTGCCACGAGCACGATGCTCAGAGTGGTCCGGGTCACGGGACCTTTCGCCGCGGTCTCCGTCAGCAGGGCGAGCACCACCGCCGGCGAATGCACGATCGCCACCGCGGAGAACAGCGACGCGAGCGCGATCGCCTCGACGATCGGCGAATCCTGCAGGAAGGGCACGTACGGCCGCACGAGCAGCAGCGTCCCGACCAGCAGGATGAACGTCAGCAGCAGCTCCGCCGTCAGTATCCCGAAGATCTTCTTGATGTGCTCGCGCAGCTCGCGCCATCGGAGCTCGGCGCCCGCGAGGAAGGCGATCAGTGCGATCGCCAGGCGATTGACTGGCTCGAGCTCGGCGATGACCCCCGCGTCGACGATGCCGAGCAGCGATGGCCCGAAGATCATCCCCGCGAACAGGAAGCCGGTGATGCGCGGGAGCGTGAGTGGCGTGACGAGCTCGCCGACGGTGTACGCGGCGAGCACGAGAAAGCCGAAGATGAGCAGCGACTGCGCCCCGGCGGCGCGCGCGCCCTCCTGCAGCGGGATGATCAGCGACATCCCGAGAAACAGCAGGAGCAGGACGGCGACGCGTCGCATCTACCGTTCCTCCGCCGCCGTGGGCTCAACAGCCGGCTGCGCCGCCGACGTGCGACGGACGCCGAGCAGCGGTGCCAGCACGGACTGGACGATCCGCGCCGACATCACGTCCGTGATCAGCACTGACGCGATGGCTGCCGTGAACACGACGTTGGCAAGTTCCGCGTTCTCCAGCGCGACGTAGTCGAGCGCCAGCGCCAACGCGAGCCCGCCCTGGCCGAGCAGCGCGAGTCCCCAGTCGCGCCCCAGCACCCGGGTCTGCCCAGCCGCCCACGATCCGATGCGCGCCGACCAGATCTTGCCGAGGATGCGGGCGACGATGAACACCGCCACCGGAATGATCCACGCGCGCAGGCTCGGCGTCCACGAGGCGCCGGCGAAGATGAGCAGCACGAAGTAGAAGGGCCGCTCTCCGTTCTGGAGCGTGCGGGCGATCTGTTCACGCCGCCGCGACGTGTTCGTGAGGGTCGCGCCAAACACGAGCGCGGCAAGGAGTGGCGACAGGTGCAGGTACGATGCGGCGCCGGAGATGAGAATGATCGCGCCGCCCAACGAGATGAACAGCCGGTCGAGCGTCGAATCGTCGCCCAGGAAGAGATGGAAGAGCGCGCCGCCCGTCACGCCCATACCGAGCGTGATCACGACCCACTCGGTCGGCGTAATGCGGTAGCCGGGAGCAAGGCCGCCGGGATGATGAATCGAGAGCAGGAGTCCGAGCGTCGCGATGCCGACCAGCGCATCGATGGCCGTCGCGACCTGCAACTGCCTGACGACGGGGCCGCGTTGCATGAGCCGCCGGGCAACGACCGCGATCCCGGTGGGCGCGGACACCGAGGCGATGGCGCCCAGCGCGATGGCCGGAACGAGCGCCGTCTGCCAGGGCAGCGCGAAGTAGTACCAGAACAAGGGGAGCAGTGCACCGGCCACGATCGCCAGTGTGCCGAGCGCCTCGCCGAATGCGAGCCGGTACATCACACCGGGGATCTTCACGAGCCCTGGCAGGAAAAACTGCGTGCCGACGATCGCCCCGATCCACCCCAATGCCAGGGTCGTGAGCGGTGCGAAGCCGCTCAGCGTTTCCTCCGACAGCACCCCGGACACACTTGGCCCGAGCAGAATACCCAGGATGAGATATTCCGCCCCCGATACCAGCAACAACCGTCGCGCGAGCCAGTCGAAGGCGACGTGCGCCGCCAGATAGGCAACCGCGACGGCGAGTACCAGAATCAGTCCGGCGCTCATCGGGGGTCGGGTGAAACGGAATGGGAGCGCGCACGCCGCGGTGCGGCGGATGCGCGCCGTAGGCCGGTCAGCGCAGGTTCAGGAACGCCCACGCCGCGGCGGCGGCCATGACCACGAACATCGCGACCGTCGACAGCATGCGGCGGCGGCGCGCCTTCCGCTGCCGCGCGCTCATCCTGTACCGGTTCGCCGCGCGTCGCTTCGCCAGAATGCCCCGTGCCTTCTCCTCCGCGCGCGGCTGCGGCATGATCAACGGGATGGTGCCCTGGCCCAGCTTCGGTCGCGCCACGGCAACCTGTGTGCTGCGCGCCGGCGGCGCATCGGGCACGTAGTTGGTCCACGGCACCACCGTACGCTTTTGCCCGTCCGGGAGGATCGCCGCGTCGTCGACGACCTCGAAGAAGGGAAGGAACCGCTCGGACTCCCCGCGATCGCCCGATCGGAAGAACCCACCCGCCACGCGGTCCGCGCGTGGCGCGACGATCAGCCCGACCTGCCACGGATCCGGGAAGTGCGCCGCGTGCGCATGCGCGTCGCGCAGCGTAGGTCCGGTGCCGACGAACGACGCCGAGTGGTACCAGCCGAGCAGCTGCAGCCTGCGTCGCCGGGCCTCGAGGTGCCCGGAGTGCCACGCCACCTCGGCGATGACCTCATCGCTGTCCTCGGGCACGACGTAGCTGCTCCGGCTGGTCGCGCTGATCAGGAGATAGCGCATCCCCGTCTCCGGAGACTCTCGCCGTTCGCCGAGGAGAAAGCCGAGAAGCTCCTGGTCGGGCTGCGACCAGACGTGCCGGCTGACCTCGCGCAGAGTGCCCTGGGAGACGAACACGGCGTGCTCCGCCATCCCGGCGGCCACGCCGTTCTCCGGAGTCCACAGGATGGAGCGGAGGATGGGCGGGGGCGCCTGCGGAAGCGGCTGTTCCCGGGGGATACGCGCGATCGTAGGCCGGCCTGGCCGGCCCGGGATCGGGCGGGAAGCGCCGGTCACGGCGACACCCCCGTGCACTCGGGGTCGCTCGCGGTGCGAAGTCTGTTGTCGGCTGGCGACGTTGGCATCCACATCGGACGAGCGGTGATGGCGGGCGACAGGCCCCTGAGGGTCGTGACGCTACCGATCGCAATCGCGAAAGGCAATAGGGATCAGCGTTTGCGACCCTGGCACTCCGGCGATAGGACTGGCCGAAGCCGAGGCCGGTCACCGGCGGGACGCGAAACGGCCCGCGCGCTGCGCGGGCCGTACGGGGAAACGTGCACGCGCCGTGCCGGATTCCTCAGAAGCGTGCCTCGGACTCGCGGCTGCCGTTGCCGCGCGCTGCGTCGGCGGCCCGTCGGGCTTCCGCGCCGCGCCGGCCGATCTCGGACATGTGCGCGCGGTTGCTGCTGACAGCGACGCCACCTTTGCGCCCGGCGCGCCGAGCCTCCTCGGAGGTGAACTCGTGCGCGGTGCCCTTCTGATGCGCCGCGCGTCCTCCCTCGCTGGCGATGGCGCGCTGCCGCGCGCGGTCCATAGCCGCGAATCCTCTCCGCTTGCCGCTCTTCCGATCTTCCATGGATCCTCCCGTGCGAAGCTGCCCACAGCCGGCGGCGGAACGCCCGAGCGCGCACCACGCCGCGAGTGGCTCTTAGCGTGCCGATCCGTGTGCAAGTCGTGCGCCGCAGACGGTCGAGGCTGGCGGAAACTACGCGGGACGCGCGACGCGCGACGCGGGACGCGGGGTCTGTCGATCGCGAAGCTCGCGTGCGTAGTGCATAACTCCTACGATGGGCGTGGCATCGCGTCTCCCGTCGCGCGTCCCGCGTCGCACCTCCCGCCCTTGAGCCCTCCCTGCGGTTCCCGTATCATTCGTAGCTCGGCGCGGTAGCCAAGTGGTAAGGCAGCGGTCTGCAAAACCGCTATTCGCGGGTTCGATTCCCGCCCGCGCCTCTCCCCAGTCCCCGCAACTCGTTGTCGCGGCGGCGATTCGCCAATTGCGATCGCCGGTTGCGGGCGTGGCGAGGACCTCGCGCTCCCCGGGAGAGACATGAGTCAGCCGGGCCAGGTTACGCAGCTGCTGCGCCGCTTTCAGCAAGGTGACCGGCGCGCGCTCGAGGAGGTCTATCCGCTCGTTTACGACGAACTGCGGGTCGCCGCGCGCCGCGCGCTCGCGCGCGAGCGCGAGGGGCTCACGCTCCAGGCCACGGAGCTGGTGCACGAGGCGTTCTTCAAGCTCGTCGGCGCCGACGGCGTCGCGTGGCAGGGACGCGCGCATTTCATCGCCATCGCGTCGCGCGCGATCCGGCAGATCCTCGTGGATCATGCACGCCGCGTCCAGGCCGAGAAGCGGGGCGGCGGCGTGGAGCACGTGACGCTGGGCGACGCCGAGTCGCCGTTCACGGTGCCCGCCGAGGAGATGCTGGCGCTCGATGATGCGCTCGAACGCCTCTCCCAGCTGGAGCCGCGGCTGCGCACCGTCGTGGAGTATCGGTTCTTCGGGGGCCTGAGTGAACGGGAGATCGCCGAGGTGCTCGGTTTGAGCGAGCGCACGGTACAGCGCGACTGGATCAAGGCGCGTGCCTGGCTGCACAAGGAGATCTACCCGGTCTCCGGATCGGCCTCGTAAGGCACGCCCGCCGGCGCGGCCGGAGATGATCGTGACGACGAACTCGCGCTGGTCCAACCTCGAGCGGCTGTTCGATCGCGCGCTCGACCTCACCGAGGCCGAGCGGGCGGCGTTCCTCGCGCGCGAGTGTCCGGACGATCCCGCGATGCGCGACGAGGTGGCCGGCATGCTCCGCGCGCATGCGGCCGGCCGGGGAATCCTCGACCGGTCCGCGAGCATGCCGGCGGACTCGCTGCGGAAGCGCGCGGCCCGTGCGCTCGAGGAGCAGTACGTCATCGAGCGCGAGCTTGGCGTCGGCGGCATGGCGACGGTGTTCGTCGCCCGCGAGCGCAAGCACGCCCGCCGCGTGGTGCTCAAGGTCATGCACCCCCGCGCCGCCGCGCATTACGGTGGGGCCGAACGCTTCCTGCGCGAGGTCCAGATCGCGGCGCGGCTCGCCCATCCCCACATCGCCGCGTTCATCGATTCCGGCGAGGCGGACGGCCTGCTGTACTACGTGATGCCGTTCATCGAGGGCGAGTCGCTGCGGGCGCGGCTGCAGCGCGAGGGGCGGCTGCCGCTCGATACCGCGCTCGTGCTGCTCGCCGATGTGGCGACGGCGCTCGCCTATGCGCATGAGGCGGGGGTGATCCACCGCGATCTCAAGCCGGAGAACGTCCTGTGCGCGGGGGAGCACGCCTATCTACTCGATTTCGGCGTGGCGAAGGTGCAGTCGCCGCTGCTCGAGGAGGCCCACCTGACGCAGGAGGGCATGGCCATCGGCACCGTCGCGTACATGGCGCCGGAGCAGCTGGCGGAGGGCGCCGCCGTGGACCACCGCGTGGACCTCTACGCGTGGGGGCTGCTCGCGTACGAGATGCTGACGGGCCGGCTGCCGCACGATCTGTCGCGCGACGGCCGGTCCAGCGGCACGGCGCTGCGCCGGGATCGGCCCGAGGCGCCGCGCGCGCTCACGAAGCTCATCGCGGAATGCCTGGCGCGAGATGCCGACCGGCGCCCGCCTGACGCGGCAATGGTCGCCGCGCGGTTGGGCGATGTGGCGATTCGGCCCGGCGCAGCTGCAGTGCTCCGCCGCCGCATGATCGCCGCGGCGGCCGCGGTGCTCGTGGTGGCGGCGGCGGTGACGATCGTCAGGCGCGGCGCCGATGGCGCACTCGACGCGGACGCCTCCACGCCGCGCCTCGCGGGGCCGATCGCCGTGGCGGCGCTCGTGAACGAGACCGGCGACCCCCGCCTCGATGCGTGGGGCCGCATGGCGGGCGACTGGATCACGCAGGGGCTCCAGGACGTTGGCGTGCTGCAGGTGGTGCCGTGGCCGTCGGCGCTCCACGCATCGGAGCAGGTTGTGGCACGCCGCGCCGCCGGCGAGGCGCCCGATCCGGTGACGCTCATTCGGGAGCAGTCCGGCGCCGGCACCGTGATCACGGGCTCGTACTACCTGTTCGGCGATTCCCTCGTGTTCCGCGTGGAAGTCGCGGACGCGGTCGCGCGCCGCGTGGTCGGCGCGCCGCCCCCGGTCACCGTACCGCGCGATTCGGCGCACCTTGCCGTGCGCATGCTGCGCGACCGGCTGATGGCGGCGGTGGCCATCTGGTCGAACGAGCGCTTCGCCATGGCGCCGGAACTCGTCCGCCGGCCACCGACTCTCGATGCCTATCGAGCCTTCGATCGGGGCATCGCGCGGCATCTCGCGCAGGATTACGCGGGGGCGGTGCCCGAGTTCCTGGAGGCGGCGCGCCTGGATTCGACGTTCGTCGCGCCGCTCATCTACGCCGCGAACGATCTCTGGAACACCGGCGAGATCGCCCGCGTGGATTCGGTGCTCGACGTGATCGCGGCGCGCGACGCCTGGCTCGACCCCTATCTCCGGCTGTGGATCGAGCACATCGCCATGCGGCAGCGCGGCGAGGGGACGCGGGCGCTCGCCGCGATCCGTGCGGCCGCCGAGGCGGCGCCGGGGTCGCGCGCGTGGTATGCGCTGGCGCAGACGGCGCTCGACATCGACGGTCCCGACGAGGCACTCGCGGCCCTGCAGCGCATCGACCCGGACCGCGGCGAGCTGCGCGGATGGTCTTCCTACTGGACGCAGCTCGCGCACGCGCTGCACCTCACGGGCGCGCACGACCGCGAGATCGCCGCCGCGCGCGCGCAGCGCGCGCGCTATCCCGATCGGCGGGTGGCGCTCGTGCTCGAGGCACGCGCGCTCGCGGCCGCCGGGCTCGATCGCGCCGTGGACTCGCTGATCGAAGCGACGCGCGCGCTCCCCCCGTCGACCTACTGGTCGCAGGGCGCGATGATGGTCCAGGCCGGGGAGGAGATGATCGCGCATGGCCATTCGCCGGAAGCGGGAGCGCGCCTGCTCCGCGCGGCGATCGCCTGGCTGCAGGAGCAGCTCGTCGCGTCGCCGGGGGACCGCTCCCATCGCTACTGGTTAGGTGCCGCGTACTACGCGCTGCGCGATTGGCCCGACGCCGCGGCGGTCTTTCGCTCGCTCGCCCGGGAGTTTCCCGACCGACTGCAATACCGCGGGCTCGCGGCGGTGAGCGCCGCACGCCTGGGGAATCCCCGGGCCGAGGCGCTGCTGGGTGACGCGCCCCCGCACCTGCGCGGCGAGTACGCGCACTATCGCGGCCGTCTGGCCGCCGTGGTCGGCGATTCGACCCGGGCCGCGGCGCTGTTCGCCGAAGCGGTGCGACTCGGGCTCGACGGCCTGCCGTGGGAGCATTCGTCGAGCTATCACGACCTCCGGATGGTCGGATCGCTGTGGCCGACCCTGCCGCGTTCGCTTCGCGCCTCGGGGCGTTCTCCGCTTCCGCCGGAGGCCCAGGGCAGCACGGCGGTTCCGATTCCGGCTCGATGATCCAACACCTCCCGCAGGAACATTGACCGACGTCGTCCCCCGTCCGCCTCGACAATCCACTCGTCGCCACTCGCTAGGCCCGCACAATGAAACCCGTCAACCTCCGATCCGCATTCGCCCGCATCGACCAGCCCTGGCAGCCGCGCATCGCCGGGGAAGTGAACGACATGCACGTCAAGCTCGTCAAGCTGCAGGGTGAATTCGTCTGGCACCATCACGATGCGGAGGACGAGCTGTTCCTCGTCATCTCCGGACGCCTGCTGATGCGCTTTCGTGACCGGGAGGTCTGGATCGAGCCGGGGGAGTTCCTCATCGTCCCGAAGGGCGTGGAGCACCTTCCGATCGCGCCTGACGAATGCGAAGTCGTGCTCTTCGAGCGCGCGGGCACGCTCAACACCGGGACGGTGATCAACGAGCGGACCGTGAGCGAGCTGCAGCGCGTGGCGACCGATGACTGAGACGGCCCGCGTGGCGGGACCCCGCCGGGCATCCGTCCGCCGGGCGCTTCCGTCACGCGAGGTGCTCGTCGCGACGCTCGAGGAGGCCTATCGAGGACCCGCGTGGCATGGTCCGGCGCTGCTCGTCACCCTGCGCGGGTGCACGACGGACGAGGCGTGCTGGCGCGCCGCACCGGGGCGGAACACCATCTGGGAGCTCGCCCTGCACGCCGCGTATGGCAAGCACCTCCTGCGGGTGCGCCTGACGGGCGAACGTCGTCGATTCCCCCGTGCGCTCGCCCGCAGCTGGTGGCCCGTGGCGCCGAAGCCGGGCACGGCGCAGTGGCAGGAGGATCTCGCCCTGCTCGAATCCGTCCACCGCGCGCTCGTGGAGGGGGTGGCGGAGGCGAGCGCGGCGCGGCTCGCGCGCCGGCGCGCGGGGCGCCGACACACGATCGCGGAGGAGATCCTGGGGCTCGCCCTGCACGATACCTATCACGGCGGCCAGATCGCGCTCCTCCGCAAGTTGTACGAGAGCCGCTAGCGCGGGCGTCAGCGCCACGCTCGAATGATCGACTCGCCGGCGCTTCTGGTTCTGACCTTCCTCGCCTGCGCGGCCGTGATCGTCGCGGGGGGCGTTCGCCTCGCGCGGTACGGCGATGTCATCGCCGTTCGCACGGGGCTCGGCGGGCTCTGGATCGGGTCGATTCTCCTCGCGACGGCAACCTCGCTGCCCGAGCTCGCGACCGACATCGCCGCCGTGCGGATCGGAGCGCCCGATCTCGCCGCCGGCGACCTGTTCGGAAGCAGCATGGCGAACATGCTCATCCTCGCGCTGCTCGATCTCCTGTACCCGCGCGCGCAGGTGTTTCGCTCGGCGACGCTCGACCACGTGATCAGCGCGATGCTGGCGATCATCCTGACGGCGATCGCCGCGCTCTTCCTGCTCGTGCGCACGAACGTCGCGGTGCTCGGCATCGGCCCGGGCTCGGTGCTGCTCGTCGTGACGTATTTCGTCGGCACGCGCGCCATCTACGTGCATAATTCCGCGGAGCGATCGGGCCGGGTGCCCGATCCGGCGCCGGTTGAAACGGAGCGGACGGAGGGGCTCACGCTTCGTCAGGCGGGGGGCCGATTCGGGCTTGCGGCGCTCGTCATCCTCCTCGTGGCGCCGCTCTTCGCCCGCAGCGCCGAAGGCATCGCGGAGGTGAGCGGGCTCGGCTCGACGATCGTCGGCACCTGGCTGGTGGGCTTCTCGACGTCGCTGCCCGAGCTGGTGGCGTCGCTGGCCGCCGTGCGGATGCGGGCCTACGACATGGCCGTGGGCAACCTGTTCGGGAGCAACGCCCTGAACATGATCGTGTTCGCGATCCTCGATGCCGTATCGCCGGGGGGCCCGATCCTCGCCACGGTCTCTCCCGTGCATGCGCTCAGCGCACTGATCGCGATCGCGCTCATGGCCACGGGCATGGCGGCGATTGCCTATCGAGCGCACGGCCGGCTGCGGATGCTGGAGCCGAGCAGCACCGTGATGGTGGCGCTCTACGTGCTGGGCATGGTGGTGTTGGCCCTGCGGGCGTCGGGCACGTGAGCGCGGCGGCGTCTCATGCGGGCGCGTCGCCGACGGCGTCCGTCACGGCGGCACAATGCCGCCCATGCTCCTCGCAGTACGTGCCGTGCCGGTCCACGAAGACGAGATGCACGGGGCCATCCACGCCGTACTGCACGCGATAGAGTGCCTGCACCGCCGTACGGGGGCCGACGATCTCGCGCGGGTCGAGCGCGGTGATGGTGGGCCGGAACAGCTCGAGTTGACCGGACATCGGGGTGCGAGACTCGCGGCGGCGGAAGGATGGGCTGACCAGTTTAACGCGGCGCGGCGCGGTCGGATACCTCGGGGTTCCGGCTCGAGGGCGCTCGGCGCCGCTCGCTCGCGGACCGGCCGCGGTGCGCCCGGCGGCAGGGAACGTGCGTCGGCGCGCTCGGGCGCGAGGACGGCGCGGCGACCACCGCTTGCGCGGTCGCGGGCATCCGCGGTCAATTCCCCGTGATCCCCCGCGTGCCCGTGCTGCACGCGGCCACGCGACCCCTCTCCTCGGACGAGCCTAACGCATGCACCTCACCACCTCCGCGGTGATCGTCGAGCCGCTGTACGCCGACGCCCGAGTGCCGAGGCGGGCGACCCGTGCGTCCGCGGGCCTGGATCTGCACGCCCATCTCGCTGGGCGCACGGTGCGCCGCTGTCGCGCCGGCGAATCGCCGCGGGACGAGCCGGTGATCGATGGCACGCTCGTGCTGGAGGCGGGGGAGCGGGCGTTGGTGCCGCTCGGGTTCCGGGCGCGGCTGCCCGAGGGCATCGAGGCGCAGCTCCGCATCCGCAGCTCGGCGGCGTTCGCGAAAGGTCTGACGATGCCTAACGCACCTGGCACGATCGACGCGGACTATCCCGACGAGTGGATGGTCATGCTCCGCAACGACGCGGGCATGTCCGTGCGGATCGAGCACGGCGAGCGCGTCGCCCAGGCCGTGCTCGCGGCGTTCGTGGCGCCGGAATGGGAGACGGGCACCGTCGCCCGGACCACCGATCGCGCGGGCGGGGTCGGGAGCACCGGACGGTTCTGACCGCCCGCGCTCCCCATTCGGTGGCTCAGCTCGCCATCGACAGCGCGCGGCCCACGCGCTCGCCCACGGCCTCCACGTAGCGCAACAGCCTGCGCCGGTCCGGCGCCGCGCCTACGGCGAGGAGCCGCCGGGCCGCCGTGGCGTGCGCCACCTGCAGCCCCGCCCCGGCGTCGCATGCCAGGTCCGGCATGAGCCGCTGCTGGCCGCCGAGCGCGAGCGGCGCCTCGCCTACCACAAGGGCCCGACCCATCCGCTGCAGTCGCCGCGCGAGCTCCGCCGCGGCCGGCGCCGTATGTGCGCTGGTCAACACGTAGACATCGCGGTCGAGGTAGCGCCGGACGGCCACCGCGGGCCGTGGCGGCAGCGCGTCGCCGGCGGCACGGTACACCTCCTCGAGATGCACCGGCTCCGTATCGAACAGATAGCTCGAGAGCATTGCGACCGTCGCCGGATCGCCGGCGCGCGCCCCGCGCAGGTCGAGGATCAGCGCCGGCGCATCGCCGACGCGCGCGAGCGCCTCGGAGATCGCGGCATCGGTGCGCGACGGGTCGCGCAGCTCACTTACTTCCACGTAGCCGATTCCACCGGCGAGATGCGCCACCAGCCGCACACCGAGTGCGCGAAGCGCCTCGTGCGATCCACTCACCGTCACCGAATTGCGAGATGCGCGCTGCATACGACGTCCCTCGACCAGCGTGAGGTGGAGCGCCGTGAACGGCACGGTGCCGTTCCATTCAGCTCGCTCCCCACACATGAGACAACGTATTTCGGTCGATGGTTGTTTCGTGCGTTACCCGGCGGACGATGCCGATGCGTGCGCCGCGCGCTGCCGCAGTGCCTCCGCGATCGGCACGTACTCGGTGCTCTGCTCCGCCGCTTCCCTGGTGGTCGCCATCGAGACCAGGCCCAGTCCGAGGCCCTTGAGCTTGTTGTGCCACCGCATCGCGCCGCTCTGCGGATCGAGGCAGAACAGCTCCCCGGACACGCTCGCGTAGAGCTGGGTGTCCGCCCGGTGCAGGAGCACGGTCCCGGTCGATTTCAGCTTCGTTCTCCAGATCTCGCTCCCCGTCTCGGCGTCGAGCGCCACCACCTTGCCCGACACGCCGATGAACAACAGCTCGCGCTTGCGTCTCGGCATCTCCTCTCCTCTTCGAAGGGTCGCGACCGCGCCGGCCGCCTACTCGGTCAGAATGCGCAGCGACTGCATCTCGTCCGGCGCCAGCGCGCTCGGCTTGCCGAGCGCCTCGCGAACGAACGCGTCCCACCATCCCGGCACCTCGTCAGGCCCGCGATAGGCATCGAGCGCGGCCCAGGTCCGCGCATGGATCTCCGCGGCGCGCGCGGTCGCCTCGTCGGGGGGAATGCCGGCGTGCCGGAGCACCTGCCGGCCGATGCGCGTGTGCAGCACCTCGTCCGCCCAGTCGTAGTCGTGAAAATGCGCGCTCAGCGCGTCCCCGGCGTCGCGTGCGGTGTCGAGCTCCGAGCGCTTGCCCGTGTCGCGCGGCATCAGCGACTGCTCGATCGCCCAGAGCATGATCTGACGCTCGAGCGCCGTCGCGTGCCGGTTGAGACGCAGCGAGAAGCCGACGTTGAGCGGAATGCGGGTCCAGTCCAGTCCGCGCGCCTGCAGGGCCACCGTGCCCATCATCGCGTGGCGCGCCTCGTCCCACAGCTGGCGCGACAGCGCGCGGCGCAGGTCCCACGGGAGCGAGCGCCACTCGCCGAGCATGCTGGCCATCATCTCCGGGACGTCCATCTCCAGCGCCCGCTTGCAGAGGAGTGCGAGGTTGCGCTCGTCGGCGGGGACCCGCGGATCGTTGTAGATCACATGCGGCGGAAAGTCGAAGTCCCGCGTTCCATGGAATCGCTGGTCGCGCCGGGGCGTGAAATCGGGCTCGAAGACGCCAGCGGCGCGCCGTGGGGGAACGTCGGAGGACGCGGCGGGCGAGCCGGACAAGCCCCCGCAGCGCGCGAGGTACGCAGTCAGGTGCGACTGCCACGCTGCGGCCCGCTCGGTCGCAACGGCATCACCCTGATGAAGGGCCTCCAGCGCCCGCTCACCCCAGGACGCCGCGTCGTCCTCGTCGCTCAGAATCGTCCGGATGATCCGCCGCGTCGGATGCTCCACCAGCGGGTTCGCGCCGTCGTGGAACTCGCGGTAGGCGGCCGCGAGCGCCGGACGAACGACCCGGTATACGCCCGCCAGCAGCTCGACGGTGTCGCTGGACCGCTCCAGTTCCGCGAACAGGACTTCCAGCGCATCATCCGGAGGCACGTCGAGGCGCGGAACGGGGTTGCGCATCTCGGAAATTCGCTCGCGCAGCAGCGATGCGTGCTCGGCGTGCTGCCACTGGTGCAGCGACATGGCGCACTTCACCTCCCACTCGGGCGTCCCGGGAAGGTGGGCGACCAGTACGTCCATGAGGCGCAGCTCCGCCCAGTGGAAGCGCATCAGGAGGCGCACGCTCTCGGCGACGGAGTGTCCGATCCGGGCCGCCTCGGCGTACGTCGCCAGGCCGGCAAGCTCGGGAATGGAACGAGTCATGAATGGTCGAGCGCTCGGGTGTGGTCCGTGTGCGAGACGGCGCACCCGCTCAGGATAGGGACGGCGTGACCGAGACACCAGACGCGGGGGGAGACATGGCGGACCGGGAGACGAGTGTCGGGCCACGCACCGTCGCGATCGGCGGCGCGAGCGGGATGATCGGCAGCGCGATGGGTGCGGCGCTGCGGGCGCGAGGCGTCCGCGTCCGGCCTCTCGTCCGCGACGCGAAGCCGAAGGGGGAGGATGAGATCTGGTGGAATCCGGACGAGAGCCAGATCGATCACGAGGCGCTGCGCGGCGTGGACGCGGTCCTGAACTTCGCGGGGCGCTCCGTCGACGAGCGGTGGACCGAGACGGTGAAGCAGGAGATCCGGCAGAGCCGCGTGCGATCGACGCGCGTGCTCGCCGACACCATCGCGCGGTTGAGCGACGGTCCGCGGACGCTGCTCGTCGCGTCGGGGATCAACTACTACGGCGACCGCGATGACGAGATCCTGGACGAGACGAGTCCGCGCGGCCATGGATTCCTCGCGGACGTGACGGTGGCGTGGGAGGACGCGGCCGATCCGGCGCGGGAGGCGGGCGCTCGTGTGATCAACACGCGATTCGGCGCCGTGCTCGCGGAAGAAGGAGGCGCGCTCGCCCGCATGCTGCCCGTGTTCAGGCTCGGCGCCGGCGGCACGCTCGGCGACGGGCGGCAGTGGTTCAGCTGGGTGGCGATCGAGGACCTGGTGCGCGCGCTGATGTGGCTGCTGTTCGAGTCCGCGATGGATGGCGCGGTGAACGTGACCTCGCCCAATCCGGTGACGAACGCCGAGTTCACGGATACGTTAGGGCGGGAGCTGCACCGTCCGACGATCGCTCGCGTGCCCGAATTCGCCCTCAAGCTCGCGTTCGGGGGCCTGGCCGAGGAGATGCTGATCGCCAGCACGCGGGTGGTGCCGCGGCGGCTGCTGGAGGCGGGGTTCGAGTTCCGGTACGCGCAGCTCGAGGAGGCGCTGCGGTCGATTCTGAAATCCTGAGAGGGGGAAACGACGATCCCCGGTGCATCACACGTGATGCACCGGGGATCTGTGTCTCGCTGGCGGGATTCGACCGTTTCGGTTCGGCATCGCCACGTGTGGCGACCGGATCGACTTCCCTTTCCATTTCCGTCTCGCGCGGCCCGCGATTCGGCGTGCCCAGAAGCTTCGCGTGGGCTCGATTGCTTCCAGCGACCTGCAATCGCCTCGGCCAGTACCGAACACCTTCCGAGGAACCCGAACATCAGCGTCCTGACGATCGAGCTTCGCGTACACGGTTATGAGGACCGCTCCCGCATTCGCGTGGACGCATGATGGCACCGTCGGGCGATGGCGTCAATCTTTCGCCATCTCTTCGCGCATCGTTCGTGGTTTGTTCGTCGTTCGCTGGCGCCATCGCTCATGCGCGTCGCGCAACGCTCAGGAGTGATCCGACACTGTCGCCGATCAGTCGCGTACCGGTCGTCCGGTGGCGAGGTCGAGCGTGAACGCGCGCTGGTTCACCATCATCGGAACGAACTGGGTGCCGTTGAACGTGACGGTGACGGTGCGCGTGCCGGCCCGGCCGGGCCCGGCGCCATCGCGCGTGAAACTCACCTGACGAACGATCGTCCCGGAGAGCGGCCAACTGCCCGGCGACTGCGGAAACGGAAGCACCACGCTGGTGACGGTGGTCGAGCTCGTCATCGCGTAGCTGCGCGTTAGGCTGCCGTCCCCGTGATGCGTGCGCGAGTGTGTCGCCGTGCCCGTGCCGTTCCACGTGTGCGTCGTCTCGTCGCCCTCGAGCCCCGACACCGTAAAGGTGCGCTGCCGCGTGAACGTCGCGGAGAACGCGTCGTGGGTGGCGGACCCGCTCATCGCGCTCGTGAAGGTCGCCGACGCGGTCGTTACCGGGTCGTACGCGCTCTGCGGCGATCCGGCTTCATCGAACAGACGGTAGGACCTCGTGTGCGTGAAGCCGTTATGCGTCCGGGAGGGGCACACGAACGACTCCGTCGCTCCGTCGAACGTGCAGTCGTCGGACCAGGCGCCGAACCGGGGCAGCGGCCCCGGCAGCGGCCCGAAGAGGCCCTGGTGGTGCCGCATCGCGGCCACGTCCTCGAAGGTCTGATCGCCCGCCACTGTGGCGACGTCCGCGTTCGCCAGCTCCGCGGGGTCGCTGGCCGGCGCCGTCGGGGTGTCGCCGCACGCCGCCAGCACCGTCATCAGTGCTCCGGCCATCGCAAGGCGACGCGAGAGGGTCCGCATCATGAGACACCTGCGCGAAAGGGTGGATCGCTCGTGTCGCGAGCCTGCTTCCACCCGTTCGACGCCGGATCCGTCCGGCCGTTAAGCCGGCCAGCTCGAAGTTCTCAGGCGCCGAGCGTCGGATGGCGCTGGTGCCAGTCGGTGGCCGACTGGAAGGCGTGGGCCATGGCGAGGAGCTCGCGCTCACCGAACAGTCGGCCCAGAAAGGTGAGCGACACCGGCGTGCCATCGTCACGGAATCCGTGCGGGAGGATCACCGCCGGATGCCCGGTGAGGTTGGTCGCGACGAGCTGCGCCAGCCCCGCGGCGCCGGTCGGCGTCACGATCACGTCGACGTCGCGGAACAGCGCGTCCCATCGCTCGATCGCGATGCTGCGGACGCGGTTCGCGTTGATGTAATCGACAGCCGGGATGAACCGCGCGGTGCGGAAGGTGTTGGCCCAGTCGAACCGTCCCTGCTGCACGAGCTCCGCGTCGCGGTTGCTGCGCGTCAGGTCGTCGAACGCCGCGGCCGCCTCCGCCGTGAGGATGATGCGCATCGCATCGTACGCGAGCTCCGGCACCTCCACCGGGATGAGCCGCGCGCCCTGACGACGCAGGACCTCCAGCGCGGCATCGTCGTACGGCTTGGTGGGGTGCAGCTGGCGCTCCGCGTTCTCCGGATCCGTCACCGGAAGGTCGAAGGCCGCCTTGAAGTAGCCGACGCGCAGCGCCGATGGGCGGATGGTGGCATCCCAGACGAACGGCGCGGCGATGCATGACTTGTCGCGGCCGTCGGGGCCGCGGATGACGTCGAAGACGAGGGCGCAGTCCTCCGCGCTCCGGCACATCGGCCCCAGCTTGTCCATCGACCACGAGAGGGCCATCGCCCCGGTGCGCGGCACGCGGCCGTACGAGGGGCGGAGCCCCGTCGTCCCGCAGCGGGTGGCCGGCGAGGAGATGGAGCCTAACGTCTCGCTGCCGATCGCGAAGCCGACGAGTCCCGCCGACACCGCCGATGCGGGCCCCGCCGACGAGCCGCTCGACCCCTGGTCCAGCTTCCAGGGGTTCTTGGTCTGGCCGCCGAACCACCGGTCCCCCTGCGCGAGCTCCCCGAGCGTGAGCTTGGCGACGAGCACGGCGCCGGCCGCGTCGAGCCGCCTGACGACTTCGGCGTCGGCGTCGATCGTCTGTTCCCGGTACGGCCCGGCCCCCCAGGTGGTCTTGTAGCCGCGTGTCGCCAGGAGATCCTTCGCCCCCCACGGAATGCCATGGAGCGGCCCGCGGTACCGCCCCCGCGAGAGCTCGGCATCCATCTCCCGCGCCTGACGAAGCGCGCGGTCCGTGGTCAGGGACACCACGCACTCCAGCACGGGGTCGTAGCGCTCGAGCCGGGCGAGATACATGCGCGTGAGCTGCTCCGATGTCACGCGGCGCGTGCGCACCAGCTCGGAGAGCACCGTCACCGGTGCGAACGCCAGCTCCTCCAGCGAGGGCGGGACGGCCGGGACGCGGACGCTCGAGCGCCTCATGCGGGCCTCGCCCGGAGCGGGCGGCACCGTGGCGAGCGGCGCGTGCGCCGGACGGGGATCGAACACGATCGCCGGCTGCACCTCGTTGGGGAGCGGGATCTGGTGCAGCGCCTGGAGCCGCCGAGCCTGCTGCCGCAGCCCCTCGACCATCAGCTCGCGCTCGGTCTCGTCGAACTCGAGCCCGGCCACCTCGGCGGCGCAGGCAACAGACTCGGTCGTTATGTCGGCCCCCGCGGCGACCTGTCCCCACAGCACGCCCGGCAGCAGCGTGCCCCCGAGGCCGATGCTGGTGAAGTAGCCCATGAAGGCACGGCGGTCGTAGGCGGGGGACGGCATGGGGCGTTCTCCGGGTGGGATCGTCGCAGAGGGGTGCAGAGATTCTCGGCGTGGTACCGGGCGGGCGCAAGCGGCGGGATGCGCGACGCGCGACGCGCAACGCGGATCGTCCAATGCGCGCTCATGGCTCGGGTTCTGCTGGCTCTCGCTGACGCGGCCGTTCGACGGGCCGCTGAATCACCGCGGAGGAACGCGGACTGGCCGACCGTGGGCGGATCACGGAGGCTGTGGCTGCCGTTCGCGTCCACGGCACGAGGGCCATGCAGTCCTTCTCGTTCAGCGTCCCTCATTGGAAAACCCCAGGACAGGTTCGAATTGCGATGCCTCGACGCCCCATTGCTCGACTCTCCGACGACGCCCGCGTGTGGGTATTCGCCAGCGACCGCGCCGTACGTGAACCCGACTCCGAGCGGCTGCTCGCCGCCGTCGATGAATTCCTCGAACACTGGCACGCGCACGGCTCCCCCCTCACGTCCGCACGGGAGTGGCGCGAGGAGCGCTTCCTGATCATCGCGGCCGATGGCGAAGGCGCGTCCGGCTGCTCGGTGGATGGCCTGTTCCGCGCCCTCAAGACGCTCGGCGACAGAATCGGCGCGAACCTCGTGACGAGCGGCCTGGTGTTCTATCGCGACGGGAGCGGCGTGGTGCAGTCCGCCACACGCCCGGAGTTCTCGGCGGGCGCCGCCGGCGGCACCATCGGACCCGATACGCCCGTCTTCGACACCAGCCTGACGAGACTCGGCGACCTGCGCGAGCGGTTCGAGCGGCCGGCGAGTGGCTCCTGGCACGCGACCTTGCTTTCCGCCCCTCGCTAGGGCGAGAGCCACTCCTCGAGCCCGGCGGCTACGAACTCGTCGTCGGTGAGGTGCGGGTAGCAGCGCATCACCCGGTCCAGCTCGTCCGCCTGTCCCGGCGACAGGCATTCGCCGGGATCCAGGCACCAGGTGCCGCGCATGAGCCCCTGCCGGCGCAGCACCTCGTGCACGCCAGCGATGCATCCTGCGAATCCATGGCGCACGTCGAACAGCGCGCCGTTCATGTCGGTGACTTCCGCGGCCCGCTCCAGCAGCGCGGCAGGCGCGGCGCCAGCCGCGCGGGCGGCGCGCGTATCGGCGAACAGCTGCACCGCGGCGCGCGTCCACACGGCCCAGTGGCCGAGCAGGCCGCCGTGCATGACGAGCGGCTCGCCGCCGGGCGTCGGGAATCGCGCGAGCAGGTCGTGCACGATGGCGTCGTCGTTCCCGGTGTACAACGCGATGTCGCGACGGCCGGAATCCGCGACCGCGCGGACGACGTCCAGGGTGGCGTAGCGGTCGAAGGGCGCGATCTTGATCGCCACGACGCCCTCGAGCTCGGCGAGCTGGCGCCAGAATCCGTAGTCCAGCACGCGGCCGCCGACGGCGGGCTGGAGGTAGAAGCCGAACACCGGCAGAACCGTCGCGATCTCGCGGCAGAGCTCGAGCATTGACTCGATCGCGGCGTCGCGGAAGGCGGCGAGGCTCACGAGCGCGGCATGGTAGCCGAGGTCGCGCGCGAGCGCCGCTTCGGCCAGCGCCTCACGAGTCCGTCCGGCAATGCCCGCGATCAGCGCGATGACCGCGTTCCCGTCCACCCGCTCGCGGACGGTGTCGCGCGCCAGCCGCAGCACCGGCTCGTACAGGCCGTGCTCGCGGATCGCGAACTGCGTCGTGTGGACGCCGACGGCGAGTCCGCCGGCTCCGGCGGCCAGATAGTACCGCGTGAGCGCGCGCTGGTGCCGCTCGTCGAGGCGGCGCGCCTCGGTGAGCGCCAACGGGTGGGCGGGGATCACCTGGCCGGCGAGCAGGTGCCGGCGCAGCTCGTCAGGCGTCACGCGTCCGCCGAGCGTTCCGCATCAGAAGCCGCCGTCGCGCGCCTGGAACATCGTCGGCTTGTCGAGCGTGGCGCTGCCGCTGGCGATCCACCGCGCCGTCCAGTCGATGAGCTCGAGCGTAGAGACGCGCGGCGCCCCGAACAGCGCCCGTGCTCGTGAGGTATCGCTCAACAACGCATCCGGCGCCTCGGATCCGGTGAACACCGGCGCGCGTCCGAGGCGCTCGCCCAGCGCCAGCGCGGCGTCGCGGACCCGCAGGTGCTCCCCGCCGGCGACGTTGACGACGAACGGCGGCCGCGCGGCGTGCGCGAGGCAGCGGAGCGCGATGGTGTTCGCATCGCCCTGCCAGATGACGTTCACCCATCCCATCGTCAGGTCGATCGGCCGACCGTCGCGGATGGCCAGCCCGAGGTCGGTCAGTACGCCATAGCGGAGGGCGTTCGCGTAATTGAGCCTGACGATCGCCAACGGGCTGCCGGTGCGGCTGCAGACGTGCTCCAGCACGCGCTCACGTCCGAGGCACGACTGCGCGTATTCGCCGACGGGTCCGGGTGGA
>DATHUW010000142.1:0-17366 GCA_035461825.1 Gemmatimonadaceae bacterium
ATCCCGAGCAGGTCGCCCGCGACCTGCTCGGCTGCATCGTGGTGCACCGCGCGTCAGGCGGCACCACGGCGGGGCGCATCGTCGAGACCGAGGCCTACCTCGGGCCGCACGACCCCGCCTGTCATGCCGTCGCGGGCCGCACCAGGCGCACCCACTGGCTCTTCGGGCCGCCGGGCGTCGCCTACGTGTACTTCATCTACGGCGTGCACTGGTGCCTGAACGCCGTCACGCGCGAGGAAGGCTTCGGCAGCGCGGTGCTCATTCGCGCGCTCGAGCCGGTGGAGGGCATCCCGCTCATGCGCGAGCGCCGACGCGTGGCGAAGGATCGTGACCTGACGAACGGTCCCGGCAAGCTGTGTCAGGCGCTGGGGGTCGCCGCCGCCCAGAACGGACTCTCCCTCGTCGACTCGGCGCTGACCATCCATCCCGGTGCGCCGCTGCCTGACGATGCGGTGGCCATCACGCCGCGGATCGGCATCACCAGGGCGGCGGACTGGCCGCTCCGCTGGATCGTGCGGGCGAGCGCGTTCGTGAGCCGACGCGCCTGACGTGGCGCGAGGGCGCGTCAGGCTCAGGGCGCCACATCGTGGAAGTGCACGCGCGCCGCGCGTTCGCTCAGCCAGCGCAAGCGCCACTCGGTCTCGAACACCAGCACCGGCTGTCCCTTGGCATCGTAGAGCCGCATCACCCCCCGTTCCTCGGCCAGACGCTCCAGCTCGCCGGGGTCTCCCGTGACCCACCGGGGATGCCGGTACGTGATCGGCTCCAGCCGGCACCGTACACGGTACTCGTGTTCCAGCCGGTGCAGCAGCACGTCGAACTGGAGCATGCCGACCGCGCCGACGATCGGCGTCGGGCCCGAGATGTCGGTCGCCGAGGTGAAAAACACCTGCGCCGCGCCCTCCTCCGTGAGCTGGCGAAGTCCCGCATCCAGTTGCTTTCGACGCATCGGGTCCGCCAGCACCACGCGCGCGAAATGCTCCGGCGCGAATCGCGGTATGCCCAGGAATTCAATGCCGTCCCGCGCCGCCAACGTGTCGCCGATGCGGAGGGCGCCGCGATCGAGGATGCCCACTACGTCGCCCGCCCACGCGCGTTCGATGTGCACGCGCTCACGCGCGAGAAACTGCTGCGGCGCGTTGAGCCGCATCGCCTTTCCCGTGCGCACCTGGGTCACCTCCATTCCCGCCTCGAACTCCCCCGAGCACACGCGGACGAACGCGACGCGATCGCGGTGGCGCGGATCCATGTTCGCCTGAATCTTGAACACGAATCCGGTGAACCGCTCGTCCGTCGGTTCGATCCGGCCGCGATTCGACTCCCTGGGCAGGGGCGGGGGCGCGAGCTCGAGAAACTCTCGCAGGAAGGGCTCCACCCCGAAGTTCGTGAGCGCGCTGCCAAAGTAGACCGGCGTCAGCGCCTCGGCGAGCACCGCCTCACGATCGAATGCGTGCCCCGCGCTGTCCAGCAGCGCCGCGTCCTCCAGCAGACGATCGTGCGTCTCGGCGCCCAGCTCGTCGCGCAGCACCTCGTCGCGCAGTGCGATCGTGGACGATCGGACGCGGCGTGCTCCACGGTCGGCGCTGCGCTCGAACAGATGCACCGCTCCGTCGCTCCGGTCCAGCACGCCCAGGAAGCGGCCGTCGCGGTAGATCGGCCAGCTCGCGGCATAACACGCGATTCCCAGATCCGCCTCGACGTCGCCAAGCAGGGCGAGCGGATCTTCGCCGGGGCGGTCGCACTTGTTCACGAAGGTGAAGATCGGCGTGCGCCACCGCTTGCACACGGCAAACAGTTGCCGCGTGCGTTCCTCCACGCCGCGCCGGTTGTCCAGCAGCATCACCGCGCTGTCCGCCGCGACGAGCGTGCGGTACGTGTCCTCGGAGAAGTCCTCGTGGCCGGGCGTGTCGAGGAGATTGACCCGATAGCCCTCGTACTCGAAATGCATCACGCTCGAGGACACCGAGATGCCGCGTTCCTGCTCGAGCTGCATCCAGTCCGAGGCGGCATGACGATCCGCGCGGCGGGCCTTGACCGAACCCGCGAGATGGATCGCCCCGCCGTAGAGCAGGAGCTTCTCCGTGAGTGTCGTTTTGCCGGCGTCCGGGTGGCTGATGATCGCGAACGTGCGACGGCGCCGCACCTCCTCGGCCAGACGCACGGAGGCGGGCATTGTGTCGTGTCGGCGGTCGAGCGGTAACGTCATGACACCATCGCGGTCGTGGCGGCGCCACTGCCGCGGGGTCACACAACGACGATCCCCGACGAGGTCTCGCCACATCGGGGATTTGCACGAAGCGGAGGCAGTGAACCGTTGGACCGTTTCGGCGCCGGGTGCGCCTCGAGCCGAGCCTCTGGCGCGTCGCCAATCAGGGCGCGGCCTCGCTCGCGTGGATGCAAAGTAGCGGCGGAATGCCTCGCGTGACAACGCGGTCGAGCCAAATGCACCCTCGATCCATGCGACCGGGCGGCCTCAGGGGCGCGTCCTCACCTCGGCGGCCGGCTTCGAGCGATCCTCGGACGGGCGCAGCCACCACTCGAAGAACACCCACGTGCGGTTCCACGAGTCGATCTGCTCGGGTGAGTCCACCCGCTCGAGCGAGAGCGGATCGACCCGGCGGCTGAACGCGTGGCCGCCTGACGACCCCCACGGCGCCGGATCGACGTAGATCTTCGTCTCCGCCAGCTCGGGCTTGAGGGCGCGCAGCTTGTAGACCATCTGCTCGTTCTCGACGAAGTTCACGTCCTCGTCGTTCGTCGCGACGTGGACGAGCAGCGGGACGCTCAGGTTCTCCACCTGGTAGACCGGCGACCGCTTGATGTACTCCTCGCGGCGCTCGAACGGCAGTCCGCGTATCCCCGCCTGCGTCGAGAAGCCCTGCTGGTACCGCGGTCCCTTGTACGAGAGGCGGAAGACGAGATTCGTCACCGGCACGATCGCGGCGCCGGCCACGAACGGATGCTCGTCGCGGAACAGCAGGTGGGCGGCGATGTAGCCCCCGTGGCTCCAGCCCATGACGCCGATGCGCTCCGCGTCGACATGCGGGAGCGTCTTCAAGTGTTCGACGGCGGACGCCACGTCATCGACTTCCTTGCCGCCGTAGTCGATCGCGTTGAAGTGCTCGGCGCCGTATCCCGTGCTGCCGCGATACTCCGGCGCGATGATCACGTAACCGCGCTCCACGGCCTCGCGCACGAACGGCAGATAGGTGGCGGTCCAGTTCCCATGCACGCCCCCGTGCACCCAGACCATTGCGGCGTGGCCGCGGGCACCGCGCTTCTCGAGCGGCTGAAAGAGGTGCGCAGGGATTTCCAGGCCATCCACGCCGCTGCGATAGCTGACCTTGCGATAGTCCATCACGCCGCGGCTGCGCGCCGCGTAGATGCTGTCGGTGCGCTTCCGGGCTTCGATCTGTCGCTCGAAGTCGGCCTGCGGATGATCCTCGGGGCGGTCGCTCACGTAGAGCTGCCGCGCCCGGGCGCTGTCCATAACGACGGCCGGCCGCGTCGGGCGGCGGGCCTCCTCGCCGGAACGCGCCGCACTCTGCTGCGCCCGGACGGATGGAACGAGCATGATGAGGGCTAGGGCGACCAGGCCTGCGGCGCGGGTGCCGGACAGCGTGGGGACGGCGAACGGCGGCATCGATCGGCTCCTGCAAGGTGGTTTCCCCACCTACGCGCGGAGCGAGCCCTGGGTTGAGGGATTGCGGGTCCGGATGCAACGGCGGCGCGAGGCTCTCGCCCCGCGCCGCCCCCCATCCCCGATCCGTGCCTCGCGGAGCGCCTAGCGTTCCCGCGAGGATCCCGCGTTGATGCGGAACCCGCCCTCGAGCAGGTACACCGCGCGCTCGTTGAGCAGGAATCCAGTGTGCGACGGTTGCAGGGTGACCTGGCCGAAGGGGGCGAATCGACCCACGATCGCCTGCACACCGAGCATCATCACCAGCGACGCCCGGTCCTGCTGGCGGTCCACCTCGTTGTTCACGAAGGCCGCCTCTTCGGGTGAGCCGAACGTGCCGCCCGCCGTCGCATCACCGATCCAGTTGATCGCGACGCCGAACCCCGCGTACGGGCGGACCGTGGTCAGCGCCTTGGGGAAGAACAGGCCGGCGGTAGTAAAGCGGCGAAGATTCTTGATCGCGACGACGTATTCGCCGCCGAATCCGTCCGGGATGCCCGACTCTTCCGTGAAGAAGGTCTGGTCACCGGCGATGTACAGGCCGAATCGCTCACGAGTGATCAGCCACTCACCACCGACGAGTGGGGCCACCTTGTTGCCGGACACCGAGGTCTCGAACGAGGCGACGCCGGCCTTCGCGCCCCAGAACCACGAGTGCTCGAAGGCCCGGAACGACTGCGCCGCGGTGGCGGCCGGCAGCATCGCGACCGCGCAGGCGGCGGCCAACCAGCGGAAGGTGCGCATGTTGAGAGAGCTCCCTGAAGATGCGATCGAGAGATCGGCCCGCGGCCCATCCCGACCGGTCACGAGCAGGCGCACGGCGCGACCCGCTCACCGGATTCCCGGCTCAACACAGGGACGAAGCTCGCCGCCGAGGGGTCACGCGGGGGGCCGAGAGTGTCATCCCCCGGGGGACCCCGTTCCGCCATCCGCCCGCCCACACTACTATGATGAGAGCCGGCGACCGCACCGGCAAACGGGCACCCGCCCATGGAATCCCTCGACCCTGGCCGGCACAGCCCGCCACGCGGCGCCCCCTCCGCCTCAGCCCCGCCACCCGATGTACCAGGCCGTCCCGCCGCCCTACGATCAGCACTTTCGAACGGCCGTCTACGGCACCGTGTTCGGCGATCGCATGGAGGTGGTGCACCGGCTCCACGCCGGCGATCGGCTGATCCTCGTCCCGGACCCGCCCGGCACGGACAACCCCTTCGTCTGGGTCCACGCGAAGGGCGGGGATGTGGTGGGCCACCTGCCCGGCACCATCTCACGGTGGCTGGCACCCTGGATGCTCCACGGCGGACGCGCGCGGGCGGAAGTGAAGCGCGTGGAGAGCGATGACGTGGCCAGCTGGCGGCGACTGATCATCGAGGTGGATTGCTATCCCGAGGGAACCACGAGCTAGCCAGCTGAGGCACCGGCTCGCGATGGCGGAGCGCGTCCGGCTCCCGCGCGCCTAGTGGCCGGCGGTGGACGGCACAATCCCGGCTTCGCGTCCCGCGCTCACGAACGCTTCCACCGCGAAGTCGAGCTGGTCCTTCGAGTGCGCCGCGGACAGCTGGCAGCGCACGCGCGCCTGTCCCTGCGGAACGACGGGGAAGCCGAACCCCGTCACGAATACGCCGCGGTCCAACAGCAGGTCGCTCATGCGGATCGCCAGCGCGGTCTCGCCGACGATGATCGGCACGATCGGCGTGTCGCCGGGCAGCGGCGCAAAGCCTGCCTCACGAATACGCTCGCGGAAGTACCGGGTATTCTCGCGCAGCCGCGCGACGCGGTCGGGCTGGCGCTCGATCACGCGCACGGCCTCGAGCGCGCTCGCCGCGACGGTGGGCGGCAGCGCGTTGCTGAACAGCTGCGGGCGCGAGCGCTGCGTAAGGTAGTCCGTCAGCGCCGCGCTCCCCGCCGTGAATCCCCCGGCCGCGCCGCCTAGCGCCTTGCCGAGCGTGGAGGTGATGACGTCCACCTCGCCCAGCACCCCGAAGTGTTCGGCGGTGCCGCGGCCCGACTCGCCAAGCACGCCCGTGCCGTGCGAATCATCGACCACCACGATGGCGCCGAACTCGCGTGCGATCTCGAGAATGTCCGGCAGTTTCGCGATCGCGCCTTCCATCGAGAACACGCCGTCCGTCCAGATGAGCTTCCGCCGCGCGCCGCGGTTCGCCTCGAGTCTGGCGCGCAGGTCGTCCATGTCCGAGTGCTTGTAGACCGCGGTCGTACACTTCGTGATCGCCTTCGCCAGGCGGATCGAGTCGATGATCGACGCATGGTTGAGCGCGTCGGACACGACGAAGTCGCCCTCCTGAAGGATCGTGCCGGTCAGCCCTTCGTTCGCGTTCCAGGCCGACACGTAGCTGAGCGAGCTCTCGGTTCCCACGAACCGGGCGAGTCCGTCCTCGAGTTCGCGATGGATCGTGAACGTGCCGCAGATGAAGCGCACGCTCCCGGTGCCCGCTCCGAACCTGTCGAGCGCATCCTTTCCCGCCTGCACCACACTCGGCTCATCGCAGAGTCCGAGGTAGTTGTTGGACGAAAGGATGAGCACCTGTCCGCGGCCTTCCATCTCGACCATTGCGGACTGCGGAGAGTCGAGGTGATTGAGCCGCTTGTACACGCCCTCGGCCTTGAGCTGCTCGAGCGTGCGCTGGAGTTCAGTGGTGAACGAAGCGTTCAGCATGGTCGAGAAGAATGAAGGGATGTTCCGGGATTTTCGGGGTTGCAGCGCGACCATCGGGATTATCAGCCACTGCCACTACGTTCTCAACACGGGCTCCTCGAGGGGAACAAGCACCACGGAAGCACGTCGGAACGTTGTTCTGACGTTCCTCCACGCTCCGCGGCTCCGCGCGAAAACACACGCAGCCAGCTCCAGCACGGAAGCCGTCACCTAACGTCGGCCTGCATCCGGCCAACGAGAACGCCTTGGCGTCCCGCGGCGCGCAGACCAGTCTTTTCCTGCGGATCCGCGCTGCAATTCCCCGGACATGCCGGATGAACCCCCATTGTGCCGCGTGGAGAACGCGAAAGGCGCGGAGGAATCTGCTCGGCAAGTTTGCCTCATTCCGACCTCCTCGCGCGGCCCGTTGTGTACACCGACCTCTTTCCGGTTGTGATGTACCTGCAGTGGAGCAGCGAGCAACAGGTCGCGGAAGGAGCATGTAGAACGTCCCATCAGGTTCCCGCGCGCCTCCGCGCGAAACCAAACGTGCCAGCTCCAGCGAGCAGAGCGCACTCAGCCGACCTCGAAGACCACCTTGCCAGCCGCCCCCGATTTGATGGCACGAATCGCCTCCTCGTACTCCGCGAGCGGGTAGCGATGCGTGATCACCGGCGTGGGGTCGAACTCGCCCGAGCGGAGGAACCGCGTCATCTGGTGCCAGGTGTCGTACATGCGGCGGCCCACCACGCCGTAGATCGTGATGCCCTTGAAGATCACCTCGCTGGCGAAGTTCACATCCATCGGCTTCGCGGGAATACCGAGCATCTGGACCCGGCCGCCGACGCGCACCATCGCGAACGCCTGATGGATCGCCGCGGGCACGCCGCTCATCTCGAGCACCACGTCCACGCCTAACCCCTCCGTCACCCGCTTCACGGCGGCCTCGACTTCGCCGGGAGTGACCGTGTCGTCCGCGCCCATCGTCTTCGCGAGGGCCAGCCGCTTGGGGTTCACGTCGCTCGCCACGATGTGCGAGGCGCCGGCGGCCTTGCAGATGCCCACGGCGAACAGGCCGATCGGCCCGCAGCCCGTGATCAACACCGTGGCGCCAGGGATCTCCGCGGTGAGTGCCGTATGGAAGGCGTTCCCCATGGGATCGTGAATGCCGCCCACTTCGAAGCTGATGTCGTCGTCGAGGTGCCAGACGTTCGTCGCCGGCATCGCGATGTGCTCGGCGAAGCAGCCGTCGCGGTCCACGCCGATGATCTTCGTGTACGGACACACGTGCGCGTTCCCGGTGCGGCACAGCAGACAGCGCCCGTCCACGATGTGGCCCTCGGCCGTCACCCGGTCGCCCTCGCGCACGTCCGTGACCAGCGCGCCGACCTGCACGACCTCGCCGGCGAATTCGTGCCCCACGACGAACGGGGGCACGCACCGCCCCTTCGCCCAGTCGTCCCATTCGTAGATGTGCACGTCGGTGCCGCACACGCCCGCGCGCCGGACGCGAATCAGGACTTCGTCGTCGCGAATGGTCGGTTCCGGGACATCGGTCAGCGTGAAGCCGGGCGCGGCGGATTGCTTGACGAGGGCGCGCAATGGGGGCGAGGGATGAGGAGGCCGTGAGTTGGTCGTCGTCGCGGGCGAAAGGTAGCGGGGAACGGCGGGGAAGGGATCAGGGCCTGGGGCTCGGGAATGGCCGCGGGTTTCTGGTCCGCTGTCCCTAGCCTCTGGCCCCCCTCCCCTTAACTCCTTCCCCCCCGACCCTCGACCCTAGTCCAGTCCCTCCACCCGCACCGCGCACACCTTGAACTCCGGGATCCCCGCGTATGGATCCAGCACCGGATTCGTCAGCAGGTTGGCGCACGCCTCCCGGTAGTGCATCGGGACGAAGATCTGGCCCCGCGCCACGCGCGGCGACAGGCGCACCGCGATCTCGATGCTCCCCCGGCGCGAGGTGATCCGTACCGGGTCGCCGTCGTGCACGCCGATCCGGGCCGCGTCGTCGGGCGAGAGCTCCACGGTCGGCGTGGGCTCCCGCGCGTCGAGCCCGGCCGAGCGGCGCGTCATGGTGCCCGTGTGCCAGTGGTACAGCTGCCGTCCGGTGTTCATGAGGAACGGAAACTGTTCGTTAGGTAACTCGGCGGGCGGCAGGTACTCGACCGGCACGAGTGTCGCACGGCCGTCCGCCGTGGGGAACCGCTCGTCGAACAGGAACGCCGTGCCCTCGTGCTCGCGATCCCGCACCGGGTACTGGAGCCCCGATCCCACGAGCCGATCGTGGGTCACGCCGCGCCAGGAGGGTGTGACCCGCGCGATCTCGAGCATCACGTCCGCCGCCGTCTCGAACGGCGTGGGAACCCCGAGTCGACGCGACAGTTCGAGCAGGATGTCGAGGTCCCGGTGCGCCTCACCGGGCGGCTGCACCGCCTGCCGCGCGAGCTGAATCCGGCGCTCCGTGTTGACGTACGTCCCGTCCTTCTCCGCGAATGAGGCGCCCGGCAGCACCACGTCCGCATAACGCGCGGTCTCCGTGAGGAACAGGTCCTGGACGGCGAGAAACTCCAGCTCGCGGAACCACGACTCCGCGTGCGACACGTCGGGGTCCGAAATGATCGGGTTCTCCCCCATGATGTACATGCCGCGCACCGGGCTGTCGGGCTGGACGATCTGCGTCACCTTGAGCCCCGTCTCGAGCGACAGCTGTTCCTCCGGCACCTGCCACTCGGCCGCGTACATCCGGCGCACGTTCGGGTCGGTCACCGGCTGATAGTCGGTGTACACCATCGGGATCGCGCCGACGTCGCTCGCTCCCTGCACGTTGTTCTGGCCGCGGATCGGCAGCATGGCCGCGCCCCAGCGCCCGATCATGCCGCATGACAGCAGCAGGTTGAGCAGCGACGCGACGATGTCGGTCCCGGTGTGGTGCTGGGTCAACCCCATCGCCCACAGCGTCGCGGAGCGTGGCCCCCGGGCGTACCACTCGGCCGCCTGGCGAATCAGCGTCGCCGACACGCCCGTGATCCGTTCGGCGACCTCGGGCGTGTACGGTTCCACGGCCTTGCGCAGCGCGTCGAACCCGTGCGTGCGCGCGGCGAGAAACGCGCGGTCCTCGAGCTCGCTGGCGATCACGTGGTGCAGCATGCCGTTGAGGAGCGCCACGTCGGTGCCGGGCAACAGCTGGAGGTGGATGTCCGCACGGACCGCGAGCTCGATCCGACGTGGATCGGCGACGATCAACCGGGCGCCGCGTCGCTGTGCCCGCTTGAGCGCGGCGCCGAAGACCGGGTGATTCTCGGTCGTATTCGCGCCGAGCAGGAAGATCACGTCGCTCTCGTGCTCGACCTCGCGCATGGAGCCTGACGCTGCGCTCGTGTTCATCGCGCGCTGCATGGCGCTCACGCTGGAGGAATGGCAGAGCCGGGTGCAGTGATCCACATTGTTCGTGCCGATGCCCGCGCGGAAGATGCGCTGCAGGAGGTAGTTCTCCTCGTTGCTGCACTTCGCCGAGGCGAACGTCGCCAGCGCGGATGGGCCGCGCGCATCGCGCAGCCGCGTGAGTTCCTGCACCGTGAGCTCCATTGCCTCTTCCCACGTCGCCTCGCGGAACGGCTCGTACCATTCCGCGGGCGTGGCGGCGCGATCGCGCGGATCGCCGAGCGGCCCATCGAGCGTGGGGAGCCGTCGCAGCGGATTGATCTTCGGACGCCCCTTCTTCGTCCTCGCCTCCCCGACGATCTCCTTCCACGGGCCCCCGCGGCGGCCCCACATGCGCCGCAGCTCCTCGTCAGGCTCCCAATGCCAGCGCCCGGCGCGCTTCACCCATCCGCGCCGGATCAGCGGCCGCGTCAGCCGGTCGCGATGGAGCACGAAGTCGGTCCCGAACCGCCCCTTCACGCAGGTCGAGCCGTCGTTCGGCGTGACCTCCTCGATCCAGGGACTCGTGACCCGCACGACATCGTCGCCCCGCGTTTCGAGATCGATCTGGCATCCGACGCCGCAGTAAGGACAGACGCTACGCGTCTTCTTCGCCGGCTTGTCCATCACGTCGAGCGCCATCTTGTGCAGCGGCAGCACCTCGTGGATCGCGCCCGTGGGGCACACGCGCACGCACTCCCCGCACCAGGTGCAGCCCGCATGCTCCGGGTTGCCATCGGCGCCGACGATGATCTCGGCGTGCTCGCCCCGGAGGCCGACATCCAGCACGCCCACCACCTGGATGTCCTCGCACGCGCGGACGCACCGCGTGCAGAGAATGCACGTCGTCATGTCGTGCTGGATCATCGGATCGCCGGCGCGTGAGTCGCCGTCGCGCAGCGGCAGGGATCCGGTGCGCGTCGTCTCGACCTGGTACCGGCGCACCAGCCGCTCGAACTCGTTGCGCGCGCCGCCATCGGGGATCCCGTGCGCGGGGTAGCGCTCGAGCAGCATCTCGAGCACGGCCTGGCGGCTCTTCACCGCGGCGGCGGATTCGGTCGTGACCCGCATGCCGTCGGCCGCCGCGATCGCGCACGCCGGCGCGAGCTTCGGGTTGCCTTCGACCGAAACGAGACAGATGCGGCAGTTGCCGACGATCGGCAGCTTGGGATACCAGCACAGCGTCGGCACGTCGATCCCGAGCGTGCGGGCGGCGTCCAGAATCGTCCGTCCCTCCGGGACGGTGACGGTGCGTCCATCGATGGTCAGCGTCGGCATGCCCTAATCGAGCTGAAGGTCCGTGCGGTACGCGAGCGTGGTGCGCGCACCGGTCGATTCGCACCGTGCATTCTACCGCGCGGGGCGCGAGTCCGCACGGTCCGTCAGTCGAGCGCGGCGGCGATTCGGTCCGCGGCCGCCTCGCCGCTCGCCACGGCGCCTTCGAGCAAGGGCATCGTCAGGTAGTCGCCGGCGAGCGCCAGCGTGGGGGGAAGCGTGCTGCCGGCGAGCTCGCGCCCCGCTGCGCGATCGGCCGCGAAGCCGGGTGTCGGGAGTGGCGTGCCAAGCGGATGGCGGTAGACGCGGACGCGTCCGATCCGCCCGGCCGCTGCCGGCAGCAGCGTTTCGATGGCCGGCACGATGGCCTCGGCGATCTCGCGCGGGGTCCGATCGATCAGGTGATCGGCGGCGTCAGGCGTGGGCCAGGCGAGCACCAGGTCGCCGGTGCCGCCCGACTCCTGCTTGGCGCCGTGCACCGCGAGCGCACTCACGGGATGGCGTCCGTCGTTATGCACGAGCAGCCCGAACGCCTCGTGCGGGAGCTCCGCGCCCACCGCCGCGGCGACCGTGAGGCTCGGGCGGTAGCGCAGCGTCCGAAGCCAGCCGAGCAGGGCGCCGTCGGCACCGCCGTCGAGCAGCGTGGCGGCGGTGTGCGCATCGGTCGCGATGACGGCCGCGTCACCGTCCCACACGCGGCCATCGGCGGCGCGAGCCCGCACCAGGCCCGTGGCGTGGTCCAGCGATTCGACGCGCGTCTCGCGCTCGACCTCGATGCCGCGGGTCGCCGCCTCCAGCAGCGCCGACCACCCGGCGCGCGGCGCGAGCATGTCCCCTTCGCTGCCGTAGTGCCCCAGCGTGAGATAGAACGCCAGGCTCACGTCGTCGCCCCGCGCACCGCAGAACGTCGCCGTGATGGGCTCCACGAGCGCGTCCGCCGCCTCGGTGACGACGTGCCGCCGCCGGGACGCGGCGGCCGACTCGCGGTCGAGGACGGCGGGCACCTCGCCCCCGTCCACGCGTAAGGCGGCGCGGTGTCTCGCGAGAAGCGGCAGCAGGTGCACTCCGAGTCGCACCTTGTCGGCCGCGCCGATCGCGCCGAATCCGAGAAGGCTGCGCACCGAGCCGAAATTGATCGGATAGGCGTCGTTTCCCCGGAGAAACAGATCGCGTCCGGGCATGCGGCGCAGCGCGTTCGCACCCACGTCCCCGCGCAGCAGCGCGAGCGTGCGCGCGTACGATGTGGCGATCAGCTGCGCGCCGACGTCGATCGTCCACCCCTCGAGCGCATCGCTCCGCGCGCGTCCGCCGAGTGCCGTGCGGTCATCGAGCAGCGTGACGCGCGCGCCGCGCGCGTGAAGGCGCGATGCGGCCGCGACGCCGGCGAATCCACCGCCGATGACGAGCACTCCGGCGCCGCGCATCGTCACGCGATCCGGGTGCACGCGCCGCAGCGCGTGTGCGACATACTATTGCGAGGATACATCACCATTCCTATATTCGCGCAAAGCATACATCGATGTGAGCGCGAGGGTGAACCCAACACGACGCGATTTTCTCATCAGTTCGTCTGCTTCACTCGCGGCTCTCGGCGTTACCGCCTGTGGAGCCGGAACGCAGTCTCCCCCTGCCTCACCAGCGCCAGCTCCGCAAGCAGCGCAATCGCCGCCCACCGCGGACGCATCATACAAGGAGCTCGCCATGCGCGCGCTCGATGCGGCACGCTCCGCCGGGGCCAGCTACGCCGACGTTCGCATCAGCCGCAATCGCAACCAGTCGCTGTTCACGCGCGAGCGCCGCGTCCAGGGCGTCACCGACAACGAGACGTTCGGCTTCGGCGTGCGTGTACTTGTAAACGGCGCGTGGGGATTCGCGGCCAGCCGCGACCTCTCGCGTGACGAGGTCGTCAGGGTCGCGCAGCAGGCGGTCGCGCAGGCGCGCGCGAATCGCTCGGCGCTCGTGCGACCCGTCGAACTTGCGCCGGTGCGCCCCACGCCCACCGGCACATGGCGCGGCCCATGGATCCAGACCGATCCATTCGACGTCGCCATCGAAGACAAGGTGGCGCTGCTGCTCGAGGCGAACGAGGCGGCGCTCCGCGTCGTCGATCCGAACAACCAGCGCCGCGGCTTCGTCAACTCGTCCATGTTCTTCCTCCGCGAGGAGAAGACGCTCGCCACGAGCGACGGCACCATGGTCGTCCAGACGATCTACCGCGCGCAGCCGAACATGACCATTACCGCGGTCGCGCCGGACTTCTCGGACTTCCAGTCGCGGCAGTCGACCGACGTGCAGCCCGCTGGCCGCGGCTATGAGCACGTCCTCAACGCGCGGCTCGTCGAGAATGCCGCGCGGTGGGCCGAGGAAGCACAACAGAAGCTCTCGGCCAAGCCGGTCGAGGTCGGACGCTACGATCTCATCCTGCACCCCACGCACCTCTGGCTCACGATCCACGAGTCCATCGCGCACCCGACCGAACTGGACCGCGTGATGGGATACGAGGCCAACTACGCGGGCACGAGCTTCCTGTCGCCGCCGGAGCGCATGCTCGGAAAGTTCCGCTATGGCCCCGACTTCATGAACGTGCGCGGCGATCGGTCGCAGCCGGGATCGCTCTCGGCCGTGGGTTGGGATGACGAGGGTGTCGCGCCCGAGGACTTCGACATCGTGAAGGACGGCATCCTCGTCGACTACCAGACGACGCGCGAGCAGGCGCCGTGGCTCGACTGGTGGTACGCCCAACGCAACCAGCCTGTGCGCTCGCACGGCTGCTCGTATGCGCAGACCTGGGCCGACGTGCAGTTCCAGCGGATGCCCAACGTCTCGCTGCTCCCGGGCGAGCGCGACATCGGGTGGGACGAGATCATCGCCGAGACGCAGAACGGCATTGCGATCGTCGGCGAGGGTTCGTTCTCCATCGACCAGCAGCGCTACAATGCCCAGTTCGGCGGGCAGCTGTTCTACGAGGTGAAGAACGGCCGCGTCACGGGGATGCTCAAGGACGTCGCCTATCAAATGCGCACGCCCGACTTCTGGAACGCGATGGACAGGATCGGCGGCCAGCGCAGCTACATGCTCGGCGGCGCCTTCAATGATGGGAAGGGCCAGCCGAGCCAGTCGAACGCCGTGAGCCATGGCTGCGTCCCGACGCGCCACCGCAACATCAACGTGATCAACACGGGGAGGAGCGCGTGAGCCGCCGCGACGAGCCTCGCTCGCTGCTCCGCCAGTCCGCGCGCTACCTCTCGCGCGAGCAGGCCCAGGAGCTGGCGCAGCGCGTGCTCGGCTTCGCCACGGCGGATGAGACGCGCGTCTCCATCGGCAGCGGCGCGCAGGGCAACACGCGCTTCGCCGTCAGCCAGATCTCGACCGCCGGCGACAACTTCAACACGACCGTCACCATTCGATCGGTGTTTGGCCGACGGGCCGGACAGTCCACGACCAATGCGCTCGACGACGCCTCGCTGCGTCGCGCCGTCGCGACCGCCGAGCGCCTCGCGAAGCTGTCGCCGGAAGATCCGGAGTACATGCCGGAGCTCGGACCGCAGCAGTACATCGAGGCGCGGGGATGGTCGGACACGACGGCGGCCCTCGAGCCCACGCAGCGTGCGACGGCCGTGCGCGCGATCACCGAGCCCGCGCGCGCCGAAGGGCTCGTGGCGACGGGGTATCTCGAGAACAACGCGGGCTCGTTCGCCGTCGCCAACCACAACGGGCTGTTCGCCTGGTCGCGCTCGACCGCCGTGGCCCTGACGACGACCGTGAGGACGCCCGACGGCACGGGCAGCGGTTGGGCCGGCGCCGCACATCACGACTGGAGCCGCATCGAGCCGGCTCCGCTTGGCGCCCGCGCGATCGAGAAGGCGAAGCTGTCGATGAACCCGTCAGCGGTCGAACCGGGGCGCTATACGGTGGTCCTCGAGCCCACGGCGGTCGGCAATCTCGTCCAGCTCATCAACTTCGCCCTCAATGCGCGCAACGCCGACGAGGGACGGAGCTTCTTCAGCAAGCAGGGCGGGGGAAACAAGATCGGAGAGAAGGTCGTGGACGAGCGTGTCACGCTCGTCTCCGATCCGCACGACCCCGAAGCCTACGCCAACACGTTCAGCGGCGAAGGCCTGCCCACGTCGCGCACGACCTGGATCGAGAACGGCGTCGTGCGCAACCTGGCGTACGACCGCTACTGGGCGCAGCAGAAGGGCGTGGACCCGAGGCCCCAGGTGGGCTCACTGCGCATGAGCGGGGGGGACACGACGATCGAGGAGATGATCGCGAACACACAGCGCGGCATTCTCGTCACCCGCTTCTGGTACATTCGCCCGGTGGATCCCCGCACGATTCTCTTCACGGGACTGACGCGGGACGGGACGTTCCTCATCGAGAACGGCCGGATCTCGCGCGCCGTGCAGAATCTCCGGTTCAACGAGTCGCCCATCTTCATGCTGAACAACCTGGAGGCGATGGGGCGGCCGGTGCGCGTGAGCGCGAGCGAGAGCGGGTCCGCGGGGTTCGCCGTGGTCGTGCCGCCGCTCAAGGTGCGCGACTTCAACTTTACCAGTCTCAGCGAGGCGGTGTGATGACGTCGCGGCGGGGGTTCCTGCAGCAGACCGGGGCCGCGGCGGCAGCCGTCGCGGCGGCGACCTCGCTCGCCCGCACGGCTGGCGCGCAGGCCGTGGTCGCTCCGCTGCCTGACGCCGCGGTGAAGGAACTGCTCATGGAGGCGCTCAATGCCGCGAACCTCGCGGGGGCGAGCTACGCCGACGCGCGGATCGCTCGGCAACGCCAGAACTTCGTGTTCACCCGCGAGCAGCAGATCCAGAACGTCGTCGACACGGACAGCATCGGATGCGGCGTTCGCGTGCTCGTGGATGGCACCTGGGGATTCGCCGCGACTCGCCATCTCACGAAAGACGCGGTCGCCGGCGCGGCCCGCGAGGCGGTGGCGATCGCCAAGGCCAATCGCATCGCGCGGGATCGGGCGGTCGTGCTCGTGCCGACACCGCCGGTTCCCAACGCGAGCTGGAAGGGCGCCTACCGCGTCGACCCCTTCGAGGTGTCGATCGAGGACAAGGCCGACCTGCTGCTCAAGGCCAACGCCGAAGCGCTCAAGGTCGCCAACGTGAAGTACATCTTCAGCGGCCTGTTCTTCGTGAAGGAGGAGCGCAGCTTCGCGTCGAGCGAGGGCTCGCTGATCACGCAGGACAACGTGCGCACCTGGCCGCTGATGCAGATCACGGCGGTCGCTCCCGACTTCTCAGACTTCCAGAACCGCGGCAACGTGGTGCCGCCGATGGGACGCGGATGGGAGTACGTGATCGACGCCGATCTGCCAGGCCACGCCGGGCAGTGGGGCGAAGAGGCGGCCGCGAAGCTCTCCGCGAAGCCGGTCGAAGTCGGCAAGTACGATCTGGTGCTGCACCCGTCGAACATGTGGCTGACGATCCACGAGTCCATCGGCCATCCCACGGAGCTCGATCGAGCACTCGGCTACGAGGCGAACTACGCGGGCACCAGCTTCATCGCGCCGCCAGAGAAGATGCTCGGGCAGCTCAAGTACGGCCCCGAGTTCATGGACGTGCAGGGCGATCGCTCGCAGGAAGGGGCGCTCTCGACGATCGGCTACGACGACGAGGGAGTGAAACCCGAGGACTTCCTCATCGTCAAGAACGGCATCTTCAACGATTATCAGACCACGCGCGAGCAGGCCGGCTGGTTGGAGTGGTGGTACACGCAGGAGGGGCGCGAAGTGCGCTCGCATGGCTGCTCGTACGCGCAGGGGTGGGACAACGTGCAGTTCCAGCGCATGCCGAACGTGTCGCTGCTGCCCGGCGAGCGCGACGTCTCCTGGGACGACATGATCGCGGACACGGAGAACGGGATCGCCATCATCGGCGATGGCTCGTTCTCGATCGATCAGCAGCGGTACAACGCGCAGTTCGGCGGGCAGCTCTTCTACGAGGTGCGCGACGGCCGGATCGTGGGCATGCTCAAGGACGTGGCGTACCAGATGCGCACGCCCGAGTTCTGGAACTCCATGGACATGATCGGCGGCGCGAGCAGCTACGAGCTCGGCGGCGCGTTCAACGACGGGAAGGGGCAGCCGTCGCAGTCGAACGCGGTGAGCCACGGCTGCCCGCCCACGCGCCACCGGCAGATCAACGTCATCAACACGGGGAGGCAGGCATGAGCGGCCCGCGCTCCCTGCTCGTCCCGGCGCGCTACCTCTCCCGCGAGGAGAGCGAGGCCATCGCCCGCCGGGTGCTCGGCTTCGCCACCGCCGACGAGACGCGCGTGACGATCACGAGCGGCTCCCGCGGCAACACGCGCTTCGCGGCG
>DATHUW010000143.1:0-27076 GCA_035461825.1 Gemmatimonadaceae bacterium
GGGGGCACGGGATGAAACGGGCTCCCATCGGAGGTGAATGGAAGATGCAGCCCGTGCCAGTGAATCGTGGAGGGCTGCGGCAGTTCGTTCTGGAAGCGGACGACGACGCTGTCGCCCTCCCGGAGCTCGAGCGTGGGACCGGGGACCCGTCCATTGAAGGCAAAGACGTCGGTCGTCAGGCCCGGGAGGATCGTCAGGCGCGTGGGCGCTGCGGTGATCGTGAGCTCGACGAGGCGGCGCGTGGGCGCGGCGTCGGCGGAGGGCCGGCGCGCCGGCCCTCCGGCCGCCGCGCCGATGGCGAGGAGCAGGACGAGCCACGATGCCGGGCGTGAGCCGTACGTCCGCATGCGGCCGCCCATTGCCGCGGCGCCGGTGAAGGGGCGCGAAGTGCCACGGAGGTTCACTGGATCGTGCGCTGGAGGGGGGTTGGGTCATCGCGAATCGCGACGCGACTACGATGGGCCATGCCGCAACGTCTGTCCAGCGTGAGTCTCGCGCGCATCACGAGCCAACCCGTCATCGCAACAGACGGAGACGGCTGCCCCGACTGACCGGTCACTGCCGCGTGGTGGCGGGTCGGACGGAGCTCCTCGTCGCCCGCGGCGGGCCGCGGAGCGCCACGCCCGCCCCCCTGTCGTCAGAACTCGAAGCCGGTCGCCAGGTTGAGGTGGTTGTTTCGCACCGTGCCGGCCGGATGGCTCGTGCTGAGCCGCCGGAACTCCAGTCCGGCGAACACCGCTCCCCCCGGCCGGACGATCACGTGCCCTTCACAGGCGACGTTGCGTCGCCGGTTCGCCGGGAGATCGGCGTCGTCGGGATCCGCCACGCCGCACCCGCCGCCGACGATGAGACGGGGGTCGGGGCGCACGTTGATCTGCGCCCACCCGCCGCGGTCCTTCACCGGGGCGCCGGCCGTCGTCAGGTTCTGGCCGATCCCCCCGCCGCCGAGCCCGCGCAGCGCCTTGCCGTCGTACGCCTCCGCGCGGAGCTCGACGCGCGCGCCCAGCGCACGGTCGCATCCGCCGCCACCGCGGAGCTCGTCATGTGCGTGCCGTCCGGCCGGCGCAGCCAGCCCCGATGCACGCCGACGCCAATCTCGCCGCGTGCCGCGCCGCCACCCGCGTCGTCGCCCCACGCCGCCCGCACGCGCGCCTGCAGGTACGGCCGCTTCGTCTGCTCCACCGGATCCACTCCCGTGTCGAAGCCCTGGGCCGGATCGCCGCTCGCCGGCGCGAGGACCGCGCCCTGCATCGCCAGGCGCAACGGCGTCCCCAACTCGACCGTGCCGCGGATCTGCGGCAGCCACAGCCACAGGTTGCCGGGCTCAAGGTGCTCGATTTCGGCGTCGCACGCCTCGTCAGGCGGACGTCGGCGGCGCTGACGAAGGTCGGGATGGTGGTCGGTACCCCCGAGTACATGGCGCCGGAGCAGCTGCTCGACGAGGACGTCGACGGCCGCGCCGACCTCTACGCACTGGGCGTGGTGCTCTACGAGTGCCTGACGGGGCAGCGCCCGATCGACGGCGACTCCGTGCCGAGTCTGATCGCGCGGATCCTGGCCGAGCGGCCGGTGCCGCCGCGCGAGCGCAACCCCCATGTGCCGGCGGAGCTCTCCGCTCTCGTGATGCGGCTCCTCGCGCGCGACCGCGGAGAGCGGCCGGTGACCGCGGCGGAGGTGCTCCAGGCCGTCGAGGCCCTGGAGTAAGAACGCCGACGCCGCGGAACGGCCTCGCGAGGTCCGCTACCGGCGCCCGGATGCCGCGTGCGTGCGCATGTACGCCAGCGTCATCGCGGTCATCGCGCTCACACCGAGGTCCAGCCCGCTGTCGTCGATGTAGAAATCCGGCGTGTGGTGGTCGGCCGCGTCCTCGAAGCTGACGTTCGATGGACGGCCGCCCAGCGCGATGTAGAAGCTCGGGACCTTCTCCGCGATGAACGCGAAGTCCTCCGCCCCCGTCTCGGGCTTGAGCTGATGCACCTTGCCGGTGCCGGCGACCTGCTCGAGAACCGGAATCATCGCGGTGGTGAGCGCATCGTCGTTGTACGTGACCGGATAGGCGGTGGTCAGCGGGATCTGCACCTCTGCCGTCGCGCCCATGCTCTCGGCCACGTTGATGGCGGTGCGCCGGATCTTCTCGTGCAGCAGCTTCCGATCGTCCGGGTGCAGCGCGCGGATCGTGCCGATCATCTCGACCTGCTCCGGGATGATGTTCGACCGCACGCCCCCCTGGATCTTGCCGACGGTGACGACCGCCGGATTCTCGGTCAGGCGCATCTGCCGGCTCACGATCGTCTGCAACGCGGTGATGATGTAGGCGGAGGTGACGATCGGGTCGACGCCGTTCCACGGATACCCGCCGTGGGTCTGCTTGCCCTTGACGACGATGCGGTAGTCGTCGGCGCTCGCGTACGTGCCGCCGCGGCTGTAGTACAGGTTGTTCACCTCCTGCTTGGCGTCGATGTGCAGCGCGAATGCCGCGTCGACCGGCGGGTCGGCGAGCACGCCCTGCTCGACCATGAGCTCCGCGCCGCCCTCCTCACCTTCGGGCGCCCCCTCCTCCGCGGGCTGGAAGACGAATTTCACCGTGCCCTGCAGCTCGGACCGCATTGCGGAGAGGACCTCGGCGACGCCCATGAGGATGGCGACGTGCGTGTCGTGTCCGCAGGCGTGCATGACGCCGACCTCCTGCCCGTTGTAGGTCGTAGTGACCTTGGACGCGAACGGGAGCTGGTTGCGCTCGGTGACGGGGAGCGCATCCATGTCGGCGCGCAGGAGGACGACCGGGCCGGGGCGACCGCCGCGCAGCAGCCCGACCACGCCGGTGTGCGCAACTCCGGTCTTCACCTCGAGGCCGAGTGAGCGAAGATGGTCGGCGACGAGCTTCGCGGTCCGCGTCTCGCGGTTGCCGAGCTCGGGATGCTGATGAATGTCGCGTCGCCAGGCGACGACCTTGGGCTCGAGCGCGGCAATGCGCGACTTCGTTTGTGCGGACAATACGGGCGCCTGCGCGTGCGCGAGATTGGACACGCAGAGTGCGGTTGCAGCGACGAGCAGGATGGTCGGAACCCGCATTGACATGGCGATCTCCAGAGTGAATCGAGCTGGTGCAGCAGTGAAGCATTGCGTGACGCGGGTGCCACTCGCGGCATTCGCCGCCGCAGTTACCGCTGCTCGGCATCGGCGTACACGGGCGTCGGCCTTACCGCCGTTCGTCGGCCGTGACCGGAGTGGCAGCGTCGGCGGCGCTCGTACCGGCCCCACGGGCCGCGTCGAGCCCCGCGGCGGCGGTGCGGCTCGAGGAGTAGTGAACGACGCGTGCGCCCGCCGCCCCCGCGATCACGTGCGCGAGGACGCCAGCGAGGCTGAGCTCGATTCCCGGACGCGCCCACGGTCGCAGCAGCCCGCTCAGTCCGGGCTCGAGCGCGAAGGCGGCAAGGAAGAGGAACGGCGTCGCGAGCAGCGCGACGGAGCCCGCGCGCTGCAGCCACCGCCGCCATCCCCGCTCCGCTTCGCGTAGATAGGCGCCGAGGAGGAGGTTGACCAGCGCGGCGAACAACAGGTAGATGTGGGCGGATCGGTACAACAACCGCGGCGCGTCGGCCATCCCAACCAGATGCGCGTGCACCTGGTCCATGTAGATCCCCGTCGCCAAAAAGACGACGAGCGCGATGGCCCCGACGACGAGATGGAGGCGGCGCATGGTCGGAAGTCGGGAATGGGGAATCGGAGAAGGCCGTACCACCCATCAGGCTTCACCGATTCCCGATTCCCGATTCCCTATTCCCGAATACCAGACACCTTCTCCACCGCCTCCCCCAGCTGCTTCCACAGGTACGTGTAGACCACCGCATCCATCCGCGCCCGCTGCTCGTTCGTCACGCCCGAGCCGTGTCCCCCCTCGGTGTTCTCGAAGTAGTACACCGGGTAGCCGAGCGATTCCATCTTGGCCGCACCCTTGCGCGCGTGGCCCGGATGCACGCGGTCGTCGCGCGTCGTGGTCGTGAACAGCACCCGCGGATACTTCTGCCCCGGCTTGATGTTCTGATAGGGCGAGTACTTGCTGATGTACTCCCATTCCTCGGGGATGTCCGGATTCCCGTACTCCGCCATCCAGCTCGCTCCCGCCAGCAGCTTGTTGTACCGCTGCATGTCGAACAGCGGCACGCTCACCACGACCGCGTCGAACAGCTCCGGCTTCTGCGTGTATGCCACGCCGACCAGCAGTCCGCCATTGCTCCCGCCACGGATGCCGAGGTGATCCGGCGACGTGATCTTGCGGTCGATGAGATCCTGCGCGACCGCGAGGAAATCGTCGTACACCCGCTGCCGGTTCTCCTTGAGGCCCGCCCTATGCCATTGCGGGCCGAACTCGCCGCCGCCCCGGATGTTCGCGACCACGTAGACGCCGCCCCGCTCCAGCCAGGCGGAGCCCACGGTGGCGCTGTACCCGGGCGTCTGCGAGACCTCGAATCCGCCGTACGCGTAGAGAAGCGTCGGGTTCGTCCCATCGAGCGCCATCTGCTCGCGGTGCACGACGAAGTACGGGATCTTCGTGCCGTCGGTGGATGTCGCCTCGTACTGCGCCACCTTGAGCCCGCCGGCGTCGAACATCGCCGGCATCGCCGCCACCTGACGAGGCGATCCGTTCTCCTCGGCGAGATACAGCGTGGTCGGCTGCGTGTAGCCGGCGTAGGTGAAGAAGTAGCGGTTGGTGAGGGGCGACGTGGACGACAGCCTGATGCTTCCCATCTCCGGCGCGGGCACCGTCTCGTGCGTCCAGCGGCCGTCCGCGAACCGATACCGCCGCAGCTCGCCCTTCACGTTGTTCAGCATGCTGACGAGCAGGTAGTCCTTCGTCGCGGACACGCCGTTCACCGTCTCCCGCGGCCCCGGAGCCACGACTGTCTGAAAGCTGCGGTTGCCCGCGAGAAACTCGTCGAGCTGCATCGCGATCAGCGAGCCCGGTTCGTGCGTCGTGCCGCCGACGGTCCATGGCTTCCGCACGTACACGACGATCTGGTCGCGCACCATGTTCACATCGGCGTCGAGCGGAACATCGACTTTCACCAGCTTGCCGTCGCGCAGCAGGTGCATGGTCCCCTCGAAGAAGCTCGGCCGGTGGAAGACGATGGTGAAGTCGCGGTCGGCCGTGCGGAACGACCCCACCGCCACCATCACGTGGCTGGTGTCGCCCTCGTACAGCAGGGAGGCGGACGAGAGCGGCGTGCCGCGCGGCCACCGCTTCGCCTGACGCGCGTAGCCTGAGCTCGTCATGGAGCCAGGTCCGTAGTCCGTGGCGACGAGCAGCGTGTCACGGTGCACCCACGCGACGCTCTGCTTCGCCTCCGGTAGCGCGAAACCGTTCGCGACGAACTGTTTCGTGCCGAGGTCGAACTCGCGGATCTGGACGGCGTCGGAGCCACCGCGCGAGAGCCTGACGAGACAGCGCACATACTCCGGCGCCAGACACGTCGAACCGCCGTACGACCAGTTGACCTTCTCGGCCGCGGCGAGCGAGTCGATGTCGAGGATGACCTCCCAGCGCGGCGTGCCGGACAGGTAGCTCTCCCACGTCGTGCGACGCCAGATGCCGCGCTTGTGGGTGTCATCCTGCCAGAAGTTGTACAGCCGGTCGCCCATGATGGACGGGAAGGCGATCCGATCGCGCGAGTTGTAGATCGAGAGCACGCGATCGTAGATCGGCTGGTAGACGGGATGCGTGGTGAGCTCCGCGAGCGTCTTGGCGTTGCGCTCCTGTACCCACTGGAGCGCGCGGGCTCCTTCCACGTCCTCCAGCCAGAGGAACGGGTCGGCGTCCTGCGCGCCGGCGGGCCGCTGGCCTGCGGCGATCACGGCCAATGACGCGAGAGCGGAAGTGAGAAGGCGCTTCATGATCGGGGCTCCTTGAATGGCCAGGGACACCGGGTGCTCGCTCCGAGGGCCCGAAAAGTGTCGCGCGTACCGCGGAGAGGAAAGGCCGCCCCAGGCTGAGTCGCGCTCACCCGCCCATTTCCGTCAGCATCAGGCGATCGGCCGGCAGGCGAGACTCCAGCAGCGTGACGATCTCCTCCTCGAGCCTGACGAACGTGGCGAACGCGGTGCGCGCGCGCGCATCGGCGAGAATCGCAAGGTCATGCGGCGCCATGGGGAGATCACGGCTGCGCCGCATGCGCTCCGCGGCGTCCCGCAGCAGCGCCGCCGCCTCGCGGTGCTGCTCGGCGAGCTCTGCGTAGACGGCATCTTCCTCGCGCGCACCAGCGTCACTGGCGTCCAGCGCTCGCCGGTGCAGCTCGAGTATTTCGGCGACCGCGGCCGTGAGATCGCCGAATGCTTGCGGGAGCGGCGCGTGCGCGGCGAGACCCTTGCCGCAGGTGGGCAGATCGTCGGGATCGGATCGGATAGTCATGGAGATCAGTCGCGCAAGCGATGTACGAAGGAACTCGGAAGCCACGGGTTCGCCGGACTTTCGCAGTGATCGGGGGTCGGACTCGCGTGCTGCCGGGCGAACCGCGGTGGCGCGAAGCGATCGCCCTCGCCCTATTGCATGATCATACGTTTACCCTACCTTTGTCCTCCCCCGAACAAATGCCGAAGCAGAGCTCGCCGGGGGTCTTCTCATTCTTCAACCGTAGGGAGTACAGCCATGGCCGCAAAGTCTCCGCCGAAAGGCTACCACACCGTCACTCCGGCGCTCGTCGTCCGCGACGCCGACCGGGCGATCGACTTCTACAAGCGTGCCTTCGGCGCCGAGGAGAGCTCGCGCATGAAGGGCCCTGACGGCTCCATCATGCACGCCGAGATCAAGATCGGCGACTCGCCCGTGATGCTCGGCGAGGAGAACGAGCAGTGGGGCACCAGGTCGCCGCTGAGCACCAACGGGCTGCCCGCCTCGCTCCACATCTACGTCGACGACGCCGATAAGGCCTTCGCGCGGGCGCTCGAGGCCGGTGCGACCGTGCGCCATCCGCTCGAGGACGCGTTCTGGGGCGACCGCTATGGCAAGGTCACCGATCCGTTCGGACACGAGTGGGGCATTGCCACGCGGCAGAAGGAGATGACCGACGAAGAGATGGAGCGCGCGGGACGGGAGTGGATGGCGAAGATGGCGCAGGGAGCGGGCGCCTAGCGCCCGATTCGAAGGGCGCGGCTCGGCCGGCTGGCATCGGCCGGTCCGAGCCGCGCGGCGGGCGCGATCCTCGCGCGGGAAGGCGGTCTCACGGCGTCGCGGCGGGACATCGGCGGCGCGGCGCGGCATATTCTACCTGGCCATGCCTCTCTCCCGCCTGCGTCTGCGCCCCGTGAGCACACGCGCCGTACCGCGCCTCATCGATGCCGAGGCGCGCGTCCCGGCCCCGGTGCCGACCGAGGAGGAGCTCGAGCGCGAGACCGAGAAGCTCGTCAAGCGGCTCACGAAGCTCCAGCGCGTCTTCTACGCCGACGGTCGTTATGCCCTCCTCATCGTCTTGCAGGGGCGCGACGCCTCGGGGAAGGACGGCACCATCCGGAAGGTCTTCGGCGCGGTCAACCCGCAGGGCTGCGTCGTGCACTCGTTTCGCGCGCCCAACGACGTCGAGCGGCAGCACGACTACCTGTGGCGCATCCATCAGCGCGTGCCGCCAACCGGGATGATCGGCATCTTCAACCGCTCGCAGTACGAGGACATCCTCGTGCCACGCGTGCGCAGGCTGGTGCCGCCGGCGGTCTGGCGTGAGCGCTATGCGCACATCAACGACTTCGAGCGCATGCTCGCCGCGAACGGGGTGGTGATCCGCAAGTTCATGCTGCACATCTCGCGCGCCGAGCAGAAGCGGCGATTCAAGGACCGGCTGAACGATCCCGACAAGCAGTGGAAGTTTCGTCGTGGCGACCTGGACGATCGCCGGCATTGGCGCACCTTCACCGGCGCGTATCGCGACATCCTGCGCCGCACGAGCACGCGCTGGGCGCCCTGGTACGTCGTGCCGGCGGACGACAAGGACGTCCGGAACCATCTCATCGCCCGGGTGCTCGTCGAGACGCTGGGGGGCCTCGGGCTGCGCTACCCGGAGCCTGACGAGGACCTCGACGGGATCACCATCGAGTGAGGCGGGGTCTGCGCCGGTCGAAGGCTGCGTGTCGTCCGTGGGGAAGGGACTCGATCTCGCCGCCCGGCTGGCGTGGCTCCGCGAGCGCGATAGCCGCGATCCGCGACCGCGCTCTCGAGATCGCCGTGCGATGCGGGCGGGCACGGGGATCTCGCGACCGCGCCGCCGGACCGCCGTGGTCCAAGCCCAGGCGCCGAGAAGTCCCGATGCCTGTTGTCGGTCCGGGTCTCTCAATTAATTTGACCGGCGAACGACCAGATCGCCCTACGAATCCACCCGCAACCGAGGAGGTGATCCATTGTCTACTGAACCTAGTGCGGCGCGGATCGCCGGGAGTCGCTAAGGCTCTACGTAGCTGATCGGCGTACGCGCCGCTCGGTCCAGTTCCGCGGGGCTCCTCGTGCGGAAGGGCGCATGACGGGCCCCGCGTTCTTTGTTCCGCGGGAGGCGCGCCGAACGACGGGAGGCGCTCGCACTCCCTCCGCCGCCCGCCGCCGCGCGGATCTGGCGCTTCGGCGTGCGGCCGTGCAATACGTTCGGCCCATGCGCCGCCAGCGCGCCGATCCGTCGATCGCCACGCCAGAGTCCGCCACATGCGCCAGCGACACGAGCCGGTCACGATGGGCAGCCATCGGGCCACGACCATCGATACGGGACGCTTCGAGCTCACCGATGCGTGGTTTCCGCCTGGATCCGTCCTCGAGGCCCACACGCACGAACGAAGCATCCTCGCCGTCATGATCGATGGCTCGTTCGAGACGACGATCGCGGCGCGGCGCATCGAGTGCACGCCGGCCACGATCTGGACGGAGCCTCGCGCCGAGCGCCACGCCAACTCCGTGGGCGCTCGTGGCGCGCGCGTGCTGGTCACGCAACCGCACCCGGATCAGCGCGAGCGCCTCGCCCCCTTCACGCGTCTGTTCGATGAGGTCATGCATCTTCGCGATCCGGCGGTCGCCTGCGAGGCGCGCCGCATCGCCGCGGAGCTGGCCGTCCACGATTCGCTGTCGCGCCTGGCGATCGACGCACTGGTCATGCTGCTCATGACACGCGCGGCACGAGTCGACGGGGCGCGTGGCGGCGACCGCCGCCCGCCGCCGTGGCTCGAGCGAGCCCGCGAACTGCTGCACGCCCACTTTCGCGAGTCGCTGGATCTCGGGGCGGTCGCCGGCGAGATCGGCGTGACGCCCTGGCATCTCGCGCGCCAGTTCCGGCGGCATTATCGCGCGAGCGTCGGCGAATACGCCCGCCTGCTGCGGATGGAGTGGGCACTCCGCGAGCTGTCGCGCGACGACCGGCCGATCTCCGAGATCGCCCAGGCCGCCGGCTATGCGGACCAGAGTCACCTGACGAGGGCGTGCAAGGCGGCGACCGGGCTCACGCCGGCGGCATACCGCCGGCGCTCCCCCACCTGAATCCGCTCATCGACGATCGCGGCCTACGGCCGGACCTGAATGTTGCCGTCGAACAGGGCCCACGTATTCGCGTCTCCCGCCGCCCACGGCTGGCCGGCGCAGTAGTCTGCCGACGTGTTGAATCCCGCTGCGCCCTCGAAGCCCAGGACCGTGGTCCGGTCGTCAGGCGAATCGCCCTCTCCGTAGTCGACCACGCGGAACCACACGTCCCGACCCGGCTGGTGAATCGCGCCCATGACGGCGGGATTCGTCGACCGGTTGCGGGTGATCACTCCGCCGATCCACGCGCGGCCGTTCGCCGCGTCTACGCTCGCGCAGGTTACGGTCCCGGAAAAGTCGACGGTGCCGCCCGCGCTCTCGTATTTCTGGGTGAACTGCCCCGCCGCGCTGCCATCCGCTTTCGTCACGGCACTGAACGAAACGCGCAGCGCCGAGAATCCCACGGGCAGCTGTGCGCGGCCACCGCCGGTCGCCGAGGCGATCACGCCGGAGTTGAAGCTGGGACGGTCGTCGGGCCCCGCGGGTCCAGCGGGTGCGTCCGCGTCGCACGCCATGATCGACGCCGCACCGATCACTGTCGCGACACTCGCCACTCTCATGAGCCACTCTCCGGTTCGGGGTGTAGGTCGAACCGTCAACCTACGAGCCCACGCTCGGCCAGTCTTGAACCGGGAGAGCGGAGTTGCACTCGTGTGCGCCGTTCGCGCACGGGAGCCCTTCGGGATCGCATCGAACGCGCGGTGCGTTCGCCTCCGTTCGTGCCTCCCGTTCCCGCGCTCAACCCGGTACGGCGGGCGCCAGCGCCACGGCGGTGCCCGTCACGGTGATCCCCCCGGCGGAGGGTACGGACACCATGAGGCGGCTCGGCCGCCCCATCGCTTCGCCCTGCCGGATCAGGAGCGTCGTGGGCGCCTCGATGAGGCCCGCATCGCGGAGGTATCCGGCGAACGCTGCCGCGGCCGCGCCGGTCGCCGGGTCCTCCACGACGCCCCCAACCGGGAACGGATCACGGGCGTGGTACACCCCCGGTCCCTCGCGCCAGACGAGCTGAATCGTCGTCAGGCCGTCGGCCAGCATGACGCGCTTGAGCGCGTCGAAGTCGTACTCGAGTCTCGCCAGGCGTTCGTCGCTCCGTGCGGCGAGCACGAGATGCCAGGCGCCCGCGTACGCGCGCGCCGGCGGAATGGAGGCATCGAGTTCGTGCCGGCCCCAGTCGAGTGCGGAGAGCACGTCGTCGACGAGCGCGCCGGGCGCGGCCTCGTGGCGCGGCGTGACCGACGTGAGCGACGCCTCACGAGTACCGTCCACTTCGCGCACCGCTACCGGCACGTCGCCGACGGCCGTCGCCAGGCGGTAGGTGCCATCGCCGGCGGTCGCGCCGAGTAGGACGCCGGTCGCGATCGTCGCGTGCCCACAGAAGGACACCTCAGCCTCCGGGCTGTAGTAGCGCACGGTACGGTCGAACCCCTCCGCGGGCGCCACGAAGGCGGTTTCGGAGTAGCCGACGCCGGCCGCGATGCGTTGCATCGTCGCGGGATCGGGCAGCGTGTCGCCGACCCAGACGCCCGCGGGGTTGCCGCCGTCGGGGACGGTGGAGAAGGCGGACAGCCGGTAGAGCATGGAGGTGGTCATTGGAATGATGGAGTCGAGCACGATGCGGCTGCAACTGAACGGTGGGTCGCGTCCCTCCGGTTCCCGGCCGCGCCGTAGATTTGCACCGACGCGCGGCGAGACGGTGCGGGCCGCCTGCAATCCTCCGATAGGTTCGACGCGGAGGGCGGAGCAAGTCCCGTCCTCGGGCGAGCTCGGCACGTGGGTGCTTGCCAGCGACGTCTCGATCATCGGGGTTCGTTCGCGGCTCCCGGAGAAGCGCTGCCGGCCGATGTTCACCTTCACACCACAGTCCACTCCCCATGCCTCGCTGTTTCGGTGACCATAACGAGCTCTACGCAGCCTATCACGATCGGGAGTGGGGCGTACCGGTGCACGACGACCGGGTGCTATTCGAGTTCCTCGTTCTCGAGGGCGCGCAGGCGGGGCTTTCGTGGGAGACCGTGCTCAAGAAGCGGGAGCACTATCGCGAGGCGTTTGCCGGCTTCGATCCGGAGCGCGTCGCGCAGTTCACGGATGCCCGCATCGAGACGCTGCTGCAGAATCCCGGGCTGATCCGCAACCGGCTCAAGATTGCGGGCGCGGTGAAGAACGCAAAGGCCTTCCTCGCGGTGCAGCGTCAGCTCGGCAGCTTCGATCGCTACGCATGGGGGTTCCTCGGCGGATCGCCGAAGCAGAACGCCTGGTCGTCACTGAAGGAGGTGCCGGCGAGCACACCGGAATCGGACGCGCTCAGCAAGGATCTGAAGAAGCGCGGCTTCACGTTCGTCGGCACCACGATCGTGTACGCGTGGATGCAGGCGGTCGGCATGGTGAACGACCACTTCACCGGGTGCCCGAGGCATCGGGAGCTGGGAGGGAGGAGTTAGGAGTTAGGAGTTAGGAGCTAGGAGCTAGGAGCTCGGAGTCCCCAATCCCCAATCCCCAATCCCTACTCCGCCCGCAACGCCACCGCCGGCTCCACTTTCGCCGCGCGGCCCGCCGGAATCCAGCACGCCAGCGTGCCCACCGCCGCCATCATCACCGTCACCAGGCTCACGGTGAGCGGATCGTTAGGAGTCACGCCGTAGAGGAGCCGGTCCAGCAGCCGCGCCGCGATCAGCGCCCCGACTACCCCGATCGCCAGCCCCGCGGCGAGCAGCACCCAGCCCTCGCGCAGCACCATCCGCTTCACCCGGAACGCATCGGCACCCAGGCTCATCCGGATGCCGATCTCTCCCGTGCGCGAGCTCACCGAGAACGCCAGCACCCCCGCGATGCCCACGGCCGCGATCAGCAGCGCGAGCGCGCCGAACGACGTCACCAGCAACGCATTCACCCGCCGCGGCGCAATGCGCTCGTCCTGCACCGACTCCAGCGTCTGCACGTTCTCGATCAGCGCCTGCGGATCCATCGACCGGATCGTCCGCACCACGGCCGCTGACAGGGGCGTCGGATCCTGCCCCGTCCGCACGAGGAACGTCCCCGAGAAGATCTCCTCCTGCGCGAACGGCTGGTACAGGATCGGCTCGGGATCCGCATCGGGGCCCGCATCGCGGGTGTCGCCGACCAGGCCGACGACGGTCCGCCAATCGCCCGACACCGGAATGAACCGCAGCACATCGCCGGTCCACGCGACGCGCTGGCCGATCGGATCCCGGTCGCCGAACAGCCGCTTCGCGAGGGTCTGATTGATGATCACGACCCGGCCGCTGCCCGCCCGATCGGTCGAGGCGAACTCGCGTCCGGCGATCAGCGGGATGCCCGCCGTCCGGAAGAACTCCGGGCTGGCCGTGCGATAGTTCGCGTTCGGGGTGGGTTCGTTCGGATCCACCGGCCGGCCCTCCGCCTTCACGTCGAGGCGGAAATCCGATCCGCGCAGCGGCACGATCGAGCTGATCGCCGCCTCGATCACGCCCGGCAGCCGCGCGATGTCGTCGCGCATCCGCTCGTACATCGCGAGCATCTCCGGCGTGTCGCGTCCCGTCCCGTCCATCGGCACTTCCATCGTCAGGACGTTCTCGATCCGGACGCCGGTATCCACCTCCTGGAGCTTCATCAACGTGCGCACGAGCAGCCCCGCGCCGGTGAGCAGCACCACCGACACGGCGACCTGAAGCACCACCAGCCCGCGCTGCATCCGCTGGCGTCCCCGGCCCGCCGTGGTCCGCCGGCCGGAGCTGGCCAATGTCGACGCGAGCGTCCCCTCGCCCCCGATGTTCGGCACGAACGCGAGCATCACCCCGACCGCGAGGGCCGCCACGAGCGCGAAGGCCAGCACTCCGCCATCCAGGCGGATCTCACCCGCCCGCGTGGTGAGCTGCTCCGCGAACGCGACGAGCAGGCCGAGCCCGCCATAGGCGAGCACGACGCCAAGCGCGCCGCCGGCCAGCGCGAGCATCACGTTCTCGGCGAGCAGCAGCCGGCGCAGTCGACCGGCCCCCGCGCCAATCGCCCGCCTGACGATGAGCTCCCGTTCCCGGCGGATGCCGCGGATCAGCGTCAGGTTCGCCACGTTCGCGCACGCGATCACGAAGACGAACGCCGCCGCGCCCATCAACAGCCAGAAGGTCAGCGTCGCGCGCTCGTTGAGCACCTCGTGCAGCGGTGACACGGCGATGGCGTAATTCGCCCCGGCCTCGTACACCTCGGGGTGATCGCCATGCACGTTGCGCGCGATCCGGTCGACCTCCGCGCGCGCCTGGCCGAGCGTCGCCCCAGGGGCGAGCCGGGCGAACACCTCCGTCATCCGGTGCGTGCGCCCGGTCACCATCGTCGCGTCCAGGTGGTGCGGGCTCACCACCATGTTCACGAACACGTCCGTCTCCCCGGGATAGCGCGGCGCATCCTGCACCACGCCGACGATCGTCACCGGCATGCCGTTCACGCGGACGCTCGTGCCGATCACGTCGCGGTCCCCGCCAAAGCTCCGGAACCAGTAGCCCTGCGTGAGCACCATCGCCGGCGCCGCGCCGGGCCCGTCGTCACGTTGGTCGAACAGCCGGCCGGCCACCGGGCCGAGGCCCATGACCTCGAAGTAGTTCCCGGTCACGACGCCCGCGAGCACTCGCACCGGCTCGTCGTTGCCCCGGAGCGTCGCCGGGATCTCCGAGTACTCGGCGAATCCGCCGAGCGCCGTGGAGCCGGAGCGATAGTCGACGACCTCGGGCACCGAGAAGAGCACGTTGCTCTGGCCCGCCCCCTCCGCCGATTGCCGCAGGTAGACCAGGCGGTCGCCGTCGCGATTGGGGAGCGGGCGCAGGAGCGCCCCACGCACCACGCTGTAGATCGCGGTATTGGCGCCGATACCCAGTGCGAGCGTGAGCACCACGGCCACGGCGAAGCCCGGAACGCGGGAGAGGCTGCGGAGCGCGAAGCGTAGGTCGCGAAGCGAGAACATGGGGTGCGTTCGTGAGGTTGAGCGACAGATTCGTGAGAGGGCGCCACGGCGCCCCTTTCTCTATAAGACGTCGAGCGAGCGCGCGTTTAGTCGACAAGCGATCCGACGCGACCGGGAACCAGGGCCTGGGAAGCCGATCGCGTTCCCGCCAAAGACGCCGAGGCTCCTAGTTCTGCTTCTCGTCCGCGCTCGGACCATAGACACCAGGCACCGGGACGCCGAGCAATCTCAGGTAGAGCACCAGCTGTCCGCGGTGGTGGTAGAGATGATTGAACATGATCGCGCGCACGGCGTCCATCCGGGGCGCCTGGTAGATGACGGCCGAGTTCAGCGTCATGATGAACGGATCCGCGAGCTCGGCATCGCCCCACCGCCCCAGCGTCCTGGTCGCGGCCGCCACGCTCTCATCGAGGAGGCCGAGCAGCTCGGCGCGCGAGCGCGCTTCCGGCAAGGGGACGGTCGGGACCTCGCGCTGCGGCGCGTCGAAGAACTCCGCGAGCGCCCCCGGAATGACCGCGATGTGCCGGGCGAGCTGTCCGAGCGACATCGACCTCGGATGCGGCTTCCACGACATCATGTCTTCGGGCACGCGCTCGAGCACGCGGCGCGTACTGCTGGCTTCCTGTTCGACTTCCGCGATCAGCGGCGGCGTCAGCGTCTGCATCAGCATCTCCTACGGAGTTGAGGTAATGCGGCCGCGAGGCGACGCGGCGAGCCGCCGATCGACGGCCTCCTGCGCCTCCCGCCACGAGGGGAGCGCGTCCGCCAGCGCGCGACGACCCGCCAGCGTGATCGCGAGGGGTCGCTCACGCGCGTCGGGAGACGGAGTGGTCTCGACGAGTCCTCTCCGCTCGAGGAGTCCGGCGATGCGCGTGAGCGTGGTGCGTTCGAGGTCGAGTATCCGCGCGAGCTCCTTCAGCCGGATCGTTCCGCGCTGCGCAAGCACGGCGAGCACGGAGAATTGCGTGGCGCGCAATCCGTGCGGCCGGAGCCGCGCCTCGAAGATTCGAGTAATGGCGCGTGCTTCCATTCGTGCGGCCAGGCAGTGGCAGTGGCGGGTGTCGGCGAGCTCCATGGCTTCGAAAGTGTATATACACGCATTGACTGTCAAGCGAACTCACTTGCCTCAGAGCGCGCACCGTCCTAGTTCTCACCACACATGGTGAGTACTAATCCCGTGAGGGGAATCTCAATGGCTCGTGAATCGCTCGGACTCCTGCAGGGCACGGTCGACGTGCTCATTCTTCAGACGCTGACCTGGTCGTCCATGCACGGCTACGCGATCTCGCAGTGGATCCGCCAGCGCACCGATGGCGCCCTGAACGTCGAGGACGCTGCACTTTACCAGGCGCTGCATCGGCTCGAGCGGAAAGGCTGGGTCGAGTCGGAGTGGGGCGTCTCCAAGACGAACCGGCGCGCCAAGTTCTACTCCATCACGCGCGACGGCCGTCGGCAGCTCCAGACGGACGTCGCCGCGCTGCGTCGCTACGTCGACGCCCTCTTCAAGGTCCTGCAGCCGGCGTGACGCGGCCGCCCGGCGTTCGACGGCTCCTGCGACTGCCGCGGCGGTCGGGCCGCGAGATCGCGACCGACGTCGAGGATGAGCTGCAGTTCCACCTCGAGCAGGCCGCGGCGGCGCTTCGCGCCCGCGGCTGGTCGGAGGCCGAGGCGCGCGAGGAGGCGCGCCGGCAGTTCGGCGACCTCGAGTTCACGAGACACTATTGCCGCGCGGAAGATGTTCGCCGCGTGCGGGAGACCCGGAGAATGACGATCCTCGACGACCTCGCACAGGATGTTCGTTATGCCTGGCGAGGGCTGCGGTCCTCGCCCGGCTTTGCGGTCACGGCGCTGCTCACGCTCGCGCTCGGGATCGGTGCGAATACGGCGATCTTCAGCGTGGTTCGCGGTGTGCTGCTCGAGCCGCTCCCGTTCGTCGAGCCCGACCGGCTCGTGCGCGTCTGGCACGCCAACCCGGCCGACGGCATCACACAAGGCGCCGTGTCCGAACCCGACTTTCTCGACTGGCGGGCGCAGGCGCGCTCGGCCGAATCGATGGGCGCGTACTTCTTCGCGGATGGACTGAGTGGGCTGGACCTGACCGGCGAGGGGGAGCCGGAGCGTCTATCCGCGGCGCTCGCCACCGACGGGTTCTTCGAGACGTTAGGTACGCCGGCGTTGCGCGGTCGCACGTTCCGCCCCGAGGAGCAGGTGGCGGGCAACGACCGCTTCGTGGTGCTCAGCCACGGATTCTGGACGCGCCGCTTCGGGGCTGACCCCGCCATTCTGGGACGCCCGCTCACGCTCAACGGCGAGCCGTTCGAGGTGGTGGGAATCATGCCGCCGGGGTTCACCTATCCCGCGGAGCGGACGCTCGACCTGTGGGTGCCGCTCTCCGTGTTCGGTCCCGATGCCATCGGGCGCTCGCGAGGCTCGCACTTCCTCGGCGTCATCGCCCGGCTTTCGCCTGGCGCGAGCGAGTCCCGGCTCGCGCAGGAGCTGAGCGCCGTAGCCGACCGACTGTCGCGCGAGTTTCCGGAGAACCCGGGGTGGGATGCGGTGACGACGCTGCCGGTGCGCGAATCGATTCTCGGAGAGGTGCGCCGTCCGCTCGTCGTCCTGATGGTGGCGGTCGCGTTGCTGCTGCTCATCGCGTGCGTCAACATCGCGAGCCTTCTCCTCGCCCGCGCCACCGGAAAGCAGCGGGAGCTCGCCGTGCGCGCCGCATTGGGTGCGGGGCGCTGGCGGATCGCGCGGCAGCTGCTCACCGAAAGCGTAATGCTGGGCGTGCTCGGCGGCGTTCTGGGCGCCGGCCTGGCGGTGGTCGGTGTGCGCGCACTCGCATCGGCGGGGGCGGGCGAGCTGCCGCGGGCGGCCGAAATCGGAATTGACGGCCCGGTGCTCGCCTTCACGTTCGGCGTGTCGGTGCTCTGCGGCCTGCTCTTTGGCCTCGCGCCCACCCTGCGCGGCTCCGCCAACCTCGAGGCCGTGCTTCGCGCTGGTGCGCGAGGGTCGGTCGGACGCCCGGGACAACGGCTCCGCGGTGCCCTCGTCGTGGCCGAGGTGGCGCTCGCCGTCGTGCTGGTGATCGGTGCCGGACTCGCGACCAAGAGCTTCGCGCGCCTCATGTCGGTGGATCCGGGATTCCAGCCGGAGAACGCGCTGGTCGCGACCGCGAGCGTGCCCGGGCGCTATGACGGGGGCGAGGCGAGACGCGCCTATTACTACCGGGTGCTCGATGCGGTTCGGGCAATCCCGGGCGTGCGTGCGGCCGGCGCGATCCGTGACCTGCCGCTGCGCGCGAACGGTGAGATGATCACGCTCGATCTCCCCGGCCTCGCCGCGCCCGGTGAAGGACCTAACGTTCAGCTGCATCAGATCAGCACCGACTACTTCAAGGCGATCGGAACGCCGCTGCGGTCCGGCCGCGCGTTCGCGCTGACGGATGCGGCGGACGCGCCCCCCGTCGCGATCGTCAACGAGGAGCTGGTCCGTCGCCTGTGGCCGGGGGAAGAGGCCGTCGGCAAGACGCTGCGCCTCGGGCAAGCCGAGGCGCAGGTGATCGGCGTGGTTGGCAACGTGCGGCAGCGCGGGCTGGCCGCGCCGGTCGAGCCGACGATGTACCTGCACGCGCTGCAGAACTTCCGGTCGCGGATGAGCATCGTCGTCCGGGTCGACGGCGATCCGGCGCGCTACGCGAGCGCCGTCAGGCAGGCGATCTGGTCACAGGACCCGGAGCAGACGATCACGGGGGTCGCGACGCTGGAATCCGTCGTCGGGACCGCCGTCGCGCGCCCTCGGCTCCTCGCCTGGCTGCTCGCCCTCTTCGGGCTCATCGCCCTCACGCTCGGAGCGTTAGGTATCTTCGGTGTCCTGGCGTACGCCGTCTCGCAGCGCCGTCAGGAGATCGGCGTCCGCGTCGCGCTCGGCGCACGCCCGCGAACCGTGCTGCGCCTGATCGTGGGACAGGGGATGCTCCTCGCCGCCGTGGGCGTGGTCATCGGAATCGGAGGCGCGCTCCTCGTCACACGCTGGATGCAGGAGGTGCTGTACGAGATCCATCCGACCGACGTCGCGACCTTCATTCAAGTCGTGGTCGTATTGGCAACCGCCGCCATGCTCGCGAGCTGGCTGCCGGCCCGCCGGGCGCTCCGGATCGATCCCGTGAGCACCCTGCGCTACGACTGACCGGAGGCCAGGGACAGCGGAATGACGGGGGAGGGCGAGCGCGGCCGGATGTTGTAAAGCATACTTGACAAATTGACAAGGACGCTTTACATCTGGGATCGACACCCAACCTTGTAAAGAGGTGCCCCATGATCGCCGCCACCGCATCCCGGCCGTCGTCGCTCGAGCCCGGCAAGTCGTTGTACGGCCTCTACATCGTGTCCTTGACCGCCGTCCTCGTCGGCAACCTCCTCGTCCGCATCGGGGAACGCGGCGGCTGGCTACCCGAGACCGGGCAGGTCGCGCTCGCGGTGATTTCCGCGGCTCCGCTCGCGGTGGCCGCCGGGCTGTTCTGGCGGCTCCTCAGAAGCGACCTGGATGAGCTCATGCAGCGCGTGGTGCTGGAGGGCATGGCGTTCGCCCTCATCATCTACCTGCCGCTGGCCGCGGTGTACGTGAACCTGCGTACGGCCGGCGTCGGCGTCCCACGGCTCGATCCGCCGGACATTCTGCTCACGCCCGCGCTGCTCGTGGCGCTGGGGATCGGGCTCGCATGGCGCCGTTACCGGTGAGGAACGCGCTGCCGCAGCTGCGCGCGGAGCGTGCCTGGTCGCAGGGGGACCTTTCCGAGCGGTTAGGCGTGTCGCGGCAGACGGTCAACGCCCTGGAGCGGGGCAGGTACGATCCCAGCCTGCCGCTGGCGTTCCGGATTGCGCGCGTATTCGGGCGCAGCATCGAGGAGATCTTCACGCCGGAGGAATAGGGCGGCCTCAGATGCCGGTGTCGAGTCGTGCGGCCGCGATCGCCTCCAGCCGATCGCGTCGTGCGCTAAGTTCTTGGGGGCCGCGGCGCGCACCGGCTTCGGGACTCCGAACGATGCCCGCCGCAGCGAACCCTCGATTCGAGACGACGCCATGCGGTACCCCCGACTCCTCCATGCCGCGATGCTCGCGATGGCGGCCGCCGCGTGCGGATCCGCGCGCGGGGCAGCCGGTCCCGATCCCGTATCGACGAGCGAGGCGACAGGCGCGCCGAGCCATCACGCGACCGGCGGCGCCGACACGACGGCTCGCGGCCACTCGGCTGCGGACGTGGCCTTCCTGCAGGGAATGATCCATCATCACGCCCAGGCGCTCGTAATGGTGGGGATGATTCCGTCACGCACGGCCCGATCGGAGATGCGGATGCTCGGCCAGCGAATCGCCGTGTCGCAGCGCGACGAGATCGCGTCCATGCGGCGGTGGCTCGCGAGCCGCGGCGAGTATGCGCCGAGCGTGGACTCGGCGGGCGTGCACGTGCATGGGGCACATGGGGCCGAGGCGGCGCCGATGGTGCACGATGCGACGCATCAGGACATGCCAGGGATGATCGGGAGCGAGGACCTGGCCCGCCTCGCGGCCGAGACGGGAGACGCGTTCGACCGACTCTTCCTGGAGCTGATGATCCGGCATCATGACGGTGCACTGGTGATGGTGCGGACGCTGTTCGCCACGGTTGGCGCAGCCCAGGAGTCGGAGCTGTTCGACATCGCCAGCGAAGTCGATGCCGACCAGCGCGCGGAGATCGAGCGCATGCGCGCGATGCTGCGAACACTGACTGGCGGCGCGCAGGGCCGCTGACGTTCTTTGTCTGGTTCGCGCCGGACGGCGGACTTCGGAGCCGCGAGCGATCCGCACGCAATGATCCCATTCCATTCACGACGGCCTTTGCCGTGACTCGACCCATGAGACTCGATTCGTTCATTCGCGGCCTGACGATCGCTCGCCCGGCCGCGCTGTTCCTCTCGGCGCTCCTCGTTTCGTCGGCGGCCCCGGCGCAGGAGCCCGCCGATCCGCGCGTGGGGCTGCGCGCAGGCTGGCGAGACGCTGGTCAGGCGGCGAGCAATCTCGAGCTCGTGGCACATCGCGAGAAGCCGGCCGGCTGGTTCGATACGCGGCAACCGGGGAGCTTCGCCTACGCGAACTCGGATCTCGCCTTCCAGGGAACCCGGGTCTTTCAGGGCGGCTGGCGCGGTTTCCACGTATGGGACATCGCCAACCCCTCGAGTCCTGCGCTGTTGACGTCGTTCGTCTGCCCGGGCGGGCAGGGCGATCCGTCGGTCTACGGCAACCTGCTGTTCCTCTCCGTCGAGGAGACGAGCGGCCGGGTGGACTGCGGCACGCAGGGCGTGCGCGACACGGTGAGCGCCGAGCGGTTTCGCGGCGTGCGAATCTTCGACATCACGGACATACAACGGCCCAAGCAGGTTGCCGCGGTCCAGACGTGCCGCGGCTCGCACACGCATACGCTCGTCACCGATCCGACGGATTCCTCGCGAGTGTACGTGTACGTGTCGGGCACCAGCGTGGTCCGCTCGCCTAGCGAGCTGGCCGGCTGCTCGGGTCGTCCCCCGGAGGAGGACCCGAACACGTCGTACTTCCGCATCGAGGTGATCGAGGTGCCGCTCGCCCGGCCGCAGGATGCGCGCGTCGTGAACATGCCTCGCTTGTTCGCCGACACCGCTGGCGCGATCGCGGGGCTGTGGAAGGGTGGAGCGCACGGTGAGGGGACGCAGACGACCTCGCAAACCAACCAGTGCCACGACATCACCGTCTATCCGGCGATCGGCCTCGGCGCAGGCGCGTGCGCCGGCAACGGGATCCTCATCGATATCAGCGACCCCGCGAATCCGACGCGGCTCGATGAGGTGATCGACCCGAACTTCGCCTACTGGCATTCGGCGACGTTCAACAACGATGGCTCGACGGTGCTGTTCACCGACGAGTGGGGCGGCGGCACCCAGCCCCGCTGCCGCGCGACCGACCGGCCCGAGTGGGGTGCGGACGCGATCTTCACGCTGCGCGACCGCCGACTCCGCTTCGCGAGCTACTACAAGATTCCGGCGGCGCAGACCGCGACGGAGAACTGCGTCGCGCATAACGGCTCGCTCATCCCGGTGCCCGGCCGGGACATCATGGTCCAGGCGTGGTATCAGGGCGGCGTGTCGGTGGTCGACTTCACCGATCCGCACGAGCCGAAGGAGATCGCGTACTTCGACCGTGGTCCCATGAGCGATTCCACGCTGATGCTGAGCGGCCACTGGTCGGCGTACTGGTACAACGGGCTGATCGTGGCGTCGGAGATCGGGCGCGGACTCGATATCCTCCGCCTGACGCCGAGCGAGCATCTGTCGGAGAACGAGCTCGAGGCGGCCAGGCTCATACAGTTGGATGAGTTCAACGCGCAGCTCCAGCCGAAGTTCGACTGGCCGGCCAGCTTCGTGGTCGCCCGTGCGTACCTCGATCAGCTGCTTCGCGACGATGGGCTGCGCCGGGCGTGGGCGGAGCCCGTGCAGCGGGAGCTGGCCCGGGCCGAGAGCCTCCGAGGCGCGGCGCGTCGTCAGGCGCTCACGCAGCTCGCCACGCGACTCGACCGCGATGCGGAGACCGCGGGTGATGCGAAGCGGGTGAGCGCGCTGGCGGGCGTGGTTCGCCAGCTCGCGGCGGCCCAGTAGCCGTTCGCTGGCGGTGGACGATGTCGCGCGCGCGTACGACCGCTGGGCCGCCAGCTACGACGCCGATCGGAACCTGACGCGCGACCTCGACGCCGAGGTCGTGCGTCGTGCGCCGCTCGGCGTCGATGGCGCGGACGTGCTCGAGCTGGGGTGCGGGACGGGAAAGAACACCGTCTGGCTGGCGGAGCGCGCGCGGTCGGTGGTCGCAATGGATTTCTCGGCCGGCATGCTGGCGCGCGCCCGGGATCGCCTCAACGCGAATTCGCGCGTGCGGTTCGTCCAGCACGACATCACGGTTCGCTGGCCGCTCGCTGACTCGTGCATCGATGTCGTGGTAGGCAATCTCGTGCTCGAGCACGTCGCAGATCTCGTCCCGCTCTACGTGGAGGCGGCGCGGGTGCTGCGGCCGGGTGGGCGGCTGTGGTTGTGCGAGCTGCACCCGGAGCGGCAGCGGCGCGGTGGTCAGGCGCACTTCGTCGATGGGGATTCGGGCGATGTGGTGCGGGTCGCGGCTCACGTGCATACGGTCGCCGAGTACGTGAACGGCGGCATCGCGGCGGGGCTGGTGCTGCGGGCGCTCGGCGAGTGGTTGGAGGAGGGTGCGGCACCGGGAGCAGTGCCGAGGCTGGTGTCGGTGTCCTTTCTTCGCCTGGCCTAGTGGTCCGCCGTTCAGGTGGCGTGCTCAGGCTGGGTGCTACTGGGGCCGGGTCGCCGGCGCCGGTCAGCGTGCGCCGCCGACCGGGCCCTGACGAGGCCGTTCCAGCGACGACTCGGAGCGTCGTGCGGCACCCTCGACTCAGGCCGCGCGCGACACGCCGAGTCTTCGGAGTCGGCGTATCACTCGGAACGACACGACGACGATCACGCTCACGACCGCGAGCGCAACGAGCGGCAACAGGATCGCCAGGATCGCGGTTGCCGTCGCGCCGATGAGCTCGAAGGACGACACGGCGAAGTTCGCCAACCCGCCGGTGAACAGTCCCGACTTCGTCCGGAGGGCCACGGTCGCACCCTGCGTCAGCCCCGCGACGCCTCCTCCGCCCACCAGCGCGACGCTCCACTGAACCAGCGGCGGCAGATCCACGAGAACCGCCGCGCTGGCCACAACGCCGGCCGCGACCGACGCGGGCGTCGTCACGGTGTCGAGCAGATGGTCCAGCCACGGCACGTAGTACGCCCCGATCTCCAGCACCGTCGCGGTTCCGAACGCCACCATCGCCGCGTCGGTGCCCAACCACTCGAACCCGGGCGCAAGCGTTAGGCTGCCGCCGCTCGCGGCGATGCTCGCGGCGAACAGCGGCACGAACACCCTGAAGCCGCAGGCCGCGGCCAGTCCCAACCCGATCGCCACGGCGACCAGCACGTCCACGAGACCTCCGTCCGTTGGGAGTCGAACCCGGGAGTGGTGAAGGGGCGGGCGCCGCCCCGGTCAGAGGCCGATCGCGAGGGCGACCAGCATCCCGCCGATCCCCACCGCCGTCGCCAGGGCCCAGCCGCCGAGCGCGAATCGCACCCAGCGGGCGTAGGAGACGCCGGCGGCGAGCAGCACTGCCAGCAATGCCCCGTTCGTGGGCGTCAGCATGTCCATCAATCCGGCACCGGTTTGATAGGCGAGCACGGTCACCTGACGCGACAGCCCGATCAGGTCGGCGAGCGGCACCATCACCGGCATGGTGAGCGCCGCCTGGCCGCTCACGCTCGGCACCGGCACGTGAATGGCGGCATGCGCCGGCACCATCAGCAGCGCGGACGCCGCCGGCGGAACCTGACCGAGCGGCTGCGCGACCGCGTGCAGGATCGTATCAATCACCCGTCCGTCGGCGAGCACGAGCGCGATGCTCCGCGCGAGGCCAATGAGCAGCGCCGCCGGAAGCATTGCCTGCATGCCGTCGAGCAGGGCGTGCGTCGTGCCGCCAACGCCGAGCCGGGCAATGATCCCGACGGCGACCGAGCCGACGATGAACGCGCCCGTCAACTCGTTGAATCCCCAGCTCCATCGCAGCGCGCCGACGACATACATGGCGAGCGGCAGCAGGACGCAGGCGACGATCGCGAGGTCCCGCCACGTCGCGCGCTCCCCATCGTCCACCTGCGCGGTCTCGATAGGCATCCGGTTGCGCGCCGCATGCCGCAGCGTCCACAGGATCCACACGGCCATTCCCGCGCTCCACATGCCCAGGCGGAGCCCGCCGCCCTCGAGCACCGGCAGCTCCGCCAGCGTCAGGGCGATTCCGGCCTGGAACGGATTGGTCGGGCCGAAGGCCGAACCGACGATGGCCGCGCCCGCGGACGCGGCGACCATCGTCATCGCGTCGACGCCGATGCGGGCGCCGAGGATGAGGAGGACCGGCACCAGGGCGATGATCTCCTCCTGCATGTTCTCCAGCGCCCCCATCGCGCCGAAGAAGAGCGCCACGATCGGTATCGCCAGCAGCCCCCGTCCCCCCAGTCCCCGGACGAGCTCCGAGACGAGCCGGCCGAGCGTCCCCACCCGATCCACGAGGAAGAAGGCCGCGCCGACGAAGAGCACGGTCGCGATCACGTCCGCGCCCGCGATGAAGCCGCGGGGGATGGCGACGGCGACCGCGAATGGCCCCACCGGCGCGCGCGGCACCTCTCGATAGGTGCCGGCGACGGCGACCGTGCGACCCGTCGTCTCATCCACGGTGCGGAGGTACTCACCGGCCGGCACGACCCAGGTGACGGCGGCGGCAACGAGGATGCCGATCACCAGCAGGACCAGCGGATGCGGCAGCGAGAAGCGCACGAGTCCTCGGGGTTGGAGGCGCGGATGGCGCGGGGAAGCAACGAGCGCAGCGGACTCTTCGCAAGTCGGCTTGCCGCCCGCTCCAGGCAACGAGAGCAACGACCCCAACCATCGGCGATGGCCGAAAACCCTGCGAGTCTTCGCGCGACGCCCCGACTGTTGGCACCCAAGGTGCTAGTTGCACGTGTCACCCGGCGAAAGCGACGGAGATCCCCGGGGTAGACGCGATGAGTCCGATTCGGACGGGAGGGGCGCATGGATCCGTTGGTGACACTGGTGATCATTCTGGCCGTCGCGATCGTCGCGATCGCGGGCTGGTTCGTCTGGCAGCGACGGCGGACGGAACAGCTCCAGGCGAGCTACGGGTCGGAGTACACGCGCGTCGTGCGCGAGACGGGCGACAAGCGGCGCGCAGAGAGCGAGTTGCTCAAGCGAAAGGAGCGGGTGGAGCACCTCGAGATTCATCCGCTCACCATGGAGCAGTTCAATCGCTTCACCGCGGAGTGGCGCGGGGTGCAGGCCGACTTCGTCGATGCGCCGGAGCGGGCGGTGCGCGAGGCGGACCGGCTCGTCGAGGACGTGATGAAGACGCGCGGCTACCCGGTGTCCGACTTCGAGCAGCGCGCGGCGGACCTGTCCGTGCACCATCCGCGCGTCGTCGAGAACTACCGTGCGGCGCGCATCATCGCCGTGCGGCACCGCAAGGGAGAGGCGAGTACGGAGGACCTGCGCCAGGCGATGGTCTACTACCGCGAGCTCTTCGAGGACCTGCTGGAGGATCGCGAGTCGGCCGCTCGAGCGCCCGAGCGCGAAGCGAAGCGCGTCGTCCACCGCGAGGAAGCGGCCGGACGCCACATCGAGGACATTCGGACCGCGCGCGGTAGCCGCGCGGATGGGGAGGTGAGGCCATGATCGATGATCGGCACGAACGGGACCTGTCGACCGCGGATCTCGCCGCGGCGGCGCATCGCGACGAGCGCGTCCCGGAACGCGACGGCGAGCATCGGTTGCACGATCGCGAGATCGCGACCAGGCCGGTTCGCGAGGATGCCGACGACCGGCAGCAGACGGAACCGCCGCTGCTCGCATCCGATGTGGTGAACGGCTATCGCAGGCGCTGGATGGAGGTGCAGACGGGATTCGTCGATGAGCCGCGCCGGGCGGTGGAGGAGGCGGACGGGCTGGTTGCCGAGGCGATCAGGGAGCTCGCCGAATCGTTCGCGAGCGAGCGTGCAACGCTGGAGCGGCAGTGGGACCGTGGCGACGACGTCTCGACCGAGGATCTTCGTCAGGCACTGCAGCGGTACCGGGCGTTCTTCGGGCGCCTGCTCTCCGTGTAGAGTGGAGGGGGACGGGCACGCAACGGAAACGAGGGCGGCGCACCGAGCGCCGCCCTCGCTTCGTTCGTCGAATCGAATCGGCCTATCCGAGCGCGGGTCCCGTGACCGAGACTTCCGGCTTCTGCTGGACCCGCAGCGCCTCGAGCGATCCGCGCAGCCGGCTGGCGATGCCGCACTCCGCGCGCAGCACCTCGATCAGCGCCTCGGCCTGCTTCGCCTGCACGACGAGCGTGCCCGAGCGCTCCAGCACCTGATCCACCACCGAGCTCTGCGCCGCGATCATCTCGATCGTCGACTGCACGTCGCGGGTGAGGGCGTCGGCGCGCGCGAGGCGCTGCTCCAGCTCCTCGATCTGCCGGCGCCGGTCGTCGAACTTGCGCATGGCATCGTTTGCCTTCTCCAGCCGCTCGCGCATCTCCTCGAGCTGGCTGCGCGCCGCCTCGATGTCCTGCCGCGCAACGGAGATCGACTTGACGTTCGCCGTGGTGCGCTCGGCAATCTCGAACGCATGCTTCACCTGCGCGTGCACCGCGTCCACCGTCGCCTGGCGACCCGTGATCTGCTCGAGCGCCTTCGATGCCGCGGACTGCGCGACCTCGGCCCGGCCCAGCAGCTCCTCGAGCTGCGACATGCGCTTGTCGACGTCGGTCAGCGATGCCGCGCGCCCTTCGAGATCGTGCGCCAGGCGACCGAGCGTCTCCGTCCGCGACTCCGCCTCCTCCAGCTGCGAGGTGATGCCGACCGACAGTTCCTCGAGCTGACGCGCCGCGTCCGCCGCCTCACGCCGCAGCTCCGACGCCCGGGCGAGATGATCCGCCGCGGC
>DATHUW010000144.1:0-8009 GCA_035461825.1 Gemmatimonadaceae bacterium
GGGTCGATCGGCTGCTGCACGTTCGCCTCGCCGCGCTTCGACTTCGATCCGACGTCCGCCGAGGCGGAGAACTGCCCCTTCGTCAGGCCGTAGACGCCGTTGTTCTCCAGTACGTACAGCAGGTTGACGTTGCGGCGGATGGCGTGGCACAGCTGCCCGAGCCCGATGGACAGCGAGTCGCCGTCGCCCGAGACGCCGATGTAGATCAGCTCCCGGTTGGCCGCGCTCGCGCCCGTCGCGATCGAGGGCATGCGCCCGTGCACGGCGTTGAACCCGTGCGCCTGCGACAGGAAGTACGCCGTCGTCTTGGACGAGCAGCCGATGCCGCTGAGCTTCCCGACGCGGTGCGGCTCGATCTCCATCTCCCAGCACGCCTGCACGATCGCGGCGGTCACCGAGTCGTGGCCGCAGCCGGCGCAGAGCGTCGACATGCCGCCCTCGTAGTCGCGCCGCGTCAGGCCCAGCCCGTTCTTCGTCAGGCTCGGGTGAATGACCCGGGGTTTCGGGATCGACGTCATACCGCCACCTCCACGCGAGCGCCGAGCACGCCCTGCACGACGACGTCCGCGCTGAGCGGCACGCCGCCGTAGTCCAGAATCGGCTGGAGCGCCTCGGGCGCGACGCCGGTCTCGAGAAGCAGAAGCGATCGCAGCTGCGCATCGCGGTTCTGCTCGACCACGTAGCACCGCTCGTGCGACCGCACGAAATCGCCCACCGCCGCGGTGAACGGGAATCCGCGCACGCGCATGTAATCCACCGACATGCCCTGCGAGCGCAGCCGGTGCACCGCCTCCGCGACCGCGCGGTGGCAGCCGCCGAGCGAGATGATGCCGACGGTGCCGCCGGAGCCGTCGATGTGCGGCGCGGGCACCGCGGCCGCCGCGCCATCGATCTTCCGCTTCAGCCGGTCCATCACCTCCACGTACTCGGCCGCGTCCTCGGTGTAGCCGCCGTACTTGTTGTGTCCCGACCCGCGCGTGAAGTACGCGCCCCGCGGGTGCACGCCCGGGAGCGTGCGCGCCGCGACGCCATCTCCATTAGTCGACAGATAGCGGTGGAACTTCTCGATGCGCTCCAGCTCCGCGGCGCCCAGCACCTTGCCGCGGTCCGGTCGATAGGCATCGTTCCAGGTGAACCGCGGCACCATCCAGTCGTTCATCCCGATGTCCAGGTCGCTGGCGACGAACACCGGCGTCTGAAACCGCTCGGCCAGATCGAACGCCTCGACCGCCATCGTGAAGCACTCGGCCGGATCGGCGGGGAAGAGCACGAGGTGCTTCGTGTCGCCGTGCGACGCGTAGGCGAGCGAGAAGAGATCCCCCTGCTGCGTGCGCGTCGGCATGCCGGTGCTCGGCCCGGTGCGCTGCACGTCGAAGAACACCGACGGCACCTCGGCGTAGTAGGCGAGGCCGATGAACTCGCTCATCAAGGAGATGCCGGGTCCGGCCGTCGGCGTGAAGGAGCGCGCGCCGGCCCACGACGCCCCGATCACGATCCCGGCGGCCGACAGCTCGTCCTCGGCCTGGATGATCGCGAACGATCGTTCACCCGTCGTCTTGTCCTTCCGGTACTTTTCGCAGAACCCCTTGAACGCCTCCATGAGCGACGTCGCCGGCGTGATCGGGTACCACGCGCCGACCGTGGCTCCGGCGAACACGCACCCTAACGCGGCCGCCGTGTTGCCGTCGATCAGGATGTGATCGGCCGTCTCGTCCATCCGCGCCAGCCGGATCGGCAGCGGGCAGGGAAAGTGCGCCTTCGCGTAATCCCACCCCATCGCGATCGCCCGCTCGTTCGACTCCATCAGCGCCGGCTTTCGCGAGAACTTCTCGTGCAGCAGTTCGCGGATCACCTCCCGATCGATATCGAGCAGGGCGGCCAGCGCGCCGGTGTACACGATGTTCTTCATCAGCGTGCGCTCGCGGTCGCCCTCGAACGCCTCGACGCACATCGCGCCGAAGGGGATCTCGAGGATCGTGATGTCCGGCCGGCGCAGCTTCGCATCGAGCGGCCACGACGAGTCGTACAGCAGCCACCCCCCCGGCACCACCTCGGCCACGTCGCGCGCGTAGGTCGATGGGTTCATCGCCACGACGAGGTCGAACCGCGGCGTGCGCGCGGTGAAGCCGCCGTGGTTCACGCGGATCTCGTACCAGGTGGGCAGCCCCTGGATGTTCGAGGGGAACACGTTCTTGCCGGAGATCGGAATGCCCATGCGGAAGATGGCCTGCATGAGCAGGCCGTTCGCGCTGGCGGAGCCGGTCCCGTTGACCGTTCCGATCTTGAAGGCGAAGTCGTTTATGCGGTTGCGGTCGTCGGTTCGCATGCGGGTCGGCCGGCGTACGGAAGGAGCAGCTCGAAGGTGCGCATGTCCCAGGCGGCGGTCGGGCACCGCTCGGCGCACAGGCCGCAGTGGAGGCAGATGTCCTCGTCCTTCACCATCACGCGTCCGGTCTGCGGCAGCGACTCGGACACGTACAACTCCTGCGTCAGGTTGAGCGCGGGCGCCGTGAGGCGGGTCCGCAGCTCCGTCTCCTCGCCGGTAGGCGTGATCGTCAGGCAGTTGACCGGGCAGATGTCGATGCACGCGTCGCACTCGATGCAGAGCGACGTCGTGAAGTGCGTCTGGATGTCGCAGTTGAGGCAGCGCTCCACCTCGGCCGCCGTCTGCTCGATCGTGAACCCCTGCTCGACTTCTACTCCGAGGTCCCGGAACCGCTGCTCCAGCGGCACGTGGATCATCTTCGCGCGCTGCGCCGCGTTGTAGTCGTTGCTGTACCGCCAGGCGTGCAGCCCGAGCTTGGCGCTGACGAGGTTCATGCCTTGCGCGGGGCGCTCGCCGAGCGGAATGCCGTTGCAGTAGTTATGAATCGAGATCGCCGCCTGGTGGCCGTGCTCCACCGCCCAGATGATGTTCTCCGGCCCCCACGCGGCGTCGCCGCCGAAGAAGACGCCCGGACGTGTGCTCTGGAAGGTCGCTTTGTCGACGACCGGCATGTCCCACTCGCCGAACTCGAGCCCGATGTCGCGCTCGATCCAGGGGAAGGCGTTCTCCTGGCCGATGGCGAGGATCACCGAGTCGCACGGGATGATGACCGTGTCGATGACCTCCGATTTCTGCCGTCCGTTCCCCTCGCTCCAGCGGAGCACGTCGAACTCCATGCCGATGAGCTTTCCGTCCTGGAGCACGAACCGCTTAGGCGCGTGGTTCTCGACGATCTGGACCAGCTCCTCCTCGGCGTCCTCCAGCTCCCACGGGCTGGCCTTGAAGTGCTTGCGGCCGCGCCGCGCCATGACCTTGATGTCCTTCCCGCCTAACCGCGCGGAGGTGCGGCAGCAGTCCATGGCGGTATTGCCGACGCCGATGATCAGGACGCGCTCGCCGATCGACGTGATGTGGCCGAAGTGCACCGACTCCAGCCAGTCGATGCCGATGAAGATCTGGTCGGAGTCGTACCGGCCGGGGATCTCGAGATTCTTCCCCTTGGGCGCGCCGCTGCCGACGAACACCGCATCCCACCCCTCGTCGAGCAGCGCCTTCATGCTCTTGATAGGCGTCGAGTACCTCACCTCCACACCGAGGTCGAGGATGTAGCCGATCTCCTCGTCGAGCACGGCGGCGGGAAGACGGAACGACGGGATGTTCGTGCGCATCAGGCCACCGGGCTTGGCCAGCTGCTCGAAGATCGTGCACTGGTAGCCTAACGGCGCGAGGTCGTTGGCGACCGTCAGCGACGCGGGCCCACAGCCGACGAGCGCGATCCGTTTCCCGTTCGGCTCCGTCGCAGGCTTCGGGAGCCGGTCGCGGATGTCGCCCCGGTTGTCGGCCGCCACGCGCTTGAGGCGGCAGATCGCCACTGGCTTGCCATCGACCCGGCCTCGGCGGCAGGCGGGCTCGCATGGCCGGTCGCAGGTGCGGCCGAGGATTCCGGGAAAGACGTTGGACTCGCGGTTGACGAGGTAGGCGTCGTCGAAGCGGCCCTGGGCGATCAGCCGGATGTACTCGGGGACATCGGTGTGGGCGGGGCAGGCCCACTGGCAGTCGACAACCTTGTGGTAGTAGCGGGGATCGCTGACGTCGGTCGGATGCATGACCCTCGGAAGCTGGGGCGGGCGGGACGGGACCTCGACTCATGATTGCCTGTGGAAAAGGGGGCCGCAAGGTCGGGAATCGGGAATCGGGATGGGTAAACGGAGGGCGGGATGGTGAGGAGAACGCGGACGTGGGCGGCGAATGCCGTCGCGATTCGCCTGCGGCCGCAATCCGCGGCCACGGCCGGTGCCCGGGCGATCGTGGTGCCCGCGGCGGCGGGCAACGCAGGCGATCGGTCGATGATGGCGTTGCCGAAGTGCTCGATTCATCGTAGGTTCCATACTGGAACCAAAATGGAACCGACGATGCCGACCCTCACGCTCAAGAACCTGCCCGACCGGGTCTACACCTTCTTTAAGGAGCGTGCAGCCTCCAACCGCCGGAGCTTGAACAGCGAGATCCTCGTGCGTCTGGAGCAGGCAATGCTGGTGGAGCATGTCGAGCCTGCCGAGGCACGGGAGCGGCTTGCGCGCGCCGATGCGGTGCGCGAGCGGCTCGAGCGGCGGGGCGTCACGCCGCTGACTGATTCCGCGATCCGTTCGGCCAGGAAGCACCGCCGGCCGTGATCGTCGTCGACACGAACGTCATCGCGTATCTGCACATCCCCGGGCAGTGGACGGCCGACGCTCGCGCGGCCCTCGTGCGCGACGCCGCCTGGGCCGCGCCGCTCCTCTGGCGCAGCGAGTTGCGCAACATCCTGGCGACGTATGTGCGGCGGGACGAATTGCCATTGCCTGAGGCGATTCTCGTGCAGCACGCGGCCGAGGAGCTGATGGCGGGGCGCGAGTTCACCGTGTCGTCATCGGACGTGCTCCAGATCTCGGCCGAGGCGAAGAGCTCGGCTTACGACGCCGAGTTCGTGGCGCTGGCGCGGCGGCTGGCCGTTCCCCTGGTGACGGCGGATCGCCGCCTGACGACGCGATTCGCGGGGTGGGCGGTCTCCCTTCGCGAGTTCGCCGGCGGCACCGCCTCCTGACCCTCGTCAGGTCCCTGGGGGCGTGAGGGCGCCCTGGAGCCGGACTCGGGGATGCGCTCGATCCCGAGCGGCTGTTTTACGACGCTCGCCGCCTACCTCGTGCGATACGTGCTGATCGCAGCGATGGCGGCGCGCCTGCAGGGGTGCGGATGGCCGACGAACGCCGCGCTACTCGCCGCCAAGCGCTTCGAGATCGGCGAGATCCCTGTGCCGACCCGCAGCTCGCTTGTTTCTGCGAAGCTCGGCGAGGCCGAGGAAGGCCGCCGGGACCCCGCCGAACTCGCTCTCCACGCGACCAGGCCAAGCTTCCTCCCACGTCACGCCCGAGATGCCGGTCAACAGGTCGACCCGGACCGGCGTCACGCCGAGCTGAATCACCGCGTCCGGCCGGCAAAAATCGGCGGCGGACAGTCCGACCTCCCCGAACCCGAGAGCCTCGAGCGCCGCCATCACGCGCTCGGCGTTCGCGGCCGACGGCTCCAGGAAGAGGTCGAGGTCACCAGTCATCCGCGGTGCACCGTGAAACCCCAGGGCGTACGCGCCGACGATGAGGGCCTTAACGCGATTCGCGTTGAAGCACTCGAGCAGTTCGCAGAAGTCGCGGGGCGGCTCCATATACCTGCCGGCGGAGGAACTCGATGGCGGCGAGCCTCGCCGCTGGCGGCTGCTGCCGCCAAAACGCCGCATCCGCGCGCGCGGCGTGCGGATCGTCGAGCGGTCGGATGCGAACCTGGCGTTGCAGCATCGATCTGTGGAATCGCAGCTCTGGGGATGGCGAAAGATAGCGCGCTACCCATCCAGAACAACGCTGGGGATCCCTCGTGCGCGTGCGCTGCGTCGGACCGGTGGCACCTCGTCGTGCCTTGAGCCATGCTGGAGAGGCGAAGAGCATCTGAAGATGGCGTTTTCGCATTTGTCGCACGAAGTCGCCTCGTGTTTGTCGCATCACAATAATCGCGCCCGATCGCTGGGAAGCGTAACCGTAAGCAGAACGAGGCGTTAGGATTCCGACGAATCTGGCACCCTCGGTGCCTTACGGGCGAAGCGAATATGCCGAGGACGTTCGCGGCGGTACCGAACCTTTCTCGCCTGCACGGGTCTTCGCCCCACTGGGCGACGACCACGTGCCGGGGCCCTATTACCGCGGCCGCGGTCCGCTAGTACCGCAGATATACGAGCCCCCCGCTCAACCCCCCGCCTATCAACTCCAGCCGTCCATCGCCGTCCAGGTCCCCGAACGCCGGCGTCCCGAGGTGATGCAGCGGCACCACCAGCGTCGAGTCAAGCTCGAACCGCGCCTCCGTCCGGCTCCCGACGTTCCGGTACACCACCGCCCCCGCGTCCTCCCGCCCGATCACCAGATCCAGATCCCCGTCACCGTCGAGATCCACCAGCGCCGGCGCGCTGCGCCGCCCCACGTCGATGCCCGCGTACTCCTCGGTCACCAGCGTCCACCTCGGCGCCTGACGAGTGCCGTCGTTGCGGAAATGGTTGAGGTTCCCCGCCGCCTCACCCACCAGCAGGTCGAAGTCGCCGTCGCCATCGAGGTCGCCGAGCGCGGGCGTGGTCTGGCTGCCGCGCGGAATGCGCACGGTGAGCGACGAGTCCTGCACGAACCGCGGTGCCGCGCGCGTCCCCTCGTTCCGCAGCACTACCACGCCGTCGTTCCACGTGCCGACGAGCAGGTCGAGGTCGCCATCGCCGTCGATGTCCGCGAAGGCCGGGGCCAGATGGTAGCTCTTCACGAGGTCGAGCGTGTCCTCCAGGCGGAACGCGGGCACCGTCGGGGTGCCCGTGTTCCTGAAGAGATAGAGCCGTCCGCGGTCGAGTGTCGCCGGGTCGATCTTGTTGCCGACGATGAGATCGAGGTCGCCATCGCCGTCGATGTCCGCCAGCGCCGGCGCGCTCTCGCTGCCGACGTCGATCGCCGACAGATAGCGCCGCTCGCGCAGTGCCAGCTCGCCGCTCGCCAGGCGCTCGTAATGCAGGAAGTTGTCCGCCGCCGTCCGCTGGGGGTTGAACGCACCGCCCAGGACGCCGACGAACAGGTCGAGGTCGCCGTCGCCGTCGATGTCGCGCAGCACCGGCACGTTGTAGCCGCTGGTGCTGATGGTGTCGCCCGACGCGACGATCGCCTGTGGCTCGCCGCGCAGGTTCGGGGCGGGGCAGGAGCCGACGTTGCGGATGAGCAGCACGCCCGGCTCGAAGAAGTCGCCCCAGAAGAAGTCGAGGTCGCCGTCCCCATCGATGTCGGCGAAGTACATCGCGTTCGCGCCGTGCATCGACCCGATCTGCCCGATGATCTCGATCCCCTCGAACCGGTCGGTGAGGAACCGAAACCGGGGGACTGAGCCGGCCGTTCCCTCGACGAGCTCATACCGCGTGATCGTCCCGTCCACGCGGCCGAGGAAGAGATCGGGGAGCCCGTCGCAGTCGATGTCGGCGACGTTCGGGATGTTCTGCCGATCGGCGAACACCGCCCTTCCGTCCGCGTCCCGCACGGAGTCCTGGACGGCGACGAACTGCGGCGCGGTCGCGCTCCCCTCGTTCCGCCAGTAGCGGATGTAGCTGTACGGCAACTCGGCCAGCAGGTCCAGATCGCCGTCGCCGTCGAGGTCGGCGAAGCGGCTCCACTCGCCGATGTCGAGGTCGCGGTACTTGTCGGTGCGCCACATGTACCGCGGCGCCTGACGAGTGCCGGTGTTCTCGAAGAACATCAGCTCGTTGGAGCGCTCCTGCACGAACAGGTCGAGGTCGCCGTCGCCATCGATGTCGACGAACTGCGGCCGCGGCACGTCGAAGCCGCCGAGGAAGGGGTGCTCGTAGGGGGTGCCGTGCTCGTCGAGGACGGGGAAGGGGGAGATGGCGCGGGTGAGGGGGGTGGGGGGCGAGGGGCGGGGGGCGGGTGTGCCGCTCGAATCCTCATGCGCCACTCCCGAC
>DATHUW010000145.1:0-39059 GCA_035461825.1 Gemmatimonadaceae bacterium
ACGCACTTTCCGTTTTGGGACTGGTGTCCCGTGCACGATGATTGCACCCCGCCGAGGCATGTCGAAAACCGTCGGAGCACTGCTCCTCCTACTGTTGGGCCCAATCGCCACGCGGGCGCCTGCGGCACAGATGCCCGGCCAGCCCGTGCTGCAGAACGCCTTCACCAACCCCGGATGGTCCTTCGGCGTCAACTACGGGGACAGCGACGAGGCGCTGGGATACGGCGGCGCGGTGGCGTGGGGCAACTCCAGTGCGAAGTTCGGGTTGAGCGCGGGAGCCGGGGTGTGGGACCCGGAGTTCGGGGAGAACGTGTTCGCGTGGGGCGCCCGAGCGATGTGGTCGCCGCTTCGCTTCTCCGAGGGTCGACTGGGCGGCGCCGTGTTCGCGGGAATCGGCGGCGCGCGACAGGACGTGCTGGATTTGATCGAAGCACCCATCGGTGTGGCGGTGGGGTTCCGCGCGCCGTTGGGCCGAAGCCGTGGCATCTCCGCCTATGCCTCACCATTTTTACGGCTGTCTCGTGCCGACCTCGGTGGCGGGGAGGGCGAGACGAACGTGCTGTTCCGGTCGTCGGTCGGCGTGGATGCGGCTGTCCTGCCGCGGCTCGGCGTGACGCTCGGGTACGAGTTCGGCGCCACGGCCGATGAGGGAGAGCCGGGACCGGGTGGCGGAATCTTCGGAATCGGTATTTCGTACGTGCTGCGGTGAAGTGCGCGGGACGCGCGACGCGCGACCCGGGCGGTTGCGGCGCAGGCTTTCCCGCTGGGCGGGCGTGTGCCCGCCTATCGGGTCCGTTTCACCGATCAACTTCTTCAGGAGAACTCATGAACGTGAACGTCCTCGGCCGGATCGCGGCCGGCGCGGTGTTGTGCCTGACGGCTGCCGTTGCGGACGCCCAGGCGTGGAACTACCCCTCGATGATGACGCCGACGATCGTGGCCCGGCAGTACGGGTTCGTGCTCGCCAACGGCGGCGACGCCGGGACGGCCATCGTGGGGCAGTGGCGCGAGGGGCTGAACACCGGGACCGAGTTCCAGCTCGAGGTCGGGTTCGCGGACCCGGATGGAGGTGATGCGCGATTCATGCTCGGTGCGTCACTCGCCAGGCGCCTGACGCGGGCGTCGCAGGAGATGCCGCTCGACATGGTGCTGAGCGGCGGCATCTACCCGAGCTTCGGCGACCCCACGACGCTCATCCGGATTCCGGTACAGCTGTCGATGGGACACCGATTCGACCTGGAGAACAGCCAGGTCGCGCTGACGCCGTTCATCAACCCGCGCCTGTCGTTCGACTTCTGCACGGATGATGACGCGTGCGGCGACGACAGCGACCTCTCGATCAATTTCGACGTGGGAGTCGCGGCGGAGCTGACGCGCAACCTGTCGCTCGTGGCGTCGATCGGATTCCCGGGCGGCGATCTCTTCGACGACAACAGCTTCGGGTTCGGGATCCACTGGCGGCCGGGCGGGATTCGCTGATTCGGCGGCTGAATGGCGGTGCAAGAACGCCCTGGGTCCAAATGATCCAGGGCGTTCTTGCTGCGGGGAACCTCATGGGGATTGGGGATTAGGGATTGGGCACTCCGGAGCGAGATGAGCCCGAACTCCAATCCCACCTCCACTCCCAATCCCCAATCCCCACTCCGCCTCTTGGCTCGACAATTGCGCTTCCTCGCTGCCATCATGGCAGGCCAAGGAGCGATGCAGGACACTCGAATTCTGGTCGTCGACGACCACCGCGACAACGTCGCGATCATCCGCGATTTTCTCGCGGCGCGAGGCTACCAGGTGGCCGTGGCCCACAGCGGCGAGGAGGCGCTGCGGCAATACGACGAGACCGAGCCTTCGCTCGTGCTGCTCGACGTCATGATGCCGGACCTCAACGGGTGGGAGGTATGCGAGGCCATCAAGCAGCGCGCGCGCGGTTCCCATGACGTCCGCGTCATCATGGTCACGGCGCTCGGCGAGTGGGACGACAAGCGCGAGGCGCTGCGGACCGGGGCCGACGACTACGTGACCAAACCGCTGGACCTCGTCGATCTCGGCGAACGGGTGGAACGGAACCTCGCGATCGTTCGCGAGGGGCGTTAGGGACGGCATGGCCGCCGGCATCATCCTCACCGATGCCGTGGACCACGCCCGCGGGGAGCTCGCGCTCCCTGCGGGCTGGTCGCTCGAGCGGCGCGACTCCGCCGATCTGATCGCCGCGATCGACGGGCTGCCGAACGTGCGCGCGGTGCTCGTGACCTCGGACGATCCCACCGCGCAGCGGGCGGCCGTCGAGCATGCGCACCGGCGCGGCGTTCCGGTCGTGATGGCGTGTGCCGATTCGGCCGACCGCCGGCGAGCGGTGGAGCTCGGCGCCGACGAATGGTACCGCGCGCCGGCCGGGCCTGACGAGATCTCATGGCGACTCCAGGCGGCCACCGGCCGAATGGCGCCAGCCGGGGCCTCCCTCGCCAATCGCGTGAGGCGGGACTCGTACGAGGACATGCTCTTCGACGCCCTCACGGGGCTGCCGACCATCCCCGTCATGATCGAGCGGACGCGCGCCGACTTCAAGGCGCACTCCGAGCTCATCGTCCTGTACCTGCACTTCGTGCGGTACAGCAAGATCGAGGAGATCTACGGCTGGGAGAAGCTCGACGACGTACTCGAGACGACCGCGACGGCCGTGCGCGAGTATCTCGACAGCCACCGGTTGCGTGCGACGCGCATGATGGTGAGCTACGCGAACGACGACGATTTCATCTTCTTCCACGTGCCCTCCCCGGAGAGCGGCGGCGAGCCGGAGCGGGCGCTCACGGATCTCACCGGCCGCGTCCGCGACTTCGTGATCGGCAAGCTGGAGGAAGTCCACGGCGAGGAGGTCGCCGCGCTGGTGGACGTCTACGTCGGCAGCGCGCACGCGTACTACGACCCGAAGATCCGGCTCGAGCGGCTCATCTATCGCGCCATTCGTGAGGCGGCGAACGATGCGCGGAGCGTCGAGGAGCGCGAGCGCCGCAGCAAGGTGGCGGACCTGCGCCAGACGCTGCGCGATGGCGCCGTGTACGTCGACTATCATCCGATCGTGCGCACCGATACGGGCGAGGTCTTCGGTTACGAGGCGCTCGCCCGCGGCGAGATGCGCGGCCTGCGCAGTCCCGAGGTGATGTTCGAGGTCGCGGCCGAGGCCGATCTGGTGTGGGAGCTGAGCCGGCTGTGCCGGACCAGGGCCATCGAGGGGATGGCCACGCGGCTCAAGCCTGACGAGCTGCTCTTCATGAACGTCGATCCGCACGACTTCGCGGATCCGCTGCTGGAGGGGATCCCGGTGCCGGACCCGCAGCGCGTCGTCATCGAGATCACGGAGCGCACCGCGATCCGGGACTACCCGGCCATGCGGGCGCGCCTCACGCGTTTCCGCGAGCGCGGCTTTCGCGTCGCCGTGGACGATGCCGGCGCCGGATACGCCGGGCTCGGCTCGATCGCCAATCTCGAGCCCGACTTCATCAAGCTCGACATCTCGCTGATCAGCCTGATCGACACGAACTTCCTGAAGCAGAACCTGGTGGAGACGCTGGTGAAGTTCGCGAACGAGCACGGCGCGATGGTGATCGCGGAGGGCGTCGAGCGGCACGAGGAACTGGAGGTGCTCAAGCGGCTCGGCGTGCATCTCGTGCAGGGTTTCCTGCTCCACGCGGGGGCGCCGCCGGAGGGCATTCGCCTCTTTCCCAACGAGGACGTCGCGGCGCCCGACCGCCGCGCCCGGCCCTAACGCAACCCGAGCAGGCGCACGACGAGCGCCGTCGAACGGTCTGCCGCGCCCAGCCCGGCCTCGACCACGGCGCGCGCGGCATCGCCCGCCTCGCGGCGCATTGCCGCGTGCGCGAGCCACTCTCCCGCGTGCGCCGCCATCGCGTCGATCGTCGGCGCGACTCGCGCGGCGCCGGCGGTCAGGAGCAGCCCCGCGTCCCGGCTCGCCGCATGACGAGGCCCGAACAGCACCGGCGCGCCGAACGCCGCCGGCTCGAGCACCGAGTGCAGTCCGGCGGCGTGAAAGCCGCCGCCCACGTACGCGACGTCCGCGAGTGCGTACAGCTCGCCCAGGACCCCGGTGCGGTCGACCAGGAGCACGTCCCAGTCCCCGCCCGTCGCCGGCTCGGACAGACGCCGGACGCGAAGCCGCGCGTCGCGCGCCCAGCGATCGAGCGGCTCCAGATGGCCCGTGGTGGGCTCATGGGGGACGAGCAGGAGTCGTGCGTCGGCATTGGTGGCGTGCACTCGCTCCCAGGCCGGGAGCAGCACGCGCTCGTCCGCGGGCCACGTGGATCCCGCGATGAACGTGGGTCGGTCCGAGCCGAGCAGGGAGATCAGGGGGTGATCCAGCGATACGGCACGCGCGCGGGCCCAGACCTGGTCGTATCGCGTGTCGCCGGTGACCTCGATGATCGACGGCCGCACTCCTAACGCCACGAGCCGCCCGGCGTCGGCGGCATCGATGGCACCGACTGCATCGAGGCGCGCGTAGGCCTCGCGCAGGAGCGCGGACGCGAGCGCGCCGCGGCGCGCCGAGGTCTCCGCAAGCGTCGCGCTGATCATCCCGAGCCGCACGCCGCGCTGCGCCGCTTCACGCGCCAGCGCGGGCCACACATCCAGCTTGCTGAACACGAGTGCGGTCGGCCGCCACGCGTCGAGCGCCGCACGCATCTCGGCCGGCGTGTCGAATGGCAGATAGTCGTGCACATCCACCGGCAGCGACGCGGCGAATCCGGCTGCGCTGGGGGAGAAGTGCGTGTAGGCGAGTTGCAGGCGGGGGTGCCTGGCGCGAAGGCGCTCCAGCACGGGGCGCGCCTGGAGCCCCTCGCCCACCGAGGGTGCGTGCATCCAGAGCAGCGGGCGAGCGGGGTCGCGGTGCGCCGACGCCCAGCGGCGAAAGCGCGCGCGGATGCCGCGCCGGGCCGCGAAGGAACGCGTGACCTTGCGCGAGCCGGCCGGCGTGATTGCCGACGCGGCGCGCGCGAGGCCGCCCGTGAGGCGGTAGAGGAACCAGAGCGCGGGTGGTGCGGCGGCGGGCGGCGGGCCGGCTGGAGCGCCGGCCTGCCCCGACTCGCTAGGGGGCACGCGCGGCGAGCAGCGAGTCCACGATCGGCTTCATGGCCGCGAACGGATACGCACCCTCGAGCTTCACGCTCCCGACGAGAAAGGTCGGCGTCGACTGCACACCGGCCTGCACGGCACGGGCGGCGTCGGCCTGGACGAGCGGCAGGACGGTGTCGTCATCGGCGCAGGCGCGCATGGCGGCGGCATCGATTCCCGCCCGCGTCGCGAGCGCCGAGAACACCGGCCACGGGTCGCCCAGCGGCGCCCACTGGTCCTGGGCCTTGAACAGGGCGTCGTGCATCTCCCAGAACCGCTGCTGCAGCCCCGCGCACATCGCCGCCTCGGCCGCCGGCATCGCGTTGGCGTGGTTCGGCAGCGGCAGGTTGAGATAGGCGAACCGCGCCTTGCCGGTGGTGACGTACTCCCGCATCAGGAGATCGTACGACGAGTCGTGCCACATGCGGCAATACGGGCACTGGAAATCGCTGATCTCCACGATCCAGAGCGGCGCGCTCGACGCCCCGCGAATGCGGGCGGAGTCCGCGCGGGCGAGGGCGGCGGAGTCGGCGCCTGTCGCGGCGGAGTCGGCGACGGGGGCCTGCGCGTCGTTGTTTGGCGCCTCACGAGCGGCATCGGATGACGTGCAGGCGAGCGTGGCGCTCCCGAACGCGAGGAGCGCCAGCGTGCGGATCGCGATCACTGAAACTCCGATTCGATCCGCCGGACCGAGTTGGTGCTGCGGTCCAGAACGTAGGTGAACGGGCCGAACGAGGCGACGGCGGCGGCGAATCCGAGTTCGCGCGCGAGGCCGATCACCACCGGGTCGGCGGAGATGTCGAGGACGTAGAGGCCCTCGGGGCCGGCGGCAACGAACATCCGCGTGCCCGCGAGGCTCACGTCGTAGGCGAACCGTGCGCCCTCCCACACCGCCGTCAGGCGGGGCGCGGTAGGCTCGGTGGCATCGAACAGCCGGACTCCCTGCTCGCCGAACGTGACGGCGAGCCGGCTGCCCTCGAGCGCGAGCGTGCGTGGACGTGCGTCGAGCGGGGTGGAGCTCACGCTCTCGAGGGAGTCGCCGGCGATCCGCAGCGCGACGAGCGCGCTGTCGGTCACCGCCCAGACGAGATTGCGCCCGAGGTCGACCTCGAGGTCGCGCACGCGCGATCCGACGTCGACACCCGGCCATGTCCGGGACGTATCGGCCGAGAGCGGTGCCGACTCGACCCGCGATCCGCCCCCGATGAACACGCGGTCCACGGTGGTGACGGTGGCGCCGATCTCGCCCGGCCTCACGAGTGCGCCCGGCCCCTCCCGCGGCGGGAAGAGGTAGAGACCGGTTACCGAACCTAACGCCATGGCGCCGGGCTGCGCGAGGTCGAGGGCGGCGATGCCGCGAACGCCTGCCGCGCGCCGGCCGTCCGCGCGTAGCTGGTTCGGCGTGCTGCGGAAGAATTGCACCCCCGCCGAGCCCCCCACCGCGATCAGGTCATCCTCCACCGTCAGGAGTGTCGGATCGCCGATCAGCCCGGCGGACACGCTCTGGGGCTTGAGCGGCGCGCCGCCCCGGTAGCGGAGCGCGTGCAGTTCGTCGAACTCGCGCCCGATCATGTAGCCGATGAGCGCCCCTGCCGACACCGTGACGGCGACGACGCAGCTGGGATCGCCGCAGTTGCCAGGCTGCGACTGGCCCTGAAATGCGATGTACGAACCGCCGACCGCCGTGCCGACCGCGGCGCCGATCAGCGAGAACAGGTACTTCCGGGGGAAGCGGCCGCGCCCCTGATCCTGCGCGATCGCATCCGACGCCAGCGGCCCGAGCGTCGTGGCCGCCAGCGCGAGCGAAAGAACGAAACGCCTCATGGCGCGCGAACCTGTAGCACCCGCTGCCGGGTCGCCGACACGTTGGCCACCAGATCGGTCACCGTGATCTCCAACGTGTAGGTGCCTGGCGGCGCGCTGCCGAGGCCCAGGGCGAGATGGTCGGGCGCCCGGTCCATCGCCCCCGCGTTGATGCTGCGGTCATAGGTCAGCGACACGCGGTCATCGCCCTTCGCGGTGATGCCGAGGGCGTCGCCGATGCCGCCGAGGAACACCTCGATCCCCGTCTGCCGGTGAAGCTGATCGACGCGCAGCGCGAGGTCGATGCGCGCGCGGCCGACGCCGTTGGAATCGGGCACGAGCCCGTAGCTCTCCCAGTACAGGAAGATGGTGTCGCCCGGGGCGAAGGTGAGCCGGCCAGCCGGCATAATCAGGAGATCATCGCGCGAGGTCGGCTTGTCGCCGCCGCTCTTGAGCCCGATGTGGCGAGCCACGAGTATGTCGGACAGCTGGTGCGTGCCCGCCGTGAACGGCGCCACCGGCAACGCGGCGAGGCCGCGGGCGTTGCGGCCGCTGATCGGTTGCCGCGCCTCGACACGATAGAGGTAGTCACCGGGCGCCAGGGTGCGGCGCCACGACCGCGAGCTCACGGCATCGGGACGGTCGTCGGTCAGCCTGACGATTGCGGTGTCGCGATCCGCGACGAGCGTGCGCCGACGGAGATCGCTGAGGAAGAATCCGGTCTCGAGCGATGCCTCGCGCACGTCCGTGTCCCGCAGCATCGCGGCCGTCGGAACGTCGGCGAACACTGACACGTCGACGGCGTCGGGCCGATCGGCGCGGAACCGCGCGACCTGCACGCCGATCGAGTCGATCGGGAAGCGCTCCTCGATGTTGGCGAACGAGACCGGGGCGATGTAGCGCGCGTTCTCCGCGTAGGCGCGGAAGTCTCCGGCGAAGCGCGACGAATTCATGGCCGGCGGGCCGACGAACACGAAGCGCAGCTTGGTATCAGGGTAATACCAGACCGTGGTGACGTTGGCGATCGCCTCGTTATTCAGCGACTCGCCCGTCTCGGGCGCGACGGTCCCGACCATGGGCGGCGGCCCGTAGCGCATGAGGATGTCGCCGCGGTCGGTATGCCAACCCCGGATGCCGAACTCCGCGGAGGAGAAGCGGAGGTCGGCGTAGGTGACGCGCGAGAGGAACTCCAGTTTCGCCTCGTTGACCGGCGTCAGGCGGAGCGGGTCGGCGAGGCTCCAGTAGAGGGCCTCGAATTCAGCGCGGGCCGAATCGCCGAGGGCGGCGTATTCCGACGCGTCGGCTTTGCGGAGGAGCGCGACGAGATTCAGCATGTCGTGGCGTTCCTCGTCGCGCAGCAGCGGGATGGCGAGGTCGAAGAGCTGCCCGGCCTCGTGATCGCGGCCGAGCCGGTGGAGGGCGAGCGCCTGCGCCATGAGGAGCCGCGGCTCGTTGGGCGAGGCCTGACGGAGCGCCATGGCGACTGCGGACATCTCCTCGTAGCGGAAGCCATCGTGGAGAAGGCCGAGGAGCCCGGTGGCGGCGCCGAGGTGCGCGGAGTCGGCCTCGAGGGCCGCCCGATAATGCTCTTCCGCCTTGCGATAGTCGAGCTCCCCGGCATCATCGATGGGAACCGACCACTGCGTGAAGAAGTTGTGCGTGTAGTGCCAGTCTTCGAGCGCGTACTCCGGATCAAAGGTGCGCGCGGTGGACGTCATCAACCGCCGGTTGGCCATCGTTATGAACCGGCGCTCATGGATCTGGCCGAGCTCCCAGCGGACGTCGGCGAGGACGCGCCGGTCCCCGCGCTTCTCCGCGGCCTCGAGTGCGCGGCGGAAGAGCCGCTGGGCATCGAGGCGCAGGAAGGGGGTCTTGAGGCGCAGGCGGCCGAGCTCGATCAGGTAGAGCGGGTTGCCGGGGTCCAGGTCGAGGGCGCGCTTGATCGCGTTTGTGGCGGAACGGCGTCTGAAGAGGTCACTCATCCCGAGGTCGGACGAGCGCGAGAGCATGACCCCACGCTGGTAGTGCGCAATGGCGTGCTTCGGCGCGACCTTCGTGGCGCGGTCGAGCGTGCGTAAGGCAGAGGACGTGTCGCCGGCGCGCGCCCGGTCGAGGGCGGCGGCGATGAGGGAGTCCGCGATGGCGTCGCCGGGACGTGCGGCCTCCTGGGCACGCGCGTCAGGCGCGAGCACGGAGCCGATGAGGAGCGCGAATGCAGCAGCGCGGGACGAACCAGCCAAGGGCATGGCGCCTCCGTCCGGGGGGTGGGGTCTCTTGACGTCCCGAAGCTTCGCACGTATAACTACTTCGCCCGCCGCTCCAACGTGCGGGTGAAGAGCCGTCCTACCGCATCGGGTCTGTCTATATAGTAGGGTTGTGCGCAACTGGCACGCCACCCCTGGCGAGCGCACTTCTCACATTGACGAACTTCTGGCAAATCCGCACGACGTCCGCCCCGTGGCACCGTGACACGGCCGGGCGAACCCTTCCAACAATCACGGGACCCTCACCGATCCGCTCGACTGGCAACGGCGCTCGCGCCGAGAGTGGAGGAGGTCGATAGCCGCGGGGGACCGCGGCACCAACGCCCTGCAGGTCACATACTCCTGACTCGGAGGTGCAGCAGTGCTCCAGGTATGGTCGCGCCCTGTGCTCGGGCTCGTCCTGGCGCTGGCGGCGGCATTCGTGGTGGTACCCGAGATCGAAGCCCAGACGGGCAAGCTCACGGGGGTCGTCACGGATCAGTCCACCGGTGCTCCGCTGGAAGGCGCGCAGGTCTTCCTTACGGGGACGGGCTACGGAGCCCTCACCAGCGCAAACGGCCGCTATTTCATTCTGAACGTCCCGCCGGGGACCTATCAGGTCTCCGCCCGCCGGATCGGGTACAGCACGGTCAACACCAATAACGTCCAGGTGCTGATCGACATTACCCGAGAAATCAACTTCCAACTGCCATCCGCCGCCCAGAATCTCGGCACGGTCACGGTCGAGGCTGTCGGGCAGCCCCTGATCGAGCCCGGGACCACCGGGTCGCAGGTGGCGATCACCGCGGAACAGATCGAGGCCCTCCCGGTCACGTCGATCGAGGGCGCGCTCGCGCTCCAGCAGGGCTTCCTGCAGGCGCCGAACACCACCGACCTGATTTCCTACAACGACAGCCGGCGCAACGCCCAGAATCCGATCCACATCCGTGGCGGACGCGGCGGTGAGACGCTGATGCTGATCGACGGGGTGCCGGTCCAGAACTTCATCTTCGGCGGCCCGGCCCTCTCCCTGTCGCCCAAGGCCTTCAGCCAGATCAACCTGGTGAAGGGCGGCATCCCGCCCGAGTATGGCAACGCGCTCTCGGGCGTGATCGACATCGCCACGAAGGAAGGCGGCACCGACCTCGCCGGCGCGCTCGAGTACCAGACCAGCCGGCTCGGCGGCTCCGTGTTCGACAACGAGGTGGACGCCCTCCAGGACTACAACATGGTCGAAGGGTTCCTCTCGGGGCCCGTGCCGGGGACGCAGGAGAAGCTCCGCTTCATGGTCTCGGCCCGCCAGGAGCTGCAGGCCGACGCGGTGCACGAGTACGACGACGACATCTACACGCCGAGCGCGCAGCCGACCACCGGCGAGTCGCCTCCGGGCGATGCGAGCATCCGCGACCTGTTCCCCGGATGGCGCTCGTTCGGCTACAACAACACGCGGCAGGTGTTCGGGAAGCTGTCGTACCTGTTCCAGCCGCAGATGAAGCTCGGGATCACGCTGCTCGACAACCAGCGGCAGCGGAAGCCGTTCGATCCGCAGTACCTGTCGGCCGGCGACGCCGCGCTCTCGAGCCCGGCGATCACGAATACCGCCGACTCGGTGGCGTACATTCAGAACCTGCCGGGGTCGATCCGTCTGCCGATAGGCTACGAGCGCCTGACGCAGAACTCGATCAACTCGAACCAGCGGCTCTTCGTCGCCAAGTGGGATCACACCCTGGGCCGCACCACCTACAAGGTGATCGGCGGCGTGTTCCAGAACCGCCGCACGACGTGCAACTACTTCCAGGGTGTGTGCCTCGAGGATCAGTTCGGCGATCCGAACTTCTCGGATGACCAGTTCATCGCCCCGCGCAACTCGACGTGCGCCTCGCACCCGACCTGCGGCACCGACGAGTTCTACGGCGGCGAGAAGCTCAACACCCAGCTCCTGCGCTCGGACATCAAGAGCCAGGTGACCGACCACCACGAGATCTCGGCTGGCGTGCTGTACCAGCGCTACGACTTCAGCGTGGACATCACGCAGAACGTCGGAACGAACGACGTGAACGTGTACCGTCAGACGTACTCGAACACGCCGTACGATCTCGGCACGTACATCCAGGACCGCATCGAGTACGACTTCCTCACGGTCAAGCTCGGCGCGCGGTTCGACTACGGAAAGGTCCCGGGCGTGTTCTTCGCGGACCCGCTCGATCCGACCAACGGCACCACGGCGCTCGACGTCTGCCAGAATCCCAGCGATCCGCGGTGGGCGAACGGCGTCGAGTTCACGACCCTCGATCCGGCCACGGGCCAGCGAGTGACGGAGACGGTGGTCCCCGATCCGTCGTGGGCCCCGGCCGCGCCGGGCGGCGTGAGCAACTGCGCCGCTGCCGACTTCAAGGTCGCCGGCCAGATCGCCGCGTTCGACGACTTCAAGGCCGCCAAGGCGCGGAAGCAGTTCTCGCCGCGCATCGGGGTGAGCTTCCCGCTGTCGCAGAGCTCCGCGGTGTTCTTCAACTTCGGCCGCTACTCGCAGAACCCGCTGCTCAACAACCTGCTGAGCAACACGGGCATCGGCACGCCGGCTGAAGGCCTGACGGTCGGTCCGGTGCTCGAGGTGCCTGGCGAGGGCGGTCCGGGCCTCATCGGCAACCCGAACCTCAAGATCGCGCAGGCGACGACGTACGAGGTCGGGTACAACGCGGAGTTCGCCGAGGTGTTCGGCATCGGCATCACGGCGTTCAACAAGAATCAGACGGGGCTCGAGGGTGTGCGCACGGGAGGCCAGCGCATCGGCCGCTTCGGGTTCGAGCAGGTGTTCGATCCGGGCACGACGTACGGCTCGTCGAACACCCCGAGCTATTCGATCATCGTCAATCAGGACTTCCAGACGGTGCGCGGCGTCGAGGTGCAGCTGCGCCGCCGCCTGCAGGACTACTGGCGCTTCGACATCAACTACAGCTACAGCCGCGCGCGGACGAACGCGTCGGACCCCGAGCGGGAGTTCGAGCGGTTGAACCAGGCCGATCCGCGGAGCTCGATCGAGATTCCGAGCGACATCGATCAGGCGCACGTGTTCAACGCGTCGCTGATCACCCAGGTGGGTGAGCAGACGCCGGACATCGCGGTCATCGGGCCGGCGCTCCGCAACTTCTCCGCGGCCCTGACCTGGCGCGCGGCGAGCGGCCTGCCTTACACGCCGATCATCGACTACTTCGGGTTCGGCAATCAGCAGCTGGGCCGCAACGAGGCGCGGGCTCCGAGCACGTCGCAGTTCGACATGCGCGTGAGCAAGGGCTTCAACGTCGCCAACATCAAGTACAGCGGCTTCGTGCAGGTGACGAACCTGCTGGACAAGAAGAACTGCATCCAGGTCTTCAACAGCACGGGCACGTGCGAGCGGGGCGCGATCGATCAGAGCCGCCGCCGCCAGGGGAACACCCTGAACCCCGATGTCGCCACGAGCACGTTCGAGGACCGCGCGTATTTCTTCGGCGCCCGCCGGCAGATTTTCGGCGGCCTGAACATCAGCTTCTAGCCTTCGTGTTCCGGGAGCGGCTCTGCCGCTCCCGGACTTCGCACAGGAGACCAACGTCCATGCGACGACTGCTTCGTCGAAGCATCCGGATCGGATTCGCCGTGGTGGCGGCGAGCGCGGCGGTATCCGCCGCGGCGGCCGCCCAGCAGCGCGGCGGCATGCTTCGTGGAGATCCGCAGCAGGTCCAACTCGACGCCAACGGCGATCCCGTGGCGACTCGTCAGGCGGTGCGCCGCCCGACCGGCTTCAACCTCTTCGGCAACGCCGATCGCGCGCGCTCGGCGATCAAGTCGCCGGCCAACATCGTATTCAGCGCGCAGAATACCGGTAACCTCGATCCCGGCGGCGTCACGGCGTACAGCAACGACGACGACCCGGATCTGGGCGCGTGCTGCTACCCGACGCACTTCCGCTACCTCTCGTTCTTCTGGGCCACGCCGCCCTCGGAGCGCGCGAAGATCATCGCCGAGGCCGGCGTGAACGGCTCCGGCCTGCAGTTCGCGCTCGGCGGCGGATTCAACGTTCGGGGATGGCACTCGCAGAACGGCGGCGACAACAACCTGGCCGTCGATGCCACGTTAGGTGCGTACCACGCCGGCGTGCAGTCGTCGACCAACCGGAGCTGCCGCGATCACGTGTTCAACGGCAACTTCGGCGGCGGCTGGCCGCTGCTCGCCACGTCCGATTGCCCGGAAACCTGGGGCTCGCTCGGGTGGCGGGGCATGACGCCGGTGGGCCTCGACGACTTCCTGGGCGCGGCGGCCGCCGATCCGGCGAACTTCCGCTTCGACCACTGGCGCATTGCCGGACCCTCGACCGGGTCGCTGGAGCGGCAGTTCGGGTCGTTCCAGACCTACGGGCTGTTCTCCGACTACTCGACGGACGACCTGTGCGGCACGCCGACGACCCGGACGTACGGGAAGGTGATCAAGCCCGCCGTCGACGCGTGCCCGGCCAGCGATCCGACCAAGCCGGGCTATCCGCTCGGCCTCGAGGTGCGGTTGGATGCCTTCCTCTACGGCATCCCGGCGCTCGACCAGATCGCGTACTACCAGATGATCATCGTCAACAAGTCCGAGGAGTTGTACGGGGTCGGGATCGACTACGACTCGCTCTACCTCGGCCTGGCGACGGGCTACTTCGGCACCGGCCAGGAGAACCAGGTCTACTATCGTCCCGAGCTCGGGGCGGTGATCTCCACCGGCCGCTGCGTCTCCCCCACGTGCAATGGCGGGCGGAACGTCGCCGAGTTCACCCCGGCGCGCCTGACGACGGGCCGCGGCGCCGAGGCGTGGAGCCAGGGGACGCAGGCGCTGGTGGTGCTCAAGAGCCCGATCGGCGACCTGCGGAACAAGCTGTTCACCCGCAGCGGCTCGCCGTTCGCGACGCTCGCGGGGATCGATCCCGAGTTGCTCGACGACACGATCACGTTCAACCACGCGCACATGTGCGGCTTCCGCGCGTGCGCGGGTACGGTCTGGGCCACGAGCGAGGCCAATCCGGACCACATGCAGCGGCAGTTCGGCATGACCGCGACGCAGGAGCTGCACGTGCTCGGGACGCGGCCGACGACCGACGCGTCGTTCACCGCGGCCAATTCGCAGGTCTTGTGGCACACGTTCCGGTCGTACGATTGGCCGGCGCTGCCGGCGCCGGGGCCGGGGCCGAACGACTTCCCGCAGCGCGGCGGCTTCAACCGCTGGGTGCCCGGCAGCCGCGCTGGCGAGGGGCCGAATGTCCAGTGGGACTGGGACAACGACGGCATCCAGGACACGCTGTTCCTGGACAGCTGCTCGGGCAAGTCGGGTGGGCAGACGCTCAACACGTCGTGCGCGGGGATCTTCTCCGACACGCTGACGAACGGCTACCTGAATGCCTACGCCAACGTCGGATCGACGATCAACGTTGGACCGTTCAAGTTCAACGCCGGCGACACCACGGCGTTCGTGTTCGCCGTGATGGGGTCGTGCTGCGGGGCGAACGACGCCGACTCGGTGGTGTCGATGTCACGACTCCATGCGGCCATTGACCACTACCTCGGGTTCTACCTCGGGCCCGAGGCGTTGCCGAAGGACACGATCATCGCGGTGGATGTGGTGGGTGGTGCGGCGGCGCAGTCGCGCGTGACCCTGCGCTTCACGGAGACGGCGGAGAATTCCGAGGATCCGTTCCTGCTCAACGCGTCGGCGCAGACCGCGTCGCCGCCGCCGGGGTCGGCCGGGGATATCCTGCTCAGGCTCAATCCGTGGCTGGCCGACAGCCTCCGCGCGTACGGACTGCAGTTCGGGACGGCCGACACGACGGGCCTGACGGCAATCGGCAACTTCGACGAGCTGTACATCTTCAAGTCGTGCGACCGCGGCACGACGTTCACGACGACGGCCGACTGCGCACCCGCGCGTGCAACCGGCGGACTGTTTGCCGACCTCGGGTGGCTTCCGTACGCGACCCTGACACGGGGCGCAGGCGGCGACGTGCAGAACGAATTCACGGATCCGAACGTGCTCGCGGGCCTCACGTACACGTACGTGATCGTCGGCGCGACGCGTGGCGCGAGCTTCGACGTCATCAGCGGTTCCGCGGTCACGACGATCGGCGGCCAGGAAGTCTGCGCCGCGGACTGCCAGGTCGAGCGGATCGAGTTTGCGCCGAAGCTGTTCAACGCGCTGGCGACCTCGGGTCCGAACGTGACGACGGTGTACGTGCCGGCGTCGCGGCCGGGCGGCGCGGCCCCGGTGACCGTGGCGATCGACGCCCCGGTCGGCTTCGAGCGCCTGACAGTTACGCCCGCAGTGGCACGGCCGATGGCGGGTACCTTCGCGGTTTCGTTGTTCGACAGCGTGATCGTCGTCGTGCGGGACTCGCTCGATGCAAACCGTCCGACGCGCCTCGGCACGACGAGCACGGTGACCGGCTACGCGGGCGGCGCGGCGGCGTTCAACGGGACGCTGAGCGCGATCGGCGGCGTCGGGCTGAAAGGTGGGACGATCCGCACCGGGCCTGACGAGACGGTGTTCACCGGCTATCGCATTCGCACCACGACCTACGCGTTCAACGCCCTGACGGCGGTGCTGGTGCAAGGCACCACGCCGCTGCTGGTGACGAACGACTTCTCGCCGAGCGCGACGCCCGAGACGTTCTACAGCTCGACGGCGTTCCCCGGCTTCACGATCGGGTTCATACCCGCCGCGGTGAAGGCGTTCAACACGACACGGGGCGAGGTGTTCATCGGCCCGGATGGCAATCGCATCCAGCCGCTCGCGACTCCGTACGTCCGCGTCAACACCGGCGGGTCGACGATCGCGACGGGCGGGCAAGGCGGGTTGTACACGCTCGACTGGGACGGCCAGGTGTACGGGCCGGCCGAGCCGTTCCGCCTGGACCTGGCGAATCCGCAGGCCACCCGCGATGCGGTGACGAGCTCGCTCAACGCGCGTGCGGTAGCGCAGACGGGGGTGGCGGATGCCGCCGCCCAGGCCGCGACGGGGTTCACGGACCTCGTGCCGGTCAAGCTGCCGTTCTCGATCACCAACGAGACGTTCGGCCGTCCGGTGCAGGTGGCCATGCGCCAGCGGGCGAACAACAACATTCTCCTCGGCTCGGGGCAGGACACGATCACGGTGACCGTGCCGGCCGACGTCTGGATTCCCGGCGACCGCCTGATCCTCATCGAGTCGATCAACAACACCCCGACGGTGACGTTCAGCCAGTTCGTGGTGGAGTGCCCTGGCTCGCCAGGCACGCGGGCGAGCTGCAATCCGGTGGCGCTGCTGACACCGGGCGCGACGGGCTACATCCCGACGGCGCCGGGCACCGAGCAGTCGGTGCTGTACAACCCGGCGTTGACGACGGCGCAGCAGTTCCAGTTCACCGTGACGCCGCAGGCGATGGCGTCGGAGCTGAATGCGGCCTGCACCGCGACGCCGACGGGCACGGAGTGCGAGAACATCCGGGCGGACCTCAAGAACGTCCGGGTGGTGCCTAACCCCTACGTGGTGTTCTCGAACCTGCAGACGGGGCTCACGCAGCCGCTGCTGTTCACGCACGTGCCGCCGCGCGGCACGATCCGGATCTACACCGTATCCGGACAGTTCGTGCAGCAGATCACGTGGGAGGAGCAGGATCTGAACGAGACAGGCGATCTGTTGTGGAACCTCCGGACGCGCGAGAACTCGATCATCGCGGCAGGGCTCTACCTGTACATGATCTCGGGGCAGGACGCGAACGGGCGGGACCTCGGCAGTTCCATGGGCAAGTTCGTCGTGATCCGCTGAGCGAGGACCTAACTATATGAATCGCATACTCAAGGCTGTCGCCGTGAGCGGGCTGGCGCTGCAGGCGGCCTCCGCCGCGGCCCAGGGTCCGGGAATCGGCACGCCCCTGGTGCCAGACGGCAATCAGACCATCAGCCGCGTCGGCACGCGCGGCGCGAACTTCCTCGAGGTCGGGCAGGGGGCGCGCGCGATGGGGATGGCGGGCGCGTACTCGGCCCTGGCCGAGGGACTGTCGTCGCTGTACTGGAACGTGGCCGGCTCCGCGGACGTGCAGGGCTTCGCGGGCGGCGTGAACTACGCGCAGATGTACGGCTCGGAGGGGCTGGACTTCATCTGGGGCGGTGCGGTGCTGCCGTTAGGCGGCGGCGTGATCGGCCTCCAGGTGGGCAACCTGTCCTCCGGCGAGATCCCGCGGACGACGCTCGCCTTCCCCGACGGGGGCGACCCCGTGGGCGGCGAGACGTTCGAGTTCAACGCGTCGATGGCCATGCTGTCGTACGCCCGGCGGCTCACCGACCGGCTGAACGTGGGACTGGGCGTCAAGTACGCGCAGGAAGGCATCTCGAATGCCAAGGCCAGCTGGGTGGGTGCCGATATCGGCGTCCGGTTCCGGACCGGCCTGTACGGCACGACGCTCGGCGCGGCGCTCCAGAACATCGGCGGCGACGGCAAGTACGAGGGCACGGCGATCACGGCGAACGTGATCGACGAGCTCACGCCGGGGCTCGTGCGGGTCTTCTACCGCACCGAGAAGTTCGAGATGCCCACGATGTTCCGGTTCAGCATCATGACCGATCTGATCGGCGGCGCGGAGGCGTTGCTCTCGCAGAACACGGCGAACGGACAGCTGCGCGCCGTGGGCCAGTTCGACCAGGGCATCGACACCGATCTGCAGGGGACGGTCGGCATCGAGTACGGCTATCGCGACCTCGTATTCCTCCGGGCGGGCAAGCGGTGGATGAACGAGGGGAACTCCGACTATCAGGGGTTCGAGCGCGGCCTGGCGTTCGGCGGCGGGCTGCGGGTGCCGTTCGCGGGCCGGACGGTCGGGTTCGACTATGCGTGGAACGGGCAGGGCGAGCTTCCTAACACGAACTACTTCACCTTCGAAATCGGCTTCTGAGCCGGTGGCGGCCGGGCGTCGTGAGGCGTCCGGTCGCCGCCCAGAGGAGGATTCATGCGTATAGCGGTAGCATCCGCGCTCGCCGGGGTGGCGTTCGTGCTCGCGACGGACAGTGTCGTCGCGCAGGCGCTCACCTCCGGCCGGTTCACCGTGACGCCGCTCGTCGGCACCATCCGGTTCGACGATGCCAGCGCGCTCGCCAACAAGAAGGCGGACGCGGACGGCGAGTTCACCGAGAACGTCTTCACTCCAACCATCGGCCTGTCGGCCGACTACAAGGTCACGCGGCAGGTCGGGCTGGGCTTCTACTTCGAGGCTGCGCGGCCGCAGACGCGGGGCGACTATTTCCCGAGTCTGCTATTGAACTTCGGCCCGAACGCCGAGCTGCGCACGATCAGCCAGCGCGTGACGCTGATGATGTACGGCGTGCAAGGCACCGCGACGTTCGGCGTCGGCGCGCTGCAGCCTTACGTGGCGGGCGGCGCCGGGTTCGTGACGATCAACGGCGATCCGCAGCAGAATGACAGGAACGAGTCGTTCACGAACACGCAGTTCCAGTTCGGCGGCGGCATCGGCTACGCGGTGTCGGGGAACACGACGCTGCGGCTGGATGTGCGCGACTTCGTGTTTACGAGCTGGGACCGGAACGAGCTGTATCCGGTGAACCCCGACTTCCAGAACACGCTGTTCCCGTCGGCGAACGGGAATCCGCCGGCGGACAAGAGCACGGTGCACAACATCCGGATCGGCCTCGGCTTCAGCTACGTGCCGCGGTCGGTGTCGCCGGCGGACGAAGGCAACCAGGAGTGACGCCCATGACGAGACTACTGACGAAGATCGTGGCCGGCGTGGGCGTGGCCGCCCTGGTCGGGGCGTGCGTGCGCGGCGATCCGGTGAGCCCCGCCGGCAACGTCGAAGGAAATGCGTGGCTGTTCACGGGCGCGTCGACGAACCCGTCGCCCTTGCTGCCGATGGGGACTGCGGATGTGCGGATCAGTCTCGACGTGGATCCCACGGTCATTGATGCGTTCTCCCGCGCCCCTACCGTCGCCACCGTGACCAACTGCGGATCCGTGAACTTTCCCGTGTACGGTCGGAGCTGGTCGTGCCTCAACGAGGCCTGGCGTTGGACGAGCGATCTGATTCGTGGCTCCACGGCGCCGCGGATCGATACGCGATATCCGCATCCGGTGGAAACGGGGGTGGGGTTCTCCGGCAACATCATCAACTTCTTTCAGCCGACGGGGCTCGGCGGCGACTACTGGAACCTGTTCGGCGGCCTCACGGGGCTGAAGCCGAATACCACCTATCAAGTCGTCTTCGTGCACTATCGCCTGAGGGTGGCGGGCGCACTCGATCAGACACAGCGGATCCTCCAGGGCGTCGTCGGCACGCCCGATACGCTGGTGCTCGTCGCCGGCACACCCGCGTCGACGAACACGGACTGGACCGGTGCGGCCCCCGTGGGATGTGCTCCCTTTCCCGGCGTGACCACCAACGCCTACTCGGTTGCGACTGTGACGACGAGCGGAACCGGCGACGTGTCGTTCGACAAGTGCTGGCAGTCGGGGAACGGGATCTGGACGATGGCGGAGTTCGGAACGCAGTCGAAGTCGATGGTGGGCACGAACAACAACACCACCTACTCGCTGCCGAACTACAATTATCTCGAGGTGTGGGAGACGGCCTACGGGGTGGGATCCGGGCCGGCGATGCGGGTGCAGATCGCGCAGGACCTGGCGCCGAACGGTACGCCGATTCCTAACGCGTATGCGCCGTTCCCCGCGCCGGGTACGACGCTCGCGACCGCCGATCAGCAGGGGCCCGCTGCGGTGGATCGCGGCGCCGCCTTCCCGATCTCGTACACGACGGCGCTCGCGCTGCCGTCGACGTTCGGCGCGCCCGATTCCGTCACGATCAGCCTGACGAACGTGGAGGCGTTGGCGACCGGCACGTACAAGGTCTGGTTCGTCAATCCGACGACGAACGCCGCGAGCCCGGCCACCGGCAAGTGGGTGCGCGTGGTGGGGACCGACACCGTCGCGAGTTCGACCGGGACCTCGACCTTCGAGGGCGGCCCGGGCACGATTCATTTCACCACCGATTCATACTTCGACATCGGCCAACCGGACGTCTCGGACTCGCTGTCGGTCCTCCTCGTGAGCATCGAGCAGAACGCGGGCGCCGCGGCGCCGTCGACGGCACAGCCGTTCTGGACCACCGTGATCAAGAAAGTCGGGGGGACGGTCGGCGGCGCCATGCTCTTCGGTGAGTTCACACTCGGCGACAATTCGCGGGGCCCTGAGCGGTTCATCGCGCAGGGCACCATGTCCGGCGGCGTGATCGGCGACACCGTCGTGGTGTTCGTCGACACGACGATCAACGGCGAGGCCACGAGGATCCGCGGGGCGGAGTTCGTCGGCTCGCGCGTGGAGGTGAAGTTCACCGGCCTGATGCGTCCGCCGCTGGGGTACCGGTACGCCGCCTATCTGTGCGGTTCGGCATCCGGCACCTGCACCGAGGCCAACACGTCGTTCTTCGAGCTGGGGGGGCTGATGTCGCCGAGCGGACTCTCGCTCGACAACGCCGACTCGGCGCCGAACGACGGCAACCTGTCCGACACACGGATCGTAACCGCAATAGCGAGCGCGGTCGTGTCCGGCGGGCAGACGCTGTGCGATTTCGATCGCTTCCGGCTCGTGCTGGAGCCGATCGATGGCGCGGGACCGCCGCTCGCGCACGTCTTCGATACGGCGCTGCCAGCGCAGCTCACGGGCGCGCGATCCTGCCGCTGAACCGTGCGCGGCTCGTGAGGTAGGCACGATCAATGAAGCGGGGCGGACCGAAGGGTTCGCCCCGTTTCGCATCGGTCCGACTTTGTGACTTTCGGCTCTTATTCAGCGTCGCTCACTGCCTACTATAGGGGGCATACGATTTGCTTCCGGTTTGCCAATTGATTCACACGCCGCTAGTTTCCGCCGCCGACGGGGTGGGCAGGCGCGCGTGTGGCAGCGATGATGGGGTGCGCCAAGGCGTGCCCAACGACCCCGCTGCCCTCTAATGTGGTTCACTCGAGTTTCGGGAGGACGCATGCGCATGATGCCGCCGGGTGGCGCCGCGACGGTCGCCGGTGCCCTCGTCGCTGCCATGGCTCTGTCCAGCGCGGTGGACGCGCAGCAGCGAGATCCGTATCCGGCGACGCTGCAGTTCGGGACGGGGCTGATCAACATTCCCACGGCGTGGGTGTCTCCCCTGAACTCCGACGTCTGGATCCAGACCTCGGGCAAGGTCATCGAACACTTCGTCGAGCCGTCGGAGATGAATCTCTCGACGCGATGGAACAGCAACATCTCCATCGACACGCACTGGCTCGGCCGATTTTCCGTCGGAGTCTCCGCCTACAGCCAGAACCCCGAGTGGGGCTTCTTCGGCCAGGTCCTGCTGATCAAGCCGGACCAGTTCGCCAACGTCCCATCGATCGCCCTTGGCGTCCGGAACGTCGGCAAGTACGACAACGAGGATCGGCTGCTCGTGGGTCACGACATCCGACTCGATCCCACGGACAGCACGTATTCCGGCGTCACCGGCGTGTTCTACGACGGATTCTCCACGTCGCCCACCATATATGGAGTGGCGACGCAGGAGTTCGGGCTCGGGACCAGCTGGTCGGGGAGTCTCTCGCTCGGGTACGGCAGCGGACTCTTCAGCGATGACGGCGGGCTCGGTGACGACTACAACCTCAAGGGCCAGCTCGCCGAAGGCCTGTTCCTCGGCGGCCGTGTCGTGGCGCGTCCGTCGACGAACACGCTCGTCACGCTCATGGTGGAGAACGACGGCTGGGACTGGAATGCCGGCATCGTGGGCGACTGGCGCGGCCTCACGCTCGGCATCTATGGCACGGAACTCGAGGAGGGCTCGCGCGATCCATCCAAGTGTCCCAACATCGAAGCGCTCTGCCGCATCTACAACTACGCCAAGCTGAACGTCTCGCTCGGCTACAGCGGTAACATCATCGACATCTCGCGCGGCGTGCTCCTCCGGACCCGGATCAGCGAGCTCGAGCGTGAACAGCAGCGGCTGCGCTCGGAGATCGCGTCGCGAGAGCGGCGGATCGCCGGGCTCGAGACCGCGCTGCGCCGGGCGCAGGCGGGCGAGCTGGCCGAAATCGCGCGCCGCCGGCAGGAGCTGGAGCAGCAGATCCAGGAGGAGCGCGAAGCGATTCGCCGTGCGACCGAGCGGCTCGAGCAGCTCGAGCGCCAGCGTCAGCCACCGCCGCCCGCGAATCCGCCGGGTTCGGCGTCAAAGTACTAACGAGGATCGAGACCGATGTTGCGCACGACTCGACGCGTCGCCCTGTTCGCGCTCGCCCTCGGCTTTGCGGCGCCGGCGGATGCGCAGGGCTCCTATCCCCAGACACTCTATTGGGGTGCGGGGCTGATCGACATCCCCGTGGCTTGGGTGGCACCGCTGACCGGTGACTTCGCCATCAACTACTCGAACAAGATCTTCGAGCCTGGCGATCCGACCGTGACCGGGGTCAACTACAACGACCGGACCAACTCTCACCTCACGATGTCGGTCTCGATGTGGGGGCGGCTGGAAGCCGGGGTGGCATTCTACACGGCGAACCCCGAGTACGGGTTCTTCGGGCAGGTGCTGCTGCTGAACGAGGACCAGATGCGGCTGCGCGACGACTTCGCGCGATGGATGCCCGGTCTGGCGTTGGGCGTTCGGAACGTGGGTCCCTACGACAAGATCGATCGCTTCGCGGCGGGGTACGAGCTCATTCCCCCGGAGCCGGGTTCGCCGAACTACCGGCACATCGCCGACTCGGTGCACCAGGGGTTCAGCACGGACAACACCTTCTACGGCGTCGCGACCAAGTCGTTCAACCTGGGGGCGCTGGGACAGGGGATGTCGGGCGTGGACCTGTCGCTCACACTCGGATACGGCAACGGGCTGTTCGAGGACGACGGCGGACTTGGCGACGAGTACGCAAAGTCGTCGACCGGCGGGTTGTTCGGCGGAGTCAAGTTCGACATCCAGGCATCGCCGCGGACCATCCTGTCGCTGTTGGCGGAGCACAACGCGTGGGACGTGAACCTCGGTGCGTCAGTGGAGTACCGAGGTTTGCGGGCTGGCGCGTACTTCACCGAGATCACGGCGGGCAGCGCGGAAGACAACGCCGTGGGCTCGGGCGTGTACTACAACTACAGCAAGTTCGCGTTCACCTTGGGCTGGCAGAGCAACATCCTGGCGCTCCTGCGCGGTGACTTCCTGCAGGGCCGCGTCGCGGAGTTGGAGCGACAGCGGGAAGGGATGCTGGCGGAGATCAACACGCGCCAGGAGCGGATCCAGGCGCTGGAGCTCGAGATCAACCGCCTGGAAGCGCAGAACCTGCTCGAGCTGGAGCAGCGCCGGGTGGAGGCGGAGGCGCAGCTGCGCGCCGAGCGTGAGGCCCTCCAGCGGCTCGAGGAGCGGCTGCGCATCCTGGAGCAGCGGCAGCCGCCGCCGCGCCGGAATTAGTTTCCCGTGGTGTCGAACCGCATGCGGGGATCACTCTCGAACCCATTCCGTCAGATGACGCGATCGTGGTGGGCGGTGCTGGTCGTGCTTGCCGTGGCGCCGGGGGCCGTGCATGCGCAGGATCCGGTTCCGACGGCGCAGCAGCAGGCCTACGAGACGCGCCGCCAGCAGCTGTTGCGTGAGGCGGAAGAGACGGAGCAGCGGCTGACGGAGTTGCGGCGTCAGCGGGTGATGTTGCAGGCGCGGGTCGAGGCGGCGATCGCGGAGGATCTCCGGCAGCGCTCCGAGGCGCTCATGATGAGCGAGGAGCAGACGGCGCTGCAGTCGCTGGACTCGATCCTGGTACAGTCGCGCGACAACCTGGCCGAGCAGCGGGAGCGCTTTCAGTCGCTAGGCAGCGCGGTGCGGCGCCGGACCGGCGCGGTGCTGGTGGTGCTGCTCCGGGCCGATTCGTCGTCGGCCGAACAGGCGCTGGCGGCGGCCAACCTCCAGATCAACGGCGCCGGTGCCGCGACGCGCAGTTACAATGCAGAGATGAACAATGCGTTGCGGCTCGGCGCGGTGGACCAGCTGTATCGGGCCGACGTTCTGCCGACGCGACACTCGGTGCAGGTCAGCGTGACCGTCAACGGACAGCCGCTGTCGCAATCGATCGACGTGGACGCGCAAGGCGAGACGGTGACGTACGTCCAGTTCGCGATCCGCAACGGGCAGCTCGTGTCCCGCACGTGGACCGCGCGCGGAACGACCCCCTTCTAGGGCGGCCGGTGGCTTTCTTTCGTTATGCCTGGCTGCTGGCGCCGATCCTCTTCGCGGCCGGCCCGGCTCGGGCGCAGCCGCCGGCGCCGGACCAGACGAGCGCGGTGGATGCCGAGGTTCGCGTCGCGCTCTTCGACCTGCTGTCGGAGCGCCCGCTGGCCGCGCTGAGCCGCCTGCGGGCGCTCCATGCCAGTGGTCAGGTGCCCCCGCCCGGCCCCCAGGGCACGTACGGCGCCGCCGAGATCCAGTTCCTGCTCGCGGAGTCCTACAACCGGCTCGGCATGGCGAACGCCTTCCGCGGCACCGCGCTCGGGCTGCTGGAGTCGGGCAACACGCGCTACGCGCCGGTCCTCCGGCTTCAGCTGCTGCTCGACGCGTATCGACGCGGCGCCTATCAGGAAGCCGTGTCGCTCGCGGGTGATGTCGGGGCGCAGGACCGCGGGGTCGCGTCGCTGGTCGCCGGACTCGCCCACTACCGACTGGGCAGCCATGCCGCCGCGCAGCAGGCGTTCACGGCCGCGGCGCAGAGCGGCGGGGCGTACGGCGGGTATGCGCGGTACATGGGCGCGCTCGCTCTGATGGCGGGGGACACGTCGCAGGCGCAGGCCGCCATCTCGGCCCTCCAGGCGCTTTCCGGCGATGCGCTCGGCGACTTCGCGGATCAGGTGCACCTGACGATCGCGCAGCTCGCCTATCAGCGCGGACAGTACGACGTGGCGACCGCGGCCGCGGCGCGGGTGGCGGAGAGCGGCGGCCTGGCATCGCAGGCGATGCTCACGCGCGCCTGGTCGCTGTACAAGTCCTCGCAGCTGGAGCCCGCGGCGCAGGCGTTCACGGCGTTCGCCACGCGCTTTCCGGAGCTGCCGGAGCGCGATGAGGCGCGGTTGATGGTTGGCCAGGTGCTGCTGCAGCAGGGACGACTCGACGACGCGGGGCGGCATTTCCAGCGGATCGCCGACTCGGTGAGCCGCGACGTCGAGGGGTTGCGGCAGGATCGGGCCGGCGCGGTGAGCGAGGCGGCACGGGCGTTCGTGCGGGCGCGGGCCGCCACGATGCTGTTCCTTCAGGCCCCGACGGAGGGCAAGACCCTGTCGGTGCCCGACAACCTCGGCATGGACCAGGCATCGATCGCGCAGGCGTTAGGATCGGCGGCGCCGGTCACGCCGCCGGAGCAGCTGCGGCCGGAGATCGTGGCGCTGGACGATGTCGCCCCGCGGCTCGACTCCATCGCGGCCTCCGCCGGTCCGGCGTTTCCCCGACGGGTGGCCTACGTCTTCGACGCGGGCGGCGCGACGCGAACCGAATTCCTGCGGCGCTCGCAGGCGCTGCGGGAGGCGGATGTGGCCGTCGCGCTCGCTCGGCACCGGCTCGCGGAGCAGCTGGCCTCGCACAACGCGAAGCTCGCGCTCATCGAGCGCCTGCAGGTGCTGCTCGGCGAAGCGGCGGCGCGGCTCGACACCGTGTCCACCGAGCTGACGGCGACCCGCGACTCGCTGAGCCGCGTGGTGCAGGCGGCGGATGAGGAGCACGGCCGGTTGCGCGAGCTGATTCAGCGCGAGGCGAGCGCGGTGGCCACCGAGGCCGCCGAGAACGTGCGTCGGGCGGACAGCGTTCGGGCATCGGTCGGCGAGCTGCTGACCCCCGACGATGCGAACCTGATACGGATCGAGCGCGAGACGGCGCTCACCTATCAACGGATGGCCGAGAACGTGATGAGCGGGCTGGACCGCGCGTTCGCGCGCCATCCGGTCATGCGGCTGCGCGACACGGTGCGCGCCCATATCGCGGAGTCGGAGGCCCTCGTGTCGGGCACCCGCGCGACGATCGCGGAAACGAACGACCTGCTCGCGAGCGAGGTGGCGCGGATGCGCGCCACGGAAACGGAGCGCACGGGGGCGGCCCGGGCCGCGGTCGCGTCGGCGGAAGCCGCGCGCGCGACGGCGGAAGGCGCGGTGGTGCTGGCGGTGGAGGCGGAGCTTCGGGCGCGCGCGGAGCAGTTGCTCACCATTGCCAGACGCGACACCGAGGCGGCCGAGTTCGGCGCCGCGAGCGCGTCCTTCCTGAAGGCGGTCGGGCCGGGCCCGGCGGCGACTCCGGGGCCGGGCCCCGGCGGCGCCGGCGGCAGCGGCGCGCCGAGTCCCGAGTGATGCGCATGCGGGTGTCCGGTCTCTTCTCGGCGGGATGCGCCGCCGTGCTGCTCGCCACGACCGCGGCCGCGCAGACGCCCGACGCGCGCGTGGCCATGGCCTCGCGCACGGCGCCGGAACCGGCGCGCGACACGGCGATCGCCAAGCTGCGGACGTTCGTCTCGCGCTATCCGGAGAGCCCGCTGCGCCCGCAGGCGCTGTTCCAGCTTGGCGAGCTGCTCGTGCGGCGCGCGGATGCGGAGTTCGATGCCGCGCAGCGCGCCGCGGGCGCCGACACGGTCGCCGGCGACGTGCCGATTCGCCCGGAATACGAGGACGCGATCCGCTTCTACGAGGATCTCGTCCGCAACTACCCGGACTTCCCGCGCCGGGATGCGGCGGCCTACACGTTAGGGACGCTGTACACTCGCATGCAGCGACACGCCGAAGCGACGCGCATGTTCGCGCTCGTCACGGAGCGGTCCGGCGATACCACTCGCTACGGCACCGAGGCGCTGTTCCGGCTCGGCGACGCCCACTTCGAGGTGGCAGCGCGTGAGCGCGGCGATGCCCGCCGCGCGGCGTTCGCCCGCGCGGCACAGGCCTACCAACAGGCGGTACGCACGGCCGAGCCGGGGTCGGACCTCTACTTCCTGTCGCTCTACAAGCTTGGCTGGGCCTACTACAACCAGGCGAGCCGGACCAGCCAGGACGAGTATCGTCAGGCGGTCGAGGTGTTCGGGCGGCTCGTGCGTGAGTACGACCGGCTGACCCCCGAGCGTCAGGCGGAGCTGGGGTTGCGTAGCGAGTCGCTCGACTACATGGCGATCGCGTTCACGCAGGTCGGTGGCGCGGAGGCGGCGCAGCAGTACTTCGCCAGCCGGGACACGGCGTTCAAGCTGCCGGTCCTCCAGCGGGTCGCGCAGAGCCTGCGCGACCAGGGCGACTTCGTCCGCGCGGTGGACGCCTACCAGGCGGTGATCGCCGAAGCGCCGACGGACTCGCTGGCGCTGGCGGCGCAGATCGAGGTCGTGGACATCTATCAGAACCGGATGCTCGAGCCGGAGCGCGCGCAGGAGGCGCGGCTCGCGCTCGTGGAACGGTTCGGGCCGCTCTCCGAGTGGGCGCGCGCCAATCCCGGGCTGCTCGACGAGGCAAATGCCGCGCGCGAGGATGCGCTCCGGCAGGCCGGCCAGTATGCGCTGAACCGCGCGCAGCAGGCACGGCGCGACCGCGCGCTGTACGCGCGGGCGGCGGAGCTGTACGGTCGCTATCTGGCCGAATACGCGCGCTCCGACAGCGCCCAGCGCGTGTCGTTCCTCCACGGCGAGGCGCTATTCGGCCAGGGCGAGTACGCGCGCGCCGGCGAGGCGTACGTCAATGCCGCCTATCGCTACGAGAGCGGCGATCCGGCCATCGCGGAGACGGCAGGGCAGAACGCCATCGTGGCGCTGGACTCCGCGCTCGTGCGCAGCCGGACCGACCGGAGCGCGCAGGACGCGTTGTTCGGCGCGATCGACCGCTACGTCGCGGCGTTCCCGCAGTCGGAGACGGCGAAGCGCGCCCTCATCCAGAAGGGGCGCCGCGCCTCGGAGACGGAGCGCTGGGACGTCATGGCGGATGCGTTCCGCACGTACGCGCAGCGCTATCCGAACGACGCGTTCACGCCGAGCGCGCAGAAGCTGATCGGCGACGCGCTCTACCGGCAGGGACAGTACGGGGAGGCCCAGGCGCAGTGGGAGCAGGCCGGACAGGTCGCCGCGCAGACGGGCCGGCGGGCGCTGGCGGATTCGATCACGCGGATTCGCGCCGCGGCGGCGACGAGCTTCGCGGACACGCTCGTCAGGCAGGGCGAATACCGCCGAGCAGCTGAGGAGGTCTACGTCGCCTACGCCGAGCGCAACCCGGGGGACGCACGCTCGGCCGACGCCCTCCGCAATGCGATCGAGACCTACATGCTCGCCGACAGCGCCGCTCGCGCGCGGGGCGACGAGAGCGCGTCGCGCGAGGCACGGTCGCGCGCGGTGGAGCTGTCGCGCCGGTTGGCCCAGCAGTACCCGACCTATCAGTACCGGAGCCAGTACCAGATGCTGGCCGCGCGGCTGCTGGTAGAGATGGGGCGCCGCGAGGAGGCCGTGGACGCCTTGCGCGAGGCGATCGCCAACGCGCCGGCAGGCGAGGCGAAAGCCGACGCGATGGTCCGGCTTGCCGTGACGCTCGACACGCTACGGCGGCACCGCGAGGCGGCCGAGGCCTACGAGCAGTTCGCGACCCAGTTCCCGCGCGACACGCGGGCGGCGGGCGCGTTGTACAATGCAGCACTCGCCTATCGTGAGGCGGACGCGCAGGGGGAGGCGGCCCGCGTGTTCGGCGTGTTCGTGCAGCGGTTTCCCCGTGACGAGCGGGCCGGCGCGGCTCGACAGGCGCGGTTGGAGCTGCTGCGTGCCTCGGGCGACACGGTGGCGGCACGCACGGAGCTCGCGCAGCTCTGCCGCAACCCGACCGCCGACCTGCGCGCAGAGTGCGCCGCGAGGGCGGGCGAGCAGGCGTTCCGGCAGGGGCAGGCGCTCTTCGACGACTACCAGCGCGTGCGCCTGGTCATCCCCTCGGTGCAGCAGCTCACGGCGGCGGGAGTCCAGCGGGCCTCCGCGCGCAAGCAGTCGCTGCTGCGGACCATGAACGGCCACTTCACGCGGGCAATCCAGTCCGGATCGCCCGAGTGGCTCGCCGCGGCGACGTACTACGTCGGGCTGGCCCAGTGGGAGTACGGGAGGTTCCTGGAGAACGTGCAGCTCCCGAGCGCGCTCAACGAGGAGCAGCGGGCGGCGGCGCAGCAGGGCTCGGCGCAGCAGGCCGAGCAGAACTACGAGGCGGCGCGCAGCACCTGGCGGTCGCTCATCGAGAAGGCACAGACCGACGGCTTCAGCAACGTCTGGGTGGACCGGGCTCGTGAGGCACTGGCCGGGAACGTGCCCGATACGCCACCGGGAGGGACGGAGTGATGCGCGCCCCACTTCTGGCCGCGGGCGCGCTGGCGCTCGCCGGCTTCGCCGTGGCGCATCCGGCGGATGCGCAGCGGCAGACGATCGAAATTCGCGGCCAGGTTCCGACGCCGCAGATCGTCACGGTACGGCCGCGGGAAGTACCGGAATTCTCCACGCAGGTGCTGGTACCCGCGTTCTACGATCATCAATTCTGGCCGGTGATACTCCCGGCCTACCAGATCGTCAGTAGGAACGAGGTCCGAGGCGTTATGCCGACCGACTCGATGCCCTCCGTGACGGGTGGCGCGGTGCCGGCGACCGGCGCGGCGGTGACGCCGCAGACGCCTCCGGCGGCTCGCCCGCCCGGAGGGCTGGTCGACACGGCGGCCGTGCCGCCGGCCACGCAGAACGAGGAGATCGAGGCGCTGCGCCGCGAGCTGGAGGCGCGTCGCGCCCGCATCGATTCGATCGACACGGCTAGAAAACGGCAGCTCGATTCGTTGGAGCAGGCGATCCGGGAACGGCAACGGCAGGTGCGGCCCGACACCACGGTGCGGCCGCCCGGCACGTCTCCTGCTCCCTCACGCTGAGCTCTCAGCACTCACGCACCACCCGACGGATTCGGAGGACGCGCGCACATGGGCGCCATTGTCGAATGGTTCAGGGCCGGCGGTCCGGTCATGTATTTCATTCTCGCGGTCGCGATCGCGGGACTCGCCATCTTCCTGGAGCGGCTCTACACGATCGTGATCCGCTCCAAGATCAACGGGCGGGCGTTCATCGACCGGGTGATTCAGCTGGTCCGGGCCGGGAAGATCGAGGAGGCCATACGCCTGTGCACGCAGCACAAGGCCGTGCTCCCCGACATGGGGCTGTTGATCCTGCGCAGCCGCACGCGCGATGAGGCGGACCTGCAGAACGTGGCCGACGCCGCCGCGCTCGCGGTGCTGCCGCGCCTCACGCGGCGGCTGCACTACCTCCCGATGCTGGCGAACGTGGCGACGCTGATCGGTCTCATCGGGACGATCTTCGGCCTCCGCGAGGCGTTCGGCTCCGTGGCCGAGGTCGAGGCAGCCGCGCGTTCCGCGGGCCTGGCGACCGGTATCGCGATCGCGCTGAACGCGACGGGGTTCGGTCTGCTCACGGCGGTGCCGCTCACGGTAGCGCACGCCTATCTCGTGAGCCAGGCGGAAACGATCATCGAGCAGGTGGATGAGTTCTCGGTCCGGCTGATCAACGCGTTGGTTGACCGTCCCGACGTCCGCCTCGGCCATCGCTAGGCAGCGGCGCCGCTCGCGCCGCCGCCCGGCGCTGGCACGCTGACGCACCGCAACGGGATCCTTCGCGATGTCTTCGCGCTTTCACACGTCCAAGCTCCGCCGCCGCGAGCGCGCGTCCATGACCGCGCACGGGGGCTTGAACCTCGTGCCGCTCATCGACATCCTGACGTCCATCGTGTTCTTCAGCGTGGCCACCTACACGGGAGCCGCGCTCGCCGCGCTCACCTCGTTCGATCTCGCCCTCCCGCCAGCCGTCGTCACGCAGGCCCAGGCGGCGCAGCGCTCGCCGGAGCGTCTCCTCAACCTGCTGCTCGCGGTGCGGGTCGATCGCACCGGCCTGCAGGTGGAGCACTCCGAGGGGCTCAACCGCCGCATCGCCGGGCTGACCGACACGTCCTTCGCGCAGCTCGAGGGGCTCATGCGGCAGGTGCGCGCCGACTTCCCGCAGAACGACGACGTGCTGGTCGTGCCCGATGACAACGTCGACTACGACACTGTCGTGCGAGTGCTCGAGCGGCTTCGGATCGTCGGATACGGGGGCATAGCGCTCGGCTCTCGCGCCCGCGAGGGGCAAGAGCCCGGAGCGGCACGATGAGCCGCGCTCGCGAGGCCCGTGCGGCACGTCGGGCGTCTCAGTTCGCCAAGTTTCGCATCACCGAGCTCAACCTCGTCCCGCTCGTGGACACTCTCGTCGCGATCGTGTTCTTCGCCATCACGACACAGACGGTCGGCGAGCTCAGCATGGTTGTCCCTGGAGTGAATCTCCCGAGCTCGATCGTGGGAACCGCGGCACATGACCAGCTCACCCTGGGTATAAGCAGTTCCATGATCACCCTCGGCGATGATCCAGTGATGGGCACCGGGCAGGCGGCGCAGGCGCAGTCGACCATGCCCAACCAGCCGCTCGTGGTGCCGGAGCTCTATGCCGTGCTCAAGGGCAAGGCAGATTCGATCCGCACCGCGAACGACATCCCGAGCGAGCGGTCGGTGCCGACCCCGCTGGCGATTCAGGGGGACCGCGAAATGCCGTACGTCCTCATGTCGCGGATGATCCAGACAGCCCGCGTTGCGGGCTTCAATACGCTGTCGCTCCAGGTCAACAAGACCGAGCAGGCCGTGCAGACGGCAGGGAACTGAGGAATGGCCGAAGTAAAGACGGTGCCCCCGCGGCGCCCGCGAGACGATGCGACGTTCACCCGCGATCTCCGGTGGGAGGTCATGGGAGATGAGGGGCGTGCGCTCGTGGGATCGTGGGTCATCGCGGTGATCGTTGGCGTCGGCTGGCTGCTGCTCGTCTGGATGTTCCCTCCCGCGCCCCCCAAGTTCGAGCTGCTGCCGGAGAGCGAGCGTGGGGTGACACTCACCTTCGAGGACCCGCCGCCCGAGGCGATCCCCGAGGCGCCCGTCACGCGCTCACCCGTGGCCACTCCGCAGCCCCAGACGGCGCGCCCGCAGCCGCAGCGGACCGGGGGCGGAGGGCAGGGCGGCGGCCAGCGGACAGCGGCGGAGATCGGCGCGGCGTTCGGCACCGGCGCGGGCTCGGGCAGCGGCGGGATGGTCGGCGACGTGTCGAACATCCTGCGCGGCGTCGACGTGTCGAGCGGCACCGGCGGAACCGGTGGTGGCACCGGAGGTGGACGCGCGGTGCTTGCGACTGGCGAGGGCGGCAGCGGCTCCCGGACTCCCGGCCGCGGCGGACTCGGTGCCGGCGGCGAAGGGACGGCGGGGATCGGCGGAGTGGGGAGTGGTGCGGGCGGGGGCGGAGTGGGCCGCGCCGAGGTGGCTGTCGCCGCGCCGCGCGTCGTGGCCCCGCCGGTGGGCGGTGGACCGGGCCGGGATGTGGGCGAGCTCGGCAGCTTCGTGCGGAGTCGCGAGTCGCAGCTGCGATTCTGCTACCAGGAGCACGGGCTGAAGGTGAACCCGCGCCTCGCTGGGTCGGTGGCGGTCGACATCCGCGTGGCGGGGAATGGCGCGGTGTCCAACGTGGACATCGCGCGGCGGACGTGGTCGGGAACCGGAGTCTCGGAGTCCGAGGCGTGCATCCGGAACACGATTCGACGCTGGCGCTTCCCGTCGTCCTCGACGGGAGAGGGACCGTACGGGTTCTCGTTCAACTTCACACCGGCGGGGTGAGGAGGGCGGGGGACGGGGGGCGCGGGACGGGGGACGGGGTGGACTCGGCGCGCTCTTCGAGCGCGCTTTTGTTTTGGGCCCAGGGGCGGCTTGGTCTTCAGGCGCTACTTCAACTCCACCGTATCCTTCGACCGCGCGGTCACCTCGCGGCGCACGGCCGGCAGCCGCAGTGCGCCGTCTTCCGTAACGGGCGTGATCCACCATGGGCCGGGGGCCAGCTCCAGCGTCGCCACCCCGCGCGCCAGGGCCGCCTCGGCGATGCTCCGGCCGGTGGGGCGGGCTGCGCTGTCGGCGGCGGCACGCGGTCGGGTGGGCGGCCCCGATCCCAGGAGAGCGGCGTGGTCGCCGAGCCGTGCGACGAGGGCGGCAAGGCGCCGGGTGTGCGCGTCGCGGCTGGCGCGCAGGCGCTCCGCGGAGTCGGCGAGCGCGGTCCACGCGGCAAAGCGGCCGGCGTAGTCGGCGGAGCGGCGGTCGAGGGGGGCGAGGGCGCGGGCGGCGTCGTTCGCGGTGCGGCGAACCTCCTGGAAGGCGGCGTCGGCCCGCGCGACGGAATCGCGACGCGCGAGGGCGAGCCTAACGCTGTCGCCCAGCGGGCCGCCGGGGATCGTCGCCGGCGCAGCGGCGGGCAGCTCGGCCGGGTCGAACGGCAGCGCCACTACCCGCGACGCCGCCGCGGCCGTAGTATCGGAGACCACGACGAGAGACCCTCGCGCGTCGCCGCACGCGGCGTTGAGCGGGAGCACGAGCGCGAGTGCCGCGCCGCGGGCGCGCCGCCTCACGAATCGCATGCCGTTGTGTGCAGGAGGGAGACCGACCGGTGCTTCATGGAGTGACGCAAGCTATCTGGGCCGTACTGCTGCTACAAGCGACGCCGCTTCCGCAGCCGCGCGGGTTCGTGAACGATTTCGCCGACGTGATCGGCGCGGAGGACGAGGCGCGCATGGACGCGATCATCCGCGACGTGCGCACCAAGTCTCGGGGCGAGATCGCGGTCGTGACGATTGCCGATGCCGGCCAGCTACCCGCCGCCGATCTCGCCTTACGCATCGGGCGCGAGTGGGGAGTCGGTGCCATGGGACAGCCAGGGGATGCGCAGCGCAACACCGGCGTCGTGATCCTGCTCGTTCCCAAGGAGACGAATTCCAGCGGCCGCGGGGAATGCCGCATCGAGGTGGGCTTCGGGGCCGAGGGGTTCATCACCGACGCGATGTCCGGAGACATCTGCCGTGAGGCGACGCCGCGGTTCGCGGCGGGCGACTACAGCGGCGGTCTCGCGCTGGTGACGCAGCGGGTTGCCGACCGGTTCGCGCAGGAGTTCGGCTTCACGGTAGACCCGACGGTGCGCGTGGCCCAGCCGCGCAGTCCGCGGGGCCAGTCGCCACCGTCGATGGCCCCCTTCCTCTTGTTCGTGGCGTTGTTCATTCTGTTCGCAGCCACGGCGGGTCGCCGGGGCGGGCGCGGAGGTCGGGGAGGGCGTGGCGGGGTGATGGACGTGCTGCCGTGGATCATCCTCTCGCAGATGGGCCGCGGCGGCAGGCGAGGGGGCGGATGGAGCTCCGGCGGGTGGGGCGGCGGCGGCGGATTCGGCGGGGGAGGCGGTGGGTTTGGGGGCTTTGGTGGAGGAGGAGGATTCGGTGGCGGCGGGGGAGGATCGAGCTGGTGACGACGGCGATGCGCAACGCGCGACGCGGGACGCGAGGCGGACTCAACACCGGGCGGACATGAAGATCGAGGACCTGATCGACCGGCTTCGTCAGGCGCACGGGGACGATCTGCGGGCGGTGGTCGTGTACGGTTCCGCCGCGGGCGGCGAGCGGCTCCGCGATCCGCGCGACGTGAACGTGCTGGTGCTCGTTCGCCGGCTGGACGTGGCGGCGCTCGAGCGGGAAGGCCCCGTGGCGCAGGCGTGGGCGAAGGCGGGGAATCCCGCGCCGTTGACGCTGACCGAGGAGGAATGGAGCGAATCGGCCGACGTGTTCCCGATGGAGTACGCGGACATTCTCGAGCACCACCGCGTAATGCACGGCTCCCTTCCCGAGGAAGACCGGATCGTGGATCGCGAGCACCTGCGTCTGCAGCTCGAGCAGCAGGTGATGGGCAAGTTGATTCAGCTCCGGCAGGGAGTGCTGGCGGCGGCCGGACGAAAGGCCGCGCTCGTGGAGCTGCTTGAGGCGAGCCTGAGCACGTTCCTCGTGCTGTTCCGCGCGGCGGTCCGGCTGCACGGGGAGCGGCCGCCGGCGACCAGCGAGGCTCTGTGCGAGCGCGTGGCGAGCCTGAGCGGCGTGGACACGACGCCGTTCGTCCGGATGGTGCGGCATGTGCGTGGGGACGTCCGAGTGAACGCCGCCGACGCGCCCGGGCTCCTCGACCGCTATCTTGTGGAGACCGGGAAGCTCAAGGCCCATCTCGACCAGTTCGCCTCACACCCATGAAACGCATCGCGCTCCTCGCTGCAGGGGTTTTCGTGCTCGCGGGATGTCCCGGGGACGACGACGAGCCCCCGGTCGACACGGCATCGCCCATGGCGATGGATACGACGCCGGTGGACTTCGACTCGCTGGACACGAACCTGCCTCCTCCCGTGCCCGACACGCAGCCGGCCCGGCCGGCGCCTCGTCAGGCTGTGCGGCCCTCCCCGATCCCGCCGGCGCCGCCGCCGCTCATGGAGGCGGTGTCGCGCGAGCAGTCGTTCACGCAGTTCTGCTACCAGGAATTCGGCCAGAAGGCGGATCCCACGCTGCGGGGCGGCGTGGCGGTGGTCGTGACGGTGGGTGCGGATGGCATTACCGACGCGCGTGTCGAGAACGACAGCTGGACGTCGAGCGCCGGCGCCGCGGTGAATCGGTGCCTGAACGAGCGGGCGAAGGACGCCTGGCGGCTCGGGCGTGGCGCCGTCCGGCCGGGCAAGTACGTGGTCAACCTGACGTTCACGCCGGCCTGACGCGCCGCGGGGCGCGCCGCACGGCCGGCGATCGCACACGGAGGAACGGGATGAAAGCTCGGTGGATGATCGCGCTCGTGCCACTCGTCATGCTGACCACCGGATGCGGCTACAACCGCATTCAGGAGCTCGACGAGAACGCCGCCGCGCAGAAGAGCCAGATCGAGGTGCAGCTGCAGCGGCGGGCCGACCTGATTCCGAATCTGGTGCAGACGGTGCAGCGGTTCGCGCAGCAGGAGGAGGCGATCTTCACGAACGTCGCCAACGCGCGCGCCGGGCTGCTCGGCGCCATCCGCAGCGGCGATCCGCAGCAGATGGCGGATGCCAACGCGGCGGTGGGAAGCGCGTTAGGCCGGCTGCTGGCGATCGCGGAGGCGTATCCGGAGCTCAAGTCCGACCAGACGTTCATCCGGCTGCAGGACGAGCTGGCCGGCACGGAGAACCGGATCGCGGTTTCACGGCGGGACTACAACGAGGCGGTGCAGCAGTACAACACGCTGCTGCGGCGGTTTCCCACCAATCTCACGGCAAAGGTGATCGGTGCGGACGAACGGGAGTACTACGAGGTGAGCGATCCGGCGAATCGTGAGGCGCCGAGCGTGGAGTTCGCGCCGCCGGGAAAAAGCTAGGGACGAGGGGCGGGGGGCGAGGGGAATAGGACTCAGGCGTGCTCTGCGAGCACGCCTGTTTCGTTAGGAGCGCGGAAGTTCGTGATCTGGCCCCGTTGTGGAGAGGACTCGGGTTGCGCCCCTGGCCCCTGGCCCGCTGGCCCCTGGCCCCTGGCCCCCTCCGCTCGTCCCTGACCCCTCCGCCCCTCGCCCCCCGTCCCCCGTCCCCTACTCCCACACCGCCGAGCTCTGGTGCCGGAATCCGCTGTCGATGGTCCAGACCACGCGCTGGCCGGGCATGACCACCAGACGCTCGCTCTGGAGCCGGCGCGCGGCGCCGATCGCGTGGGCCATCAGCAGCAACTCGTTGCCGGGGCCGAGGTGGCGGACCGGAAGGCGGATGAACGTCGACTTGGCGGCGGTGGCCATCCCCACCCGCTGCGACTTGCCGCTTTGCACCACGTAGATCGTAAGGTCGAGCGTATGATGGTTCTGCACCTCGATCGGCACGACGGCGCCCTGCGGCCAGACCGCGCTGAAGACCTCGACTTCTGCATCCTGACCTTGCTGTGGCGACGGTGCGGTCTCCGACGGGCGCTTGCCGCATCCCGCGACCAGCATCGCGGCAGCGAACAGCACCGTGGGGGCCCGAAGGCGAATCAGACGGAGCGTGGAGCGCGTGTGCATCGTGCATCTCCAGCGTGGCGCCGCTCTGCGGGAGGCCCGGGACGGCGTGCGGTTGGGGGCGTGCCGGCGTCCGTCGTCTGGCGAGTGCGCGGGGCTACGGTGCGCCGGCGGACGCGACCTCGATATGGCCGCATGGGCGGCACCGGAGCGTCCAATCGCAATAAAGGAATGGGGGCGCGACGGCGTCAAGCACCCCACGGGCCGCCGGCGAGAACGCCGGGGTAGACGGCGCGTTCCGCGCCGTCAGCCACGTGCGTGCGACCGAGTCGGGCTATGCGGCCGGAGCCGGATTCTCGCGAGGAAAGAGTGGCGAACCAGCTTGAACGGTCCAGCCGGATGGATCGAGAGATGGCAGTGCGGCGAACCGCTGGTCGTGCACGGATCCGCTTGCGCCGATGCGCGCCCAGAGCTCGTCGCTCTTCGTCGGCATGAATGGCGCGAGGCATACCGCCTGACGCGTGAGCTGCCGGCAGGCGGTCGCGAGGATCGTCTCCAGCTCGCCGCGCCGTGACGGATCCTTGGCAACGGTCCACGGCGCCGAATTCTGGATGAACTCGTTGGCGCGTGCCACGGAGCGCCAGACGGCGTCGAGGGCCAGGTGGAGGGGATAGCCGCGCGTGCCGTCCATGGCGGCGTGATAGGCGTCGAGGTCCCGGAGGTCCGCCGCGTCCACCTCGCCCCGCGCGCCCTGGGGCACGGTGCCGCCGAAGTACTTCTCGACCATGGCCGTGGCGCGGCTCGCGAGGTTGCCGAGCGCGTTCGCCAGCTCGGCGGTGTAGCGCTCCTCGAATCGCTCCCAGCTGAAGTTGCCGTCGGCGTCGAACGGCACCTCGCGGAGGAGGAAGTAGCGGAAGGCATCGGGGCCGAAGCGCCCGAGGGCCTCCTCGAGGTCGAGCCTGACGCCGGCCGACTTGCTGAACCGCTCGCCGCGGAAGTAGGCGAAGCCGTGCGCCCACACGCGTTCGGGGAGCGGGAGCCCCGCCGATTGCAGCATCGCCGGCCAGATCACGGTATGGAGCCGCGTGATGTCCTTACCGATGACGTGGAGCTGAGCGGGCCAGCGCGCCTCGTAGCCGGCCGCCGGGAATCCCGTCGCCGTGAGATAGTTCGGCAAGGCGTCGAACCAGACCCAGGTGCCCTGCTCGACGCCGTCGGAGGTGGGGCGGGGGAACGGGATCGCCCATGCGAGCCGCGCCCGCGTGATCGAGATGTCCTCGAGCCCGCTCTCCAGCAGCCGCAGCATCTCGTTGCGCCGGCTCTCCGGCTCGAGGAAGCGGGGCTGCTCCCGGAAGAGCGCCTCGAGGAACTCCTGATAGTTCGTCAGGCGGAAGAACCAATTGCGCTCCTCGGTCCATTGCAGCTCGCGCGTGGGGTGGAGCACGCACCGGCCATCTTCGATCTCATCGTCGCGCTTGAACAGCTCGCACCCCACGCAATACCAGCCTTCGTAGCTCTTCTCGTAGAAGTCCTGAGGGCTGCGCGTGAGGCACCGTTCGATCAGGGCGCGCACGCCGTCCTTGTGGGCGCGGTCGGTGGTGCGGATGAACTGGTCGTAGCTCACGGACAGCCGCGACCACAGCGCACGGAACCGCTCGGCAATGTCGTCCGCCTGCTGCTGCGGCGCGACGCCGCGTTCCGCGGCGGCTTGCGCGACCTTCATGCCGTGCTCGTCCATGCCCATCAGGAAATGCACGTCGTGGCCCGCCATGCGGTGGTACCGCGCAATGGCGTCGGCGCCGATCTTCTCGAGCGCGTGACCGAGGTGCGGATCGCCGTTGGCGTAGTCGATGGCGGTCGTGAGGTAGAAGCGGGCCATGTCAGGACGTCGAGGGGTCGTCGCCGCGCGGCTTGCCGTCGCCGTCGGACCGGAAGCGGCGGCCGCCGCGGCGCCCGCGGCGGCGCGGGCGGGCGTCGCCCTC
>DATHUW010000146.1:0-39133 GCA_035461825.1 Gemmatimonadaceae bacterium
CTCCACGTCGTCGGGGTGAGCGGCGATGGCGAGCAGAGAGACCGGAGTCATGGCGCGGAAGCTAGAGACCGGAGGCGGCCTCGGGAATCGGGAACGGGGAAATCGGAAGTGGGCAGACGGCGGTCAGCCCGATTTGCCAACCGACTCACTCGTGCCGCAAGGCCTCGACCGGATCCATCCTCGCCGCACGGTTCGCGGGCAGCAGGCCGAAGACCAGCCCGATGCCCACCGACACCAGCGCCGCCACCGCGGCCGACCAGAGGGGGACCGGTGCCTCGATGTCCATCAGCGAGGTGATGCCGCGGCCGAAGCCAAGCCCGAGCGCGATCCCGAGCAATCCCCCGATGCCCGTGAGCGTTGCCGCTTCCACGAGAAACTGCAGCATGATGTCGCGGCGGCGCGCGCCGAGCGCCTTGCGAACGCCGATCTCCCGCGTGCGGTCGGTGACGGACACCATCATGATCGCCATCACGCCGATTCCCCCGACCAGCAGTGCCACGCTCGACAGCACGATCATGACGAGGAAGAAGACCGACGAGAGGCTGTTGAACACGTCGAGGATCTGATCCTGCGTGATGAGATCGAACGTGTTGGGATCGGATGGGCGCAGGTGCCGCATGTTGCGGAGCGCCACCGTCACGGCGTCCTGCGCATCGCTCACGGACACGCCGGCGTGCGGCTTCACCACGATCCAGAGCGCGTTGGTCTTGTCGATGCGGAACTGGTGCTCCGCCATCAGGAAGGGCACGATGGCCCCGACGACCTGGCCCGGCGGCTCGAAGATGTTCTTCGGCCGCTGGTAGACGCCGATCACGGTCGCCGGCCGTCCGGAGATGCCGATCCGCCGCCCTAACGGGTCCTGCAGGCCGAACAGCCGCCGCGCCGCATCCTCCTCCAGCACGACGACCGCATCGCCGCCGGAAAGCTCTGCCTTGGTAAACCACCGCCCCGCCACGAGCTCGCCGCCCTGCACCTCCTGGTACCGGTCGTCCGCGGCGAAGAACGTCAGCGTCTGCGTGCGCGTCCCGCGGTACTCCACCGCGCCGAAGAGCTGCGCCCAGGTGGCCGCGTAGTCGATCTCCGGAAGCTGCTGGATCCGTTCTGCCTCACGCGGGTGCAGATCCGGACGGATCCGCACCCACTTCGGCAGCGCCTCGGGGTTGAGCGGCGTCTGCGAGAAGGCCTTCATCACGTAGAACGTCGTCGGCCCCGCGATCTCGATGGTCGCGATGATCTGGTCGCGGACGCCCTGCACGATCGCTGCCATCGTCATCACGGTGCTGACCCCGATCACGACGCCGAGCACCGTCAGCGCGGAGCGGAGCAGGTTCGACCGCAGGGTGGCGATCGCAATGGTCACGTTCTCCCGCAGCGCGTGGAAGTGCATCTCACTCCGCGCGCATGGCCGTGATCGGATCGAGCCGCGCGGCGCGGGACGCCGGGTACACGCCGAACGCCACCCCCACACCGGCGCCGAGGGCGAGCGCCACCGCCACCGACCACCAGGTGATCCGCGCCGGCAGCGGGCTCACGGCACCGACGAGCAGCGCGAAGCCGGCGCCCAGCGCGACGCCCACCACGCCGCCCAGGATCGACAGCGCCGTCGACTCGACGAGGAACTGCCGCCGGATGTCCGCCCGCCGCGCGCCGACCGCCTTGCGAATCCCGATCTCACGGGTTCGCTCGTTGACCGACATCAGCATGATGTTCATGATGACGATGCCACCGACGACGATGCCGATCGCCACCATCGCGGGGATCACGCTGAACAGGACCCGGGTCAGCGTCCGCCAGAAGTCGACCAGCGCGTCCGCCGTCTCGACCGAGAAATCGTTGGGCTGATCGGGGCGCAGCCGGTGCGCGATGCGCATCGCCTCCTCGGCGCGGGCCATCCCCGCGGCGACGTTCTCGGCGTCGGGCATCTTGACGGAGATCGTCGTCGTCAGGCGCCGGCCGTACATCATCTCGAACGTGGAGAGCGGCAACATTACGAAACCATCGAAGGACTGTCCGAGCACGCGGCCCTTGCGCGCGACCGTCCCGACGACGGTGAATCGCTCGCCCAGGATGCGCACGGGCTTGCCAATCGGGTCCACCGTCGGAAAGAGCTTCTCGGCCACATCGGCCCCGATCACAACCACGTAGCGTCGCTCGCGCACGTCGATGTCGGTGAGCGGGCGCCCGGCATCGAAGCGGTAGTCCTGCACGATCTGATAGGGGGCGGTGACGCCCCAGATGAGCACGTCGCCGACGGTGCGGTCGCCGTAGACGACATCGGCTTGCGGCGTCGGCCAGCCCGAGACCATCGCCACCGCCTCTGCGTCAGGCAGCGCCGCGGCCACGCGCTCGGCGTCCTCGCGCGTGATGCGCGGACGGCGGCGGATCCGGTCCCACGCCTCGTCGTCGAAGAAGCCGATCTGAATCGGCGTCCGCCGCACCTGGAACGCGTTGGTGCCGACGACCGAGGCCGCGATGTTCTCCCGGACGTACGCGTTCATCCCCTGGATCACGGCGACGACGGCGACGAGGAACGCCACCGACACGATGATGCCGAGCAGGGTGAAGAACGACCGCAGCAGGTTCGCCCGGATTTGGGACAGGGCGACGCGGAGGACGTCGAGGGGCGACAAGAAGCTAGGGGCCGGGCTTGAAGGTCAGGGGCCAGGGGCCAGGGGCCAGGGGCCAGGGAACCGAGAGAATCTATCGCGACGTCCCTCGCAGGATCCGAGGACTCGCTCCGTCAGCGAGCTCGCGTTGAACGAACCGCCAGATCCCCATCGGTTGTTCCTGGCCCCTGGCCCCTTGCCCCTCGCCTCATCCCCTATCCCCTCTCCCCTATCCCCTATTTCTTAACCCCTATCCCCTACTCGTACCGCAGCGCCTCGACCGGATCCAGCCGCGCCGCGCGCGCCGCGGGGAGCAGTCCGAACAGGATCCCCGTCCCGGCGCTCGCGATCAATGCGAACACGATCGCCAGCGGCGGGATCTCGGCGGCGATCGGGGTCTGCGAACGGATCAGCCACGTCAATGCGCCGCCCACGACGAGGCCGGAGACCGCGCCGATCGTCGTGAGCGTCGCCGCCTCGACCAGGAACTGCCAGAGGATCGTCCCGCTCGTCGCGCCGAGCGCCTTGCGAACGCCGATCTCACGCGTACGCTCCGTGACGCTGATCATCATGATCGCGATCACGCCCACGCCCCCCACCATGAGTCCGATCGAACCGAGCACCAGCATCACGAGGAAGAACACCCCGATGATCTGATCGTACAGCTCGAGGATCTTCTCCTGCGTCGTGACGAAGAAGGTATTGTCCTGCGCGGGGCGCAGGCCGCGCGCGATGCGCAACGTCGCGGTCACATCGTCGATCGCCCGGTCCTGCGGTACCCCGTCGCGCGGCTTCACCGTCAGGTCCATCCACCGCACGCCGACGTTCAGCCGCCGCCGGGCCGTTTCGAACGGGACGTAGATCCGGCCGCGGCTCCCGCCCTCGAAGATGTTCCCGAGCGGCTGGAAGATCCCGACCACCCGGAAGGGCTTGTTGTCGATCGAGACGTCCTTGCCGATCGGGTCGGTGTCCTGGAACAGGCGCTCGGCCGCCTTGTCGTTCAGCACGACGACGGCCGCGGCGCTCTCGTTCTCGCTCGCGGTGAAGTTGCGGCCCGCGATCATCTCGCCGGCGGTCACGTCGGTCCACCCCGGGGTGAACCCATCGACCGAAACCGATGGCAGGTCGCGCGCCAGGTATTTGAGCGAGGCCGAGCTCGAGACGTGCGCCGTGACCCCCTGGATCGCGGGCAGTCGCTCGAGCATCTCCGCCTCGCGAGTCGTGAGCGGCGCGTTCCGCCGCCACGGGCACGAGTCGTCCGAGCCGCTGCACGCGTTCACCTGCGCGGGCCACTTGGTCACGTAGAACGTCGTCGGGCCGGCGGCCGCCAGACTCGACGACACGCCGGCATTGATGCCGTGCACCGCCGCGGACATGACGGTGACGACGAACACGCCGACGGCGATGCCCAGGATCGTCAGGCCCGCCCGCACCTTGTTGGACCGGATCGAGTCGAGCGCGATCACGACGCCCTCGCCGAGCGCGTGGATGGTGTTGCCGAGTTTCATCGGTCTACTCCGCGCGGAGGGCGTCGACCGGATCGAGCCGCGCCGCCCGCCCGGCCGGATAGATCCCGGCGATGACGCCCACGCCGCCCCCCACGATCACCGACACCACGATCGACCACATGGCCACGGACGCGGGCAGGGGGCTCGCCGCGCGCACCGCGGCGGCCAGAGCGACGCCGAGTCCGATGCCGAAGATCGCGCCGACGATGCTGAGCGTCGCGGACTCGATCAGGAACTGCGTCATGATGTCGCTCCGACGCGCACCGAGCGATTTTCGGATCCCGATCTCTCGTGTACGCTGGGAGACGGCGACGAGCATGATGTTCATGATGACGATGGCGCCCACGACGAGACCGATCGCCGGCAGCACGATGCCCGCCAGCACCAGGAAGCGCTTGATCGTCTGCCACTGGGTGAGCGCGGATTCCGACGTCTCGAAGGCGAAGTTGTCAGGCTGGACCGGATGCAGCTTGCGGCGGCGTCGCATGACCTCCCGCACCGTCTCGCGCGCTTCCGTCAGCGTCGCATCGCTTGGCGCCTGCACGACCACCCCGTACAGCCCGCGGCGCGGAGAGTACAGACCACGACCCAACGGCGAGTTGAACGGCGCGAAGAGCTGCAGATCGAGCGACAGGCCGAACACGGAGCCCTGCCGCTCCAGTACGCCGATCACGCGATAGGGGATGCCGAGCATCTTGATCTCCCGGCCGACGGGATCGAGGGCGGGGAAGTAGTGCTTCGCGACGTCCTGCCCGATGACCACCACCGGCGAGCCGAGCGCCTCCTCCTGCTCGGTGTAGACTCGGCCGCTCTCCACGACGAGGTCCTTGATGACGAACAGCTCCGGCGTCGCGGCGTGCGCGATGATCTGCGGACCGCCGTTCACGTAGTCGCTCTTGACGTTGATCCAGTCGACGTGATCGATCGCCCACCGCGCCTCGTTGGGCAGGGCGGCGCGCACCGCGTACGCATCGGCCTCGGTGACCGGCGGGCGCCGCTGCCATTCGCGCCACGTGGCCTGCGTCACGTCGCCGGTCTGAATGTCCGGGAAGCGCCGCAGGTTGAACGTGTTCACGCCGAGGAACTTCGCGGCGAAGTCCTCCTCCACGTATCGGCCCATCCCGTTCACGACCGCTACGACGGCGATGAGGAACATCACGCCGATGGTCACGCCGATCAGCGTGAAGAAGCTCTTCAGCTTCTGCGCGCGGATCTGCGAGAGAGCTATGCGAACGGCTTCGAAGAATTGCATTCCGCACTATGCGGTCGTGACCGGGCTTCAGGAGTCCAGACTCGACCCCCGACATCCCGGACGCGACGTGACAGGTTCATTCACTCGTATCGCAGCGCTTCGACCGGATCCAGCCGCGCCGCCCGCATCGCGGGGAGCAGGCCGAAGAGCACGCCGGTCACCGCGGCGCCGACGAGCGCCATCACGACGGCCGTACCGGGGATTGCCGCCGGCACCGGCGTCGTACTGCGCACTAGCGTAATGAGGCCTGCACCGATTGCGAGGCCCACGCCCGCGCCAATCGATGTCAGCGTCGACGCCTCCACCAGGAACTGCCAGAGGATGGTGCCGCGTGTCGCGCCCAGCGCCTTGCGAACGCCGATCTCGCGTGTGCGCTCGGTGACACTGATCATCATGATGGCCACGACGCCCACGCCCCCCACCAGCAGGCCGACTGACGCCAGCGCGATCATGATCAGGAAGAAGTTGTTCGTGAAGCCGTTGAACTGCTCCATCAGGGCGTCCTGCCCGATCACGGCGAAGTTGTTCGGCTGCGCCGGCTTGAGTCCCCGCAGTCCACGCAGCGTCGCGATCACCTCGTCCATAACGAGGTCACGTTCGGCAAACGCCTGGGGCTTCACCGTGACATCGAGCCCGCGCATCCACAGGTCGAGGTGCCGTCGTCCGGTCTCCAGCGGCACGATGGCCTTGGCCTCCGAGCCCGGCGCCTGTGTGGGGGTCCCGATGAACGAAACGCTCGATTTGTAGATGCCGATCACGGTGTACGGCATGCCGTTCACCTGCACGTGCTTGCCGACGGCCTCCGCCTCGCCGAACAGCCGTTCCTTCAGCACATCGTTGAGGATCACCACGCGTGAGGCGGCGCGCGCCTCCATCGCCGTGAAGCTCCGGCCGGGATCGATCGTCCCGCCGTCGACCTCCGTCCAGTTCGCCGTGTAGGCGTCGATGAGCGCCGAGCGCACCGAGCGGTCGCGGTACTTGAAGCCGGCGGAGCCGTTCACGTGCGACGCGGCCGCGAGCACGTTCGGCAGCCGCTGAATCGCCTCGACTTCGCGAGGCTCGATCGCCGGGTTGCGGCGCGACGGACACGTTTCGTCGGAGCCGTCGCAGTTCTCGAAGAAATCACCGCGGCGGAAGATGAAAAAGCTCGTCGGGCCCGCGGCAGAGATGTCGTCCTCCACGCTCGCCTTGATGCCGTGCACGGCGCCGGCCATGACGACGACGACGAAGACGCCGACGCCCACGCCCATGATGGTCAGAAAAGCACGCACCTTGTTCGACCGGATGCTGTCGAACGCGATCAGCACCCCCTCGAGCGTGCTGTACAGCCGGTTCGAGAGGCGCATCGCTACTCCTGCCGGATGGCGGCGATCGGATCGAGCCGCGCCGCGCGGCTCGCCGGATACAGGCCGGCCACGATCCCCACGATCGTGCCGAGGAATACGCCGACTGCGATCGACCACGGCGCGACGGCGGCCGGGAGCGAGGTCGAGGCATCGATCACGAATGCCAGCGCCAGTCCGAGCGCCACCCCGATGGCGGCGCCGACGGTGCTCAGGGTCGCGGACTCCGCCAGGAACTGCCGCACGATGTCCCCGCGCCGCGCGCCGAGTGCCTTGCGTATGCCGATCTCGCGGGTGCGTTCCGCCACCGCGACCAGCATGATGTTCATGATCACCATCGCGCCGACGATCAGCCCGATCGCTGGCAGCGCCGCACCGGCGAATTGCATCACGCCCTTGATCTCCTGCCAGAACGCGAGCGCCGACTCCGACGTCGAGAGATCGAAGTCGTCAGGTTGGGCCGGGCGCAGCTTGTGCCGCCCGCGCATCACCGCGCGCACCTCCTCCATCGCCTCCCGCATCTGCTCGGCGGTAGGCGACTGGATCATCAGCGTGCCAACGACGTCGCGGGCCAGATGCGTGTTGACCCGGCGCGCCGGCGAATGCAGCGGCACGACGACGAACTTGTCGAGCGAGAAGCCGAAGACGCTTCCCTGCTTGTCGGCCACGCCCACCACCCGATACTGCTGGCCGTCGATCTGGATGTCGCGGCCGAGCGGATCGATGTTCGGGAAGAAGTGCCGCCGAACTTCGTCGCCGATCACGGCGACCTTGGCGCCCTGCTGGAACTCCGGCTCCGAGATCAGGCGGCCGGCCGCGATGTCCATCCGCTTGATGCGGAAATAGTCGCCGTCGACCATGTAGACCTGCGACTGGCGCGGCCGCGCATAGCGCGATTCGAGATACACGTTCCAGGCGGAATTCTGCACCGCCCAGCGCGCGTCGCTCGGCAGGGCGTCGGCGATCGGTCCCACGTCGCTGTCGCGCACGTACGGCCGCCGCGTCCACTCGCGCCATTGTTCCTCCGTCGTATTGCCGATGTTGATGCTCGGGAAGCGCCGCACCTCGAAGGTGTTGACGCCCATCAGCTTGCCGACGAAGTCCTCCTCCATGTACCGGCTCATCCCCTCGACGATGCTGACCACGGAGATGAGGAACATTACCCCGATCGTGACGCCGAGGATCGAGAAGAAGCTCTTCAGCTTCTGTGCTCGGATCTGTTGGAGGGCCAGACGAATGGCTTCGAGGAGCATGGTGACGCGGGTCTGGGGTGTAGGGGTTAGGGTTTCGCGGAGTGCGCCCGCTCGGAGCTGAGTGGATGCGGACGGGGCACCGTCAACGGTTCCCCAACCCCCACCCCCCGACCCCCAGCCCCATCAGTGCATTCCCGAGAAGTGCTCCCGGCGTTGATCGCTCGCGATGCGCCCGTCGCGCAGCACCACCACCCGACGCGCGTGCGCGGCGATGTCGGCTTCGTGCGTCACCATGATCACGGTCTGCCCGGTCGAGGCGAGCTCCTCGAACACGCGCATGATCTCCTCCGACGTCTTCGAGTCGAGGTTCCCCGTCGGCTCGTCGGCCAGGAGGATCGCCGGCCGGTTCACCAGCGCGCGCGCGATCGCGACGCGCTGGCGCTGCCCGCCCGACAGCTCGTTCGGCCGGTGATGCATCCGGTCGGCGAGCTGCACGCGCTCCAGCGCCTCGATCGCCCGCCGCTTGCGGTCCGCCGAGCCGATCCCGGCGTACACCAGGGGCAGCTCCACGTTATGCAGCGCGGAGGCGCGCGGCAGCAGGTTGAACGTCTGGAAGACGAACCCGATCTCGCGGTTCCGCACTCGCGCCAGCTCGTTGTCGCTCATCGTCGAGACCAGCTCGCCGTTCAGCCAGTACTCGCCGGCCGTGGGTGTGTCGAGGCAGCCGATCACGTTCATCAGCGTGGACTTCCCGGAGCCCGACGGTCCCATGATCGCCACGTACTCGTTCCGCTGCACGGCGAGGTCCACGCCGCGAAGCGCGTGCACGATCTCGCCGCCCATGTCGTAGTCGCGCTGAATGCCGCGGGTCACGATCACCCATTCCGAGGAGGGCGTCGCGCCCACCGTCGACGTGACGATCTCCCGTTCGGCCGTATTGCTGACCAGCTCGTGCATCTCGGTGCTCACCGGGCCTCCTGCGTGCCCGCCGACGCGGTCCGCTGCGGCTGCTCGCGAATCAAGCCGCCGTCCTTCAGCTCACGAATCGCCTGGAAGCTGCCAGAGACGATCTTCTCGCCGGCCTTGAGCCCGTCGACCACCTCGAAGTACTCGTCGCCCGCGATGCCGATCTTGACCTGCCGGAACGAGACAGTGTTGTCCGGGTTGACGATGAACACGCCTTCGATGTCGCGTTTGCCGACCTGACGACTCGGCTGCCGGCCGAGCACCACCTGCGCGGAATCCGCGTTGGGCGTCTGCTCGCGCTCCCGCGTCGTCAGGGCAATGATCGGAATGCTCAGCGCCTGCTGCCGCATGTCCGTGATGATCTTTGCCGTGGCGGAGAAATCCGGTCGCGTGTCGGGCGGCGCGTTTGCCAGCTCGACGGTCACCTCGTAGTCGATCGCCTGGTCCGACTGCTGACCGGCGGCCGTGCGTATGGCGCTGTTCGCGATCTCCACGACGCGTCCGATGAACGTCGTGTCGGGGAATGCATCGATCTCGACCACGGCCGAGTCGCCGAGGCTCAGCCGCGCCACGTCGGTCTCGTCCACCTTGACCTTCGTCTCGAGGACGTTCATGTCGCTGATCGTCAGCAGGAGTGCCGCGTCCTTGTTGAGCGTGCCCATGATCGCCGTCTCGCCCTGTTCCACGGCCAGCCGAGTGATGCGCCCGCTCATCGGCGCCAGAATCGTGGTCTTGCCGAGACTCGACCGGGCGTCCCGCAGCGTCGCCTCCGACTGCGCGACCTGGTGCAAGGCGGCCTGGGCCAGCGCTTCGGTGACTTCGACCTGGGTGCGCAGCTGCTCGAGCTGCTCATCCGACACGAGCTGGGGATTCGCCTTCCGGATCTCCGCCGTGCGCTCGTAGTTGTTCTTCGCCTGCTGGAAGTTGGCGCGCGCCTGCGCCTCCTGGGCGCGGGCCGCACTCACGGCCGCGACCGATCGCTGCACCGCAGCCTCGGCCTGCGCCGGGTCGATCTGCAGCAGGAACTGGCCGCGCGTCACCATCTGACCTTCCTTCACGGCCAGCCTGACGATGCGGCCGGTGACGTCGGCGCTCACATCCACCTTCATCCGTGGCTGGACCTGGCCGCTCGCGGTCACCGAGGCGACGAGATCACGCGCCTGCACCTCCTCGGTGCGGACCTCGACCCCCTTGTTGCCCCGCTTGGCCGCGCTCAGCCCAACGACGGCGACCACCGCGATCAATGCGATGATGCCGATGGACCACTTGGCTCGCTTGCTCATGTGCGTTCCTCGATCAGCGAAGTGGGCGGCCGACCGCGCTCTCGAGCGCGGCGAATGCCGAGTGATAGTCGTAAATCGCAGCGATTCGCTCCGTCTCCGCGCGCTCCACCGACGCTCGCGCGTTCGTCACATCGAGAAACGTGCTCGCTCCCACGCGATACCGCTCCTCGGCGAGGCGCAGCTCCTCCCGCGCCTGGATCGCGTTCTGCTGCTGCAACGTCACCGTCTGCTGTGCCGCGCGCAGCGTGAGATAGGCAGCGGTGACCTCCTGCCGCAGCTGCAGCTCGCGCGCCTTCGTCCGGTACTGCGCGTTGCTCCGCGCGGCGACCGCTTCCTGCACGCGCTGCTCGCGGGTGAAGCCATCGAAGATCGGGATCGACACCGTCGCCGTCAGTGAGAACGGCTGCTTCTGGAAATCGAACGGAAACTGCTCGTTGCTCGACAGCAGCGCCTGACGATCAGCGTCCGTGAATTGAATACCGCCGCAGTTCACGCCGCTCGGCGACAGTCCGGCCCCGGTGCGGATCGAGTCGAGCAGGAAGCACTGTGCCCGAGAGTTGGCGGCCCCCGCCATGGCCTGCTGCACCAGGAAGTCGGGGTTCGTGTTCTCGTACGTATAGCCGCCCCAGCCGGTGCTCAACGAGAGCGAGGGGAGATACTGCGACCGCGCCTGCTTGACGCCCACATCGGCCGCCCGGTCGCGCGCCCGCAGCGCCTCGAGCGTCGGGTTCTGCCGCTGCGCCATCTGCAGCAGCTCCTCCACGTTGAAGGTCGGCTCCGTGACCGGGAACGTGCTCGTCAGCGCCACGTCAGGCGGCTGCGTGACGCCCATCAACGAGAACAGCCGGAGCTTCTCGACCTCGGCCGTGTTGTGGGCCTGGATCGCCTGCACCTCGGCTTGCCCGAGCGTCACCTGCGCCCGGGTGACGTCGAGCTGCGTGCCGGCGCCCACCGCCGCGCGCGCGCGCGCCAGCTCGAGCTGCTGTCGCGACGTCACCACGAGCGTATCCTGCAGCTCCGCCTGCGCCTGCGCCTTGAGCGACGCGAGGTACTGCTGCGCGACCTGCGTGCGCAGCGTCGCCTCGTTGGCCCCCAGGTCCGCATCCGCCGCGTTCAGATTCGCCTTGCTGACGCTCGGCCCGAGCAGGGTGGAGCCGCTCAGCCGATATTGCACCCCCAGCCAGTACTGCGACTGCCGGATGTCGCCCGTCTCGAACTGCACGCCGTTGATCGGCTGCGAGCCGCCCTCGCGGAACTGCGAGGTGAACGAGAAGTCCGCACCCGGCAGCAGGCTGCCGTACGCGCTGCGCAGCGCGGCACCCGCCGAGCGCCGCGCATTGCGCGAGATCGCCAGGTCGGGATTGTTGCGCTGGGCGAGTGCCTGCGCCTCCTCGAGCGTCAGCGTCGCGCCGGCGCCCTGCGCGGAGGCGCTCGTGGGCACGGCGAGGGCAAGCGCCAACAGCGTCACGGCGCGGTATGCGATCGTGGAATACATCGGTCCGAGTCCTCGATGTCGGTGGAGTCGTCCCCTCATACGCGGGGGCCGACGGCACGGTTTCAGGAGCTCTACCAAAGTCGAACGCCCCGCTTGGGCGGGGCGTCTTGGAGGGTGCGGAGCGGTCAGCGCGGCAACTCGTCTCGGGTCGCGGTGACGCCGTCCACCGTCACCTTCAGCACGCGGCCTTGCGAGTCCAACCACACGTGGCGGTTCGTCCCGCCAGGTTCGCTGATCTCGAGATGCCGCGCGGCCACGCGAGTGCCGCCGATCTCCACCATCTCCGACCCCCCGCCGGTCTGTACGCGCATGCTTACCTGCACGTTGCGTCGCGGAACGACCACGGGTACGCTCCCGGCGCGCGCGCTCATGCCGAGGAAGTAATACTGGTGGAACACCTCATCATCGAGGATGACCGCCCCGTCCGACACGATGTACTCCTTGGCGCTCTCGCCGCCCGGTGTCCGGATGCGGGCACTGAAGCGGCCTCGGCCGATCTGGCCGCGCAGGCTCTCCTGCACCTCGGGCCCCACTCGGATCTCGACCTGATAGGCGAGGGGTGAGCCTTTCGGGTCCGTGCGCAGCGCAGGCGCCAGGCGCCGTTCGTCGTAGGCGACCGTGGCGGTGCCCGTGAGAACGTCGCCCCCGGCGCCTGGAGTTCGGCGGATCACGAAGTCCTCGGAGCCGATCCGTCGGCCGTCACGGGTAATGATGAACCGCCCTTCGTCCACCACGGTGACCTGCGAGTCGACGGTGGCGGCGGCGGCAGTCAGAGCGGCCGCGAGGAGGATGGGGTGACGCATCGGCTTGGTACCCCCCGGTAGGGACGCCGGTTCACTCGTCCGGCGCAGGGGTGAGGAAGATCCGTTCGGCGATCCGGTCGAGCATGCGGGCGAAGATCGCTTCCCCCTTCTCGGCCGTGGCGAGCGTCGGTCTCCCGATGGAGCCCGGGCTCCCTCGGGGGACGCGAAGCCAACCGCGACGGTAACGGCGCAGCGCATCGCGTGACATCATATAATCCTGTGCGCGCTCCATCCGCACAAGTTGAGGCGCCAAATACAGTAACAACGAGGTATCGGCTTCTCCCCCGTGCATGTGCTCCCGCTGCCCCTCCAGCAGGTCCGAAATGTCCACGGCGAACACGTCGACCGCCCGGATCCGTGCCTCGGTCGAGATCGCCGTCTCGATCGCCTCCTGGTGCGGATCGTGGTCGTGGGCCGTCAGGAGGATGAACTCGCGGAAGCCCGTCGATTCCCAGCACGCGATCAGGTCGTTCAACACGCGGTGGAGCGTCTTCTTCCGGACCGAGCCATTGCCGGGGAAGACCCGCTCGGTGGAGATGTTCACCCCATACTCCAGCGCGGGGGCACGGAGGACGCGGTACCGGGCGGACAGGGCATCAGCCAGTCGCTCGGCAATGACGGTCGCCGTCCCGATCGGGAGATGCGGCCCGTGCTGATCGCAGGTGCCGACGGGCACGATCAGGCGCGGATCCCGCTCGCAGGCGGCCGCCACCTCGTCTGGTGTCATGCACTTGAGGAGCAGCGGGGGATCGGTGGCGGGCACTGATGACTCGGACATGACCCTCGCTGTGATCGCGCGCACGCGGCGGATCCGCGCACTCGGCGCCATTTGGAACGTCGCCACGGCGCTTGCGCTCGTGGCGTGCGCAGCATGGCTACAGGAGCCTGCGGTACGCTATCTCGTGCTCGGCGGGATTGCCACCGTCGGTTCGCTGGCGTTGGCCGGCGCGACGCCGCGCCGGGGGCGCGGCTGGGCGATCGCGGCCGGGGCCATGCTCGCCGCGTTCTGGATCACCGCCGGGCTCGCGCAGCGCGACCTGCAGCGCATTTCCGGGGATTGGGAAACCTATCGAGGGCGGCTGGGGGCGCGCGCCGAGATGGCGGTGCGGTCGGGACTCGACGCGACCGTCGCCTGGCTGCGTGAGGCCTCGACACAGGCGCTCGAGGTGCCGGAGGAGCGGGGTGCGGCGTTCGTCGCGCTGCAGCAGCTCGCGTCGCGCGAGGGCGACGGGCTCGTCCTGCTGCGCGACGGCGCCCCGTGGGCGTGGGCCGGTCGCGCGCCGGGGGCGCTCGACTCGTCCGGACCGCCGCTCGCCACGCGCAGCACGGGTTTCTACGTGACGGTCGAAGCGCGATCGTCGCTCGGCGCGCGGACAGCGATCGCCTCGCGCGTGGTGGACGCGCGGGCCCCGGCGGACCGCCTGACGAGCGCCTTGGGCGATCGACTCGCGGAACGGCTCGGACTGGCCGAGGTGGTCATCGCCGAGCCCGCGGCGCTCGCGTTCGACGATTCGCTGCAGGCGTATGTGGCCGAGGGCGACACGGTTCTCTCGTTCGAGGCGATCGTGCCGCCCGCGGCAACGGTGCGCCTGCTGCGCCTGTCGCGGGCGCGGGTCGCGGGCGGCGCGCTGCTCACGCTGGCCCTGCTCCTCTACATGCTCACGCAGTGGCGCCAGGCCGCCGGCGTCGGGGGGCGCCTGACGCCGATCGCCGTTGCGCTAGTGTGTCTGGCCCTCGTTCCACTCAACCTGCTCTCCAGCGTCACGCCGGTGTTCGATCCGGCGGTGTACTTCGCGCGGCTGGGTGGACCGTTCACCGCCAGCGTGGGAGCGCTGACGCTGGCGAGCGCCCTGGTGCTGCTGGCGATGTTCGTCGTGCTGCGCACGCGGCTCCGCGCGCGTTCGCCCTGGCCGCCGCTGGCGGTCGTGCTGGCGATCGTATCCGGCGGCCCGTTTCTCCTGCGCCGGCTAGCGGCGGGGATCAGCGCGCCGCCCGGCGGACTGTCGACCGCGATGTGGCTGGCGTGGGAAGTGGCGCTGTTCCTCGCTGCCGCCGCGCTACTGCTCGGCGCGGCTTCCGCCGGGAGCGCGCTGCTCGGTCCACGCCGCGGGCTGCCGACGTGGGTGTCGCCGGTGCTCGCCGCCATCGCGGCGTTGCTCGCGCCCCTGGTGCTCCAGGAAGATGCGCGGTGGCCGGCCTGGTACACCGGCGTCTGGATCGCCGCGATCGGCGCGATTGCGCTGACCCGCCGCCACCGGGGCGTGGTCGTGGCGGCGGCCGCCGTCGCGGCGCTCGGTGCGACGACGCTCGCGTGGCGCGCCGACGTGCAAGGCCGCGTCGCACTGGCCAACCGCGACGTCACGGGGCTGGCGCAGGAGCGTGCCGAGCTGCTGATCTCACTCGCGAGGCTCGGCGACGAGCTGGCCGTTTCTCCCGTGCCGTACGACGCCGGTGCCCTCCTTCGGACGTACGCTCGATCCGATCTCGAGGGCAGCGGCTATCCCGTGGCGCTCACGACCTGGTCGGCGGAGGACGACACCATCGCCCGCGTCGCCCTCGCGCGGATCTCGCCTAGCGATTCGGCGCTTCGCGGGCTGCGTGATCGCGTGCGGCTCTCGGGAGCGCCGGACGTCGCGACCATTCCGGGCGCGATCGGGGTCCACCATGCCGTTGCGGTCCCGTTCGAGGATGGCGTCGTCACCACGGCCGTGATCGCTCCACGCACGCGACTGCTACGGGACGACCCCGACAACGTGCTGCTCGGCATCGCGCCTCGCGAGCGCGGTCAGGCGCCGTACACGCTGACGCTCGCGGCGGCCGAGTCGCCGGGGGCGCGGCCCGGCGGCGGCGGCTGGACGCGGGAGGGCGACGAACTGCATGGAGACCGCGTCATTCAGGCTGGCGCCGGCCCCGCGCGCGCCCACATCGAGATCGATCTCCGCTCGTTCGACGTCCTGCTGCAGCGGGGTACGCTCGTCGTGCTGCTCGACCTCGTCCTGCTGCTCGGCTTGTGGGCGCTCAGCGTATGGCCGGAAGGTGCGTTCCGCCGCTGGCTTCGGCAGCGACGCGAACGATGGGCGCGCAGCTTCCGCCTGCGCCTGACGCTCGCGCTGTTCGCCTTCTTCATCATTCCGGCGGTCGCGTTCGCCGCGTGGAGCTACCGGCAACTGCAGACCGGGGACCGGCAGTCGCGCGAGCTGCTGGTGCGCGAGACCCTGCGCGCGGTGGAACCGGGCGCCGCCGAGACGCCGCTCGAGGGGGATGCGCCGCTGATGGTCTATCGCAACGGCGTGCTCGTCTCGACGAGCGAGCCGCTGCTGCAGGAGCTGGCGCCCACCGGCCGACTGCTTCCGCCATCCGTGGTCCGCCACATCGACCTGGGCGGCGAGGTGGAGGCGAGCGCGGTCGAGCGGGTCGGCCCGCGCGACGTCCTCTTCGGCTACCGCGCGCTGCCGCTCGGCGACGCGCTCAGCCTGGTGATCGCCACTCCATCGTCAGGCAGTGAGGAAACGCTCGACCGGCGGCGGCGCGACCTCGGGGTGCTGGTCGCGTTCTTCACGGTCATTGGGGCGTTGGCCGCGCTCTGGCTCAGCGGGGTGGCGGCGCGGACTCTGGCGACGCCGATCGGTCGTCTGCGCAGCGCGGCGTTGGCCATTGCGGGTGGGGAGCTCGAGCCGCCGCTTCCCGACCGTCCGCCGGCGGAGTTCGTCCCGGTGTTCTCGGCGTTCCGCCGCATGGGTCGCGACCTGAAGGAGAGCCGTGCGGAGTTGGAGTCCGCGCAGCGGCGCACGGCCGCGGTGCTTCGGAACGTCGCGAGTGCCGTCGTCGCCGTCACGGCCGAGGGCCAGATCGCGATCGCGAACCCCCGTGCCACGGCGCTGCTTGGCCGCGAGCCGCGCGACGGCGAGTCCATCGCCGGAGCCGCCGGTGAGCCGCTGTCCGGAGCCGTCATGCAGTTCCTGCGCGGCGACGCAGAGGAGGAGGAGTTCGACGTCGAGCGGGAGGGGCGGCAACTGCACGCCCGCCTGACGAGGCTCTCCCGCGGCGGCGCGGTCCTCACGCTCGACGACGTCACCGAGATGGCGCGGGCGCAGCGCGTGCTCGCCTGGGGCGAGATGGCGCGCCAGGTGGCGCACGAGATCAAGAACCCGCTCACGCCGATCCGGCTCGGCGTGCAGCACCTGCGCCGCGCGCACGCGGACCGGCGCGTGGACTTCGAGGAGGTGCTGTCCCGCAACGTGGAGCGCATTCTGGCGGAGATCGACCGGCTCGACGAAATCGCGCGCGGATTCAGCCGCTACGGGATGGCCCCGGCCGAGCGGATGCCGGCGGAGCCGACGGACGTGGCCGCGGTCGCGCGGGACGTCGTCGAGCTCGAGCGCATCGGGCGCGACGGCGTCGAGTGGCAGCTGACGGGCGCCGACGGTCCGGTGACGGCAGCGGCACGCGAAGACGAGCTGCGTGAAGTGCTCATCAACATCCTGGAGAATGCGCGACTCGCGGCGGCCTCGCGCGTGCACCTGCACGTCGCACAGGTCGATGGCCGGGTTCGTTTGGACATCCGCGACGATGGCGAAGGCATCGCACAGGAGCTTCTGCCGCGGATCTTCGAGCCGCACTTCTCCACGCGCACCAGCGGCAGCGGGCTGGGCCTCGCAATCAGCCGCCAGATGATCGAAGGGTGGGGTGGAGAGATTGGTATCACGAGCGAGTTGGGAAAGGGGACGGTCGTGCGGATCGAGCTCCGCGCGCGATGAGAGCGGGAAGCGGGAAGAGAGCAGTGAAAACGCGGATCGACGGCGCCGTCCAGATTCCCCTCCCGCTCGATTGCGATCGACGGCCACTTCGTGCTAACGTCCCCGGGTGCCCGCGACCTCGTTCTTCTACCGCATCACTAACGGCGTGCGGATCACCGTACGGCCGCTGTTCCTGCCGGAGCATTCGGAGCCGCGCGCGAGCCGCTACGTCTTCGCGTACTTCATTCGCATCGAGAACGTGGGCGACCAGCCGGCGCAGCTGTTGCGGAGGCGCTGGCTCATCCATGACTCGATCGGCGAGGACACGGAGGTGGAGGGGGAGGGTGTGGTCGGCGAGCAGCCGCTGCTCGCGCCGGGCGAGGTGCATCAGTATCAGAGCTTCTGCGTGCTGAAGTCACGACGCGGGCACATGGAGGGGACGTATCAATTCGTGCGCGCGGATGGGACGCCGTTCGAGGCGGTGATTCCACGATTCGAGCTCGAGGCCGGGAGCGGTGGTGGAATGGTCTCATGAGCCGCATGCGCGCTTGTCCCACAAACACCCGGGTTCCGTGATGCCAGCCCCCCGCGGGATCACCCGCGCCGCCGCCCTGGTCGGGGCGATGGTTCTCGGCGCCATGCCGGCGCTCGCCCAGGCCCCCGACAGCGAGATCTTCCTGATACCCATTACGAGCAGCGACTCGGGCCCGGCGCTCGGGTTGCCGCGCAACATCACGAACCGGCCGGGCTACGACAACCAACCGGCTTTCACCCCCGACGGGCAGTCGATCCTGTACACCTCGGCGGGGGAGGACGGCCAGACGGACATCTTCCGCTACGAGCTCGCCTCGGGCATCGTCACGCGGCTCACGAGCACGGCGCCCGAGAGCGAGTATTCGGCATCGATGATCCCCGGTCAGCGGGCGATCAGCGTCGTGCGGGTCGAACGCGACTCCACGCAGCGGCTCTGGCGCTTTCCGCTGCGCGGCGGAGCGCCGTCGGTCATCCTGCCCGACGTGCAGCCGGTCGGCTACTACGCGTGGGCGGATTCGGCGACGCTCTTCCTGTTCGTGCTCGGCGACCCGCCCACCCTGCAGCGCGCGAACGTCCGCGAGGCCAGCGTCTATACGGTGGACGACAGCATCGGCCGGTCGATCCAGGCGATGCCGGATGGGGGCGTCAGCATCGTGCTCAAGCGGTCGCCTGACGAATGGTGGATCGCGCGGGTCGATCCCGCGACCGATTCCATCGCTCCCCTCGTGCGGACTCGCTCGGGTCAGGAGGACTACGCCTGGATGCCCGACGGCTCGCTGCTCCAGGCCGAGAACGCGACCGTCTACCGTTGGGTCAAGGGAGGCGAGTGGACGCCCGTCGCGACGTTCAGCGAACCCGGCCTCGCCCGGCTCACACGCCTCGCCGTGAGTTCCGACGGACGGTGGCTGGCGGCGGTCGGTTCCGCTGCGGTGGGGCGCTGACCACGCGCAACGGCGCGCGCTCGCCGCACGTAACCTCGACGGACACTTCGTCTCGCGATGATCCGCGCACGACCGCAACGACGCGATCGTGCGTTGTCACATACAACCCGAATGATTAGCGTCGCATCGACGGCGGCCGCGTTCGTCGCGGCGCTCATACTTTCCGCGAATCTGTCCGCCGCAGAGCTGCCACGGTCGGGAGACGAGGACGCCCGCGTCGCCACGGCCGCACCACGCTCCGGCGTCATTCGCATCGACGGCCGCCTCGACGAGCCGGATTGGCTGACCCCCGCACCCATCAGCCGCTTCGTGCAGAGCGAGCCTCTCGATGGCGCGCCCGCCGAGCAGCCGACCCACGTGCGCGTGCTGTTCGATGGAGAAGCGATCTACGTGGGGGCCATTCTCGTCGAGCGCGATACATCGCGCATCGCGCGGCAGCTCGTACGCCGCGATGCAGGCGGAGTCTACGACTTCTTCGATGTCTCGGTCGACCCGGATCGCGACCGCCGTACGGGCTATCGCTTCCGCGTGAGCGCCTCCGGGGTGCAGAGCGATGCGTACCTGTACGACGATGTGCGCGAGGACGGCAGCTGGGATGCCGTGTGGCAGAGCGCCGTTCAGCTTGGCGACAGCGCGTGGGTCGTCGAAATGCGGATTCCGCTGTCGCAGATTCGCTACGAGCCGGCGCGCGGGGGACAGACATGGGGCGTCAACTTCTCGCGGCGGCGTGTCGCCGCCGCCGAACGGGTGTTCTTCGCGCTCGAGTCGCGAAAGGTGCACGGCCGGGTCAGCGTATTCGCCCCGCTCCGCGATCTGCATCTGCCTGACGCGACGCGCCGCATCGAGGCGCGCCCCTACGCCCTGGCACGGACCCGCACCGCGGCAGCCGACCCCGGAAACCCGTTCTTCGACGGCCGCGAGTCCGACGCCGCCTTCGGCGCGGATCTCCGTCTCGGCGTTGGCGGGAGCTTCACTCTTGATGCGACCGTGAACCCGGACTTCGGTCAGGTCGAGGTCGATCCGGCGGTGATCAACCTGTCCGCCTTCGAGAGCTTCTTTCCTGAGCGACGCCCATTCTTCGTCGAAGATGCGCGGATATTCGACTTCAATTTGTCCGGCGGCGACAACCGGCTGTTCTACAGCCGCCGCGTCGGGCGGCAGCCGCAGGGCAGTCTGGACGCCGATGCGGTCGACCGCCCCGCACAGACGTCGATTCTCGCCGCCGCGAAGCTGACCGGGCGTACCGCATCCGGCACCTCGATAGGCGCGCTGATCGCCCGCACGGCGCGGGAAACCGGCCGCGCGTACTTCGCCGGGGCCGACAGTATCGCACCGTTCACGGCGGAACCGGCGGCGTGGCACGGCGTCGTCCGGGTGCAGCAGGACCTGCGCGACGGCGCGTCCCAAGTCGGCGGCATCGTCGCACTGCAGGATCGCGCGCTGCCCGTCGATGGATCCTTCGACCATCTCACGCGCCGCTCGGCAAACGTCGGCCTGGACTTCGAACACGCCTGGGGCGACCGGCAATGGGCAGTGTGGGGCTTTGTCGCCGCGAGTCACCTGGGGGGCGATTCGACCGCGCTCATTCGCCTTCAGGAAGGAAGCAACCACTATTTCCAGCGCCCGGACGCGACGGGGATGGCCGTCGACTCGTCCGCGACGCGCATGACCGGCGCCGAATGGCGGCTGCAGCTGGAGAAGCGCAACGGTGGTCACTGGAGCGGCGCATTGTGGGCCGCCGAGCGCACGCCCGGGTTCGAGGTGAACGATCTTGGTTTCGCGCGCGGCAGCGAACGGCTCGATGCGGGAGCGCGGCTCACCTATCGAGAGCTGACGCCACGTGGCTGGTATCAGCATTGGCGGGTGAGCACCTCGACGTATCACAACTGGCGCCACGAGGCGCTCCGCGAGCCGTTGTCCTGGCGTCACTGGCGTCACGCGCGCAAGGCGGGGGCCGTCTCGCTGGACGGCAGCGTCACGCTCCGGAACTACTGGTCGGTCGGCGGCAACGTGAACTACGAGCCCGCCAAGCTCGATGACGGTGCGACGCGCGGTGGGCCGCTCATGGTCGATCCCCGCGAAGTGTCGTTGCGCCTCTGGGGATCCTCCGACGGCCGCGCTGCGGTGAGCGTCGAGCCCGGAATGCGTCTCTCTCGCGGTCCCGCCGGCGAGTCGTTCGGCGCGTCGGTCGAGGTCGAGGTGCGACCGTCATCCCGGATCGAGGTGCGGATCGAACCTTCCTACAACCGTTCCAACCAGACCAGGCAGTTCGTGGGCGTGACGGAGGACATCGGGTATGCACCGACGTTCGGGCCGCGGTACATCTTCGGCTCACTCGAACGACGGTCGCTCTCGCTGGAGACGCGGCTCAGCCTAACGCTCACGCGGGCACTGACCCTCCAGCTCTTCGCGCAGCCACTACTGTCGTTCGGCCGCTACCCGTCGTACAAGGCGCTCGCGCGCTCGGAGAGTTTCGCGTTTCACGAGTTCGCGCCCGGCGTCACCAGCGACGGCGGCACCACGTGCTCGGGAGGTGAGATCTGCACCGTCGGCGACATCCGCCACGTCGATCTCACCGGCGACGGCGAAACGGACTATGCGTTCGAGGCCCCGGACTTCAACGTCCGCTCGTTACGCGGCAACGCCGTCCTGCGGTGGGAGTACCGTCCCGGTTCGACGCTGTTCGTCGTGTGGCAGCAGCAGCGGTACCGCGACGACGCGGTTCGCGAGGCGTTCGAGCCGGCGCGCGGGGCGTCGGCACTCTTCCGGACGCACCCGGCGAACGTCTTCATGGTCAAGCTGAGCTACTGGCTCGGCGGCTGATCGCCCGCGCTGCCCCCTCGCATCAGCAGCCCGTCGACGTACCCGATCACGTCGTCGATACCGTCGAGCGGCAGCCGAACGTGGGGCGCGATCCCCCTGCCGCGGATTCCGTCGGTGGGAAGCCGGGTGTGCGCGGTGATGGTTGGATAGCCGAGGAACCAGCGGCGCCCCGCTGTCTGGAACGGCACGATGTAGGTGCTCTGATAGTCCAGCGCGCCCTCCGTCGGCTCGCCGAACACCGTTACGCGCGTGCTTCGCATGGCCCGGGCAACCAGCACCTCGGCCGCGCTCACGGTGCCGCCATCGATGATGACTCCCACGCGGCGCGGCCCCACGATCGGCGCGACGCGCGGCGGCTGCGGCATCGATTCGCCGGAGTCCAGCAGCGGCACGAGCGCTCCCGGGTTCTCCCGCATCCGCGACAGCAGCCGCTGCAGGCGCGGCGAGGAATCCGCCCCGGCCGGACCGGCGAAGAACCGGGTGGCGTAGGCCATCTGATCCGGCGAGGACAGCATCATCGGCTCGCCCTCGGCCAGCGGTGAGGGCAGCAGACTGTCACTCACGATGTAGGGCAGGAGCGCGTTGGATGTCGTGGACGACCCGCCCTCGTTGCCCCGCAAGTCGATGATCAGCCGCTCGGCGCGCTCGAAGTCGGCCGAGTGCCCGGCGACCAGGCTGTCGAGGACCGCTCGATAGGCGGGATCGTGCGACGGCATGGTGACGACGACGGTCCCCCCGCGTACGACGAGTGTCGGATGTCGCGGATTCTCGGGGTGCAGGCGACCGCCGCCGTCAGCCGCGAGGGGGTACGCCTTTCCCCACATCACGGGAGACATCCGAAGGAGCTGTCCGCCGTGCAGCCGGCCGCGCAGCAGTCGCGAGGCCCCGTTCCGCTCCCAGAGTCGACCCTCGTAGGTGCCATCGCGATCATGCCACAGACGGGCGCGCACGTCGCCCGCCTTCCACGTGGAGGTGTCCGGCGTAAGGACGATCGCGACGAACCCCTCCCGCGCCGCAGCCATTGGCACCCGGGCGGTGCTCACCACTCCCACGCGCAGGCCGCGGTCGTAGTAGATCCCCTCGATCGGATCCAGTGCGCCGCGGTGCCGGTCGAGTGCGCGTCGCACGTCTTCCTCGGTCATGGCGATGTGCTCGACCGCCTCGTCAGGGCGGGGAACCGCGGTCGTATCCCTCCGCGTGCTCTGAAACAGGAAGAGGTGGGGATCGCCGAACCCGTCGACATAGCGGCGGAGCACGAAGAAGCACCGTCGCTCGTCCGCGGTATCCGCGGCGGCGCGCAAGCTGTCAAGTCGCAGTCGATAGGCGGCACGGGCGTCGCCGGTCACCTCGAGCACGTAGCCGGCGTAATTCGCCTCGACCTTGCGGGCCAATCCGTCGAGGTCTTCGCGGCAGCCGGCGGGGACCTCCGAATCCGCGGTTGCCGGCTGCGCGTGCAGCGCCGTCGCTGCCGCGGCAATCGACAGGAGCATACCGAAGACGTTTAGGGCGCTGGACATGAGCAGTGCTCGAAAAGAGGATTCGGAGCTCCGTCATGTGGAGCATCCTGCCCCGGCATGCGGATTCGCGTGACGAATCCCGACCTTCTGCACCCGAAGGGCGCAGTCCGGCGCTTGGTCGCACTTTCTGCCACTCCGCTCGTTCAGGGGAGTGTCCCTACGATGGGCGGAGAGCGGCTCCATGCCGGTGCCGCCGCGCGCGTGGGCGGCGGAACCCACCGAGCCGAACGCGTACATCGGCCGTCGCCGCCACCTCAAGGTCGGCGCGCCGGGTCGTTCGCCGGCAACACGTCGCGTGCCCAGTCCGACTGCTTCCACCCCGGGATCGGTGGTGTTTCGTCCGCATGCGGCACGAAGACCGATCGTTCGACGAGCTGATACTTGTGGATGTAGCGCGGACAGTTCGGGTAGACGTGCCGCGCTGCCACGCGGACGACGAACTGTGCCCCGGGATAGCTGGCGATCAGGGGATCGTCGGGGTCGATCGACGCCGTACCATCCACCCGCATGCGCCGCTGTCGCTCGAAGTCGATGAACAACAGGCCGACCGCCGGGTTGATGGCCAGGTTGCCCATCGAGAGGTACATGCCGTTGCCATCGTAGTTGGGAAAGGCGAGGGTCCGCTCGTCGACGACGCGGACGAATCCCGGATCGCCCCCCTTGTACGAGCAGGTCGGATGGCCGCCGGCGTCGGCGGTCGCGAGGAAGAACATGTCGAGCCGTTCGATGAACGCCCGGTCGTCGGGCGTGAACCGCTCGTGGACCTTGACCTCCTCGAGCCGGTCGGCGAGCCGCCGGGTGTCGAAGCGGTCCTGCATCTCGCGATTGCCCGAATGGTACATGCCCGTCATGAGGCCTCCGTGCGTGGTCGCCCGCATTTGGTCAGCGGCTCCGAGTCTTCCCAGGCGCCGCGGGCGCGACACCATATGCGTGCGACTATCGGTCGGCGGAGTCAAGAGCGCTGCCGTCGGCGCTCCGTCGAAGTTCCATCCGTGGGTGAAAAGGCGCGGGCTCGCGGCGCGATGATGGCAGCGCCGGCGCCGCACGCCCCATCGTCGTGCATGCTCGCCGCCGTGCGCTCCGCCGCCGTCCAGGGGATCGAGGCCTATCCGGTTACCGTCGAGGTCGACGCGGCCAACGGGCTGCCGCAGTGGACGATCGTCGGACTCCCGGCCGGCGCGGTGAAGGAGAGCCGGGAGCGCGTCGGCGCGGCGCTCGTGAACGCCGGCTTTCGTCTTCCGGCGCGCCGCATAACGATCAACCTCGCCCCGGCCGACGTCCGCAAGGACGGCACCGCCTTCGACCTGCCCATCGCGCTCGGCGTGCTCGTCGCGACGGGGCAGCTGCCGGAGCAGGCGGTCCACGGACGGATCTACCTCGGCGAACTCGGGCTGGACGGAACCGTGCGCCCCGTCCGGGGCGCGCTGCCAGTCGCTCGCCTCGCCGGGACCCGTCGGCTGCCGCTCGTGCTACCGGTACCTAACGTTGCGGAAGCCGCGCTGGTCGGCGGCCTGGCGCTGCACGCGCCGGCGACGCTTCCCGAGCTGGTCACGCAGCTTCGCAACGGAGGCCCACCGCGCGCGACCGCCCCTTCGGTCGCCGCGGCGGCCGACCGCGCGCCCCTCGACTTCGCCGACGTCGTGGGGCAGGGGTCCGCCAAGCGTGCCCTCGAGATCGCGGCGGCCGGCGCCCACAACGTCCTGCTCATCGGACCGCCCGGCGCGGGAAAGACGATGCTCGCCAGGCGCCTCCCGGGCATCCTGCCGATGCTCACCGAGGAGGAGGCGCTGGAGGCCACCGCAATCCATTCGGTGGCCGGCGCGCTGGCGCCTGGCGAGGCGGTGATCGGCACCGGCCCGTTTCGCGCGCCGCACCACTCCATCAGCGACGCGGGGCTCATTGGCGGGGGCAACCCGCCGCGGCCGGGCGAGGTGAGCCTCGCGCACCGCGGCGTGCTCTTCCTCGACGAGATGCTGGAGTTTCGGCGCGGTGTGCTCGAGGCGCTCCGGCAACCCATGGAGGACGGCCGCGTCGTCATCGCGCGTGCCGCCGTCGCGGTAGCGTATCCCGCCAGATTTACCCTCGTCGGCGCAACGAATCCGTGCCCCTGCGGCTCGGCCGGGGATCCCACACGGACGTGCATCTGCGGCGACGCCGACATTGCGCGGTACCGCGCGCGTCTCTCCGGACCGCTCGCCGACCGCATCGACATGCGCGTCGCCGTGGGTGCGGTGCCGGTGCGCTCGCTAGGCGTGCGGGGCGACGGGGAGCGCTCCGCCGTCGTGCGGGCGCGCGTCGAGGCGGCGCGCGACCGGCAGCGCGCACGGTATGCCGGACTGTGGGGCGTCGGGTGCAACGCGCACGCGTCAGGTCGGTGGCTCGATGCCCGTTCGCACATCGAGCCGACGGCGCGCGAGCTGCTGGCTGCCGCCGCGGAGCGGATGGCGCTCAGCGCCCGCGGCTATCACCGCGTGCTCAAGGTCGCGCGGACCATCGCCGACCTCGATGGCGCCGAGGGGGTGGTGCAGGCGCACGTCGCGGAGGCGCTTCGCTTCCGCTGACGGGAGCGCGCGGCGGCTCGATCACCGCGCGCTCGGGTCTGCCGCTCGCTTCAATACGTGATCGTGCCGTTCATCGACACCTGCGTCGACTGCGCCGCAAGCGACGCAACGCCGTCCAGCTGCAGCGACCCGGTCGCGCCCTCGAACCGCCCGGTACCGCCGACGATCGTCATCGTCGCGCTGAATCCAACGAGCCCCGGTCCGATCAGGCTGCTCGTGCCGCTGTGGATCCCGTGCAGTTCATCTCCGTTCGCCGAGGTCAGCCGGCGCCAGCCGGACTGCGTGCCCGCGAAGAAGTTGATGTCCTGCTCGCCATAGAACGCGGTCTTGCCCAGGTGCGCGATGATGCAGGTTCCGGTGTCGACCTGATGAAAGACCGGAGGGGGAGGCTGCGGGGGAGGGTTGAACGCGAGACTGCAGCTGCCCCGGATCGGCCGGGAGACCGGTTTGGCGTTCCCATTCATCAGCGACACGGACGCGTCGGGTGACGTGGGCGCCGGAGCAGCAGTGCACGCGGCGAGGAGCGTGAGCAAGGCGGCGGAAGCAGCGGACGAACGCATGTTGCCCTCCATGAGAGTCTGAGCTGCCGGCGCTGCCTGGCTGCGGTGGAGACGAGCGCGTATTGCCGCGCCTTCCGCCGAGTACCATCTTGCACGCGGTCCTCGTGGGGCCCGCTGCGCCGGCGGGTATCAAGGGAGGAGACTGAGCTCCCCTCGCCCCGTACTATCAACAGCGCAGCCTTCCCGCGAATCGAGCCACGCCGCACGTGCGCGCATCGCCATCCTCCTCCGAAGTCATTGGATCCGCCGAACACGCGTTCGCTCGCGTCTACGACGAGCTGCGGCGACTTGCGCACCGGCAGCTGCAAGGCGAGGCCGGCGGCCATTCGTTGAACACGACCGCGCTCGTGCACGAGGCGTATCTCCGCCTGGCCGGCGGCGGCGCGGAATGGCACGACCGCGAGCACTTCTTCGCCTTGGCGGCGCGCGCGATGCGCCGCATTCTCGTGGATCACGCGCGCCGGCTCCATGCGGCGAAGCGCGGCGAAGGTGTACGGCGGCTCGACCTCGACGACGTCGCCGGGCTCGCGGCCGACGAGCGCGCGGAGGTGCTGGTCGCCCTCGACGAGGCGCTCGACCGCCTCGCCGGGGTCGAGCCGCGTCAGGCGCGAGTGGTGGAGTGTCGCTGGTTCGCCGGTTTGAGCGAGGAGGAGACCGCTGCGGCGTTAGGTATCGGGTTGCGCACCGCGAAGCGCGACTGGGCCATGGCACGGGCGTGGCTCCATCAGGAGCTGCGCTCCGGCGACGCATGACGAGCAGCGGCGAGGCGCGCGATCGGGCGACACAGGCGCGCCGGCTGTTCGTCGAGGCGGTGGAGCTGCCCGCTGGCGAGCGCGCCGCATTCCTGGAGCGGGCGTGCGCAAATGACGCGGCGTTGCGCGCGGACGTCGAGTCGCTCCTGCGGTCCCTCGACGGCGCCGGTGGGCTGTTCGCCCAGCCGGCCGCCCTGTTCGCGGAAACCATGCTGCGCGATGCCTCGGCGTCCCCGGACACCGCTCCGCCGCCCGCGCGCGTCGGGCCCTACCGAATCGAGCGGGAGATCGGGCGCGGCGGAATGGGCGTCGTGTACCTCGCCGAGCGTGACGATCCGCAGTTCCATCAGCGGGTGGCGCTCAAGGTCGTGCGCGCCGAGCAGGCCGGCGCCGCCTCGCACGTGTCCCGCTTCCTCGCCGAGCGGCAGCTGCTCGTCTCGCTGGAGCATCCACACATCGCCAGGCTGTACGACGGCGGCGTGACCAGCGACGGCCGGCCGTACTATACGATGGCGTTCTGTGAGGGAGGCTCGCTGGCGGAGCGACTCGCCTCGCACGGCGCGCTCCCGGTGGGCGAGGCGGTCCGCATCGGCCGGCAGCTCGCCTCGGCCCTCGCGGCGGCGCATGCGCGGGGCGTGATCCATCGCGACGTCAAGCCGGCGAACGTGCTGTTCGATGCGTCGGGGGCGGTACGGTTGAGCGACTTCGGTGTTGCCAGACTGCTCGACGACGACGTCACGCGCTCGGGCGCCGTCCTCGGGACCGTCGCCTACCTCGCGCCGGAGCAGGTGACCGGCCGTCCGGTGGACCACCGGGCGGACCTGTGGGCGTTAGGCGTGACCGTCTACGAAATGCTGGCGGGGCGGCGGCCGTTCCACGGGCCGTCGACGGCGGCGGTGCTGTACGAGATCGCCCACGGGACACCCGCACCGGTCGCCGGGTTCGCTCCGGCGGTGCCGCCGGCGATCGAACGGCTGGTCGGCAGGCTCCTCCGGAAGGATCCGGACGCGCGGCCGCAGAGCGCCGCCGAGGTCGAGCGTGCGCTCGATGCCGCCGTCACCGAACCGGCGGGCCGAGGGCGCACTCGTGTGGCGGTTCGTGTCGCTGCCGTGATCGCGCTGTCGGCCGCGGTGGCCGTCGCTGGCTGGCAGCTTCGCGTCAACGAGCCCCTCGTCCCGCCGACGGTCCTCGCAGCCGAGGCGGCGGCGATGCCGTCGGTGGCCGTGATGCCGTTCGTGAATACCAGCGGCGATCCGGCGGACGAGCCGTTCGTCGACGGACTGACCGAGGAGCTGATCGGCACCCTCGGCAAGGTGCAGGGCCTCCGGGTGATCGGTCGCTCGTCGGTCTTCGCGCTCGAGGGGCGCGGGCTCGATGCGCGCACGATCGCCGATACGTTAGGCGTCGAGCATCTCCTGGAGGGAAGCGTCAGGCGCTCGGGCGACCGGCTGCGGGTGATGGCGCAGCTGGTGAGTGCCCGCGATGGGAGCCAGCGTTGGAGCGAGACCTACGACCGCGAGATGCGCGATGTGTTCGCCGTGCAGCAGGAGATGGCGCAGGCGATGGCCGGCGCCCTGCGCGTACGGCTCGCTCCTGCCGGCGACGCGAGGCGCACCGGCGCCCGGCCCACCGAGGACACGCTGGCCTATGACCTGTACCTCAAGGGCCGCTACGCGTTCAACACCCGGAGCCGTGAGGAAGACCTGCGGCGGGCCGTCGGGTATTTCGAGCAGGCGGTGGCGCGGGACTCGACCTTCGCCCTGGCCTGGTCGGGATTGTCCGACGCGTTGACGGCAATTGGCAACTTCGGCTATGACCGCCCGGGCGCGGCGTTCGGCGCCGCGCGGCGCGCTGCCCGGCGCGCCCTGGCGCTCGACAGCGGCCTCGCCGAGGCGCGCACGTCGCTCGCGCACGTGATGTTCGTGCACGACTACGAGTGGGAAGCCTCCGAGCGGGAGCTTCAGCGCGCGATCGCGGAGGATCCCGGCTACAGCTTCGCGCGAATGATCTACTCCGTGCGGCTGCAGCTCGATCGGCGGTATGCCGAGGCGGTAGCGCAGCTGGACTCCGCTCGCGCGATCGATCCGCTGCGACCGGCGATCGGTGCCTTGTTGGGGCGCGTGTATGTCAACGCCGGCATGCCGGACCAGGCCATCGCCGCGCTGCGCGGCGCCATTGATTTGAACCCCCAGGCCGACCTTGCGTGGCAGCAGCTGGGACACGCCTATCTACTGAAGAACCAGCCAGTCGAGGCCATCGCCGCGCTCCGTCGCGCCGCCGAACTCAGCGGCATGCGCGATTCCGCACATCTTGCCTACGCCTACGCCGTGACCGGCCAGCGCGACGAAGCCGAGCAGATCGTGCGAGCCCTCGTTGCTTCGTCGAGCGGCCGCTACGTGGTGCCGTTCCACATCGCAATGGCATACGCCGGACTCGGCGAGGTCGACGAGGCGTTTCGGTGGCTCGAACTGGCCAACGAAGAGCGCGGCTCGTTCGTGAGTGGCGTCGCGGTCACGGCCGCGTTCGCGCCGCTGCACGACGATCCCCGGTGGAGGCGCCTGCTGGATCGCGTGGGGCTCGACTGAGGCGACATCGTGGCACACGGCGCGGCTGTCGCTGACTCGGCCGCACGGTGGTGCCGATGCAGGAAAACGCCGGGTCGGAGCCCGAGGGGCACCGACTCCGGCGTTCTCACATCGTCGAGCTCGCCTATCGAACTACGCGGCTCTGGCGAGCCGGGCCATCGCGGTCGAGCGCCGCTCAGGGCCGCTTGACCTCGAACTCTTCCGTCTCGACCTCGGTGCCGTTCAACAGGATGGTGACGCGATAGTTGCCAGGCGGGAGTCCGTTCGCCTGACTGATGTGAAACTCCGTATTCGCCGGGCCGGTCGGCGCGATCGACTGCGTCGTCTCGTCCACGACCTGGCCGTCCTCGAACGTCCACCGCGCCGTGAGTGTCGCGCTCGCGGCGGTTCCGGTCGTCGAGACGACGGCGTGGATGCGGTCCATCGGCGCGAAGTCATCCGTTTCGTCGGTGATCCGCATGTTCGCGTCGATGCCCTTGCCGAGCTTCACGTCCGTCACGGAGATCGCGTCGGTCACCGTGCCCGCCGCGGTTTCATCGCCCGCGCGATCTCCGCCACAGGCGGCGGCGCCTAGCGAAAGAGCGGCGCACAGGGCGAGCGCCGCGACCGAGTTCCAGCTTCTGGTGCCGTGCATGTTGGCTCTCCTCGAGGTGCGCATCGTCAGGGAATGATGAACGTCTGCCCCGGATAGATCAGATCGGGGTTCTTGATCGAGTCCTTGTTCGCCTCGTAGATCTTCCGCCAGTCGCCGGCGTTGCCGTACTCGCGCTGGGCGATCTTGGAGAGCGTGTCTCCCGACTTCACAGTATAGGTGCGTCGGTCCGGCGCGGTCCCCGCGCCGGCTACGTCCGCCGGGTGCGCCTCGGGCGCCGTCGAGGAACCGCCGCTTCGGACGTTCGAGAAGTCGGCTTTCTTCTTCTCCTTGTCCTTGTCCTTGTCGAAGATGCTGTCCAGCAGGCCCATGACGTCCTCCGAATCTGGGGTGTCAGCGTTCCGCCGATCGGGTCACAATGAGCATGAACCGTTCCGCACAGGCACCGTCGAGTCCGGTGTGGCGCGGACCTAGCGTCGCACCGCTGTGAGGTCGAGCAGCCGCTCACGCACCGCCGCCGCCTTTCCGGTTCGCTCGAGCGCGGCCCACAATCGCGCGACGGTGGCGTCATCGACGAGTCCAGGTGGCGACCCGACACTCGGCCCCGACATCCCCTCCGCCGCGCGAAATGCATCAACGGCCGCGATTGTCTCGGGGGTATATGTGAAGGCATCCCCGCCCCGCGTCAGCTCCGGCACTCCAGCACGAAAATGGCCGAGCGCATGGAGCATGACCTTGAGCTGCCAGACATCCGCGCCGGCGAACTCCTGGAGCGTGCGGTAGCCGAGGGTCTGGGAGATCGCGTCGTAGATGCGGCGCAGCTCATCGACCGGCTCGGGATGCTCGCACACATTGATGTGCGCCGTGACGCCGTCGGCTCGGCGCGACCGGCCCGGCCGCGCATCGGCAACGATGACTGCCGCACTCTGCAGCCGGCCGTGCCGCCGGTCGCCGCCGGTCGCCTGTCCCGCGGCGAGGGCAGCAATCAGGCGGTCGGCGAGATGCCGCGGCGCACCCTCGCTCGCCTCGAACGCTCGCGCGACGGCGTCGAGCACTTCCGGCCCGCCGAGGATGTTCCCCTGCGTCACGTAGTTTGGACCGGCGCGGTGGCCGGCCCACGGGAGGGCCGATGGTCCCGTATGCTGCGCCGAGCGGCCGTCTCGCCCGATCACGCCGACCTGGCGGCTGGCCGCGCCGGTGTCTGCGGCAATGAGCCGGCGAAGCGCCTCGTCAGGCGCGGCGCCGGCCGCGAGCGCATCGAGCAGCTCGGCGCCGTAGGCCGTGCGCGTATTCGCCTGCGTCGCGACCGCGCCCACGCCGGCCCGTACCCACGGCACGCCGTTCCCCACGCAGGGCACCCGTGTCGTGACGGCCACGCCGACCTCGCCGGTTCGCGGATCGACGGCGGCGATGGAGAACGTGTGAAAGACGAGAGGATCGCCCCAGGCAGCCGACTCCTGCGCGCTCGAGGTGCCGGCGGTGAGCAGCAGGAGCGCGAGCGCGGTGCGCCGGGCGGATGATGGCATCATGGCGTGATCGTTAGGATGTCGACGAGGATTGGGGCACCACCGCGTCAGCGACCGGAGCCTCGAGACGAGCTCGGGCCCGTCACTTCGAGTACATCGTGCTCCGCCACGACGAACACCCGATCTTCGCTCTCGGGAGAAATCGGCGCCAGCCCGGTGAAGTCGCCAAAGGCCGGGAGCACCGCGCGCCGCGCGCCGAACCAGAAGCAGGGGAGCCGGGCGCGGAGCCCGCCGGGACCGGCAAGTCTGACGCCGGGATGCAGGTGACCGGCGACGACATAGGCGCCGGCGCTCTCCACGGGGTGGTGCACGAAGATGAACGGCGGTTCGAACAGCGGCGCTTCGATGCACGCGATGCCGAGCTCACGGGGAGGATCGCCTGCGCGGCGGTCGTGATTACCCCGGATGAGCACCACTTCGATGCGAGCGTGGCGTGAACGCCACTCGGCGATGGCACGGAGCGTTTCGGGAGCACGGCCCTCGCGGGCGTGCAGGAGATCGCCGAGGATGAGAAGGCGCGACGCGCCCGTACACGCGATGAGACGGTCGAGCCGCCCAAGTGCGGCGGTCGTCGTGCCGCGCGGAACGGGAATCGAACCCGCGCGAAACGCCGCCGCCTTCCCCCAGTGCGGATCGGCGATGAGGAGGGTGTCCATGCGCGCCCAGAGTGCGGCGCGCTGGGAGAAAAGCGTGAGGGTCTCTCCGGCCGCGATGACCTCGGCCGTCATCCGGCCACGCGCTCCAGCACCATCTGCATGCGGCGGATCCGATCCGCGAGGGACTCGGACGAGACCCGTTCGCGCGTCCGATCGACGAGAAGCGAAAACGCGAACGGCGACGTACGCCGGGGTTCGGTGATCACGACGCGGGAACTCGATAGGCGCGCCAGGGTGCGTCCGAGCCGGCTGCCCTCGAGCTGCCGCTCGAGCACCTCGCGGTGCGCCTGCGAGACGAGCAGGTTGTCGGGCTCGTAGCGCGTGAAGACGTCGAAGAACAGGCCGCTCGATGCCTGCAGCTGGCGCGCGGACTTCCCGGCATGCGGATATCCGGGAAAGACGAGCCCCGCCACCCGCGCGATCTCGCGGAACTGTCGGCGCGCCATCTCGGTCGCGTTGAGCGACGCGAGAATGTTCTGCGCCAGGTCGTGGGCGGAGAACAGCCCAGCCGCGAGCGATTCTGGTAACGGGGCAGGGTCGCGGGAGAGCAGCTCGATGCCCCAGTCGTTGAACGCCATGGAGAAGGTGATGGGCGCCGAGCGCGACATTCGATAGGCCAGCAGCGCAGCGAGTCCCTCATGAACGAGCCTGCCCTCGAACGGGAAGATGTACAGATGGTGGCCTTCGCGGGTCCTGACCCGCTCGATCAGCAGCTCGTCAGGCGCGGGAATGCGCGACCATCGGCGCTGCACCTCGAGGATGGGCCGTACCGCCTCCATCTCCGGGCCGCGCACGACCCCGCGCGCCGCCTCGCCGAGCTGGTCGCGGATGGCCGCGGAAAGCGCGCCCGAGAGGGGCATGCGGCTCCCCTGCCATCGTGGGATCGCACCCGCGGCGCTCTTTGCGCGCCGCACCCACGCCTGCATGTCGCGCACCCGGACGAATTCGAGCGGTGTGCCGGCGAAGACGAACCGGTCGCCCGGTTGCAGTCGCGCGATGAAGCTCTCCTCCACGGAACCGAGACGAGGGCCGCGCAGGTAGCGGACGTCGATCTGCCCATCGCTCACGATCGTCCCGATCGCCATCCGGTGCCGTTTCGCCACCATGGCGCTCTCGACGACGAACGCGCCGTTTCGGCGCACGACTTTCGCATACTCTGGATAGGCACGCAGCGATGCGCCGCCGCTCGTGACGAAGCGCAGGACCCAATCCCATTCATCGTCGTGGAGCGCGGCGTAGGCGCGTGTCTCCCGGACTTCGGCCTTCAATGCGTCGGGCTCGAAGCCGCCACCGAGGGCGACGCTCACGAGATGCTGGGCGAGCACGTCGAGCGGCCGCGCGATGGGAAGCCGTGCCTCGATCGTTCCTCGTTCCATGCCCGCCCGCGCGGCGGCGATCTCGATGAGCTCGAGCGCATTCGTCGGCACGCACGTGGCGCGGCTCGTGGCGCCGGGCCGATGGCCGCTGCGCCCCGCGCGCTGCAACAGCCGCGCGATTCCCTTGGGGCTGCCGATCTGCAGCACCCGGTCCACCGGCGAGAAGTCGACGCCGAGGTCCAGGCTCGAGGTGGCGACGACACAGCGAAGGAGTCCGGCACGGAGCCCGTGCTCGACCCACTCGCGCCGCTTGCGGTCGAGCGAGCCGTGATGCAGCGCGATGCGGCCCGCCCAATCCGGGCGCGCCTGCAGGATCGCCTGATACCAGACCTCGGTCTGTGAGCGGGTGTTGGTGAAGACGATTGCGCTGCGCCCCTCCTCGATCGCGGCGACGACCTGCGGCAGCATCTGCGTCCCGAGATGCCCAGCCCATGGAAAGCGCTCCACCACCGGCGGGATCGCGGCGTCCACGACCACGCGCTTGGGCTCGACGCCGCGGACGATCCGGCTCCGTTCCGGTCGCGGCCTAACGCCCAGCAGGGTATCGTGGGCGTCCTGCAGGTTGCCGATCGTCGCCGAGAGTCCCCATGTACGGAGCCCGGGGCGCAGCCGGCGAAGCCGCGCAAGCGCCAGCTCGACCAGCACGCCGCGCTTGGTCCCGAGCAGCTCGTGCCATTCGTCCACGACCACGACGCGCAGGTCGTCGAAGAGGGTCGCGATATCCTGGCGCGTCAGCAGGAGCGAGAGACTCTCGGGCGTCGTCACGAGGGCGGTCGGGAGGCGCCTCGCCTGACGCGCACGCACCGTCGTCGACGTGTCGCCCGTGCGGGTCTCGACCGTCCATTCCGGCGCGAGCGCGGTCTGCGCCTCGACGAGCGCGTCGCGCGTGTCGGCGGCGAGGGCCCGCAGCGGGGTGACCCACAGGACGCGCAGATGCGGCGCCCTGGAGCGCCGCATGACGCGCTGACGGGTTGCGAGGGCTTCGCCGCGCACACACTCGGCGTGCCACTCCAGCAGGGGACCGAGCCAGGCTGCGATGGTCTTTCCCGTCCCGGTGGCGGCGTGGATCAGCCCGCTCTCACCGCCGAGATAGGCGCGCCAGACTTCGCGCTGAAACGCGAACGCGGCCCAGCCGCGCGATTCGAACCACGCGTCGAGGGCGCTCGGCAGCGAGCTCGCAGCGTCATCCGGCCGTTGGGACGTTACCATCACGAGTTCCGATGGTACGGTTCCGCGTCGAATGCGCCGGATCGAGATACCGCGCCGGCGTGCGTGCCGCGAGCGGTCACGCGAGTCCCCCGGCGAGCAGCGCACGCAGCGTCTCCAGCGAATCAGCCTCTTCCACCGTCTTGTCCGTGCGCCACCGTGCAATGCGCGGGAATCGAACCGCGATCCCCGACTTGTGCCGTGTCGATGCCGCGATGCCCTCGAAGTGAAGCTCGAACACCTGTTCTGGCCTGACCGACCGCACCGGTCCGAACTTCTCGACCGTGTTCCTCCGGATCCACGCGTCCAGCTCGCGCAGCTCGGCGTCCGTCAACCCGGAGTACGCCTTCGCGAACGGCACCAGTGCGTCGCCGTCCCGAACAGCGAACGTGTAGTCCGTGTGCAGCGATGCGCGGCGTCCGCTTCCCGCTTGCGCGTACACCAGAACCGCATCCACGGCGTAGGGCGCCACCTTCCACTTCCACCAGGCGCCTTTGCGGCGTCCCACGCCGTACGCCGAATCGAGGCGTTTGAGCATGAGGCCCTCCGCGCTTTGCTCGCGCGATGCCGCATGGGCCCCGCGGACGGTCTCCCAATCGCGCGTCTCGACGACCGGCGACAGCAGCAGTGATTCCGCGCGGGCGTCCGCAACCACCCGACGCAGCGCATCACGGCGCCAGGCGAGCGGGCGTTCACGCAGGTCGTTCCCACGGACTTCCAGCAGGTCATAGGCAATGAGCACCACTGGCACCTCGGCGCGGATCCTCGTGCTCAACGTCTTTCGTCCAATGCGCCGCTGGAGTTGCGCGAAGGGCAGGGGTGCGCCGTTCATCCACGGCATGATCTCCCCGTCGATCACCGTGCCGTTCGGCAGCCCCTCTGCCGCCGCCACGATCTCCGGATACCGGTCCGTCACCAGCTCCTCCCCTCGCGTCCAGAGATACGTCGTGTTCCCCCGCCGGAGCAGCTGCGCGCGAATGCCATCCCACTTCCACTCCACCTGCCACTCGTGCGAGCCGCCGAGCGTCTCCAGCGGCGCCTCCAGTGGATAGGCGAGGAAGAATGGATAGGGTCGCGCCGGATCCGCGTCCGCGGTATCCTCCGCGAACAGCGATCGATAGGCCGTCGCCGTGGGCGTCCAGGTCCCGGTGAGGCGGTGCGCGATGACGCCCTCGGCCACGCCGCCGACGCGTGACAGCGCGCGGATCACGAGCTGCCTGGACACGCCGACCCGAAACGCCCCCGTGATGAGCTTGTTCCAGAGCAGCCGCTCGGACCCGCCCAACTCTCGCCAAGCCTCCGTAATGGCGCGGCGCTGTTCTGACTCCGACGCGCCCGCGAGCGGCAGCAGGCGATTGTCGACCCAGTCGTGAAGTGGGCGATCGCTCGCGCGCTCGGTGGTCGGCAGGAGCAGCGCGATCGTCTCCGCGAGGTCGCCGACCGCCGCATAGCACTCTTCGAACAGCCAGGGCGGCACGTCGGCCTCCTCCCCGGCCCACATCGCCAGGCGCCTGACGGGAATCAACCGCTTCGGTCGACCGCCGCTCAGGAAGTACACCGCCCATGCGGCGTCGGCCGCACTGGCAGCCGAGAAGTAGCGCACCAGCGCGTCCACCTTCTCGTTCGTCCGGGTGCTCCCGTCGATCTCGGCGAACAGCGCGGCAAACCGCCTCACGACTCGCTCTCCTCGTCGGCCAGTGGATCGTCCTCCGGCTCACCCTCCCACCGACTCGCCAGCGACGAGGCGTCGACGCCGTGTTCCCGCAGCCAGCGCACCACCGTCTCCCGGTACCCGTGGGTCACCAGCACGCGCTCCGCTTCCGTGGCCTCGACCGCCGCGAGAAGCGATGGCCAGTCTACATGGTCGGAGAGCGTGAACCCTCGGTCGACGGAACGCCGCCGCCGCGTGCCGCGAATCCTCATCCATCCGGACGCGAACGCCGTCGAGACGGCGCCGAAGCGGCGGATCCAGGTGCCGCCTCGCGCGGATGGCGGCGCCACGATCAGCGAACCGCTCCACCGGTGGCCGCGCGGCATCTCCCGGGCGTACGTCGTGTGTGGGAGGGCGATGCCGGAGTCCCGGTAGTCGCGGTTCAGGCGTTCGACGGCGCCGTGAGTGTAGATCGGCCCTGGCGGATCGTTCGCGAGGCCGGCCAGGAGTCGCTGCGCCTTGCCGAGGGCGTAGGCAAACAGGACGGAGGCCCGTTCCGCTTCGACGTTGCGGCGCCACCAGGTCCTGATCTCACCAAACGTGTCGGCCTGCGGATCCCATCGATAGATAGGCAGGCCGAACGTCGACTCGGTAACGAACGTGTGGCAGCGGATCGGCTCGAAAGCCGTGCACGTCGGATCAGGTTCGGTCTTGTAGTCGCCCGAGACGACCCAGACCTCGCCGCGGTGTTCCACGCGGACTTGCGCCGAGCCCAGAATGTGCCCGGCGGGATGGAGGGATACCGTGACGCCATCGATCGAAAACGACTCGCCGAAGGAGACCGACCGAATGGCCGCGTCGGGTCCCAGGCGTGTCCGAAAGACGCGCGCCCCTTCCGTCGAAGCGACGTACGCCCGCGAGCCCCAGCGCGCGTGGTCGGAATGCGCGTGGGTGACGACGGCGCGCCCGACCGGCAGCCAGGGGTCGATGTAGAAGTCACCGGCCGCGCAGTACAGGCCGGAGTCCGTGGTTTCGAGCAGCATCGGCGGTGCAAGGGCAATCGAACGCCTGAAGTGTAGCAAGTGGAGCGGGCGAGTGGCGTGTGTACCAAGGAGCCGGCGGCCATTGGCCACCGGGCTCCTTGTCTTGCCGTCCGTCGCGTGTTCGCACGGACCGGTCGACACGGTCCCCGCGTGTCGTCTCGGCGCCGCGGTAACGTTAGGCTGCGCGCCGCACCCGCGCTGCCTCAGCGGGACGCGTGGCGCCGGCCGTGCGCCGCCCCAACATCGCGTCCGCCGAGAGCGCCCCTGGGCCGGTGAGCACGAACATCAACACGATACCGAACAGCGCCAGCGTGAACTCGATGCCGTTCGGCGCGAAGAACCCCGCGGGCAGATGGACCAGCAGCGTCGCGCCGAGCATCACGCCCGCGAGTCCGAGCCCCACATAACGGGTCAGCAGGCCGGCGATCAGCGCCAGTCCGCCGAAGAACTCGAGAAAGGCGACGAGCGGGCCGACCAACTCGCCCATCGGAATCCCCATCTGGGCGAAGGAGCCGGACACGCCGCCGAGTCCGTACACGAACAATTTCTGCGCGCCGTGCGCGGCGAAGATCACACCGGCGATGACGCGCAGGATCAGCAGACCAAGGTCGGTCTGGCGCTGGGAGACGGGAGGAAGAAGTCGCATGGTCGTGTCCTCGAAACGGTGAAGGTCTGAAACCGGTGTTGCGCTGACAAGTGTTACAACACGTTTTGTGCCAAAAAAACTCACCCGCCCTGCCTGGCCAGAGTCAGGAGTTCAACGAGTGCCCGCAGCTGCTCATGGTCGAGGTGTCCGAGACGACGCCGGTGCTCGTCAGCAACGGCGGAATCGAGCTCATCGACCAGCTCGCGGCCGCGTCTGGTGAGCTGCGTCGTCACCTGTCTCCGGTCCTCCGCGCTTCGGGACCGGGTGATGAGCCCTGCGTCCTCCATTCGATCGAGGAGACGAGTGACATCCGGCATTCGGGTGAGGAGCCGATCCCGGATCTCGTTGCGGCACAGGCCCCCGGCATCCGACCCCCGAAGAATCCGGAGCACGTTGTACTGCGCCCCGCTAATCCCGAACGGCCGCAGCACCCGCTCGAACGAATCGCTGAGTTCCGCTTCCGTCCGCAGGACATTCAGGAATGCCTCCTGCTCGAGGCTGGAAAACGGCTTGCTCTGCCGGATGTCGGCGCGGAGGTCTGGGTGCATGGAAGAGAAATTTACGTGTTGCAACACGCATTGTCAAGCCCGTTCGTTCCAGCTCGGAGGATGAGCCTGCGGCACGCGCGCCCAAGCGCGGGTTCGAGTCCGGGTAGCCAGCTGGTCGGGCGCGGTGCACGCGTTTCTTCCGATGGGGTGCGGCATCGCAAGTGAGGCGCTCCGGGCGCCTGGTCGAGCTCGTTTCTCGAAGCGCGACTGCATCGAATCACGCGCAGATCTCGGCACGGCGCCTGCCCTTTCCGGTCGGGTGAATCGCGACCGTGAAACACACGGCCGCACCAGTCGAAAACCCGAGCTGGAGATTCGAGATGGCCACCATGGCGCTCCAAAAGTATCTGAAGCATACGAACCCCGAGTATCAGTCCTGCCTCGAGGCGTGCCTCGAGTGCCTCGTTGCCTGCGAGATGTGCTCGGATGCC
>DATHUW010000147.1:0-28779 GCA_035461825.1 Gemmatimonadaceae bacterium
CGGGCGGAGATAACGAGCCTCCAAGGACTCGTGCACATAGCAGGGGCGGGACTCGAACCCGCGACCCCGGCATTATGAGTGCCGTGCTCTAACCGGCTGAGCTACCCTGCCGCAGTCGTCGCGACGCAAACGGCCGGACCCACTCGGGCCCGGCCGTGCAGTAGCGGGGGCGGGATTTGAACCCGCGACCTTCGGGTTATGAGCCCGACGAGCTACCAGGCTGCTCCACCCCGCGTCAGTGCTCGCAATATAGCCCCGCCTGAGGTCGGGTCAAGGCTCGGCGCGGACCGCCGACGAGTCACGGCCCGGGTCGACGAAGCGGTACAGGATCTCCTTCTCGCCTCGCACGTAGCCGTAGGCCTCACGGGCGATCCGCTCCTGTACGTCCGGGTCGGTCTCGACGCGCTGCTTGAGCTGTCGCAGGGAATCGATGTCGCGCTCGAGCGAATCGATGGCGGCCGCGAGCTCGGCCCGTCGCGACCGCTGCCGCATCAGATCCCACGTGCCGAACTCTCCGCCCTCGACGACGAAGACGAGCGCGGCGAGGACGACGGCGGCGAGGAGGAGGCGGCGAAGCATTCGGGGGACGGGGGACGGGGGACGGGACCGTTCCGGACCTAACGTTGCCGAAGCTGCGAGGGCGAGCGGGAGGGCAGGTGCGCGCCCCCCGCCCCTCGCCCCCCTACCCCCCGCCCCTCACAACCCATAGATCGCCCCACCCGGATACTCCGCCGCCTCACCGAGATTCTCCTCGATCCGGAGCAGCTGGTTGTACTTCGCCACCCGATCCGTGCGCGACGCCGAGCCCGTCTTGATCTGGCCCGCACCCGTCCCGACGGCGAGGTCCGCGATGAACGTGTCCTCCGTCTCCCCGGAGCGGTGCGAGATCACCGAGAGGTAGCCCGCGGACCGCGCCATCTCGATCGCCTCGAGCGTCTCGGTGAGCGTACCGATCTGGTTGACCTTGATGAGGATCGCGTTCCCCACCCCGCCCTCGATGCCGCGCGCCAGCCGCTCGGTGTTCGTCACGAACAGGTCGTCGCCCACCAGCTGCACGCGGTCGCCTAACGCCTTCGTCAGCGCGGCCCAGCCATCCCAGTCGTCCTCCGCCAACCCGTCCTCGATCGACACGATCGGATACTCCGCCATCCACTTGCCGTACAGATCGATCATCCCCTGCGCGTCCAGCGTTCCCGCGCCGCTCTTCTTGAACGTGTACGTGCCGCTCGCGTGCAGTTCGCTCGCCGCGACGTCCAGCGCCAGCGCGATCTCCTTCCCCGGCTGGTACCCCGCCGCTTCGATCGCCTCGATGATGACGCGCAGCGCCTCCTCATCGTTCTCGAGGTTCGGCGCGAACCCGCCCTCGTCGCCCACCCCCGTCGAGAGCTTCCGCTTGAGGAGCACCTTCTTCAGCGAGTGGAACACCTCCGTGCCCATCCGCAGGCCATCCCCGAAGCTGTCGGCGCCCACCGGCACGATCATGAACTCCTGGAAATCCACCGTGTTCGACGCGTGCGCGCCGCCATTCAGGATGTTCATCATCGGCACCGGCATGGTCCGCGCGAGCGGCCCGCCGAGGTACCGGTACAGCGGCAGCCCCACCTCGTTCGCCGCCGCCCGCGCGACCGCAAGCGAGACGGCGAGGATCGCATTCGCGCCGAGCTTCCCCTTGTTGTCGGTGCCGTCGAGCTCGAGCATCGTGCGGTCGATCCCCATCTGATCCGTCGCGTCCATGCCGCGTAAGGCAGGGAGGATCGTCTCCTCGATCGCCGCGACCGCCTTGCGCACACCCTTGCCCAGGTAACGGTCCTTGTCCCCATCGCGCAGCTCGAGCGCTTCGTGCTCGCCCGTGCTCGCCCCGCTCGGCACCGCCGCGCGGCCCGCGGCGCCGCTCGAAAGCAGCACGTCCGCCTCCACCGTGGGATTGCCGCGGCTGTCGAGAATCTCGCGGGCGGAGATGTCCAGAATGTCGGGCATGTCAGAGCCGGGGTGAGGGACGCGGGACGCGGGAACGTGGCCGGAGGCCTCGCCCCGCGCCACAATTTACCTGGATTGCATCACTCAGGCAGGGGCGGACCGCTGGCCCATCCAGCCGCAGGGCTCGCGACTCCCGCACCCCCGCATCGCGCACCGCGTCCAGCACTCACTCCTCCACCGCCCCCCCCTCGCTCCGCACCCCGTACCGCCGCTCCAGCTCCGCCGCCATCGGCGTCCAGACGCGGCGCATCAGGGCGTCCCGCTGCTCGTAGTCGTATCCCTCCGTGGACACGGGGTCGAGCACCGTGATCTCGATCGTCGCCGGCCGCACGCGATAGGCACCTTTCGGCTGCACCTCGCGCGTGCCGTACACCACCACCGGCACGATCGGCGTTCGGGCCGTGATCGCCAGGACGAACGGGCCCTTCTTGAACGGACGCAGCGCGTAGCTCGTGCCGCGCGTTCCCTCCGGACATACGACGACGCTGACGCCCTCCTGCACCTGCGCCGCCGCGACCCGATAGGCATCGAACGCCGCCTTGCGATTCTTCCGGTCCACGTAGATCGCCGCGATCTTCCCCGCCGCGGGACCGAAGAACGGCACCCTGCGCAGTTCGGCCTTGGCGATGAACCGGTAGTGTGGCAGCACGGAGGCCAGTGCGAAGACGTCGAACCAGCTCACGTGGTTCGACACGTAGACCGCCGTGCGATCCGCGAGGATCTTCTCCGGGTTGTGCACCACGACGCGTGCGCCCGCGGCCCGCATCACGCCCCGCGAGAACAGGCGTGGGATCCGATCGAAGAGATTGCCCGGCCGTGCCCGCATGCCGAAGACGCTCGCCACGATCACGAAGGAGCCGTAGGCGATCGTCTGTCCCACGAGCGTCAGGTAGAAGAGGACGGTGCGCACGTCAGGAAAGGTGGTCCCACCCCCCACCGGGCGCAACGCGATCGCCGGCCAGCGTCGCGCGCACATCGGGAGCACCGTCGCGGACCGTGGCGATGCGCGTGAGGGGAATGCCGAACGTCTCCGCGAACGCGCCGGCATCGACCCCATCCGGTGCCGCGATGGCCAACTCGTACTCGTCGCCGCCGCGCGCCGCACGGTCGATCGGCACTCCCGCGATCACCGGCAACGCATCGAGCGTGACCTCGAGTGCCACACCGCTCGCATGCGCCAGGTGTCCGAGGTCGGCGAGCAGGCCGTCGGAAATGTCGATCGCCGCCGTGGCGCCGTGCTCGGCGAGCCACCGCGCCTCACGAATCCGCGCCGCGGGATGCACGTAGCGCTCGCGCGCCTGCGCGGTCGGCTGATCGCCCGCCATCCACGCCGCCACCGCAGCCGCTGGCCCACCGAACCGCCCGGTCACGTAGATCGCCTGCCCGGACGATGCGCCGCTCCGCGGGAGCGGTCGGTCGACGTGTCCCAGCACGGTCGTGGTCATCGACAGCGCCGCGCCGCGCGCGAGGTTTCCGCCGATGATCGGCGCTTCCGATGCGGCGGCCGCATCGCCGATCCCGCGGGCCAGCGCCTCCACCGCGTCGATGGCATCGTCAGGCAGGACGAGCGCCACCAGCACGCCGAGCGGCAGCGCCGCCATGGCCGCGATGTCGCTCATCGCGGCGACGGTCGCGCGGTAGCCGATCTCCTCGAGCGCGCACCAGTCGCGGCGGAAGTGCACGCCGTCCACGGCGGCATCCGTCGTGGCGACCAGCCGGGATCCCGCCGGCACGCGGAGCACCGCCGCATCGTCCCCGATGCCGGTCGCCCGGTCGCCCCATCCGCGCACGAGCCGCCGGATGAGATCGAACTCTCGCCCGGGGCCCATGGCGGTATCGCTCATCGGACGGTGCCGTCAGGCAGCCGGCGGAGGCGCACGACGCCGTCGCGCGTCGCGATCCATGCGAAATCCGGATCCAGCGTCAGGTCCAGCGCGGCCGCGGGGATCGTCGATCCCACGGGGAGCGTGCGCACCACGCCCGAGCTTCGGACGACCACCGCGACGCCGCGGTCGCCCGCAACCCAGATCGTCTGCGCGTCGATGGCGAGGGCGCTGATCCGTCCGACGCCGCCCAGCTGGGCACGGTCGAGCCGCGGCACCGGAAGCACCCGGCCGCGCAGGAGGGCCACGACCTCGTCCTGCGAGGCGACGACCATCACCGAATCGGCGCGCGCGATCGCGACGAGCGGACGCCGCAGGCGTGAATCGGTTGCGAGAGTGCGCCGGGGCAGCGTGTCGACCGGCAGCGCCGCAAGCAGGCCCGCGTCGGTCGCCGCCCACACCGTGTCGCCCGACGCGGCGAGTCCCCGCACCGCGATCCCGCTCATCATCGTGCGCGGCACACCCGCGGCGGAGGCGGCCGTCGCCTGCTCGGGCAGGAAGGCCAGACCGCGCAGCGTCCCCACCCACGTCCCCGTCCCGACGGCCGCGACCGCCAGCGCCCGGTCGTCAGGCAGACCGTTCGTCAGGCTCCAGCGGCGCACGCCGAGCGTACTGCGGGTGTCCACGCGGTACAGTCCCCGGTCGGTGGCCACCCAGGCGATGCTTCCCCGCACCACGAGATCCAGCGCGCGCGTCGCCGCGAACGGTCGGTCGATTCCCCCTTCCATCCACCGCCACTGCTGCAGGTCGGTGCGGACGAACGTGAGGCCGCCGCGACCCGCCGCGCCGGGGCCGGCGCTCGCCACCCAGATCCCGTCGGCCGCGAGCGCGACCGCACCGGCGCCGTCCGCGATCAGGCCGAACGGCACGTGCGTCGCCTCGCCGAACCGCGGATCGACGCGATAGAGGCCGTTGCCCGCCGTGCCCAGCCACACCTGCTCCGTCTCGGGCGATGAGCCGGCCGCCGTGACCGGCCAGCTCCGCAGCTGCTCGTCGCGGGTCATCAGCCCCTGGAAGTTCTGCAGCGACGGATACTGCGCGTAGATCTCCTGCAGGCTCGGTTGGCGAATGCGCGCGACCGGCGGCGGGATCTCCGACGCCGGGACCGGCGTCGCGGAACCGACGCGCGACACCAGATACCACGAGCCTCCCGCGCGCACGTACGCGCCCGAAGCCTGATCGCGCGCGTCGAACAGAATCACGTCAGGCAGCCCCGGGACCGAGGCGGCGATCTGCACATCGGTGAACGGCCGGTAGAACAGGACCGCGCCGAAGGTGCCGATCCACACCGCGTCCTCCATCGGATCGGCGGCGATCGAGGAGATGCGCCCTGCACGGAGCTCCGGTGGCAGCGCCACGGGCGGCTGCCAGGCGTCGAACTGGCGGTCGTAGATCGTCAACGCGTTGCGCGTCACGGCGAACACGAGGCGCTGCGAGACGGCGATCGCCTCCACGTAGTTGGCCGCGGTGAGCACGACGCGGTCCTCGCGCTGGAAGGAGACGCCCGGCGCCCCGGCGTAGCCGCCGAGCCCGGTGCCACCGCACCCCGACGCGAGCGCGACCGCGGCGATCCACGCGCGCCTCACGACGCCGCTCCCGCTGCCGGCAGCTCCGCGAGTACGGGCATGCGGGCCGGCACGGGCCAGTGGTGCCAGGCGAGTCCAAGCGACGCGATGACATCCTCCAGCACGATCCCGCGCGCCGTGCCGAACGGGTCGGCCAGCTCGGCGGCCCGGCCGTGCACGAACGCCGCGCAGGTCCCGGCACGCAGCGGGTCCCCGATCTGCACGAGCAGCGTCGCCGCCATGCCGGCGAGCACGTCGCCGCTTCCCGCCGTGGCGAGCGCCGCGGTGCCGCGCGCGCTCACCATCGTGCGTCCATCCACGCCCGCGATCACCGTCGGTACCCCCTTGAGCAGCACGCCGGCGCGCGTGCGCTCGGCCAGTTCACCCGCGATCTCGAAGCGGCGCGCCAGCACGTCCTCGACGCTCGCGCCGGCCAGCCGCGCCGCCTCCGCCGGATGCGGCGTGAGCAGCGCGGTCCGGTTTTCCAGTTGCCGGCCTAACGCCTTCGTGTCGTCCCGAAACACGTTCAGCGCGTCGGCATCCATTGTCACCGGACGGTCCGACGCGGCGAGTACGCGCTCGACCAACCGGCGCTGCGTCGCCGATTCGCCGAGCCCGGGACCGATCAACACGCCATCCGCCCAGTTCAGCAGCGCGGCCGCCTCATCGTCACCGGCGGGCCATGCCGCGGCAAGCGCCGCCGGCACACTGCCCTGCACGATGGGCAAACTCGCCTGGTGCACGATTGCGCGCACCATCCCGATGCCCGAGCGGAGCGCGCTGCGGGCGGCGAGGATCGTCGCGCCGGCCATCCCCTCCGCACCCCCGATGATCGCGAGCTTGCGCCGGGTGCCCTTGTGCGCATTCGCGGCGATCGGCGGCACGGTGGCGCGCACCCACTCCCCCGTCGCCAGCTCGACCAACGCTCCCTGCGGCTCGCCCAGCCCGATGTCGACCACGTACAGATGCCCGATGACTTCCCGCGCGACGAGCTGCCCGCGCTTGACCGAGCCGAAGGTGACTGTACAGTCGGCCGGGGCGGCCATGAGGGCCTCGCCGCTGGTCGCGTCGAGCCCGGTCGGCACGTCGAGCGCGACCAGGTGGGCGCCGGCGGCACGGGCCGCGTTGAGCGCGCGGACCGCATCGGCGATCGCCCCCCGCGGCTCCCCCGTGGCTCCCGTGCCGAGCAGCGCGTCGACCACGACCCGCGCCTCGGCGGCGCCGTCACTCGTCAGGCGCCCGGCCGCGCGATCCCGCATCGTCCGGGCATCGTCGGTCTTGGGCTCGCCCGCGGCCTCCACGGACACGGCGATGCCCTGCTCCGCCAGGTGGCGGGCGACCACCCATCCATCGCCGCCGTTGTTCCCCGGTCCCGCGAGGATGCGCACGCCCTCGGCGAGCCGGGAGGCGTAGCGCTCGCGGATGATCTGCGCGGCGGCTTCACCAGCGCGCTCCATCAACATGAGCGACGGGGTACCCGCCGCGATCGTGGCGGCGTCGGTTGCCGCCGCCTGCGCCGCCGACAGGACGGGAACGACGCGTGTCACGCGAGGCCGATCAACGCGGCCGCGTAGCCGGTCACCTCGTCGGTCGAGCCGGTCGTCACGCCGGAGTGTGCATAGCCGACGACCTCGCCGACGTGCTTGCCCTGCAGGCGCGCCACCTCGAGCGCGCACGCGACGGCGGCCCGGCCGCACATCGAGATGCCGTGCTCCGCGGTGACCCGCAGCAGGCCTTCCGGATCGGTGGCGACGATGCGATCGAGCGCGAGCGCAGCCTTGTCGGCGGTGACTCCTTCGCTCTCGTAATGATTGATGTCGCTGCTGGCCACGAGCAGGACATCGTCGCGCCCGGCGACGGCGTCCGCGATGGCGCGGGCCAGCCGCTGCACCGGCGGCCAGTCGTGCCAGGCGAGGAGAATGGGCACCACGCGCACGTCGGGCTGGCGGACCTGGAGGAACGGCAGCGCGACCTCGATCGCGACTTCCTCGTCGTGCGCGACCGGATCCTCGGCGAGCAGGCCCCCGCTCCGCGCGAGCAGGTCGGCGGCGAGTGACTCGTCAGGCGCGACATCGCCGAGCGGTGTCCGGTACGCCGCGGCGGCCAGCAGGCTGCCCCCCTCCGGCGCGCGCGCGCGCGTCGTGTGGTTGGGACCGATGATGATGCAGACGTCGGGCACGGTGACCGCGCCGAATCCGGCGCCGAGCACCGGTCCGGCGGCCGCGAACGGGCCGTGGGGCACCAGCACGCCGCTCGCGCGGCGCGGCGCGGCCGGAGCGGCGTCGAGATAGGCGCGGATGTCGGCACGGAGCCGCGCGGGGAGCGCGGGATACATCGTGCCGCTGCCGGCGGGTGTGCGGGTCGGGCGCATGAGCAGCGAAGCGCGGCGGCCGTTCCGGAGGCCGGCCGCCGCGAATCGACGTTAGGGACGCAGGGGCGGAATCACTTGTGGGACTGGCTGATCGCCCGTCCGAAACTGATCTCGCCGTTGTCGATGCGGATGTTGAATCCGCAGTCCGGGTTGCTGCACGCCCAGGCCTTGTACGTGATCGGCGCGCCATCGCGCCCGTAGTCGCTCAACGGCACCAGCGTCCCCTTCTCGTTGCACTTCAGACAGCTCGGCAACTCCTTCACATCCATCGGTCACCTCCTCCCTGGCGGGCCCCTGCCCGCGCCACGACCCTCCGCCACTGCTAGGCCAGCTGCACCCCGCTCCACGGGTACTCGCGCTCGAACGCCTCATCGAAGTCGAATACCCCGATGAACTCATCGCGCGAGTCGCTCGGCTGGCTGATCAGCAGCCCCAGGTCCACGAGCGTGAATACCACGTCGCCGATGTCCGCCGTACTCCGCACCCCCCAGTGCTCCAGCACGAGCTGCGCCAACACGCCGTAGCGCTCGAGGGCGAGATCCCGGCAGGCCATGGCGAGCTCGCGTCCGGTGATGTGGCGGCGTTCCGGCAAGCGCGCCTGGCAATACTCCAGCGCGCCGAGCACGAACAAATACGCGTGCTCCTGGAACCGCGGTTCCCGGGCGCGAATGCGCTCCATGATCCCATCGCGAAACGCCAGCTGCGTCACTCCATTCCCTCGGCTACAAGCGTCGATTCCGCGCGGCCGTTACCGGGCGTCGTCGATCGGTCCTCTAGTATGACGCGCGATGAGCGGTTTCACAACCGCGCGGCAGCCTGCGCGTCCCCCGCGAACAGCGGGAACGGGGCCACGAGCGCGCGAACTTCGGCGCGGGTGCGCGTGAGCGTCTCCTCGTCCGTGCCCGGCGAGAGCACGCGGTCGATCAGCTCCGCCACGCGCCGCATCTCGTCCTCGCACATGCCGCGCGTGGTGAGCGCCGGCGTGCCGATGCGGATCCCGCTGGTCACGAACGGCGACTGCGTCTCGCCCGGCACGGTGTTCTTGTTGACGGTGATGCCGGCGGCGCCGCGCGCGCGCTCGGCATCGCGACCGGTGAACCCGCGGTTGCGGAGATCGACGAGCATCAGGTGATTGTCCGTGCCATCGGACACGATCTTGAAGCCGCGCGACATCAGCGATTCCGCGAGTGCCGCGGCGTTCGCCACGACCTGACGAGCGTAGCTCACGAACCCCGGTCCCGAGGCCTCGCGCAGCGCGACCGCCTTCGCCGCGATCACGTGCATCAGCGGCCCGCCCTGGATGCCGGGGAAGACCTGCTTGTTGATCGCGGCCGCGTGCTCGGCCGTGCACAGCACGAGACCGCCGCGCGGGCCGCGCAGCGTCTTGTGCGTCGTCGTCGTCACGGCATCCGCGTGCGGCACCGGCGACGGGTGCACGCCGGCGGCAACGAGTCCCGCAATGTGCGCCATGTCCACGACCAGCCGGGCACCGACCTCGCGCGCGACCTCGGCGAAGGTGGCGAAATCGATGATGCGCGAGTACGCGCTCGCGCCGCCGATGATCATCGCCGGCCGGTGCTGCCTGGCGAGGTCGCGCAACGCGTCGTAGTCGATCCGGCCCGTGTCCTCGCGCACGCCGTACGCCACCACCTGGTAGAGCCGGCCCGAGAAGTTGACCGGCGACCCGTGCGTGAGATGGCCGCCGTGCGAGAGATTCATCCCGAGGATCGTGGCGCCGGGGTCGATGAGCGCGAAATAGGCCGCCATGTTCGCCTGCGCGCCGGAGTGGGGCTGCACGTTGGCGTGCTCGGCGCCGAACAGCGTCTGCGCGCGCGTGATCGCCAACGTCTCGGCGACGTCGACCTCCTCGCACCCGCCGTAGTACCGTTTGCCCGGGTACCCCTCGGCATACTTGTTCGTGAGCGCCGAGCCCATGGCGTCGAGCACCGCCGGCGAGACGAAGTTCTCGCTGGCAATGAGCTCCAGCCCATCCGCCTGACGATGCACCTCCCGCTCGAGCACCTGCGCGATCTCGGGATCGGTCTCGCGGAGCGACGCGCGCGGCGCCGGATAGCTGTCGTGCCCCGCCCCGTTCCGGCCGGCGCTCACGGCGCCGACTCCGGCGCGCCGCGGTCGATCTTGCCGACCCGCTGCGAGTGGCGTCCGCCCTCGAACGCGGTCTCGAGGAATCGCTTGAGGATGGCGACGCTGTCGCCGTCGGACAGAAACCGCGCGGGCAGCACGAGCACGTTCGCATCGTTATGCTTCCGCGACAGCTCCGCGATCTCCGGCGTCCACGCGACCGCCGCCCGCACTCCCGGATAGCGGTTCGCCACGTACGACATGCCGAGGCCGGTGCCGCACAGCAGCACGCCCCGCGTCGCCTTCCCCTCCGACACCTCCCGCGCCAGCGGATGGGCGTAGTCGGGATAGTCCGTGGAACTCGGCGAGTCGGTCCCCAGATCGTCGACATCGTAGCCGAGATCCGCGAGCACCCGCTCGAGCTTCTCCTTCATCTCGTACCCCGCGTGATCCGCGGCGATCGGTATGCGCTCAGCCATGATCCCGTCGTTGTGAGTGCCGCACGCGTGACGCGGCTCCCGCGTCGCGCGCCCCGCGTCCCTATTTGTTCGGCCACTGCGGCCACGTCTTCACCATCGACCCCACGCTCTGCAGCCGCCGCTCCGCGAGCCGGTCCGCCGCCACGTAGGTCGGCACCCCATCCGCCCTGGCGATCTCGAAGACGCCCAGCACGGTGTTGTAGATCTCGTCCGCCTTGCGCAGCGAGCGCGTCTGATCCCACCCGGCGAGCTCGCTGTACACGTTGATCACGCCGCCCGCGTTCGCCACGTAGTCGGGCGCATAGAGGATGCCGCGCTCGTCCAGCGCGTCGCCGTGGCGCTCCTCCAGCAACACGTTGTTCGCGCCGCCCGCCACGATCTCGACCCGCAGGTGCTTCAGCGTATCGTCATTGATCACGCCACCGAGCGCGCACGGCGTGAAGATGTCGGCCTTCGCCGAGTAGATGTCCTTCGGATCGACCGCCTTCGCTCGGGTCTCGTCCACGACCTGCTTCACGCGGTTGGCATCAATGTCGGTGACGATGAGCGTCGCGCCGGCCGCGTGCAGCTCCTTGGCGAGGTAATAGCCCACGTGGCCGCACCCCTGCAGCGCCACGGTCTTTCCGCCGAGATCGTCGCTGCCCCACTTCCACTTCGCCGACGCCTGGATCGCACGGAACACACCGTGCGCCGTGACGGGCGACGGATCGCCGGAGCGGCCCGCCAGCCCGACGACGTAGTCGGTCTCCATGTGGATGTAGTCCATGTCCGTCGGGCTCGTGCCGACGTCCTCCGCCGTGACGTAGCGGCCCCCGAGGCTCTCGACGAAGCGGCCGTGCGCGCGAAAGATCAGCTCGCGGTTCGGCGTCTTGTTGTCGCCGATGATCACCGACTTCCCACCGCCCAGGTTGAGGCCGGCGACGGCGTTCTTGTACGTCATGCCGCGCGAGAGGCGCAGCGCGTCGATGATCGCCTCGTCGTCGGAGTCGTATTGCCAGAACCGCGTCCCACCTAACGCAGGGCCGAGCACCGTGCTGTGGATGCCGATGATCCCGCGGTACCCCGCCGCCGGATCGTGGCAGAGCACGACCTGCTCGTGCCCCATCGTCGCTATCGTCTCGAAGATTTCCATGGAATCGGGAATGTGGGGCTCGGCCGGCCCCGGCCGGCGGAGTGACGCGTGCAAAACCTACCCGGATGCCCTCACAAGTGCGAGTACAGCTCGCGCGCGATCACGATGCGCTGGATCTCGCTCGTCCCCTCGTAGATCTCGGTGACCTTCGCATCCCGCAGCAGCTTCTCCACCGGATACTCCTTCATGTAGCCGTACCCGCCGAAAATCTGGACCGCCTGGTTGGTCACCCACATCGCCGACTCGCTGGCAAGCAGCTTGGCCATCGACCCGAACTGTGTCGCGCGCACGCCACGATCCTTCGCCGTGGCCGTGGCCCACAGCAGCGCGCGCGACGCCGTCACGCGCAGCGCCATGTCGGCGAGCTTGAACTGGATCGCCTGCAGATCGCGCAGCGGCTTGCGGAACTGATGCCGCTCGTTCGCGTACGCGGTCGCATGCTCCAGCGCGGCCCGCGCGATCCCGATCGCCTGTGCCGCGATCCCCAGCCGCCCGTTGTCGAGCGACTGCATGGCGTAGACGAACCCGCTCCCCTCCTCACCCAGCAGGCGGTCCGCGGGAACGCGGAGCCCGTCGAACACGAGGTCCGTGGTCGGCGACGCGCGCAGCCCCATCTTGTCTTCCTTCCTGCCGATGCCGAACCCCGGGAGGTCCGGCGTCAGGATGAAGGCACTGATGCCGCGCGCGCCGCGCCGATGGTCGGGCGAGTCGGTCCGCACCATCGTCAGGTAGACGTCCGCCTGCCCACCGCTCGACACCCACGCCTTCGTCCCGTTCAGCACCCACGCATCACCCTCCTTCACCGCCTGCGCGCGCAGCGCGGCGGCGTCCGAGCCGGCCTCGGCCTCCGAGAGCGCGAACGCCCCGAGTTTCTCGCCGCGGGCCATGGGGCGCAGGAACTCGTGCTGCTGCGCCTCCGTCCCCCAGCGCAGCAGCATCTGCGTCGGCAGCGAGTTGTGCACCGACATGGCAACGGCCACCGAGGCATCGGCGGCCGCGATCTCCTCGAGCGCGAGGAGGTAACTGAAGGTGTCGAGCCCGAGCCCCTCGTGCTCCTCGGGTATGAGCATCCCGAGAAACCCGAGCTCGCCGAGGCGATCGATGACGGACCGCTCGAAATGCGCCCGGTCGTCCCAGTCCGCGGCGAAGGGCGCGATGTGCTCGCGCGCGAACTCGCGGGCGAGGGCCTGAATCTCGAGCTGCTCCTCGGTGAGCGGGAGGATCTCGTGCACCGTCAGGCGCTCCGCGCGGCCCGCGCGTCAGTACGCATGGAATCCCCGGCCGGTCTTCCGGCCGAGCCATCCCGCCGCTACGTACTTGCGGAGCAGCGGACACGGTCGGTACTTCGGATCGCCGAGTCCCTCCTGCAGCACCTCGAGAATCGCCAGGCACGTGTCGAGGCCGATGAGATCGGCCAGCGCGAGCGGACCCATCGGATGGTTCATGCCGAGCTTCATGACGGTGTCGATCGCCTCCGGCTCGCCGACCCCCTCCATGAGGCAGTAGACCGCCTCGTTGATCATCGGCATGAGGATCCGGTTCGCCACGAAGCCCGGATAGTCGTTGACCTCCACCGGCGTCTTGCCGACGGCCTTCGCCAGCTCGACGGTACGGTGCGTGGTGTCGTCCGAGGTCGCCAGGCCGCGGATCACCTCCACGAGCTGCATGACCGGCACGGGATTCATGAAGTGCATGCCAATCACCTGCCCGGGCCGCCGGGTCCGCGCGGCAATCTCGGTGATCGAGATCGAGCTCGTGTTGGTCGCCAGGATCGCGTCGTCAGGCGCGAGGCCGTCGAGCTCCGCGAAGAGATCGAACTTGAGGGCGGCGTTCTCGCTCGCCGCCTCGATGATGAGGGTGCGGTCCCGCACCGCGTCCCGGTCGGTCGTCGCGCTGATGCGCCCCAGCGCCGCGTCGCGCGCCGCCGCATCCAGCGTCCCCTTCTGCACCTGACGCGCCATGTTCTTCTCGATCGTCGCCCGTCCCTTGTCGAGCGCCGATTGCGCGATGTCGATCATCACGACGTCGAAGCCGCTCGCGCCGAAGACGTGCGCGATCCCATTCCCCATCTGTCCGGCCCCGATCACCGCCACGCGATCCATTCCCTAACGCTCCTCGCGGCTCTCGCGCCGCGACAATGTGATGAGGAGGGCCGCCGTGAGCCCCGCCCCCGCCGCCAGTCCCCCCTCCGGCCCCCACGGCCCGCCGGTCGCCCAATCCGGTCCCGCATCCACCACCCGATAGGCAGGCGGCGCGCCGAGCTGCGCGCCGCTCACCTCCGTATGCAGTCCCGCCACCAGCACCGCGTTCCACGCCAGGTGCGCGGCAATCGCGGCGTACAGGCTCCGGCGCGCCAGCACGATCCATCCCAGCAGCACGCCGGCCAGCGTCACCAGCACCAGCGCCAACAGCGGTGCCGACGCCAGATTCCCCACGTGCGCCACCCCGAACGCCGCGCCGGTGATCAGCACCGCCGGCCATGCGCCGATCGCATCCCGGAGGACACGCAGCAGGTAACCGCGGAACAACAGCTCCTCCCAGACCGCGGCCGGCAGCAGCACCGCGAGCATGAGGACTCCGTAGCGCACGGCATCCCCCGCGGTCCCCGGCGCCCCGACCAGCTCCAGCCACCCGGCGCTGAGCAGCGCGGCCCCCGGCACGGCGATCGCCGCGGCCCCGACTGCCATCCCCCAGCCTAACGGGCGTGGGCCGGCCGCCGCCGCATCGAGCCAGACCGCGCGCCACGGCAGATCATCCACCACGCGCACCATCACGAAGTGCGCCGCGGCCAATGCGAGCACCGCGGCGCCGGAAAACACCGTCATGGAACCGACCGCCGTCGAGGGCCGCGCCAGGCCCAGCGCGGTCATCGCCACCGGCAGCACCAGCCCGGCAACGAGGGCGAACCCCACGAGCCGCCACGGTGCCCGGAGCCGTCCCCCCGTGCCGCCCGCGAAGAACAGGTCGCGCGCCGTCACCGCCGGCGCGGCTCGCGCCGATGCGCTGCCGGAGCGCAGCCCGGCATCAGTTCATCCGCTCGACCGACAGCGCGACGGCATCGCCCCCCCCGAGACAGAGCGTCGCCAGCCCGCTCGACGCGCCACGGTCCCGCATCGCGTGCAGCAGCGTCGTGAGCACCCGCGCGCCGCTCGCCCCGATCGGATGGCCGAGCGCGATCGCGCCGCCGTGCACGTTCACGCGATCCCAGTCCCAGCCGAGTTCCTGCCCATCCGCCAGCGCCTGCGACGCGAATGCCTCGTTCGCCTCGATCAGATCGTAGTTCTCGATCGTCGTCCCCTGCTTGCCCATCAGATTCCGCACGGCCGTCACCGGCGCGAAGAACAGCTCCTGCGGCTCCACAGCGCCGGTCGCGTAGGCACTCACCTTCGCGACGATCGTCAGGCCGTGCGCGCGCGCGTACTCCTCCGACGTCACGACCAGCGCGGACGCGCCGTCGTTGAGCGAGGAGGCGTTGCCCGCGGTCACCGACAGCGCCTCCGCCGCATCGCCGTTGCCGCCGAACGCCGGACGCAGCTTCGCCAGCGATTCCGGCGACGTGTCCTTGCGCGGCCCCTCATCGGCGCCGATCGTCACGGCCCCCTTCCGGCCCGCGATCTCCACCGGCACGATCTCCTCGGCGAACTTGCCGGCCTCCTGCGCCGCGACCGCCTTACGATGACTCTCGACCGAGAACGCGTCCTGCGCCGCACGCGTGATGCCGGCCTTCCGCGCAGTGTATTCGGCGTGCCCGCCCATGTGCACGTCGCAGAAGGAACACCAGAGGCCGTCGCGGATCACGCCATCCACGAGCTGCTGATCGCCGAGCTTCACGCCGCCGCGCATGCCGTACACGTAGAACGGCGCGTTCGACATCGACTCCTGCCCGCCCGCCACGATCACGCGCGCATCGCCCGCGCGGATCGCCTGCGCCGCCAGCATGACCGCCTTGAGTCCCGAGCCGCAGACCTTGTTGATCGTCACCGCCGACGCGGTGGGGGGGATGCCTGCGCGGATCGCCGCCTGACGGGCCGGCGCCTGCCCCACCCCGCCCTGCACGACGTTGCCCATGATGATCTCCTGCACGTCGCCCGGCTCGATCCCCGCCCGCTCCACGGCAGCGCGGATCGCGATCGCGCCGAGATCGGGCGCAGTGAGGGGCGCCAGTCCACCGAGGAAGCGGCCAATCGGCGTGCGCACGGCGGAAACGATGACTGGCGTCGTCGCGGAGCTATCCGGCATGAGGCGGAACGGGAACGGGATAGGGGAAAACGAGGATCCCGCTACAGGGGAAAGCTCCTCGAGCATCGCAGCCCGAAAACTAGCCCCGGGCCGGATGCCCGGCAAAGTCGGCGTGATCCCGCAACGTGCCCAGGGAGCGACGTTTGCCTCGACCCTCGACAGCGCACCGTCAGCGAGGCTAGGCTGATCCGGATCGGCCTTGCACACGGAGTATCCATGGAGCGGCATTTGATCCGCGGCTTCGAGGTCTTTCTCATCAACACCCGGCCGGACATCGACACCGCCGCCGTGCTCGCGCGCCTGGACGAGGCGCTCGGCTTGATCGAGCGCCATCAGCCGCGGCGCCTCCGCCATCTTCGGCGCGACCTCGCGTATTTTCGCGTGGAGCGGTTCCCCTGCCGCGGCGCCTACTTCCCGGACGAGCGCGCCTGCCTCACTGAGCTCACCTTCCTGGCGCGCCGCGACATTTCGGCCGCGCCGGTGGCAGCCTCGATCGTCCACGAAGGTGTTCACGCGCGCGTGGACCGACGCCTCGGCCGGCGCGCGCGCGACCTCGCGCGCGAGGAGCGCCTCTGCCGCCGCGCGGAGCTGGACTTCGGGCTGGCCCTGCCGCCCCAGCTCGGCGCGCCGGTCGTGGAGCGGGCGGCCGCGTCGCTCGAGATGGCCGACCAAGAGGTCGCGCCCGCCATCGACTGGCAGCTCGCACTCGCGCGCCAAGCGGCAGTCGACCGCGAGGCGGGCGGGAACGCCGGATCCTGAACGTCGCGCAATCCACGCCTGACTACGGATGGATCGGGCGGCACGCGCTCGAACGAAAAATGCGCCGAGCAGCGGCCGTGCTGTCGATCCACCATCCCTCGTCCCTCGTCCCGCGTCCCTCGTCCCTCGCCCTCACAACGTGGCGATGATCCGGTTGTCCGACCCACGCCGGTAGCGCGCTGCGTACGCCACCTTCCGCTCCAGCGCCTCGATCACCCCCTGCGCGAAGTTCACCCCTTCGAACTCCTGCGCGCTGCCGAGACCGCCCGGACTGAACACGTTGATCTCCATCAGCTTGTCGCCGACGATGTCGAGCCCGACGAGGAACATGCCGTCCATCACGAGCTTCGGCCGGATGAGATCCGCGAGCTCGAGCGCCGCATCGGTCACGGTGGCCTTCGCCAGCTTGCCCCCCGCGCTGATGTTGCTCCGCATGTCTCCGCCCGTCCGCAGGCGGCGGAACGCCGCATACTTGCCCTCGTACATCAAGGGCGCCCCGTTCAGCATGAACAGCCGCGTGTCGCCCTTGGCCGCGGCCGGCAGGTACTCCTGCGCGATCACGTAGCCGTCGCGCTCGATCGCGTCGATCATCTGATTGAGGTTCGCCGCGTCCTCCGGCTTGACGAGAAACACGCTCTGACCGCCGCTCCCCGTCAGCGGCTTGAGCACGATCGTCTCCTTCTCCGCCTTGAGAAACGCCTTGATGTCGGCGCGGTCGCGCGTAATGATCGTCCGCGGACGCACCTCCTCGGGAAAGTCCTGGAAGTACAGTTTGTTGACCGCGGACGACAGCCCGTCGGGATCGTTGAGCACGAGCAGGCCCCGCTGCCGGGCCCGCTTGCCGAAGATGATGCCGGCGTGCTGCGCCCACGGCCGTTCGATCGCGTCCTCCGAGGGGTCGTTGCGCAGCATCAGCACGTCGAGATCCGACAGCGAGATCCGTTCTCGTCGCGCGCGCGAGCCTTTCACATCCTCCAGATAGGCGGCGCCGTCCGCGTATTTCTTCTTCGGCGCGCCGCACGCCCGCGCGCGGATCTGCTGATCTGCATCGTAGGCGAAATCCCCGACCGTGATGAGCCATGCTTCGTGGCCCATGTTGACCGCGGTGTAGGCCAGGCGTGTGGTCGTATATCCGGCCTGCTCGGTCTCCAGGTCGTTGATGACGAAGCCGATCCTCATTGCTCCTCCCCGTCGAGCAGATCCATCACGGTCATTCCCCCGCGGAGCCGCGCGAGTCGCGCCTCCGCGTCCCCTCCACCCAGATAGCGCGGCAGCAGCGCCGGCTCGCGCAGCACGCCTCGCCAGCGCAGCTCCCCGATGAACTCCACCTGCTCGAACGCGATCTTGCCGATGAACAGCACGTCCAGCGCGCCCCCATTCGCAAGGTAGCGCAGCAACCGCACGAGCCCGCGCAGGTAGATCGTGTCCTTCGTCAGGCCGCCGCTCCGGAACACCCGCGCGCACATCGTGAATGCGGCGTGCGGCGCAAAGCCGTAGTCCCGCGTGAGCGCTCGCCAGGCGTCGACGAAGCCCGCGCCCGACGCCACCAGGTGCGCCGCGACGACCCGCCCTCCCAGAAGCCGCAGCCGCGACGCGTTCAGGCCGCCGATCATCCACTCGGCGAGCACGGCGAGCCCCTCCTGCAGCTCCTCGTACCCCGCGAGTCCCGAGGCGAGCAGTCGCAGCGGCTGCACGCGGCCGTTGTGGTGCGTCAGCACGTGCGTGCCGACCTCGTGCTGCACGAGCGCGCGCGCGCGCGCCGGCGCGATCGACACGGAGGCCCCGATGAGCAGGTCGCCCTTCGACACCATTAGGCCGCTCACGTCCCCACGGACCACTGCCGCCGCCTCGAGCGACCGGACGCGCGCGCGGTACCATGCGAGCTCCTCTTCCGCGAGGCGCCGCACCGCCTCGGCGTCCAGCCGCTCGCCTGGCGATTCTCCCGGGATGCCGACCGCCGCGAGGAGCGCCCTCGCGTCCTCGAGCAAGGCGTCCTCGATCGGGCCGTACAGCTGGAGACTCCCGTAGAGGAATCGCGACGTGCCGCGGTCCGTCAGCATCGTGATCTTCCGGTCGAGGAAGTCGCGCGTCTCCTCCAGCAGATGGGCCAGCGTCGGATCCTCGATCTCCTCGGTGGCCACCGAGTACAGCGTCCGCTTCACCATCGCCGCGTCGACCACCAGCGGGCGATAATCGAACTCCGGCGGCGTCTCCCCGCCGCGCCGCGAGAACTCCGCCCATGCGCGGTCGAGGTTCACCGGGGTCACCTGCAGGAGGAAGTCGAACGACTCGGCGATTCCCGCCAGCGCCTCATCCGCGCGCTTCACCGCCGCCGATGCGCGCCGGGGGCCCAGGGCATCGATGTGCGCCGGGTGGAACGACGTGTGGGTGACGGCGAAATGATAGGCCGTCTTGCGCAGCGCGGTCGTGAGCCCCCGTCGCAGGACGCGGTACACGACCGGGTACGCGATGCCGGTACCGCGCTGCCGGTAGGGCGGCTGCAGCGCGAGCCCGAGCCGGTGGAGGGTGTACGCATCGTCGTCAGGCAGGGCCAGGGGGGCGAGCACGGGAGACGATCCCGGCCCGTGCGCATCCACCACCACGTCGAGCGTCCGCGGCCGCAGCGGGATGTCGCATAGCGCGAGCCGCAGCTGGGTGATCGTGGGCCCTCCGGGCGCCAGCGTGCCCGCGCTGATGGTGAACGCGGGCCGCCGAACGCCAGCGCCGCCCCCCGTGTCGCGCGGGGCCTCCCACAGCTCCGCGAGGAGGAATGCGCCGAACTGGCGACCCATCACCCGGGTGATCGCCGCGAGGAGTCCCGACACCTCGGCATGCGCCGCGCCGGGCGCGATCAGCCACGATGCGCCGCTCGTCACCAGACGGCTGAGGTCGGCGTCGTCCGCCGACTCGCGCGCGCGATAGAGCACGAGGAACGGGAGGGGGCGCTCCACGTGGAGCCGCAGTCCCCCGTCGAGCGTACGCCGCACGCGTTGACCGGCGGCCAACCGGGCCACGACCTTCTCGACCTGCCGGTCCTCCGGCGCCGGCGTCCCGCTCATCGCGAAACCGCGAGGAGCTCACCCAGCACCGGCGGGACGGCGGAGGCGAGCCGCCGCCCGAGCCGCGCGATCGCCTCCTCGTCAGGCGCGCCAGTCCACTCGTCCATGAACGTCTTCTTGAACTCGATCGCGATCGCGCACGCCGATCCGGGATGCCGCGCGTTGATCCAGCGGGAGAAGTGCCCACCACGGAACTTCACGTCCGCGCGAACATCGAGATCGGCCGGACCGCCGTCCGGCGATCGCAGGGCATGCGCAAGCCGTTCCACCACGCCGCCGAATCGCTCGCCGTCCAGCGATCCGGTGCCGAGGTTCACCTCGGGATTCTCGTCGGAGCGCGCCGGCGGCGCGTCCGGACCATCGCGGCGATGGTTGTAGCTGTGCAGATCCAGCACCACGTAGGAGCCGAAGCGCTCGTGCATCTCGTCGAGCAGCGCACCCACCGCGTCGTAGAAGGCGTCGTAGCGCGCCAGCGATCGCGCGACGACGTCCTCTGGAAGCGGCGTCGTCCAGACCTCGAGCCCCCACGCGTCGCCAGGCGCGCGGTACACCGCTTGTTCGCGCGGCCGGTTCAGATCGACCTCGAACCGCGAGACCGTCGCGATCACACGCACCGGGGCCATGGTCGTCCACCGGTCGGTGAATGGATCCTCCTCGCGCCGCCGTGCCTCCGGGTCGAGCGCCAGGCGCGCGGCCACCTCGGCACGAACGCCGTGGCCGGCGTGAATCGCCGTCGCGACCAGCGGAAGGCTGGCCTCACGGACGATCCGGCAGGGGAGCAGCGAGTCGGAGGCGCGCGGTCGAGTCACGGGATGGCGTCAGGGGTCGCCGGTCCAGTCGCCGGCGCCAGTCCCTCATGCGTGAGCCGTGCCGCGGGGCGCGCCGCCGCGGCGGACGGACCGCGCGGCGCACGCGAGCCGGTGGCGCGCTTTTTTCGGATTGCGGTAGCGTTTCCTCGCGCGCGGCCGTACATCGGTGGACCCGCACGCGCCACTCCGGCCCAACCGCACGCCCTCCTCCATGACGCACGTCCAGGCAGAGACCCTCGCCAGAATCGAGGTCCTGGCCGACCTCGAAGCCATCGTCCACGAGCTCATGGAGGCGCACGAGGCGAAGCGCATCCTCTGGTTCCCCAGCGAGCTGCTTGCGCCGGCCCCCGACACCGATCCGGACGCGCACGTCCGGGCGCTGCGCCGCCGCGCCGAGGGCATCAGTCTGCCGGCGCGCGTCGCGCTCGCGCTCAATCTGCTGACCGAGGAAGGGCTGCCGCACTTCCACCGGCTCCTCGCTGCCTATCTCGGCAGCGACAGCTTCTGGACGCGGTGGACGAATCTCTGGACGGCGGAGGAAGACCGGCATGGCGCCGTGCTGCACGACTACGCGCGCGACAGCCTGATCCTCGACAACCCCGTGCTCGAGCGCATGCAGTTCGAGTACCTCAAGGCGGGGTTCGAGCCGGCCTGGGACAAGGACCCCTATCGCGTCTTCGTCTACACCACGCTGCAGGAGCGCGCGACGCAGGTGAGCCATGCGAACACCGGCAAGCTCGCGGGCGAGTACGAACCCACGATCGGCGTCGTGCTGCAGAACGTCGCCAAGGAGGAGGCGCGGCACTACACGTTCTACCGGACGATCTTCAAGGAGGTGCTGGCGCGCGATGCCGACCGGGCGCTCCTGTCGGCGGCGGAGATCATGCCGGCGATCGACATGCCGGGCATCAACATGCCGCACTTCCGGGAGATGGCGGACGTGATCCGGCGGGCTGGGATCTACGGGCCGTGGGAGTACAAGAAGATCGTGGAGGAGCAGATCAAGTTTTGGGCGATCGACGCGGTGCAGGCGTTCACCGACGCGGGCAAGCGCGCACAGGAGAAGATCCTCTCGATCCCGCACCGCCTCGAGCGCGTGGCGGACATGATGGAGGCCCGCAGCCGGGCGAAGACGTTCTCGTTTGCGGTGGCGTTCGCGCGGGAATTCGAGATGGCGTAGGGGGGACAGGTGTGCAGGGATCAGGGACTGCGGGGAGGGGGCCAGGGGCCAGAGGCAGGGGGCCAGGGAAATACGGGACGAGGAGCCTAACGCCCTTGCCCCTTGCCCCTTGCCCGCCGTCCCTCAGCCCTCGTTCCTCAAGACCTTCCCAGCCACCTCCCCCCTCAACCTCTCGACCAGCTCCCCCACCGCCACCACTTCCTGCTTCTTCCCCGCCCCGCGCGCCCGAAGCGCCACCGCTCCCGACTCCGCCTCACGCTTCCCGATGATCGCCATGTACGGCACCTTCATCATCTCGGCGTCGCGAATCCGATAGTTCAGCGTCTCCGACCGGTCGTCGAGCATTGCGCGCAGGCCCGCCGCCTTCATCTTCGCGGTGACCTCGGTCGCCGCACCGTGCACCTCGTCGGTGATCGGAATGACCCGCACCTGCTCCGGCGCCAGCCATAACGGGAACGCGCCGGCGAAGTGCTCGATCAGGTTCCCGATGAACCGCTCGAGCGTTCCGTAGATCGCGCGGTGGATCATCACTGGACGGTGCGGATGGTTGTCCGCCCCCGTGTACTCCAGCGCGAACCGCTCCGGCAGCTGGAAGTCGAGCTGGATGGTCGGCCCCTGCCACGTCCGCCCGATCGCGTCCTTGAACTTGATGTCGATCTTGGGACCGTAGAACGCGCCACCTCCCTCGTCGATGCGGAACGGAATCTCCTTCCGCTCGAGCGCCGACTGCAGGATCGCCTCCGCACGGTCCCAGGCGGCGTCCTCGCCCAGCTTCTCCGCGGGGCGCGTGGACACCTCGAAGTCGAGCTCGAAGCCGAACGTCCGCCTGACGATCCGGTCCACCTGGTCGAGGCAGAGGAAGATCTCGTCTTCGGCCTGATCGGGCGTGCAGAAGATGTGCGCATCGTCCATCGAAAGCCCGCGCACACGGAGCAGCCCGTGCAGCGTCCCCGACAGCTCGTTCCGATAGACGTTCGCCACTTCGCTCAACCGCAGCGGCAGGTCGCGGTAGCTCCGCGGCTGCGCCTTGTAGATGAGGCAGTGCATCGGGCAGTTCATCGGCTTCACCCGGTACCGCACGTCCTCCGACTCGCCGGCGCCCGCCGCCATCGGCGGATACTGGTTCGACTCGTAATGCGGCAGGTGCCCCGATATCCGGAACAGCTCTTCGCGCGAGATGTTCGGGGTGTACACCAGCTCGTAGCCGCTCGCCACGTTGTCGTCTTCGACGGCGCGCGAGAGCAGCCACTTCACCATCGCCCCCCGCGGGTGCCAGAAGACGAGACCGGGGCCCACCGCGTCCTGAATCGAGAAGAGATCGAGCTGCTTGCCCAGCACGCGATGGTCGCGGCGGCGCGCCTCCTCGAGCCGGTGGAGGTACGCCTCCAGCTCGTCCCTGGTGAGCCAGGCCGTGCCGTAGATGCGCTGCAGCATCTGCCGCCGCTCGTCGCCGCGCCAGTAGGCGCCCGCCGTGTGCATGAGCTTCACGTGCTTGACGTGCGACGTGTCGGGCACGTGCGGACCGCGGCAGAGGTCGACGAACGGCCCATCGGTGTACACCGAGATGACCTCGTCGTCGCCCAGCTCCTCGAGCCGCTCGAGCTTCAGGGGGTCGCCGGCGAACCGCTCGCGTGCAGCGACCCGATCCACCTCCTCGCGGACGAACGGATGCTTCGCCGCGATGACGCGCTGCATCTCGGCCTCGAATGCCGCGAGGTCGTCAGGCGTGAACGGCTCGGCGACCTCGAAATCGTAGTAGAACCCATCTTCGATCGCCGGCCCGAAACCGATGTGCGCGTCCGGCCGCAGCGTGCGCACGGCGGTCGCCAGGACGTGCGCCGCGGAGTGCCTGACGACGGAGAGGAGCTGCGCGCGGCGCTGCGGATCCCGCTCGCGCTCGGTGAGCACGACGAAGCTCCCGCCGCGGCGCAGCGGCGTCGTGAGGTCCTGCACCGTGCCGTCGACGACGATGGCGATGGCGGCCCGGGCCAGTCCCGGACCGATCGACTCGACGATCGCCCGCCCGGTCGTGCCGGCGGGCACCGTCCGCGAGCTGCCGTCGGGCAGCGTGAGGGTGATCTCGGCGGTCTGCGTGCGCTCGGTCATTGCCATGGGAACATGACGGCGCGACCCACCGCACGGGTGGATGCGCGCCGCGTAAGCCGTTGCAGCCGTGCGCCGTAGCTGGCCTTCATCTTGCACCCTTACCGTCCCACCACGCGGCGCACATATTCGGACGGCGGTTCGTCCGTATTCTATCCACACCGCATCACCTCCGCCACAGGCCTTCCGCATGGCACGCTACCGTATTCGCGAACACGAAGATTCGATCGGCTCCACGATCGCGGGATTGTTCGTCGGCGCGCTCGCCGGCTTCGCCGTCGGCGTCATCACCGCGCAGAAGGTCGGGGGCATCGCTGGTCTCGCCTCACGCGTGCGTGAACGCGTCCGCGGCGTGCGCGACGAGATACTGCGTCCCGACTTGTACGAAGACGAGTTCGATGAGTACGAGGACGAGGACGACGCGGAGTACGCCGCAATCGAGCGCAACGTGCTCGAGGCCTTCCGCAACGATCCCATTCTCTCGGAACGCGCGATCGATATCAGCGCCACATCGAGCGAGATCGTGGAGCTCGGTGGATGGGTGCACTCCGACGATGAGGCCGAGCACGCCGTCACGATCGCGCGCGGCATCCCCGGCATCGTCACGGTCGTGAACCGGATCGCGGTCGGCGAGGAAGAGGCGCGGCTGGCCGACGCCGCGCGGCGCCGCGCGGAGGGCGATCCGACGCTCACGGACTCCCGATGGGAAGGCCAGCGCGTGGGCACGGGTCGCCGCCGTCAGGGCACATCCGACGAACCCGACCGCCACTCGGATCCCAAGCCGAAGCTCGAGTCGCGGTGGCTCGAAGAGCAGGAGGCGATCCGCAACGCCGCCGACGACTTCGCGACCGGCGAGCGCCGCCGCACGACCAGGAAGGCCGAGACGGTGCGCGGCGTCCCCAAGGGCGATCATGTGAGCGGAGAGGAAGCGCGGAGCTAGGTTCAGGGTTGGAGGCTCGGGAATCGGGTGGAGCGTGATTGGAATTCGAGGCGCGAGCATGCTCGCGCCTCATTCCGTTTCCCACCCCAAACCCCACACGCCAAACCCCAGACCCCAAAGAGACTCCACGCCGCTTCGTCGCCGCGCTACCTTCCCCGAATGACGTCCCCCGTCGACACCGAGCTCTCCCCGCAATACGATCCGGCCGCGATCGAGCGCGGCATCTACGACCGCTGGCTCGCAGCCGGCGCGTTCCACGCCGATGCCCGCCGCTCCGCGCGGCTCGGCGGCGACCACGTGCCGTTCACCATCGTCATCCCGCCGCCGAACGTCACCGCCGTGCTCCACATGGGTCATGGCCTCGACGAGACCGTGCAGGACGTCATCATCCGCTGGCGACGGATGGCCGGCGACGAGGCCCTGTGGGTCCCCGGCACCGACCACGCTGGCATTGCCACGCAGAACGTCATCGAGAAGCAGCTCGCCGCCGAAGGCCGGACGCGGTTCGACGTGGGACGCGAGGCCTTCGTGCAGCGCACCGAGGAGTTCGTCCGCGTCACCGGGGGCACGATCCTCGAGCAGCTGCGCGCCATCGGCTCGTCCTGCGACTGGTCGCGCACCGCCTACACCCTCTCGCCGGAGCTGTCGCGCGCGGTGCGGGAGGCATTCGTCAGGCTCTACGAGAAGGGACTCATCTATCGCGGGCACCGGGTGATCCACTGGTGCTCGCGCTGCCTGACGTCGCTCAGCGACGAGGAAGCCGAGCACGAGGACGCGAGCGGCACGCTGTATCACATCCGCTATGCGCTCGTTCGCGCGGATGGCTCGCTCGACCCCGAGGCGGGCGTCACGGTCGCCACCACCCGTCCCGAGACGATGCTTGGCGACGTCGCCGTCGCCGTGCATCCGGAGGATGCGCGCTACCGCGCGCTCATCGGCCAGCGGGTCATGCTGCCGATCGCCGAGCTGCCGATCCCGGTGATCGCCGATGCGTACACCGATCCGGCGTTCGGCACGGGCGTGGTGAAGATCACGCCGGCGCACGACCCGAACGACTTCGAGGTGGGGCTCCGGCACGCGCTCCCGATGCCCGTCATCATGACGGAGACTGGGGAGATGCGCGATGCGCCTGACACCGCGCCGCGCCGCGTGCCTGACGACCTCGTGGGCGCCGACCGGTTCGCGGCGCGCGACCGCATCGTCGCCGCGCTCCAGCAGCGCGCGCTCCTCGTCAAGCGCGAAACGCACCAACACGCGGTGCGCCACTGCTACCGGTGCCACACGGTGGTGGAGCCGCGGCTCAGCGACCAGTGGTTCGTCCGGATGGCCCCGCTCGCGGCGCCGGCCCTCGAGGCGGTGCGGCGCGGCGACGTCCGCATCCTGCCCGAGCGCCACCACGCGGTCTACCTCCACTGGATGGAGAACATCCGCGACTGGAACATCTCCCGGCAGCTGTGGTGGGGGCACCGCATCCCGGTCTGGTACTGCGACGCCTGCGGCGGCGCGCCCCACGTGAGTCGCGAGGACCTGACGCGCTGCCCGACGTGCGGCGGCGCCGTCAGGCAGGACGACGACGTGCTCGACACCTGGTTCTCGTCCTGGCTCTGGCCCATGACGACGCTCGGCTGGCCCGACGCCTCGTCCCGGGACCTCCGGGCCTTCTACCCGACCGACGTGCTCGTCAGCGGTCCCGACATCCTGTTCTTCTGGATCGCGCGGATGATCATGTCGGGCTACGAATTCATGGGGGCCCGCCCGTTCCACACGGTCTATCTGCACGGCATCGCGCGTGACATGCAAGGCCGGAAAATGTCCAAGTCGCTCGGCAACGGCATCGATCCGCTCGATGTCGTCAGGCTCTTCGGCGCGGATGCCCTCCGCTATACCGTCATCGCCGGCATGGGAATGGGGGTGGACGTGCGGCTCGATCCGGACGACCTCGAGAAGTCGTTCACCCCCGGCCGCAACTTCGTCACCAAGCTCTGGAACATCGGTCGGTTCCTCCTCGGCAACATTGGCCGGGAGCCCGTGGCACCGCTCGACGCGCTGGACCGCGGACGCCTGACGAGGGCCGACGCCTGGATCCTCGAGCGGCTCGATGCCGCCATCGCCGAGTGCGATACGGCCTTCGGGGCTGCCCGGCCGAGCGACGGCTCGTGGACGGAGGAGACCCGGTTCGCCGGCCTGCGGCTCAACGAGTACACCGAGACGGCGCGCCGGTTCGTCTGGAACGAACTGGCGGACTGGTACGTCGAGACGAGCAAGAACCGCCTGACGCCGGACGCGCCCGATCGCGACGTCGCGCGCGCCGTGCTGGTCCACGTCTTCGACGCCGCGCTCCGGCTGCTCCATCCCGTGGTGCCGTTCATCACGGAGGCGCTTTGGCAGCGGCTGCCGATTCCCGGCCGCCCCGCGGACGCCGTGCTCGCCACGGCCTCCTGGCCGCACCGTGGCGGAGCGTTCGGCGATGCGCCGCGCGAGTTCGCACTGGTGCAGGAGGCCGTGAACGCGATCCGCCAGCTGCGGTCGGACTACGCGCTTCCACCGGGCAAGTCCGTGGAGGTGGTGATCGTGTCGCGCAACGGCGTCGCGGGCGCCGACGCGGTGCGCGTGCTCGAGGAAGAGCGCGCGGTGCTGGCCCGACTGGCCCGCGCCACCGTGCGAGCGGCCGCCGAAGCCCCTCGTGAGGCCGCCGCACACGCGCTCCTGAGCGGCGGCACCGAGCTCGTCATGCCGCTCGCCGGCCTGATCGACCTCGACAAGGAGTGCGCCCGCCTCACGGAGGAGATGCGGCAGCTCGGCACACAGCTCGACGCGCTGCGGAGCCGCCTCACGAACGAGCGATTCACGGCCAAGGCCCCGCCGCACGTGGTCGAGGCGGAACGCGCGAAGGAGCGGGACTGGAGCCAGCGCCACACGATTCTGGGCGACAAGATCGCTTCGTTATGCGGCGGGCGCTGATCGCGCTCGGACTCGCGGCCTGCGCCTCTCCGGGCTTCCCCCCGGGCGGGCCCGACGACCCCGATCCGCCCGCGCTGCTCGGCACGGTCCCCGACAGCGGCGCCCTCAACGTCGATCCCCGTCGCGAGGTCGTGTTCCGGTTCGATGAGGTCGTGAGCGAGCGGCCGTCCGGTGCCGCCGAGCTCCGCGGCCTCGTCCTCATCTCACCACGGCAGGGCGAGCCGCGCGTGGACTGGGACCGGACCGCGATCGGCGTGCGGGCGCGCGGCAACTGGCGGCCGAACACCGTCTACACCGTCACGCTGCTCCCCGGCGTCCAGGACCTGCGCAACAACGTCAGGCGGCAGGGGGCCACGGTGGTGTTCTCCACCGGCGACGCGCTCCCGGACACGCGCATCACCGGCGTCATCTACGACTGGGTCGCCGGCCGCGCCGCGGCCGGGGCCATCGTCGAAGCGCACACCTCCGACTCGGTCATCTATGTCGGCGCCGCCGACTCGGTGGGCCGCTTCGCCCTCGCCCATCTGCCCCCGGGCACCTATCGCGTGCGCGGGTACGCCGATGCCAACCGCAATCGCGACCTGGATCCCCGCGAACCGTTCGACAGCCTCACGCTCCGCCTCACCGACACCGCCGAGGTGGAGCTGTACGCCTTCGTGCATGACTCGTTGCCCCCGCGCATCGATGCGGCACTGCCGCGCGACTCGCTCACGCTGCGCCTCACCTTCGACAAGCCGCTCGCGGCCGGGCAGTCGCTCGACACCAGCCAGATCCGGATCGTCCGCGCGGACTCCACGCCCGTGCGCGTGATGTCGGTCAGCCTGACGAGGCCGGAGCGCGTGCAGGCGCCGGACACGGCCCGCCGCCCGGCGGTGCCGGTGCCGCCGGCTCAACCCGATACGGCGCCCGTCGCTCCGCCGCGGCCGAGGCGGGAGCCGCCACCGACCGAGATCACCGTCCAGGTGTTGCCGCCCCTCGAAGCATCGACGACGTACATCGTCACTGCGCGCGACGTTCGGAACCTGCTCGGCGTCGCGGGCACGTCGCGTCGGTCGTTCACCACCGGCCGGCGCGCGGCACCTGCCGGCGCGCCGGCCGACACCGTGCGGCCGCCTCCCGCGGCGCCTCCCGCGCGATGACCGACCCGCGTCGCGCGCTCCCCAGCGTCGGCGCGCTGCTCGAGAGCGACGGCGTGCGCGCGCTCCTCGGCCAGGCACCGCGCGCCGTCGTCGCCGATGCC
>DATHUW010000148.1:0-5285 GCA_035461825.1 Gemmatimonadaceae bacterium
GCCTATCGAGCCTCCGGCGCCGTGAGTGGTATCAGGACCCGGCGTTCCGCCGGCGCCCGGACCGCCCGCTCCTTCCACAGCGAGTAGACGGCGGGGATCACGATCAGGGTCAGCACCGTACTCGAGATCATCCCGCCGACCATGGGGGCCGCGATGCGCTTCATGACGCTTGCGCCGGTGCCCGTTCCCCACAGAATCGGCAGCAGTCCGGCAATGATCGCCGTTACCGTCATCATCTTGGGCCGCACGCGCTCCACCGCGCCCTCGACGACGGCCTCGTACAGATCGCGCAGCGTCGGCGCGCGGCCGCGTGCCGTGCGCGCCTTCCAGGCATGGTCGAGATAGATGAGCATCACCACTCCCGTCTCCGCCGCCACGCCGGCCAGCGCCAGGAAGCCGATGGCAACCGACACCGACCAGTTGTAGCCGAGCATCCAGATGAACCACACGCCGCCGACGAGCGCGAACGGCACCGACAGCATGACGATCATCGTCTCGCCGACGCTCTTGAAGTTGAAGTAGAGCAGCAGGAAGATGATCGCGAGCGTCGCCGGGATGACGAGCTGCATCTTCTGCTTCGCTCGCTCCATGTACTCGTACTCGCCGCTCCAGGTCATGGTGTAGCCAGGCGGGAGCGTGACCTCCTGCTCCACCATCGCCCGCGCCTCCGCGACGTAGCTGCCGATGTCGCGGTCCTCGACGTCGATGTAGACCCATGCCGTGGGGAGCGCGTCCTCGGTGCGGACCACCATCGGCCCCGCAACCTGACGAATCGTTGCGACCTGGCCGAGCGGGACCTGCGCGACCGATCCGCTCATCGCGCTTCCGCCGGTGGTGCCGCCTGCCATGCCGCTCATCGAGGACCGCGCAGAGCCTTCGTCGGTTCCGCCGCGCGTGTGGCTCACCGGCACCAGCACCGATGCCAGCCGCTCCGGCGTGTCCCGCAGCTCCTGCGGATAGCGGACGCGCACGCCATACCGCTCGCGCCCCTCGACGGTGTGCGTGATCGTCATGCCGCCGATCGCGGTGGCGATGACCATCTGGATGTCGCCCACGTTCAGCCCGTGGCGGGCGGCGGCCGCGCGATCGATCGCAATGTCCAGGTAATAGCCCGAGACTGCGCGCTCGGCGAACGCGCTGCGTGTGCCCCGCACCATCTGCACCGAGTGCTCCACCGCCTTGCCGATCCGCTCGAGTTCGGCGAGATCGGGGCCGAAGATCTTGATCCCGACCGGCGTGCGAATGCCCGTGGCCAGCATGTCGATGCGCCCCTTGATAGGCATCGTCCAGGCGTTCGTGATCCCCGGCATCTTCACCGCCGAGTCCATCTCGGCGATGAGCCGCTCGTACGTCAGGCCCGCGCGCCACTGCGACTTGGGTTTGAGCGTGATCGTCGTCTCGAACATGTCGAGCCCGGCGGGATCGGTCGCCGTCTCGGCCCGGCCTGCCTTGCCCCACACGTGCTCCACCTCGGGGAACGCCGCGAGGATGGCATCCTGCTGACGCATGATCTCTCGCGCGCGCGCGACGCTCACGCCGGGCAGCGTCGTCGGCATGAAGAGGATCGTCCCCTCCTCCAGCGGCGGCATGAACTCGCTCCCCAGCCGCGTCCACGGAATCCACGTGGCGATCAGCACCGCGACGGCGCTGACGATCACCGGCCACCGATGCCGGAGCACCACGCGAATCACCGGATGGTACATGCGGATGAGCGCGCGATTGATCGGGTTCGCACGCTCGCGGAAGATCCGGCCGCGCACGAAGAGTCCCATCGTGACCGGCACGAGCGTTACCGACAGCAGGCTCGCGGCCGCCATCGCGAACGTCTTGGTGAACGCGAGCGGCGTGAACATCCGCCCTTCCTGCCCCTCGAGCGTGAACACCGGCAGGAACGAGACGGTAATGATCAGCAGCGAGAAGAAGAGCGCCGGCCCCACCTCCTTCGATGACTCGAGCACCACGCGCCAGCGTTCGTCCGGAGACAACGCCTGCGTATCGAACGAGCGAGCGTATACGCCGTCCTCAGGCACTCCCGTCTTCGCATCGATCGCGCGCTCGAGATGCTTGTGCATGTTCTCGATCATGACGATCGCCGCGTCGATCATCGCGCCGATGGCGATGGCGATCCCGCCGAGCGACATGATGTCCGCGCCCACGCCGACCCATCGCATCCCGATGAACGCCATCAGGATGCCGATCGGCAGCGTGAGAATCGCCACCAGCGCCGAGCGTGCGTGGAGGAGAAACACGATGCAGACGAGCGCGACGATGACCGACTCCTCGAGCAGTTTCTCGCGAAGCGTCGCGATCGACTGTTCGATCAGCTCGGAGCGGTCATACACCGGAATCACGACCACGCCGGGTGGAAGCCCCTTCTCGACCTCGGCGAGCTTCGCCTTGATCCCGCGGATGGTGGCGAGTGCGTTCTCGCCGAATCGCATGACGACAATTCCACCGACCGCATCGCCGCGCCCATCGAGATCGGCGATCCCGCGGCGCACCGCCGGGCCGATCATCACGCGCCCCAGCTCCGCCACGCGGATCGGAGTCCCGGCCGCCGTCGCGCCGACCACGACGTTCTCGATGTCTCCGATGCTCTGGAGGTAGCCGAGCCCGCGCACCATGTACTCGCGCTCGGAGAGCTCCATCACCATCGCGCCGACGTCGCTGTTGGCGTTCTGGATCGCCGCCATCACCTGCGTGACGGGAATGCGGTAGGCGAGCAGCCTGGCGGGGTCGAGATCCACTTGGTACTGCTTCTCGAATCCGCCGACGCTCGCCACCTCGCTCACCCCGGGTACGGCGGTCAGTGCATAACGCAGATACCAGTCCTGCAGGCTCCGCAGCTCGGCCAGATTGAGGCGGCCGGTCGTGTCCTCGAGCGCGTACTGATAAACCCACCCGAGCCCGGTCGCATCGGGGCCTAGCGAAGGACTTACCGTGGGAGGGAGCTTGTTCTGGAGTCCGCTCAGATACTCCAGAACCCGCGTGCGCGCCCAGTACAGGTCGGTGCCGTCGTCGAAGATCACGTAGACGAACGACACGCCGAAGAAGGAGTAGCCGCGCACCGTCCGGGCGCCGGGGACCTTCAGCATCTCAGCCGCGATCGGATAGGTGACCTGGTCCTCGACGATCCGCGGCGCCTGTTCGCCGTAGTTCGCCTGGACGATGACCTGCACGTCGGACAGATCGGGTAGTGCCTCCAGCGGCGTCCGGCGCAGCGCCCAGATCCCGCCGGCGATGAGCGCCGCCGTGAACAGCAACACGAGCAGCCTGTTGCTCACCGACCATTCGATGATGCGCTTCAGCATGGTGCTACTCCTCGTGGCCGGAGTGATCCGCCGGCGGCGGCGACGTGGCCGGCGGTGTGCGGGTCGCCGGCGCGGGCTGCTCCGTCGCGGGTGCCGACTTTGCCGGCGCGGCGATGTCCATGCCGGGCATGTTCCCCATGCCGCCCATCACGGTGCCGAGGTTGCTCTCGGCGTCCACCAGGAACGTGGCCGAGGCGACGACGGTCTCGCCGTCGGCGAGTCCGCTCAGGATTTCGACGCGCGCGTCGTTCGCCACACCGACGGTCACCTCACGGGGTTCGAGCATCCCGTCGTCGCGCCTGACGAACACCAGGCTCCGCTCCCCGGTCACCAGCACCGCCGTCCGCGGGACCGTGATCGCGCTCGGGCGCGCTGCACCGGTTATGCGGAACGTCGCGTACATTCCAGGCTTGAGCCGCAGGCCAGGGTTCGCGACCGCCACGCGGACGCGCGCGGTGCGCGTCTCCGGATCGAGCGTCGGGTAGATGTACGCGATGCGGCCCACGAACTCCTCGCCGGGAAGCGCCTGGAGCTCCGCGGTCACCCGTTGGCCGAGCCGCACCGCTGAGAGATCCTGCTCGAACACCTCGCCCTCGACCCACACGGTGCCCAGGTCGGCGATCCGGTAGAGCAGATCGCCAGCCATGACGCGCTGCCCCTGCATCACGTTCTTCTCGATCACGAAGCCGCCGACCGGCGCGCGCATCGTCAGGGTGCGCTCCACCTGCCCGGTGCGCTCGATCCGCGCGACCTCGCTGGGCGGAACGTCCCAGTAGGCCAGCCGACGCCGCGCCGACGACACGAGATCGTCCGCGCTGGAGCGCGCCGCATCGGAGCCCCCGGCAACGTCGGACTGCAGCTGCCTTGCGAGCAGCAGCTCCTCCTGCGCACTCACGAGCATCGGCGAGTAGATCGCGAAGAGGGGCGCACCAGCGCGCACCGCCTGGCCGGTGAAGTCCACGTGGAGTCGCTCGATCCAGCCGTCGATCTTCGATGAGATCGCCTTCACGCGCGTCTCGTCGAAGGTCACCTGCCCCACGGTGCGAATCTCGCGACGGAGCGGCGCAACGGTGGCCACGGCGTAGGTAACGCCGATCCGCTCCGCCTGATCGCCGAGCAGCATGACCGGCTGCGGCACATCGCCGCCGGCGGTCGCCCCGTGCTCGTGTCCCTCCGTGGCCGTCGACGGGTCGCTCCCCCGCGTGGCGAGATACACCCCCGCGGCGACCGCAATGAGAATTGCCGCATACGCGGCCCAGCGCAGCGCGCGCCGTCGGCGCGGACCGGGCTGCCCGAAGGGGTATTCCGTGGCTTCGGATGAGTCGTCAGGCGCCGGACTCCGGCGCACCTCGTCATCAATATGGTCGTTCATCGTCAGTCCTCCCGCTGGCCGGCCGCGCCGGCGATCTCGTCCGGATCGACCATCTCCGTGGCGGTCAGCATCTCCAATTCGGCCCACGCCTTCCCCTCCTCGGCCTCCAGCGCGAACAGCTCCTGGCGGTAGTCATTGACCGTCATACGTGTGTCGAGCAGCGTCATGAAGTCCACGCTCCCGATTCGATAGGCGGCATGCGCCGATGACACGGCCGCCTCGGCCTGCGGGAGTACCGTGGAGCGATAGAGCGTCGTGAGGTTGCGCGCACGAACGAGGTCCGCGTACGCCTCGGCCACTGCCGCTCGCGTGTCGGCGCGCATCCCGGCCACGTCGGCGACTGCCATCTGCCGCATCGCCTCCGCCTCGTCGCGCATGCGCAGCTGTCTGCTGCGCGCGAAGATCGGGACCGAGGCGCCGAGCATCAGGCTGCCCATGCGCTCCGTACCCATTTCTCCGCTGCGCTGGCCGTACTGCACCCCGACGGTGAGATCGGGCCAGATCTCGCGCCGCGCGAGGCGCGTCTGTGCGTTCGCCGCCTCGACCTCGCGCTCACCCGCCAGGATCATCGGACGCTCGGCGGATGCCGCCCCCACCAGCGA
>DATHUW010000149.1:0-14680 GCA_035461825.1 Gemmatimonadaceae bacterium
TGGACGTTGCCGCGCGGACCGAGGGGGAGCCCCGTTTCCGTGACCAGCCCGTAGCTGATGAGCACGCTCGTGTTGTACTCCGCCTCGGGCAGGCCGCTCGACTTCCCCGCGAGGTACGTCGCGGTGCGGAGGGCGGCCTCCTTCACCAGGCCCGCATCGTTCATCTCCCGGGCGAAGTCGAGCCCGATCGAGCCCTCCAGCGTCAGGTTGTCGTTCAGCACGACGCGATGGATGAGCCGCGGGATCAGCTCCACCGACGCGTTCACCTCGGGTTTGAGGCCGCCTCCGCCCTTCTTCCATGCCCGACCGGTCGAATCGCCCAGCGCGATCTCGAGCTCCAGACCCGTCGACTCGATCCAGCCGGCGAGCAACTTGTTAGGCGTGCGCTGCGGCAGCGTCGCCCGGAGGATCATGAACTTGTGTTCGGTGCTGGCGTCGACCTGCCCCCCGTCGCTGCCGACGGTCCCGCCGAAGCTCCAGCTCGCGTCCCATCCGAGGAACCCGTAGAGGGTCACGCGCTTCTCGGTGAACCCCAACCACTCGAAAAACGGCCAGAGGGCCATCTGCTGGAAATCGATCTCCGAGTACAGGTTGAGGCCCGTCGCGACATCGAGCTCCCGGCCGCCGAGGAACTCCACGCCCGCCGCGAACTCGTCCGGCACGCTGACGGTGTGACTCCCCTTGGAGAGGACCACCATCGAGTAGTTCACGTTGTCGATGTTCGGCCCGGGCACCGCCTGCAGCAGGGGGCTCGACAGCTTGTCCGCAATCCACTGCCGCGCCGCGTCGTTCTTGCTCGCAATCCAGTGCACGATCGTCGCATCGGTCCACCGGTTGCACCCGCCGCCGATCAGGACGTCGCGATTCCCGTTAGGGCTGGTGGTCTTGATCCACCAGTGTTTGGTGTCGTCGTCCTGGAACAACGTGGCGGCGTTTCCTGCGAACCGCCGGAACCCCAATGGGCTGTCTGTCGTCAGCACGAACTCGGCGGCGGGATCGCTCCAGTTCGCGCAGAGCTCCTCGATGCCGCGCTGCGTGGCGGTGCCGCCGCTGCTGCGCGTCCCGACCGTGGCGTCGTCCGGCTCCTCGTCGAAGGCGTTGTGCATCGACAGCGTGATCACCGACTGACCGGGCGAGGGCAGGTTGCCGGGATCGTACCGGAACACGTACGTCTCGCTCGCCCCGCCGTTCGCCGCGGCCGCATACCCGTTGTGATCGAGCGCGACGACCCGCCAGGCGTACACGCGCCCCTCCTCGAGCGGCGGCGCGTCGAGCGGGTACTGGAAGTTCGTCGTGCCGGCGTCAGGGTTCACGTAATGCGGCACGGGCCCGTTGAGCGCCTCGTCAGGCGTCTGGTGGGGCAGCATCACCGCCATCTGCAGGATGTAGCGGATCTGGAACTCGGCGGGCACCTGCATCGGCGTCCACTGCAGGAACGGCGAGGCGGTGCCGACGATCTCCCCGTTGCCCGGCGCGAGCAGCAGCGGGGGATCCGGGTACAGGATCGTGAAGTCCGCGCACGCCTCGGCCACCACGAAGCCGTTGCCATCCGCGATGGCGACGCACGCTCGATAGGTGCCCTCCGGCAGTCGGCCGGTCCGTACCATCTCATCCTCGGTGGCCGCATCGTGCGACGACGTGCCGGCGATGTCGACGAACGACGTGTAGACGCGCGGGTCGTCAGGCGGAATGGTCTCGGGATCGCTGCGGCCGCTCGCCAGGACCCTCCCCGCCGCATTGGTCACCCGGTACACCGCCGTCGCCGTCTGCGGCGACCCGGTGCCGTTGATGACCGTCAGCGTGCTGATGTTCGGGTTGATCTCCCAGTCCGAGAGATAGGGCGATGGGTAGGGATCGATGAACAGCGTCGCGCTCCACCCGGTCTGCGCGCCCGCCGAGCCAACCGCGAGCGCGACGGCGATCGCGCAGCGGACAAGGGTCCGGATGGCAGAGGTGGAACGACGGCGCAGGGGGGGCACGAACGGACTCGCTGCGTTGCGAGAGATGCTGCGCGACCCTGGGGAGCGTCTAGCGGATGGCGCGCCACTCGGCGGCCGGACTACGGACGGGGTCGCTGGCGCGAATATGGGGAATTCGTGCTGAGCGCGCAACGACTCGCCGCCGGGAACATTTGGCGCTGCTCGGTGGTGCTTGCCCGTTATGTGCTAGGCTCGACCTACGAAGCGGGACACCCCGAAACAAACTTGCGACACCGGACTGCTCGTCACATGCCTGCCTTCTCGTATGTCCCCATCAGGACGGCCGTGGCGAGCACGCGCCCCTCCATCGCCCGCTCCACCGCCCGGCGAGTCGGCTGCGCCAGCTCGCCCAGCGCGGCGTCGAGGGCGTGCAGCTCGAAGAAGTACCGGTGGCGGCCGATCGGCGGACACGGCCCGCCGTAACCGGTGCGCTGCCAGTCGTTGATTCCCTCGCGTACACCGCGAGGCAGGTCCGACGTGGTGACGCCCTCCGGCAATCCCGTGACGGTGCCGGGGATGTCGTACAGCACCCAGTGGACGTAGTCCCGCTGCGGCCTCTCCGGGTCCGGCGCGTCGGGATCGTGCACGATCAGCGCGAAGGTGGCGGTCCCGGCGGGCGCACCGGACCAGCCTAACGCGGGCGAGACATCCTCGCCCTCGCAGGTGTAGAGTTGCGGGATGGACCCCTGGTGCGCGAACGCGGGAGACGTCAACGTGAGCGACACGGCATCCTCTCGGTTCTCGGATCAGGACCAGATGACGAACGGGCGGCAGGACTGCAAGAGTCCGACCGCCCGTTCGTGAACCTCGGAGACGCCGCACGCGCGGCTCTCAGGTCACGCCATCCCCGATTCCGGCATTTCCCCGCCAGACCCCGTCACGGGCGGCTCGGGCGCTTGCGCCGCGCCGCCATTCGGTTTGCCGCGCGTGCCGCCGTGTCCGCGTCCCTTGCCGGAGCCGCGCATCCACCGGATGAGCCACACCACCAGCAGGATCGGCACGGCGATCTTGATGAGCAGGATCCCGGTCGACACGACCCAGAACACGATCATCATCATCAGCCCGGCCGCCGCGGCCACGAGCAGCATGGGCAACCCGACCACCATCAGGACGATGATGAGGGGGACGGCCAGAATGCCGAGGACGAGCAGCACGGGCCAGCCGAGCGCCTTGAGCAGCAGCGCGATGGGCAGCAGCCACGCGAGTGCGCCGAAGGACTTGAGCAGCAGCTTGAACAGCGCCACCCGCGCGAGAATCCACTTCACGAGCGCGATCATCGAGAGCTCCACGGAGCCGGTATGTGCCGCTCTACGAAGTCGGAGAGCGTAAGGTTTCTCCGAGATGCGAGAAGGGCCGGGATCGCTCCCGGCCCTCCTCCATTCTCCGTCCCCCTGCGACGCTCAGTTGAGCGGGCAGCCCTGCTCGTTGAAACCCTCGAAGATGTTCTTCTGCGTCTCGTAGTTGCCGCTCGCGTACGCTGCAGCGAAGGCACTGATCACCTCAGCCTCGCTCAGATCGTAGTCCACACCGGGCGACGCAGCGTTGAGAAGCGCGGCCACCGCGTGACGTCCCAGCGCGTTCAGACCACCGCCGCCCAGCGCTGCGACCTGCGCGAGCGTCTTACCCGGGAAGGCATTGACCCCGAACGCGTCCACGAACAGCATGGTGGGCGCGTAACCAGCGGGATACGAATCAAAGTGGTGCGACTGCCTCCAGTAGCCCGGCGTGCAGCCCTCACCACCGCCAGGAGGCGGCGCCGGCGTGTTGTAGAAGATGAGGACCGTGCCCGACTCGATTCCGTAATTGGCGGTCGCGGAGCTGGTGCCGGTGATGGTCGTGGTGTCGGGCGAGGTGGCATTGACGAGGAGCGGGCCGCCCAGGCGCCCGAACAGGCCCGTGATCTTCACGATCGAATCCGGCGTCGCCGAGGTCTCGGTGATCGTGACGACAGCATCCGGAGAGACGAACCCCGACGCGACGGTGATGCAGGCGCCGTCCGCCAGCGTGCCGAGATCGGTGACCGAGGTCCCGTCGTCCATGCTGAACGTTGCGGACGTGCCAACTTTGCACAACCGGGCCTGACCGCCCGCGTGGCCCGCATCGAAGCCGATGCTGTAGTCGAACGAGATGCTCGGAATTGCTTCCGGTGCCGTCGGCGCGTCGGCGCACGACGCGGTGAAGGCGGCGATGAGTCCGAGCGCCGACCCTCGGACGAGAACTGAGCTCCGCATGTGCTGTTTCTCCTTGCCTGGTGCTGGGTGTGGTGTATTCCCGGACCGCGCGTGATCGTGGGCGACCGGACGCGGCCGCACCGAAGCATACGCGGTGCCAGCCCTCCCTCTATGCACAACGGCTTGTCTCATCGAACGTTAGCTCCCGAGGGCGTGCATCGTGGGTGTCGAGAGCGATCCACACAATGCGGTGCGTTCCCCCCGCATTCTGTTACACAGGTGACCATAACGCATCTCCCTGTGTAACGAACCGTTCCACCAGCTACATCAAACGGTGCCGGTGGCCTGCGGTTGAGCCTTGGCCTCGGTGGATTCGACGGCGGCACATCCGCCCGCGAGCAAGCGACTTCGTTCCGTCGTGGACAACGTGTACCAGAGCGGAGCGCTCAGCGCCGAGCGAACGGGGGGGACGGCGGCGTTCCACTCGTACCATGCCCGCCGCTCGAGGACTCCGGCCCACCTCCGGCGGATGCGCAAGTCCGCACAGATCCCGCGCTCGCCGCCCGCGCGACGCGCCGCCTGGAGCGCCGCCGGCACCCCGTTCGCCGAGAGGCCCTCGGCGAGATAGCCCAGGTCGAGCTGCCCGCTACGGTCGAATCGCTCGACGTTGCGTCGTGCGATCCATGCCTCGTGGTTCCAGTAGGTTAGCGCGAGGAGCATGGCCGCGCCCAACGCCGCCTGACGACGCACGAGCCGGTGCACATCGAATGCGCCCGCCAGTTCGCGCCCCAGCACGAGCAGCCCGGCGGCGAGCGTGAGCATGAACGCCTGACCCCAGACGCGCGCCATGGTGAAGCCGTACGCCTCCTCGTACAGCACGATGCGACGGAACGCGCTCGCCAGGAGCAGTGCGAGCTCCGCGATCAGCACGAGCTCGAGCACACGCAGCACGCGCGCATCGCCCGGGTGTTCCTTGCCGCCCCGAAGCAGGACGAGGAGTGCACCGCAAGCCGCGGCGACGAACGTGAGCTCAACGAACCCCCGGCGAGCGTACTCCGCGAAGGTGATGCCGCTGCCTTCGACGGCGGGCGCGTTGCCGAACAGGTAGCTCACCTGCAGGACGAGAAAGCAGGCGAACAGTGCGACGGCCGAGGCGATGGGAATGAGACGCTCGGTGAAGCCGAGCCGGAACCCCGTCGGTGCGAACATGAGCGGGATCACGGCGGCGCGCTGCCGCGCTCGCGCGGCCAGTCCGAGCGCGCCGAGGCTCGCGACGAACAGGACCAGCGCGAACGCCACGCGTGCGACGGGCAAGTGATCCAGCGAGTCCGCCGCCCGGTCTCGCCAGGCGGCGAACACCGGATCCGCCGTCGACAGCGCCAGCGCAAAGACGGCGACGACAGGCAGCGCGATGCCCGCGCCACGCAGCACCGGGAGCGCTTCCTCGCGGCGCGCGGCGACGAGGGCTTCCTGGACCTGGCGCCCGGACTCCGCAATGCCGCGCACCGGCGCCTCGATGGGTCCCAGCGCAAGTCGGCCGACGGTGAGCTGTCGGGTCCCCACGTCAGGCATGGCCAGCACTGCGTGGGAAAAGGCGACGAACGCCGCGGCAATGCTGATTACCGTCAGCGCCTCGTTCGCGGTGACGGCGATCCCCCACGCGAATGCCGCGCCGAGCAGGGCGAGCCCCGCCGTCACCCGACCGACGCGCCCGTACTGCGACCATTGCGCAGCGACCACGCCGATCGCGAGCAAGGTCGCCCAGATGCCCCAGTTGATCCCCGGACGGGCATCGAACAGCAGGTACGTGCCGGCGAGCGAGAGGAGGATCGCGAAGGGCAGCATCGGAATCAGGGATCAGGGATCAGGGATCAGGGAGGGAGCGATACCATGCCCTTCTCCCTCACGTGGCATTACTTTGTTAGATCAAGTACTTTGCCGCTTCCGCCAGAAGAAGCCCGCGAACTTGCGGGCTCCTCGTCAGGCCACCGGGTGCTTCCCCAGGTCCTGTTTCCTGCGCGCCGCGTCAGGCGCGGCACTCCACCCGCCTCCCGCCTCCCGCCCTTACCCCGCCGCCGCGGTGACCAGCCCCCCGTATCGCCGCTGCCGCCCGTGGAACCACTCCACCGCCTCCCCGAGCTCGGCCTCTCCGAACTCCGGCCACATGCACTCGAGGAAGCACAGCTCCGCGTACGCGCACTCCCAGAGCAGGAAATCGCTCAGCCGCTGCTCGCCCCCGGTTCGGATCAGGAGATCCACGTCCCGCGCCGGTTCCCCACCGCCATACGCCTCGCCGAGCAGTTCGGCAAAGGCCTCGCGATCCGGCAGCCGTTCGGGATCGCACCGGCTCGCCGCGCGCACCAGGAGATCGCGCGCCGAGTAGTCGATCGCGACACGGAGGTGCAGCCGCCGGCCCTCGCGCGTCGCGTCCTCGGCCGCGGCAATCGCCCGCTGCAGCGACTCCGCCAGCCGGTCCCGACGCCCGATGATCGTCAGGCGGACGCCGTTCTCGATCAACTTCGGGGTCTCGCTCGCCAGGTGTTTGCGGAACAGCCGCATCAGCGCCGCGACTTCGCGCGCCGGCCGCTTCCAGTTGTCGGAGCTGAACGCGTACAGGGTCAGCGTGCCGATGCCGAGCGTGGGTGCCGACTCGACGGTGCGGCGCACCGCTGCCGCACCCTCCGAGTGCCCCGCCACCCGCGGCAGCCCGCGCGCTGCGGCCCAGCGGCCGTTGCCGTCCATGATGACCGCGACGTGAATCCCTGCGTCGCCGCGCGCCTTCCGGTGATGAGCGTTCGTCATGTCTCCGTCGGTCCGAAGTGGCGTGCGGCTATCGAGCGAGTGTGCCGCGCGTCGCCTGGATCAGGGCTTCCATGTGATCGAGATACTGCTGCAATGCGCGACGGCCGGCCGCCGTCAGGCGGTACTCCGTCTTGGGCCGGCGCCCCTCGAACCGCTTGGTGCACGTGAGGTAGCCGGCTTCCTCGAGCTTGCGGGCGTGCACGCTCAGATTGCCGTCCGTCGTCTCGAGCAGCGCCTTGAGGTCGTTGAAGCTGAGCGGCTCGTCGGCCGCCAGCGCGCTCACGATCCCCAGCCGCATGCGATGATGAATGAGCGAATCCATGTCGCGCTCGCTCGACGCCATCGCGCCCTTTACACTCGCCAGGCGCTCGCGCCCGGCCGCTGCGTCGGACCGCTTGCGCGACGCCGCGCCGCCGTTAGCCACCGTGCCTCCGGGCGATGAGGAATCCGAACAGCACGTGGACGCCGCCAAAGCCGGCGATCATCAGCGGATTGCCCCAGGCCGCCGGTCCGAGCAGCGCGACGCCGCCCAGCAGCATGAAACAGATCCCCATGATCGGGACGATGCGGACGGAGACCGCCCCCCCCGTCACGACGCCCGTCCCGTACAGAAGCAACCAGATGCCGGGGAGCAGTGTGTGATGCTCGGCGCGCAGCAGCACGAGCGTCAGCAGCGCCCCGACGATGAGCGACGGGACGAAGCTCCAGACGAATTTGCGGACCGGTCCGTTCCACAGCGGAAGGCGGGCCGCCCGCGACTTGAACCCCGTCGACGCGATGCCGATGCCGAGGGAGAGCAGCGCCTCGGCCATCCAGATCAGCATCCAACGCTCGGCAGTCGGCTGAGCAGCCGCGGCGAGTCCCGCGGCGATGGCGGTGATGCCAACGGCGACCTGTCCCCAGCCGGAGATCGCGGTGAACGCCGAGGCGTTCTCCATGGTCTGGCGGATGAAGCGCAGGTCGTCCATCGCGCGGGCGTGGAGCGCGGGCGGTGGAGAGTCTTCGAGCATCGGGGTACGTATAGGGCGCACGGACATTGCGGTAGCAATCCTAGCCGGACGGGAATCGACTGTCAAGTACTTTGGATTGCAAAGTCGATGCCGCTTTCCCGCCCGGATCCGACCGCGGCAGCCTGCCCCGATCGTCGCCGCCGCCCCCGCCATCGCCCGCGCCCCGTGTCCGCTTCTGGGATGGCGCATCCCGCCCGCGAACGGCCAGTTTGGATTCGACGGCGCGCGTTGATCTGCAAGTCGTTTCCCGCCATACACTTGCCCAGCGAGCGCGTGCGGCCCGCCTCGTGCCTATCGCATCGGCGCAACGCGTGACCCGCGCCCGCCGCGCACCCGCGCGCCCGGCTCCCGTTAGGTTCGACTCCTCCGACTCCGGCCATGTTCCTCTCCGACATCCGGTACTCGCTGCGTTCGCTGCTCCGGACGCCCTCCTTTACGGCGATCACGGTGCTCACCCTCGCGCTGGGCATCGGGTCGGCCACCGCGATCTTCAGCGTCGTGCAGGGTGTGCTCCTCGCGCCCCTGCCCTACCCCGGCGCCGAGCGCATGGTGCAGGTCTGGCAGGTGAACAAGCAGGGCGGCCGCGCGGCGTTCGCCGATCCGAACTTCGCAGACGTCAAGGAACGCGTGCCCGCCCTGGCCTTCATGGCGCAGTACCAGGCCGGCGTGTTCTCCGTGACCGGGGGGGCGGAGCCCATCCGCGCCGTCGTGAGTTCCATCTCGCGCGACTTCTTCGACGTGATGGGCGTCCGTCCGGCGATGGGCCGCGAGTTCGCGCCTGACGAGCAGCAGGAGGGCGGCGCCGGGGCCGTCATCGTCAGCCACGGGTTCTGGCGGAACAGCCTCGGCGCCGATCCGCGGTTCGCCGACCGCACGCTCACCTTCAACGACCGCGTGCACGCGGTGGTCGGGGTGATGCCGCCGGGCTTCGAATTCCCCATGGGCGCCGAATTGTGGATGCCGCGCGAGGTCGCGGGCCCGAACCCGAGCCGCACGGCGCACAACTGGCGGGTGGTCGGCCGGCTCGCCCAGGGCGCCTCCGTCCAGCAGGCGCAGGCTCAGGCCAGCGCGGTGGCGGGGGAGCTCGCGCAGCGCTTCGGCGACGACATCTGGATGATCGACGCGGCGGTCGTGCCGCTGCGCGAGGAGATGGTCGGCCGCGTTCGCGCGGGGCTCATGTTGTTGTTCGGCGCGGCGGCCCTGTTGCTCCTCATCGCCGGCGCCAACGTGGTGAACCTGCTGCTCGCGCGCGCCACCGCTCGCGAAGGCGAGCTGGCCCTTCGCCTCGCGCTGGGCGCCGACCGCGGGCGCCTGACGAAGCTCTTCGTCGCGGAGTCGCTGGTGCTGGCGCTCGCCGGTGGGGTGCTCGGCGTACTGATCGCCACGTGGGGCGTCACCGCGCTCCTCGCACTGGAGCCCGGCAACCTGCCGCGTCTCGATGAAGTCGGCGTCAACGGCTGGGTGCTCGGGTTCGCCATTGCGTTGTCGCTCGTGACGGCGCTGGCGCTCGGCCTGGCCGTCGTCGCCCGGGCGATGAATGCGGCGCGCAGCCACTCGCTCGTGAGCGGGCGGCGAACGGGCGGAGGCAGCGCCTCGACGGGACGCGTGCGCGGCGCGCTGGTCGCGGCGCAGGTCGCGTTGACGGTCGTGCTGCTCGTGGGCGCCACGCTGCTGGGGCGGAGCTTCGTCCGGCTCATGGAGGTGGATCCGGGGTTCCGGACCGACGGCGCGCTGCTCATGACCGTCTCGCACCCGTTCCCGGCTACGCCGGAGGACGAGGCACGCCTGACGAGCTTTCACGGCGAACTGCTGGATCGCCTGAGCCGCCTGCCCGGCATCTCCCGTGTCGGCGCGGCGAACGACCTGCCGATGGGGGGGAACGATCCCAACGGCACGTTCGGGATCCTGACCTCGGTGGAGGAGATGCGGGAACTCGCCGACATGGAAGCGCTGCGGCGCTTCATGAGCGACCCGTCCCGCCTCGGCGAGGCCGCCTATCGGGTGGCGACGCCGGGATATTTCGCCGCGCTCGGCATTCCACTCCAGGCCGGCCGCCTGTTCGACGAACGGGATGTGCGCGGCGCGCCGCACGTCGCCCTGATCAGCGAGACGCTGGCGCACCGGCGCTGGCCTGACGAGAATCCGATCGGCAAGGTACTGCAGTTCGGGAACATGGATGGCGACCTGACGCCGATGACGATCGTCGGCGTGGTTGGCGACGTTCGCGAGTACGGCCTGGAGGCGGGCGCCGAGGCGATCGTCTACGGCAACGCGCTGCAGCGCTCCCGCGCCGCGAGCACGCTCACCATCGTGATGACCGGGGATGCGGACCCCCGAGCGACGACGACCGCGGCGCGCGGCATCGTGCGCGAGATGCGTCCGGACGTGCCGCCCACGTTCGCGACGATGGAGTCGCGACTTTCCCGATCCGTCGCGCCCCGCCGCTTCAGCCTCATCCTGCTCGGCGCGTTCGCCTCCGCCGCGCTGCTCCTCGCCCTCATGGGGATCTATGGCGTCACCGCGTACGCGGTCGCCCAGCGCACGCAGGAGATCGGCATTCGCATCGCGCTGGGCGCCCGCGGCCAGGGCGTGGTGCGCATGATGGTCGCCCGCAGCATCATGACGGCACTCCTCGGACTCGCCATCGGCGTGGCGGGAGCCGTCGCGGTCACGCGGGTCCTGACGAGTCAGTTGTACGGCGTGAGCGCGCTCGATCCCGTGACGTTCGCTCTCGTGGCGGCCGTCCTCGTGAGCGCGGCCGCCGTGTCATCCTGGTTCCCCGCACGACGCGCGAGCCGCGTCGATCCGGCGGTCGCGCTGCGGGCGGAGTAGTCGTCAGGCGTCGGAGGGCGCGTAGGCACTCACGAGCATTGCCCTCGCGTACTCGACGCCGTCGCCCGTCCGGGCGCCGTGCCACGAGAGCAGCTCGCCGTCGGCCAGCCGGAAGCGATTTCGCGCGATGCCGGTGGCGCGCGCGAGCTCGTCGATGTGCCGCTCTCCGAACGGGAACGGCTCCGACGGAAGCAGCACGACGTGGGGCGAGGCGGCTCGCAGCTCCTCGGCGGTGATGGTCGGGTAGCGGTCGCTCCGATCGGCGAAGACGTTGACCCCTCCGGCATCCGCGAGGAGCGCGCTCACGTAGGTACCGCCGCTTACGGTCATCCAGGGCTCCCGCCAGATGAGATAGGCAAGGCGCACGGGCGGCGTCCGCGCCGCCTCCTCCTTGACCGTGTGCCACCGCTCCTGGATGTCGTCGGCGAGCGTCGCGGCAGCCTCGCGTCGGTCGAGGGCCTCGCCGATGGAGCGCACGACCGCGATCGCCTCCTCTACCGTTCGCGGCATGCTCGTGTGGCAGGCGATCCCCTGCGCGCGGAGGGCCTCCGCATCCTCGATGCGGTTCTCCTCCTCGTTCATCAGCACGAGATCGGGAGCGAGCTCGACGATGCGATCGATCTTCGGATTCTTGGTGCCGCCGACCTTCTCGATCCGCTCCACCGCGCCGTGTGGCTGCACGCAAAACTTCGTCCGCCCGACGAGCGCGTCGCCGCGCCCGAGCGCGAACGCGAGCTCGGTGAGCGACGGACAGAGGGAGACGATGCGCATTGCTCGGGAATCGGGAATCGGGAATCGGAGTCCGCAGATCGCAGCACGCACGGAAGATATCCGTGCTGACCCCAGATCGGCGCCAGGCGGCCCTTGCCGCCCGTGCTCGCACGCGGATTGCGGCGCACTATGGCACCCATCCGACCACCACGCGAGGAGAGCATATGCGAACGGACCACGAGACGACCGATACCGCCGCCTTGCTCGGCGCACTGGGACTCGGCGCGGCGCTGATGTTCTTCCTCGACCCGAGTCGCGGCCGCCGGCGGCGCGCCCTCGTCCGCGATCAGGTTCTGCATGCGGTCCGCAAGGGCGAGCACGGAGTGGAGGCGACCGTCAACGATCTCACCAACCGCGCCCATGGGCTCGCCGCGGAGGCCCGGAATCGCTTCCGCGAGGACGACCCGACCGATGACGTGCTCGTCGCGCGCGTCCGCAGCGAGCTCGGCCGGGTGTGTTCGCATCCACGGGCCGTGATCGTCACGGCGCTCGATGGCGTCGTCACGCTTTCGGGTCCAGTGCTCGACGGCGAGGTGGACAACGTGCTCGCGGCGGCCCGATCCGCGCGCGGCGTCGTGTCGGTCGAGAACCGGCTCGAGGTGCACGAACACCCGGGCAACGTCCCCTCGTTGCAGGGGGGATTGGCGCGCACGGGCACGCGCATGGAGCTGCTGCAGGAACACTGGACGCCAGCCGCCCGCCTGCTCGTGGGTACCGGTGGTGCCGCCCTCGCGGGCTACGGGCTCTCGCGCCGGGATACGCCGGGGCACCTCCTTGGACTGCTTGGCGCGGCAGCGCTCGCGCGGAGCATAACGAACACGGACTTCCGCGCAAGCCGGCGGCGCGGCGGCGATGATCCCCACCACGTGCGCAAGGGCATCACGATCGCCGCGCCCATCGACGAGGTGTACCGCTTCTTCAGCGACTATCAGAATTTTCCGGCGTTCATGTCGCACGTCCGCGAGGTCGAGGATCGCGGCGACGGCCGCTCTCACTGGACCGTGGATGGCCCCGCCGGCACGCACGTCTCCTGGGATGCCGAGCTGACGGCGATGGAGCCGGAGCGCCGCATCGCCTGGCGGAGCCTTCCGGGCGCGACCGTGCCCAACGAGGGCAGCATGACCTTCGAGTCGCTGGACGGTGGGCGCACGCACGTGGAGATCGAGCTGGATCACCGGCCGCCTGCCGGAGCGCTCGGCGCCGCCGTCGCCACGCTCTTCCGGCGCGATCCCAAGCACCAGCTCGAGGATGATCTCGTGCGCGCGAAGACCTTCCTCGAAACGGGACATCGCCCGCGCGACGCGAGCCGGCCGGCCAGCGACATCCGGAACCACGCGATGGCGGAACGTTAGGGCGGGACCGTCGCGCCCCCGACCTTTGGAACGGGCCGAGCGCCGCCCACCGTCTCGTCAGGCGAGGGCGGCGTCCAGCCCCATCATGGTCGCGAAGCCGATGATGAACCCCATGGTCGCGACGTCCACGTTGCCCGCCCGCTCCGTTTCCGGAATCAGCTCCTCCACCACGACGTAGAGCATCGCGCCAGCCGCGAACGCGAGCGCGTACGGCAGCACGGGCCGCACCCACAGCACCAGCAGTGCACCGAGCGCCGCCGCGATGGGCTCGACGATCGCCGACAGTTGACCATACCAGAGGGCCCGGCGGCGGGTGAACCCCTCCCGCCGCAGTGGCACCGACACCGCAAGTCCTTCCGGCATGTTCTGCAGCCCGATGCCGATCGCCAGCGCCGTCGCCGCGCCCCAGTTCCCCGCACCGTAGGACACGCCGACGGCCAACCCTTCCGGGATGTTATGGAGCGTGATCGCAACGATCAGCAGGATCGTGCGCTGCCACGCGACCCGCGGCCCTTCCGGCGGAAGCGGCGATGATGGATCGTGTTCCGGGTGGAGATGCGGAAGCCGTTGATCGAGCAGGAACAGGAACGCAGCACCGACGAGGAGTCCGACGATCGCGCGTCCCACGCCGCCCAGATCGATCGCCGGAATCAGCAGCGACCAGCACGACGCGGCGACCATGACACCGGCGGCGAAGCCGAGCGTTCCGTCGAGCATTCGCCGCGGCGGATTCCGGAGCAGGAGCACCACCGACGCTCCGAGCGCCGTGAGCAGCCAGGTTCCCGACCCTCCCACTACGGCCTGCCACACCGGATGCAGGGCGCGATGCCACTCGGCGAACGCCTCGAGCATGGTCACGCGAGTCCCCCCCTCCGCCACCTCATTCGGTCATCGATTGTGCGCAGGACGCTGCCGGTGGGCCGCAAGCGCGAGCGACTCTCGCGACGCGCGCGCGGGAAGGTGCTCGATCCACCGTCGGCGAGTCAAGCGGCTCGTGATGCCACCCCCAGCCCCGATCTGCCGAGGGCGGATCTCCGCTCGAGGACGGACGCGTAGACGGTCCCGCGGGCGCCACACCGCGGATCGGCCCGTCGCGGGAGCCGGAACTCCACTCCGCGTGATGCGGATCACCAGGCTGCGCGTTCAGCCGCCCGTCGGCACGATTGCCTGACGCGTAACACGGCGGTGGCGCGACGCATGCGCCCGCGAGGGGGATCACGATTACCCACTCGCAGCGAAGGAGAGTCGCACCATGCGGTACACCACATTGCTCGCCGGAGCGCTTGGCCTGAGCGTGGCCGCGTTCGCCACGCCCGAGGCCGCCGGCCAGGACACGACGCGCACACGGGAGGTCTCGACGGGGGCGGTCGAGAGCAGGATCGACAACCGCGGGCTGTCCCGCGAACAGGTCCGGCGGCTGCAGACGCGCTTGAACGAGATGGGATGCGAAGCCGGGTCGGTCGACGGATTGATCGGACCGCGGACTCGCGAGGCGATCACCTGCGCGCGGCAGCGCGAGAACATCACCGGCACCGATCTCGCGCAGCTGATGCGCGCGCTCGGCCTCGAGGAAGCCGCGGGTGACGTCGAGCCGGCGCGGCGCGACACGACGGCGCGCGACACTACGATGCGGCAGGACACGATGATGAGGCACGACACGATGATGATGCGGCGGGACACGACCGCGCGCCGCGACACCCTGGGCCGCGACACGACTCGGCTCCAGCGGGACACCTTGCGCGACACGATCCCCCGCGTTCCGC
>DATHUW010000150.1:0-67218 GCA_035461825.1 Gemmatimonadaceae bacterium
GTCGCTCCAGGTGGCGAGGGCGAGCGCCATGCCCGCGGCGCTCCTGCCTGACGCGATCACCGCGATCCGGCTGCCGCTCGCCTCGAAACCGTCGCAGTCGGGGCAGTGGTGCACCGTGTCGCCATAGCAGTGCTCGAGTCCGGGTACGTCGGGCCACACGTCCTTGATCCCGAAGGCGAGCAGCACGCGGCGGGCGGCAATGTGCTGCGCGGCGGGAAGGTCGCGGGTCTCGAGCTCGTGCGGCGTCGCACGCATGACGGCGATCGGGTGAACCTCGAGCGCGAACTCTTCCGCGTCGACCCGCGTAATGCGCTCGACGTGCCCATCAACCAGCTCCGCGCCGAAGCGACGGGCTTCGTCTCGGCCACGTCCCCGCAGGTCCATCGGTGCGACGTCGGGCAGTCCGAGATAGCCATGGATCCCGCGCGTTTCCCAGTTGCGCGGGTCGCCGGAGTCGAACATTGCGACACGGTGGCGGTAGCGGCCGAGCCAGATGGCCGCGCTCAACCCCGCCGGGCCGCCGCCGACGATCGCCACATCGTATATGTCTGGGCTGGTCATGCGCGCGCCTCGTGCAAGAAGCGCGCACTGTGCACCGCTGCTACTTGATCGAGCCGGGCGGCAGGGTGTACAGCAGGCGGACGGTAGCCCGATCCGCGTCCGACAGCTCCCGCACCCGTACGCGCGGCGTCATGATGTTCGACGGGTCCGCGGTATGGTCGAGGCCGAGCAGATGGCCGACCTCGTGCAGGGCGATCGCGTAGATGGCGTTGCCGTCGAGGGGGTCGCCGTAGTTATGGTGCAGCGCCAGCGTGATGGTTCCGCCGACGATCCACCAGCGCTTGTCCCGCGACCACAGCGTCTTGCCGCTGATCGGCGCATCGAAGCGATCGGTCCAGTTGATGTGGATGTCCGCGTCGGTCGAATCGACGACGAAGGTGAACCGCATCGGAATCCGGTTCTGCTCCCACGCGACGAACGCGTCGCGCACCCGGTCGGCGTGCGTGTCCTCCCAGTCTGAATACTGCGCGCCGCGCGCCACCCATACGCGGAGCGGGCGCTCGGTGCGCTCCGGCCACCGGACCAGCGCGGAATCGCGCGAGATCAGGATCTCGTCGATGTAGGTGCCCGCCGCGGCGGCGCGGATGCGTTCGCGGACCGCGTCCGGCGTCTTGGGCAGCGGCGCTGACAGGTCCGACTCGAGCTCGCCGGCGGCATCTGGCGTCTCCAGGGCATTCGCCAGACGCTTGCCCCGATCGCCGCGGTTGACCGGAACGAGCTCCGCCGCCTGCGACACCTCGACCTGCCGGTGCGGGCGCAGCTCGCGCCAGCCCGCCAGGAGCGTGGCGCAGAGCGTCAGGAGCAGGAGGACTCGGCGCATGGTCGTGGTCGCCGGGGTGGAGAGGGGGACGTGAAGAGGATGCGCGAACCGCCTGCGCGAGCGGACGGCCGCTGGTGTTGCGGAACCAGCGCATGCTGCGAGGCTGCTGCCGGTCTGCGTGAGACACGGTAGAGCCCGGCGGAGTTGCTGGCTCAGGATTGACGAGCGAGACGTTCGAAGGGAACTGCTACAGCCGTTTCCCGATCGACTGCGGGACGGGCCGGCTAGTGGAGGGGCCGTCTGAGCCGGTTTACCGCTTTGGCCGCACCGAAATGTGATATGCGTTACAGTTTTTTCAACCCCCGGCGGGGGGCGGAGTTCCGGCGCGCGGGGAGATGCCGCGCCGGCGTCGCCAGGCCGAGGCTATCTCGACCTGACGACGACATTCCCGGGTCGCCCATCCGGAAGCAGCATCGGCTCCCCGAATGTCGGACGATCAACCCGACAGTCGTCCAGGCAGATCGGGCGCGGGAACCTGCCAGACGATCAACACTGCCGTGATCATGAGCGCGGCGGCCCAGACCACGTTGACGTTGACCCACATCGCGCGAAGCCGCTGGACGCCGACCTTGTGATAGACCAGGAGCGCGATCAGTCCCGTGACGGCCAGGTAGCCGGCGCCGTGAACTGCCGTGCCCATGAGCGCGAACGCCGGGTCGGCCGCCGCCGGGGCGCCGTGGCCAGCGTGCGCGCCACCCGCCTGCGCGGCCCGCGCCCCCAGCACGACCGGAAGCGCCATGAGCCCGGCCCCGTGGGCGGACGCCATCAGGAACGACCAGATGGTCAGCTGCCGCGGCCCCACCCGCATGCCGCCGTAGCGCGGATGCCGGTGCCTGACGAGCTGCTGCACGCCGAGGGCGAAGAGCAGGACCGCCACGACCCACTGCAGCAGCGTTCCGGGAACGACCACCCCGATCGCCGCCGCGAGTGCGAGGACGGCGGCGATGGCCAGCGCGTGGCCCGCCGCGAGCGGGATGAGGGCACGCCACACCGCGCGCCCACTTCCCTCCTGCATTCCCAGCGCGACGGCGAACAGCCATCCCATGCCGGGGTTGATGCCGTGGGCGGCACCTAACGCTGCGAGCGCCACCCACGGCCAGAGCACCATCGGTTCCATCACGCGAAGCAGAACGAATCCGACGACGCGTCGCCGCCCTGCAGCCGCACCTGGTGTGGGCGCAGCTCGTCGCCGAACTCCACGAAGAAGCGCTGGTCGAACGCGATGCCGCCGTTCGGCGCGACGTCGAGCTTGGTCATCCAGCCCTTGATGCCGTCGGGGTAGAACTGCTGGTCCCACGACGTGTAGAGGGCATTCGTCAGGTACACGCGGCGCCCGTCGCGGCTCACTTCCACCATCTGCGGACCGCCGTTGAGCGGACGATCCGGAGCCGACGGATGCGCCGTCCGGTTCACGATCCCGCCGATCGGCACCGCGCCGGTGAAGATCGGGTTGAACGGATCGGACACGTCGTACTGCCGCAGCTCACCCGTCCCCCAGCACGAGACGTACAGATACCGATCGTCGACCGAGAGGTTGATGTCGGTCACCAGCGGCGGCACGGCCTTGAACCCCTGGAGCAGCGCCGGGAGGTCGGCGGGGTCCGCGGGCTGCGCGGGGATCGTGATGATCTTGCGGGTCTTCCAGTCGCGCTTGCCACCGCTCTCGTCCAGGTACCAGAGGAAGATCGATGACGAGAGGTCCTCCAGCGACAGCACGACGCCCACGAAGCCGTACGCGCGCCGCGGGTTGTGCGCAGGGCGGAGCTCCAGCACCATCTGTTGCTCCTTGCCGAGCTCCAGCTTCTGCTGGTGCTTGCGCGTCTGCAGATCCCAGACGTGGAGCGCGTTGCCGTACTTGCCACCCAGGAGCAGCTCGGGATTCACGCCGTCCTTCACCATGTTCGGCGTGCCCCACTCGCTCGTGATCATCGTGTCCTGCCCGAGGTGCCACCAGAAATCGTAGGCGAGCTGCTGCGGGCCGCGGTCCTGCTCCCACGCGCCCTGGACGTCGAAGGTCTGGTGGTCGAGCGTGAAGATGCCGCCGGGGCCGTCGCCGCCCGGCGCGCCGAGGGCGTTGATGTAGATGCCGTCGGGCCCGCAATGCACGGTGTGCGGTGCCATGTAGCCGGTCTTCTGCATCACGGTCTCGGGCTCGATCACCTTCACGAGCTCCGGCTTCCGCGGATCGGCCTTGGTGTCGACGATGTGGATGCGGGTGCTGTTGGAGCCGGGCGCGATGAGGTACCGCCGCTCGACGTGCGCGTGTGGCGCGTAAGGGCACAGGTGCGAGCTGCACGCGTTCCATCCGAAGTGATGGAGCTCGTTGCCGCCCTGCGGGAACTCGACGGCGCCGACGAGCTGCCCGTAGGCGGTCGACTCGGGGTTCGTGTCGACGACGCCTAACGCGTCGCGGCCCCCGGTTTCACCCGGGGTGAGGAGGGCGACGTACGCGAGCTGCTCGGGCGGCGCGTCCATCGCGTGCCGCGGGGTGGCATAGAAAGAAGGGTCGGGACGCCAGGTAGCCATTGTGAGTGTCTCCAGTTGGGGTTCTCACAATGGGTCTGCGCGCGTCGGGGGGCGGAGCGGCCAGCGGGGGACGGGGGACGGGGGACGAGGGACGAGGACGGGGGGCGTGGGACGCGGGACGCGGGACGGGGGACGGGGGACGCGGCACTGGCACCTGTACGCCGAGCTCGACCGTCAGATTTCCCGTCCCACGCCTCTCCCTCGCCCCCCGTCCCCCGCCCCCCTCAGTTCCGGTACTTCTGCGCCTCCTCCGGGCGCCCAGTGACGGTATAGAAGTCGGCGAGCAGCTCGCGGGTGCGCGAGGCATCATGATGTCCCTCCGGCACGTGGCGGAGGATCATCCGGTACCCCTCCACCATCAGCGACTCCGCCTCCGTCGCGCTGCGGTAGGCGACGATCGACCCGAGCTCGGCCGTCAGCAGGCCTATCAACGGGCTATCGCGCACGCCCGGCGCCGCGTTGCGTCGTATCTCGAGCGCGGATCGCAGCGTGCGTTCGGCTTCTTGGTGTTTGTTCCGCGCGAGTAGCGTCTGGGCAAGATTGGTCAATGCCCATCCCACGGCGGAGTGCCGCTCCCCGAACGCGCGCTCCATCTCCTGCACCGACTGGCGAGCATATTCCTCGGACTCCTCGAGTCGCCCCAGGCTTCTCAGGACGTTCGCGAAGTGGCCCTTGGACTCTGCCACAGACGGATGCTCCGCGCCAAGCGCCGCGCGAATCCCCTCGAGATTCTCGCGAAAGAGGGGCATGCTCTCCTCGGCGCGACCGGGCTGCTTGGCGATGGTGCTGGCCACGTTGCCCAACGCGAGAACGGTCTGCAGATGCCGGCTGCCCAAGAGGGCCAGCCGGATCTCGTAGGCCTGCCGGAACACCACTTCCGCCTCGGCGTAGCGCCCGCGGTCGTCCTCCAGGATGTATCCGAGGTTGGCGAGCGCGTCGGCGTACAGGAGGTGGCGAGTGCCGACGGTCCGCTCGTGTATCTGCATCGCGCGTCGCACGAGCTCCTCGGCGCCATCGTAGTCAGCAAGACGGCGGCGCGCCGCGGCGAGTCGGATGAGACTCACGGCGACCAGGGTGTCGTTCGGCCCGAAGGCGCGTTCGCGCACGGCGACTGCCTCCTCGGCGAGCTCGGCGGAGCGGCGCAGATCGGCTCGATAGACGTACAGGCCGGCGAGCTGTTGGAGGGTCGGTGCGGTCGCGGGATCATCAGGGCCGAGGAGCGTGCGCTGCTCCTCCAGCGCCAGCTCGCCCTCGCGGAGCGCATCCTCGTAGCGGCCGAGCCGCCGGTACGACTCGGCCAGCGCGAGCCGGGTGCGGGCCGTCTCGAGATCGGGGCGCTCATCGACGCCACGGCGCAAGCCGAGCGACCGCTCGAGCATCTGTCGCGCGCGCTCGTATTCCCCCAGGCCTGTATAGACGCGTGCCAGGACATCGAGCATGCGTGCCTGCACGAGCGGCTGTCCCGCGAGTCGCTCGACGCGGGCCCGCCCGCGCTCGAGCAGGTCTCGCGCCGTTAATGAATCGGCGGCGGCCTCCCAGGGGTTGCTGGCCTCGAACAATCCGAACAGAAACGTGGCGACCTCGTCGGCCTGAAGACGCTGTGCTTCGGCGGATGCGGCAGATCGCTGCGCGAGGTCGCGCTGCTCACTGGCCACGCGCGCCTGCCACACCGCGGCGCCTGTGCCGACGATCAGCGAGAGCAGCACGAGGAGTCCGGCGGCGACCTGCACGCGGTGGCGCCGCAGGAACTTGCGGGTTCGATAGGCGCGCGTGTCGCGGTGCGCGTGCACCGGCCGGCCGCCGAGATAGCGCTCGATGTCCTGGGCGAACAGCGCGGCGGAGGCATAGCGTCTCCCCGGTTCCTTCCGCATGGCCATCGCGATGATGGCGTCGAGGTCGCCGCGGAGCTGCGCCCGCAACCGCTCGGGCGATGTGTGCCGCCGCTCGCTCACCGCGGCGAGGCTCGGCGCCATCGGCTCGTCCTTCGCGATGGCCAGGCTCGGCGCTTCGGGATCGGTGTCGCATACCACGCGCGCGAGCTCGCCCGGCGCGGTACTCGTCAGGCGATAGGGCCGCCGGCCGGCGAGCAGCTCGTACAACACCACGCCGAGCGCGTACACGTCGCTGGCGGTCGAGAGCGGATCGCCGCGCACCTGCTCGGGACTCGCGTACTCCGGCGTCATGATCCGCAGCTCGGTGCGCGTCACCGGCACGGAGACCGCGCTCATGCCCGGGTTCAGCAGCTTCGCGATGCCGAAGTCGAGCAGCTTCACACGCCCGCCCTCGGTCACCATGATGTTCCCGGGCTTCAGATCCCGGTGGATGACGAGGTTCTGATGCGCGTGATGCACCGCCGCACACACATCGAGGAACAACCGGAGTCGCTCCTCGATCGTCAGGCGCTGCCGGTCGCAGTACTCCGTGATCGGCATTCCCTCGACGTACTCCATGACGAGGTAGGGAAGCCGTCCATCGGTCACCCCGCCGTCCAGCAGCTGCGCGATGTGCGGGTGGACCAGCGAGGCCAGAATCTGCCGCTCGGCCACGAATCGGCGGTGCAGTTCCTCGGCATCCGGGCTGGCGCGCAGCAGCTTCACCGCCACGCGCCGCGTGAACTGGCCGTCATCGCGCTCCGCGAGATACACCACGCCCATGCCGCCCCGTCCGAGCTCCTGCACCACGCGATAGGCGCCAATGCGTCGCTCGGTCGCCCCGGAACCCGCGGGACGCGGGGGAGGACGGTCCAGGATGCCCCGGTCGAGCGCGTGCGCCTCGAGGAGCTCCGCGACCTCGTCGCGGAGCGCGGCGTCGTCGCCACATTCCGCGGACAGCCAGCCCGACCGCTCGTCAGGCGGCCGCAGCAGCGCCTGCTCGAACAGCTCGTCGATGCGGTCGTCGCGGCGGGTGGTCATGACTCCGGCTTCGGATCGTCGGCGCCGGCCCCGCCCTGGAGATACAGCGTGCGGTAGAGCTGCGCGCGCGCCCGCGTCCACTCGCGCCGGATCGTGCGCTCCGAAATGCCGAGCGCCTCCGCGATCTCGCGCTCCTCCATGCCCGCGAAGAAGCGCATTTCGACGACCTGTCGTTGGCGGGGGTCCAGCCGCTCCAGGGCATCGTCGAGCGCGAGCATCTCCTCCGCGTCCACGTCGATCGCCGCATCGCCGTCGCCGAGGGTGATGGGATGCCAGTCGCCTCCCCGCTTGGCGGTGCGCCGCCGCCGCGCCTGGTCGACCAGGACCTGCCGCATCGCCCGTCCGGCGATGGCCATGAAGTGCGTGCGGCTCGATGCGTCCACCGGCGCGCCGGCGGCGAGCTTGAGCCAGAGGTCGTGCACGAGCGCCGTGGCGTGCATGGTGCGCTCTCCCAGCTCGCGGCGGAGCTCGCGCCCGGCCAGCCGCCGCAGGTCGTCGTACACGAGCGGAATCAGCCGGTCGAGCGCGGCGCGATCGCCGCCGCGGGCCGCATCGAGCAGCCGCGTCACCTCTCCGATCGTCGACTCTCCGGATGTGCTCATGAAGGGGCTGGAGTGCGGCGCGCCCTGGGGGCCGGCGGCGCCGAATTCGACGGGTGGAACGTGACGCCGGAATCGCGCGATCACAAGTCGGAGAGGCCGCGACGGCGTCCGCGCGCGGGGGACGCCGTTAGCGTCCCGTCCGACGGACCACTCAGCGCGGGACGCGCTTGAACCCCTCCGGCGGCTCGAAGGGCGTGTGCGGCACCGGGTCGCTGGCCGGCACCGCGTACTGCTCGCGCAGCCTGACGAGCCGCTCCTTCAACTCGGCCGTGACGGCGTCGTACCCCGGCGCGCCGTAGACGCTGTGCATCTCGTCCGGGTCGCGGTCCAGGTCGAACAGCTCCCAGGCGTCGGTCTCGTAGTAGTGAATGAGCTTGTGCCGGTGCGTGCGGACGCCGTAGTGCCGCCGCACCATGTGCCATCCCGGATACTCGAAGTACTGATAGTAGATGGCATCGCGCCAGTCGTCGGGCGCGCGGCCGCGAAGCAGCGGGACGAGGCTTTCCCCCTGCATCGAGGGCGGCGCGCCGACGCCGCCCATCTCCAGGACCGTCTCCGCGAGATCGAGGTTCATGACGAGCTCGCGATTCACGGCGCCGGCGCGCGTGGCACCCGGCCACTTGATGAGCAGCGGCGTGCGCAGCGACTCCTCGTACATCCAGCGCTTGTCGAACCAGCCGTGGTCGCCGAGGAAAAACCCCTGGTCGGAGGTGTAGATCACGATCGTCTCGTCGTCGAGGCCGGTGCCCGCCAGCGCCTCCATCACCCGCCCCACGTTGGCATCGACGCCGGCGACGACGCGCAGGTAGTCGGCGATGTACCGTTGGTACTTCCACCGCGTCAGCGCGACGCCGGTGAGCCCCGCCGTTTCGTACGCTGCGTTCTCCCGCTCGTACCACGCGTCCCACTCGCGCTGCTGCTCCGGCGTGAGCCCGGCCGGATCCTCGAGCTTGAGATCGCGGGCGAACAGGTCCATCGCGATCGTCATCTCCGGATCGGTGGTCGGGAAGGCACGCCCCGCGCCGTCGTCCCAGAACGTCGCCGGCTCGGCGATCATCGTGTCGCGCAGCATGCCTACCTGGCGCGGTCCCGGGTCCCAGAATCGGTGCGGCGCGTTGAAGTGCACGAGGAGCAGGAACGGCTTCACCGTGTCTCGGCGCGCGGCCAGCCACGCGAGTGCGCGGTCGGTGATGATGTCCGGCGTGTACCCGGTGTGCCGGACCGTGTCCCGCGCCGAGTGCAGCGGCGGATTGTAGTACGGCCCCTGTCCGGTGAGGATCTCGTAATGATCGAAGCCCGACGGCTCAGCCTTGAGATGCCACTTGCCGAACAACGCCGTCTCGTAGCCTGCCGCCTGGAGCAGCTTCGGGAACGTGGTGTGGGTCGGATGCAACGGCTCCACGTTCGTCATGACCCCGCTGAGGTGCCCGTACTGCCCGGTGAGCACCGCGGCCCGAGCCGGTGCGCAGATCGAATTCGTCACGAACGCATTGGTGAACAGCATGCCGCCCGCCGCGAGGCGGTCCAGATTCGGCGTGTCGGGGAGCCGCGCGCCGTAGCGCAGATGCGGTCGGTACGCGGAGAGCGCGTGCGCGGCGTGATCGTCGGACAGAATGAAGACGATGTTCGGCCGGCGCTGGGCCGTGAGGCTCGTCGCGGTCACGAGCGCGAGCGCGGCGGAGAGCATCCAGCGGACGAGTCGGGGCATGGAGCCAGTGACGTGTGGAGGGTTGTTGGCGATAGTGTGACCGTGCGGCGAGGATCGCAAGCGATGGGACGCGACGCGGGAGGCGAGCGCGGGTCCGACGGACGTCAGCGCGTGGACGGAGGCCGTCGCGCGGCGCCATCCACACCCGCTCCTCCGAAGTCCGTCGGCTCGCGCGGCCGGAAGTACAGATCCCAGGCGAGCCACAGATTGCGTGCGAACGGAAAGAACAGGATGGGCATCGCTGCCGCGAGCACGATCGACAGGCCCCACACGAGGTTCCACGGCACGTCGGGCCACGAGGCGATGATGACGACGACGCTGATGCCCACCGCTACCAGCTCCGCCGCCACGAGGTTGAACATGTACGCGCCTAACCAGTAATCCTCGGACTCGCCGCGGTCGAGCGCGATGCCGCATACCGGGCAGCGCGACTGCATCGTGAAGAACGTGCGCCAGATCCCGCGGCCGCCACAATGGGGGCACCGCAGCAGCAGTGCGCGGCCCGTCATCGTCAGGGCCGACGCCGGTGGCTTCGTCGCGCCCGGGTCGATCATCCGCGCGCTCCGCTCACCACGGTCGCACGTGCTCGGCGAGCCGTTCGGTGGCGATCAGCTCGCGTAGCTCGTCGCCGAGCCGCGCGCTCGCGTCGAGGACGGTCTGCCAGCGGCGCATCCGGTCCGTCGCCGGCATGCCGTAGAAATCGCGCCGGTCGGGGAGCTTCGCCGCTGGCAGCGAGGCGACGAACTCGTCGGACGGCGCAATCAGCAGGGTGCGCCGGAAGTTGCGTCCCGACGCGCGTCGCCACGGCAGCGCCTTGTCGAACCAGCCGGGCACCACGTGCGCATAGAAGTGCGGATAGAGCACCAGCCCCGACCCCGCGCCGAAGTCGAGGTCCAGGTGATAGTCCAGCACGCCCCCATCCCAGTAGATCCCCCCCGGCGGCGACCCCGTGATGCTCACCCCTTCCAGCAGCAGCGGAATCGAGCCTGACGCGAGGAGCGCATCGCGCACGTTGTCGCGCGTGAGCGGCAGGTGCACGGTTGGCAGGTCCGTCAGATGGGCAAAGGGGGTCTCGTCGCCGCAGGAATGGAAGATCACCCGCTGGAGCTGCGCGGCGAGCGTACGCCGACTCACGACGTTTCCGACGGCGGCGAGCGCCAGACCTGCCATGAGCGCGACGCGCCTTCGGCTCGCCGCCAGCCAGCGCGCGCGTGCGGTGATGACGTGCACCCGTGCCCACGGGTGGTCGAGAATCTCGCCCGCCCCGGTGGCACCGAGCAGCCTGTCGAGCGCTCCGCCCAGCACCCGCGTCACCTCGGCCGCGCTGGGCCTGGGCGTGTAGCGCTGCTCGTAGATGTAGGCGTGGTGTCCGCGCTCGAGCGCCGCCACCGGGTCCCGCTGCGCCAGGCAGGCCATGCGCCAGCTTCCGATCGACGAACCGATGAGATGCATCGGACGCTTCCGCGGCGCTGCCAGAAACTCGCCGAACAGGAACCGATCGAGACCTCCGATGGCCAGCCACTTGGCCCCGCCCGACGCGCCCGGCACAACGTCGACGTCCTCGGGGCGCAGGCCGCGCTCACGGATGATGGCGAGGGCCTCCGGACCCGCACGGAGCGTGAGCGCGCTCGTCATCGGGAACTGCGCGTGGCCATCTGCGAATCGATCACGGTCCGCCGAGCACCCGCGGCGCGAGCCAGACGGCGACGGCGGTGATCAACACGATGAAGACCAGGTTGAGCCAGATCCCCGCGCGCATCATCTGCGGAATCGTCAGGCGGCCGCTACCGAAGACGATTGCGTTGGGCGGCGTGGCCACCGGCATCATGAACGCGCAGCTCGCACCTAACGCCGTGGGGACCGCCAGCAGCAGCGGCGAGGCGCCGATCGCGACGGCCAACGAGCTCACCACCGGGAGGAAGGCCGCCGCGGTGGCCGTGTTGCTCGTGAGCTCGGTGAGGAACACGATCACCGTCGTCACGCCGATCACGACCAGGATCGCCGGCCAGGTCCCGATGCCCGCCATCGCCGTGCCGATCCACGAGGCGAGTCCCGTCTCCTGGATGCCGTTGGCGAGCGACAGCCCGCCGCCGAACAGCACGAGCACCCCCCACGGCAGCCGCTCGGCCGCCTCCCAGTCGAGCGCTCGTGCTCCGGAGCGTTCCACCGGGAGCAGGAAAAGCAGCAACGCGCCCGCAATGGCGATGCCGGCATCCGACACGCCCGGCGCAATGCGCGCGATCAGCGGCTGCGTGAGCCAGGCTGCCGCCGTGAGCGCAGTGACGATGCCCACCGTCCACTCCGCGCGGGACAGCCGGCCGAGCGCCCGCGCTTGCGCCACCAGCGCCTCGCGCCCGCCGGCGATTCGCAGTTCGCCGACCGGATGCAGGACCCGCGTGAGCAGCAGCCACGCGATCGGGAGCGAGACGACGACGAGCGGAACGCCGACGAGCATCCACTCGAGGAAGCCGATCGTGACGTCGTAGGTCTCGGACATGAAGCCGGCGAGGAGCGCGTTCGGCGGCGTGCCGATGAGCGTGCCCAGTCCGCCGATGTTCGCGCCGTAGGCGAGTCCGAGCAGCAGGGCCGGGGCGAGGTGCACCGCCGGAGCCTCCGGTCCGGCGCCGTCTTCCGCCAGCTCGAGCACCGAGAGCGCCATAGGCAGGAGCATGGCGACCGTCGCGGTGTTGCTCACCCACATGCTGATGAACGCGGTCGCAGCCATGAAGCTGCCGACGAGCCGGGCCGCGCCGCCGCCCCCGGCGCGCACGATGCCTAACGCAATCCGCCGGTGCAGCCCGCAGCGCTGGAGCGCGGCCGCGATCAGGAATCCGCCCATGAACAGATAGATGACCGGATTGGCGAACGGCGCTGCGGCGGCGGCCACCGGAACGACGTCGAGCAGCGGGAACAGCACCAGCGGAAGGAGCGCCGTCGCCGGGATCGGGATGGCTTCGGTCACCCACCACGTGGCCATGAGCAGCGCGACGGCCGCGACGCGCCAGGCCTCGGAGCTCAACTGCGCCGGCGCCGGCGTCGCCAGCACGAGCGCGAAGAGCACCGGCCCGAGCACGAATCCGATCCGGCGGGCGCCGCGGCGCGCCGGTTCGCGCGCACCCGCGCTCACGGCTTGTCGGTGCGGCGGAGTCCCCTGGCGTGGGCTCGGGCGAGGCCGAACGGCGAGACATGGGTGGTCATCGGTGTCGATCCGAGTCGTTTCGCCCGCCGCGTCGCGCGGCGAGCCGCTGCGGACCGAATCTATCGCATCCGTCCGGCCGGGGATGCGAAACGGGGGACGGCGATCGCCGTCCCCCGTTCCGATGGAGAGCCGTCCTTCGTTAGAAGCTCAGGCCGACCGTCAGCGGCGTGGACGTCATCTTCCCGCCCTCGGTGCTGATCGAGTGGTACCGCGCCTCGATGAACATCTTGGCCGCGAGCACGTTCATGCGGAACCCGGCGCCGGCGTTCCACCCGAAGTCGCCGACGCGCTCGGCATTCGGCACCTCGGCCTTGCTCCAGTAGTAGCCGCCGCCGGCGAGGGCGTACAGCTTGGCCGGACCGACCGGCACGATGTCGTATCCGAGCGCGCCGAGCGCGCCGATCGTCGAGATGTCATCGACGCCGAAACCGCTGGCCATCGGCAGGCGGCTGTACATGCCGTCGACACGGAGATGCACCGGCAGGCCCGGCAGGCCCGCGCGGATGCCGGCAAGGGCGTGGTAACCGTTGTCGGTGAAGTCGGCAAGATCGCCGGTCGGCATGGTGAGTCCGCCGCCGATACTGAACGAGACGGGGAGCTGGGCATGCGCGGGCGTCGCGAGGAGCGCCGCGGCGGTCGCGAGCCCGAAGGCCAGCGTGGTGAAACGCTTCATGACTGGATTCTCCTGAGAGGGAGCGTTGGACGTGACGACAACGGGCCTCCGACGGTGTCGGCGCGCCGTTGCGCCTCGGCCGCCGCTCGATCGAGCGGCCATGGCCGCCATTACGACGAACAGATGGGCGCGGCGGCAACGCGTCGACGAAAACATATGACGTCGCGGCGTGGGAGCTCCCCCTACACCCGGGATGGTGTCGCGAGTCGATGGCGACCGCTCGGGTGCAAGCCCACGGTCAGGGTCTTGTGCGGGTCGGGGCAACCCGGCACTCTCCAAGGCCCCGCCATGCCGACGCGATGTCCTCCCTCCCCGCGCGCCGCGCCTCACGAGGCTCATCCTTGCTGGAGGTCCTCGATGTCCCGCACTCCACTTGCCGTCGCTCTCTGCTTTTGCATGACGACCGCCGCGGCCGCGCAGCCCGGACGGGTTCACACCTATTACGTCGCGGCGGACGAGGTCGCCTGGGACTACGCGCCGAGCGGACACGACATGCTCACCGGCACGGCGTTCGACACCCTGACGGAGCGGCCGCGTCCCGGCACGTCGTTATACATCAACGTGCGCTCGGGCACGGGGTGGGTGGGGCGGAAGTACAAGAAGGCGCTCTACCGCGAGTACACGGATGCGAGCTTCACACGGCTCGCGACTCGGGCGCCGGAATGGGAGCACCTGGGCTACATGGGCCCGCTGCTCCGCGCGGAGGTCGGCGACACGATCAAGGTCGTGTTCCGGAACAACGCGACGCGCCCGTACTCGATGCACCCGCACGGCGTCTTCTACGACAAGGACTCCGAGGGCACGCCCTATCGAGATGGGACGACGGGCGCCGACAAGGCCGACGATGCCGTGCCGCCGGGCGGATCGCACACGTACGTATGGGCCGTGCCGGAGCGCGCAGGCCCAGGGCCGCACGACCCCACGTCCATCATGTGGATGTACCACTCGCACGTCGATGAGGGGAAGGACATCAACGCGGGGTTAATGGGACCGATGATCATCACGGCACGCGGCGGCTCGAAGGCGGATGGCACGCCGAAGGACGTGGACCGCGAGTTCGTCGTGCTGTTCACGGACGGCGAGGAGTCCGACAGCTGGTACATCGACGAGAATCTCGAGGCGAATGCGGGGGTGCCGCCCGACAGCGCGCGGAGCATGCCGGGGTTCAACCTGAGCAACATCATGCCGAACATGAACGGATGGGTGTACGGCAACATGCCGATGCTCACCGTGACGCAGGGTGAGCGCGTGCGCTGGTACGTCATGGCGAGCACGAACGGATTCGACTTTCACACTCCGCACTGGCACGGCCACACCGTGCTGATGCACGGCAATCGCATGGACATCATCAGCATCGAGCCGATGATGATGGCGCACGTCGACATGGTCGCCGACAATCCCGGGATCTGGTTCTTCCACTGTCACGTGAAAGACCACCTCAACCTGGGCATGGCGGCGCGCTTCGCGGTGCTTCCGGCGAACCAGGTGGCGCGCGCGGAGATGCAGCGGACGCTCCTGGCGGATGCGCTGTCGCCGCTGCCGGCTCGGGTCGGCGCCGGCGGCATCGCCTTCGCGACGCAGGTGCCGGGCTGGACCGCGCGCCTCGACGCGCCGGGTGAACCGAGCACGGTCGCGTTCCGGGCGATGGGCGACGGTTTTCACGCCACGATGGGCCCCGCCGCGGTGTTGTTCAACCCCTCGATCAGCGCGTCAGGCGCCTATCGAGTCGGCGCGGTGTTCTCGCAGTCGAAGGCGACGCCGCACCCCGAGGCCTATGGGCTTGTCGTCGGCGGGAAGGACCTCGATCGCGATGAGCAGGACTATCTTTACTTCCTGGTGCGCCAGGACGGAAAGTTCCTGGTCAAGCACCGGGCCGGCGCGGAAACCCACACGATCGTGGATTGGACCGCGCATGACGCGGTTCGCTCCGTGGATGCGTCGGGTAAGACGACGAACGCGCTCGCCGTCGAATCGCTGCCTGACGCCGTTCGCTTCCTGGCGAACGGGATGGAGGTGACGCGGCTGCCGCGCTCCGCGATGCTGAAGACGGACGGGATGGTGGGGCTGCGCATCAACCACAACCTCGATGTGCACATCGCGGAGTTCGCGGTGACGCCCGCGACCCCCTGACCGATGGGGCGCGAGGGGAGCTGGCCGGCACTCCCGCTGGCAGAATGGCGGGATACGTGCGAGACGCTGCACATGTGGACCCAGATCGCCGGCAAGGTCCGCCTCGCGCAGGCTCCGCCGCAGAACCACTGGTGGCACGTGGCGCTGTACGTCACGCCCCGCGGCCTGACGACCTCGGCCATGCCGCACGGCGAGCGCACGTTCGCCCTGTCGTTCGACCTGATCGACCATGTCCTGGCGATCGAGACGAGTGACGGCGCGCGAGCAACGGTTCCACTGGCCCCGCGGGCGACATCGGTATTCCACGCCGAGGTCATGGCCGCGCTGGAAGCGCTCGAGCTGGCGGTGCGGGTGTGGCCCAGGCCAGTGGAGGTCGAGATCGCGATCCCGTTCGACCACGATACGGTGCACGCATCGTACGACAGGTCGGCGGTCGAGCGATTCCGCGTGGCCCTGCAGCAGGCGGACCGGGTGCTGCAGCGCTTTCGCGGACAGTTTCTGGGCAAGTCGAGCCCCGTGCACTTCTTTTGGGGCGCCTTCGATCTGGCGGTGACGCGCTTCTCGGGGCGCACGGCGCCGGAGCATCCCGGTGGCCAGCCGAACGTCGGGCGCCACGTCATGGTCGAGGCCTACTCGCACGAGCTGGTGAGTGTGGGATGGTGGCCGGGCAACGCGATGCACCCCGAGCCCGCATTCTACGGATATGCCTATCCGGAGCCGCCAGGCTTCCGCGAGGCGCGGGTCCGTCCGGATGGAGCGCATTACGACGCGACGCTCGGGGAGTTCCTGCTGCCTTACGAGGCCGTGCGCACCGCGCCCGACCCCGACGCGATGGTGCTCGCCTTCGCGAGCGACGTCTACGCCGCGGGCGCGGAGTTCGGCGCGTGGGATCGTCAGGCGCTGGAACGGCCCGACGGTCAATCGACGAGCGGCCGATCCGGCCGGCGGGTCACCCATCAAGAGGAGGAGCGGTGAAGGATTGGCGACGCGTCGCGCTCGGCACGCTGGTCTCCGCGGTCGGGCTCGTGGGTGCGTGCACGGGGCGGGGAACGACGCGGCTCGAGCCCTCCGGCGATCCGCCGGCCCTCGACGCGATTCGGCAGGAGGATCTGCGACGGGATCTGTTCGTCCTTGCGAGTCAGGCAATGCGCGGTCGGGAAGCCGGCACCGTGGACGAGATGCGTGCCTCCGGGTGGCTGGCCGAACAAGCTCGTCAGGCGGGGCTGGAGCCCATGGGCGATGACGGGACCTACTTCCAGTTCTGGCCGATGCGCCGGACGCGCGTCTCCGACGACAGTCGAATCGAGGTCTCGGGATCGGTGCTCTCGATTCCCGAGGACGCGGTGCTCCTCTATCCGACCGCCGCGCGGCTCGACGCCCCGATCGTGTTCGTCGGTCTCGGGAAGGACGCCGATCTCGCGGGCGTGGATCTGCGAGGCAGGATCGCCGCGGCCGAGCTCTCGCACCCCGAGGGCGCCGCGCCGCTCGGGCCCGACCTGTCGCCTCGCCGATACACCATGTCGTCCGTGCGCCAGCGGGCGCAGTTCCTGATCGACAAGGGCGCGGCCGGCGTCATCCTCGTATCCGATACGGTCGCCGATGGGCAGTTCCAGAACATCGCCACCGGCTGGGCGCGCGGCAGCTACGCGATCGATGACGGCGGACCGCCCGCCAGCACGCGTCCGCCCGTGGTCTGGGTTCGCCGCCGCAGCCTGCGGCTCGTCAGGCAGCCGGGTGCCCGGCTCGTCGCCGACATCGGTCGCGAGAGCTTCGTCGTGCCCTCGGTGAACGTCGTGGCGCGGGCTCCGGGCAGCGATCCGGCGCGCCGCGATGAGGTCGTCCTCTTCAGCGCGCATCAGGATGGACTCGGGGTGCGCTACGCGTGGGATGGCGACTCGATCTGGACGGGCGCCGACGACAACGCCACGACGAGCGTCGCGCTGCTGGCGATCGGGCGTGCCTGGGTGCAGCGGCCGGCGGCGCGCTCCGCGCTCTTCGTCTGGCACGGCGCGGAGGAGGTCGGGTTGCTCGGCTCCTCCTACCACGCGGCGAACCCCGTGGTGCCGCTGGACCGGATCGTCGCGGTCCTCAACGGCGACATGATCGGTCGCAACCATCCCGACACGGCCGCGCTGCTCGGATCGCAGCCGCCGAACCGGAATGCGCCCGCGCTCGTCGACATGGCGCTCGCGGCGAACGCCCGGGTCTCGCGCTTCGTGGTGGACAGCAGCTGGGACCGCCCCGATCATCCGGAGAACTTCTTCCGGCGCAGCGACCACTGGCCGTATGCCCGGCGCGACGTCCCCGTCGTGTACTTCTCGGCGCTGCTGCACGGCGACTACCACACGCCGCGCGATGACCCCGAGGGGATCGACTACGGCAAGCTCACGCGGATGGCGCGGTGGATGTACGCGACCGGATGGGCAGCCGGCAGCGCGCCCTGACGCCTAACCAACGCTTACGGGCACGGGCGTCGGAGCGGGTCGCGCGTCGGCGCTGTTTGGCGCCCGCACGAGGGTCAGGATGAAGGTCGCCCCATCGCCCAGCGCGCTCTCGGCCGACAGCTCCCCCCCCATGCCGCGCGCGAGCTCCCGGCTGATCGCGAGGCCCAGCCCGGCGCCCTCCATGAGATTCGTCAGGCTCCGGTCCACCTGAACGAACGGCTCGAAGATCGAGCCCAGGGCGTCGGACGCGATGCCGGGCCCCGTGTCGCGCACCGTTATGCGTGCCACCTCCGGCTGCGCCGTGCACTCGAGCGCGATCCGTCCGCCGGGTGGCGTGAACTTGATCGCGTTCGACAAGAGATTGAGCAGGATCTGCTGCAGTTTCTCGCGGTCCGCCAGGACGGCGAGCTCGAGATTGTCGCATCGCATCGTGAACGCGAGCGACTTGGCGGCGAGCTGCGGCAGCACCATCGCCTCGATGGCCTTGAGGACGTCGCGCATCGCCACCGTGGTGATTCGAAACTCGACCCGACCCGCGTCCAGCTTTGCGAAGTTGAGCACGTCGTTGATGAGCGCCAGCAAGTGCTGCTGGCTGCGCTGCGTCCGCTCGAGGGCGTCGCGCTGCGCGTTGTTGATCGGGCCATGGACGCCGAGCTCGAGCAGCTGCACGTAGCCCGAGATCGCATTGAGCGGCGTGCGCAGCTCGTGGCTCATGCTCGTCAGGAACTGCATCTTCGCGCGGTTCGCGGCCTCCGCATCGGCGCGCGCCTTGCGCGCCGCTTCGAGCAGCGATTCGCGCTCGGTGTCGAGGCGCTCGACGGCGCGGGCGCTGCGGATCAGCATCAGCAGGAGCAGTACGGATGCCGTCGCGGCGAACGTCGCGAGGCCCGTGCGCTCGTCTACCCATCCGCGGCGCAGGATCGTGAGCAGCAGCCATCCGAGTCCGACCGGCACGATGACGGCGGCGGGGACCAACCGCCGTGAAAACATCCCGCTCGCCCGCTCATTGGTCAGCAGGGCGGCCAGCCCCGCGTCGGTCCGCGCGAAGAGCACGCCGAGCGACAGGACCATGAAAGACAGCGCCGTGATGACCGCCATTCCGCCGGAGAACTGCCCCACCGTGTACAGCGTGCCCACGCCGTAGGCGTATCCCAGCAGCGCGAGGAACGCGATGAAGAACGACCCGAACGCGAGGAACTGCCCGATCTGCCGCGCCCGACGGCCGCCGGCATGGAGCAGCAGGAGCGCGATGCCGACCAGCGAGAACGCGACCGCGGAATTGACGGCCATGCGTCCCGGCGGATTCCACGGCGCGGCCCGCACCGTGCGCTCGAACAGCAGCAGGTCGATGCCCACATCCACGTCGAGTACGCGCTCCGCCGTCGTGAGCACGCCGAGCAGTGCGGCGTAGGTCGCAAGGACGACGCCCGCGACACGGGCGGCGCGCGAGGCGGGAAAGGCGACGAGCACGGCGAGCGCGCTCCCCGCCGCAATGAAGCCCGTCGCCGTCATCGGGAGCATGGCGATCCGGAGCGGCCCGCCTGCGCGCAGGTAGTGGACGTCCCAGTACCACCCCGCCAACACGACCAGCGCCACCACGATGACCACGAGCCCCGTCCCGATGACGCTCAGACGGACCCTGTTTCGGAGCGGAGTTGCAGGCTAGGCGGACATCGCGTCGTGGGTTGAATGCGAGTGCGGGAATGCAATACGCCGGCCGCGGCGGACGCGACAACCCGGAGATCCACCGCCTGCTGACACGATACACATGGCCGGAAGCGTGTTCGCGTCGCTAACGTACGCGGGCGACATGCCGGTGCGCGGGAGCCAGCATGCACCATTCACGAGCTCGTTTGAGGAGAACGTCGATGTCGAGAGTACTGTCGCTGCTGCTGGCCGCACCGCTGCTGCAGGTCGAAGTGGCCGCTGGGCAAGATGCCCAGCGGTCTCCGACGCCGCAGTCCATGAACGGCGTGGTGCGCGCGGAGACCGTCGCCAGCGGACTCGAGCGTCCCTGGGCGCTCGCGTTTCTGCCGGATGGCCGCATGCTGGTCACCGAGCGTCCGGGCCGGCTGCGGATCGTGACCGCCGCCGGCGTCGTGTCGGAGCCAGTGGCGGGGGTCCCGGAGGTTGCGGCGCGCGGACAGGGTGGGCTGCTCGACGTCGCCGTCGATCCGGAGTTCCCCACGAATGGACACGTGTACCTCTCGTTCTCCGAACCGGGAGCGGAGGGCCTCGCCGGCACGGCGGTCGCCCGCGGGCGATTGGTCGACGGGAGGCTCGAGGACGTGCAGGTGATCTACCGGCAGGTGCCGAAGGTCCGGAGTGGATCGCACTTCGGCTCGCGCATCGTCTTCGGCACCGACGGCACGATGTTCATTACGGCCGGCGACCGCGGCAATCAGCGTCCGCTCGTGCAGGATCTCTCGACCGGCGTAGGCAAAATCGTACGCATCAACAAGGACGGGAGCGTACCGCGCGACAACCCGTTCGTCGGGCGTGGGGGCGCGCTGCCGGTGATCTGGTCGTACGGTCACCGCAACCTGCAGGGCGCCACGCTGCATCCGCAGACCGGACAGCTCTGGACCGTGGAGCACGGCGCGCGTGGCGGCGATGAGCTCAACCATCCCGAGGGGGGAAAGAACTACGGATGGCCGGTCATCACCTACGGCGTGGACTACTCCGGCGCGAAGATCGGCGAGGGCACGGCGAAGGCGGGCATGGAGCAACCCGTCTACTATTGGGATCCGGTCATCGCGCCGTCGGGGCTCACGTTCTACACTGGCGACCGGTATCCCGGATGGAGGGGGAGCCTGCTCGTGGGATCGATGACGCCGGGAGCGCTCGTCAGGCTCGAGCTGGCCAACGGCCGGGTGACGCGCGAAGAGCGGTACCTGGGCGACCTGGGCGAACGGATCCGTGACGTGGTGCAGGGACCGGACGGCTACGTCTATCTCGTCACCGACAACCAGCGTGGCCGCGTGCTGCGCGTGGAGCCCGTAGGGCGTTAGATCGGTGGGCCCGGCGGCGCCGCGAGCCTGACGATCGAGGACACGGTCGGGGAGATCCGACGCCCCGGTCGTCGTGCGTTTGTGCGCTGGATCACGTGACGCGCGTGCGGGGCAATGGCGCGCCGGGGAGCGTGTATCCGCCTCCTTCGGTGCGTCGTCTTTCTCCGTGCACGCTCCGGCGCCGGGCTCCCGCGCCGCGAGCCACGGGAACCACCGATCCTCGAGGTCCTCATGTTCCGACGTCTCCTCGTCGCCGCCATCGTGCCGCTGGTCGTCGGCTGCGAGTCGCGCGCCAAGCTCGCCGCGGCCGACAGCATTGCCGCAGAACAGACCCGCCTGGCGATGCAGCTCTCCGCACAGAAGGATTCCCTGACGCGCGTCGTCGTGGACGCCGATGCGTTCATCGCGCAGATCGACAGCCAGGTGTCGCGCGTGAAAGGACTCCCCAAGGCCAAGCAGCCGGAGCACGGGCTCGAAGGGCCGCTCGAGGAGCAGCTGCACGCCCGTGCCGACATGCTCGTCCGGGTGAAAGGGCTCGTCGATCGGGCGCAGCGCACCGCCACGGAGCTTGCCGAGGCCCGGCGTCGCGAGCGGTCGTTGCGCGGCCAGCTCGATTCCCTGCGCGAGCATGACGAGGGCGACCACCGCCTCATCGCCGACCTCGGCGCGACGATCGATCGGCAGCGCGAGACCATCGCCGTCCTCACGCTTCGCGTCGACAGCCTCTCGACCGAGAACACGCGGCTCGGCCACGCGCTCGTGGCGTCGGAGCGCACTCGCACGGCGGCCTACTACATCATTGGCACCGAGCGCGAGCTGATCGACAAGGGTGTAATCGTCAAGGAGGGCGGCGCCAACCTGCTGCTCGCGCGTGTCGGACGGACGCTGCAGCCCGCGCGAACCCTCGACGTCTCCCTGTTCACGGCCATCGACCGGCGCCAGATTCGCCACATCGAGGTGCCCGACTCGACGCGGCGCTACGCGATCATCTCGCGGCAGGACATCGAGGCCGCCGAGGTGAGCGAGCGGGAGAAGTCTTCCTTCCGCGGCAACCTCCACATTGCCGACATCGAGCGCTTCTGGGGTCCCTCGCCATACCTGATCCTCGTCCAGCGGTAGGCGCGCCTGCGGGGACGCGGGGCACGATTCGCCCGCGCTGTGCGTTCGAAGAGGTCCGCGGCCAGATTGCACGGTCGCGGACCTCTTCTCATTTCGCACCCCGACCATGGAACTCGGCATCTACAGCTTCGCGGAGGCGACCCCGGATCCTTCGACCGGTCGCACGATCACGGCGGAGGAGCGGCTGCATCGGCTGCTCGAGGAGATCGAGCTGGCGGACCGGGTCGGGCTGGACGTGTTCGGCGTCGGTGAGCATCACCGGCCGGACTACGTGGTGTCGACGCCGGCCGTGGTATTGGCCGCCGCGGCGGCGCGGACCACGCGCATCCGCCTGACGAGTGCCGTGACGGTGTTGAGCTCGGACGATCCGGTGCGCGTCTTCCAGGAATACGCGACCCTCGACCTCCTCTCGCATGGACGCGCGGAGATCATGGCGGGGCGCGGCTCCTTCATCGAGTCGTTCCCGCTGTTCGGCTACGACCTGGAGGACTACGACTCGCTGTTCGCCGAGAAGCTGGAGCTGCTCCTCGCCGTTCGCGAGAAGGAGCGCGTCACCTGGCGGGGCAGGCACCGCGCACCGATCGAGGATCGCGCCGTCTATCCCCGGCCCGTCCAGGATCCCATTCCGGTCTGGATCGCCGTGGGCGGTACGCCGCAGTCCATCGTTCGAGCCGGCACGCTGGGTCTCCCGCTGGCGCTCGCGATCATCGGCGGTGCGCCCGAGCGGTTCGTGCCGCTCGTCGAGCTCTACCGGGAGAGCGCGCGCCGGGCCGGCCACGATCCCGCAACGCTGCAGATCGGCATCAACTCGCACGGCTTCATCGCGGATGACTCGGCCTCGGCCGCCGAGCTGGCGTTGCCGCCGTATCTCGACGTGATGGGCCGCATCGGACGAGAGCGCGGGTGGCCCCCGCCGACGCGCGCGCAGTTCGACGCGGAACGCTCGCGGCGCGGGGCGCTGCTCATCGGGAGCCCGCAGGAGGTCATCGACAAGATCCTGTGCGAGCACGAGCTGTTCGGCAACACGCGCTTCCTGATCCAGCTCAGCGTCGGGACCATGCCGCACGACACGCTGCTGCGGGCGATCGAGCTGTTCGGAACCGAGGTGGCGCCGGTCGTCAGGCGGGAGGTGGGCGTTCGCGAATCGGGAATCGGGAGCCGGGAGTCGACTGCCGCCAGCTAGGCGGCCCGCAGACCGCGCGGCCATGCCCGGATGCACGGCGGGGCGGACCGCAACGGCCCGCCCCGCGCGCACTGTCCAGCCGGCCTAGCGCCGGTCGCGCGAAGGTCCGCTCCCCGTGACGCGATCCCACGCGTCCTTCACGCTGTGCTTGATCTCCTCCCACGTCGACCGGTTGCTGCCGCGGTGCTCGTACCGATCCCATCCGCTCCGCAGGTCGTTCTCGGACTCGTCAAAGCTCCGCCCGCCCGCACGATGCGCGGACTCGTAGCCATACCGGTACCCCGGCTGATAATGCTCGAAGCCCCGATCCGCCGATGCGTACGGCCGCGACGAGAAGTTGTCCCGCCAGTAGCGCTCCTCGCTCGACCAGTCGCCCTGCATGCCGCCGGCGTCGCGTCCGCGTCCGGCCTCGGTGCTGCGGTCTCCCTGGAAGTCCGCCATTGATACCTCCTGTCGTTGTGCCGAAAAGTTCCTAACGAAAGCGCGGCGGCCATCACGTCCGTCGCTGCCGCGCCCGCCCTCCGATCGCGCATCATCGGTGCCACACTCCCGCACCGCACGCGAACGGTCGGCCTATGCGCCAGCGGGTGCCTGCGCCTCCTCCGCATCGCCGCGCCGCCAGCGCATCACCCGGTGCGCGTACTCCACCGCAATGTCCCCCAGTACGATCCGGCTCACCGGTTCCAGATAGGTGCCCTCCATCTCATACTCGCGGCCGAGAAGTCGGCCGGCGAACGCGAGTGCCGCGGTCCAGGCCGTCGTGCCGAGGGTCGAGTAGAAGAGGAACGGGCCGAACGGCATCTCCGGGAAGCCGGCTGGGACCGAGACGAACGTCCTGACGCCGGGAATGAGCCGACCGAGCAGGACCGCCGTCCTGCCGTGCCGGTCGAGCCACGCTTTGGAACGGTCGAGGTCGCTGCACGAAAGCGTGAGCCAGCGGCCGTGGTCGTCGACCCAGCGCGAAACCGCCGCTCCCCGACCTCCGGCCCACCCAATACCATCCGAGTGCGCCCGCGAGTGCCGACCCGGCCTGAATCACGGTCCAGACGACAGATGGTCCTGCTCCGAGAGAAATCCCGCCAGAGGCATGATCAGCTCGGACGGGACGGGAGGAAAGACGTTCTCCAGTAGCATCAGCAACGCAATGCCGAGCCCGCCCCACGAATTCATGGTGCCGGAGATCCATTCGAACATTCGATGTGAGGCTGAATGTCGTCGGGAGGCTGTATGTCGTCGTCGCAGTCTATGAAAGGTCGGTCCGCTTTCGCACCTTTCAGTCCGCCGACGTCACCACGGACGTGCTGGTGGCGTGAATGGTCGGCGGGCTGCGCATCCCCCACTGAAGCCTTTTGCTAAAAGGAGGGAGAATGTCGTCACTGCGTCTTTCATCGGCCGGGATGCTCGGCCTGCTCGCGCTGTGCGTGGCGGGCTCCGCCGTCGCGGCGGATCCGGCGCACGCGCAGGTGAATCACGCCGAGCACGGCGCCGTCGTTCCGACCGCGTCCGTGCCGCTGTACGAGAACCTCGGGAGCCATCATTACGCGATCTCGAGCCGGGTCCCGCAGGTGCAGGAGTACTTCGACCAGGGACTGCGGCTGTACTACGCCTTCAACCACGCGGAAGCGATCCGCGCCTTCGAGGAGGCGGCCCGCCTCGATCCCGACTGCGCGATCTGCCACTGGGGCGCGGCGCTCGCGCTCGGCCCCAACATCAACCTTCCGATGGATTCGGCTGCCGGCGTGCAGGCGTACGCCGCGCTGCAGAAGGCGATCGCGGCACAGGCGAATGCGAGCGAGCGCGAGCGCGCGCTGATCGGCGCACTCGGGACCCGTTATGCAGCGGTGCCGCCGGCAGACCGTGCGCCGCTGGACTCGGCCTACGCGCGCGCCATGGCCACGCTGGCCGAGCGCTACCCTGACGATCTCGAGATCGCCTCGCTGTACGCCGAGTCGCTGATGGATCTCCGCCCCTGGCAGTACTGGACCGCCGACGGCAAGCCGCAGCCCGGCATGGACCGGGCGATCGCCAGTCTGGAGCGAGTGACGGCCCGGAATCCGAACCATCCCGGCGCCTGCCACTTCTACATCCACGCCGTGGAAGAGGTCTATCCGAAGCGGGCGGTGCCGTGCGCCGAGCGGCTGGCGCTGCAAATGCCCGGCGCCGGACACCTGGTCCACATGCCGGGGCACATCTACATCCGCGTCGGCCGGTATCTCGATGCCATCAAGGCGAACGAGCACGCCACGCACGCCGACGAGACGTTCATTCGCGATCAGCGCCCCGGTGCCGGCGTCTACACGCTCGGCTACTACCCGCACAATTACGACTTCCTCGCGTTCGCCGCGAGCATGGTCGGGCGTGAGCGTCAGGCGGTGGACGCGGCGGAGAAGATGCAGCAGATCGTGCCGCAGGAACTGGCGGGCGAGTCGGGCATGACGTTCATGCAGCATCACATGACGCGCGCGCTGCAGCTGTACGCGCGATTCAATCGGTGGGACGATATCCTCCGTGCGCCGGAGCCGGCGGAAGGTCTGGTCCATGCGCGGATGATGTGGCAGTACGGACGTGGCCGCGCGCTCCTCGCCCGCGGTGACGTCGCCGGTGCGACCGCCGCGCTCGAGGCCGTGCGGACGGCGATGCGGGACTCGTCGCTCGCCACCATGCGCCTCGAGTTCAACACGTCGTTGAGCGTGGCGAAGATCGCAGAGGGCGTGCTCGCTGGTCATTTGGCAGCCGCCCGCGGCGATCACCGTGCGGCGGAAGCGCACCTCCGCCGGGCGGCGCAGGCCGAAGCCGCGCTGGTGTACGGCGAGCCGCCCGAGTGGACGGTCCCCGTGCATCAGGAGTTAGGCGCGGTGCTGCTCGCCGCGAAGCGCCCAGCGGATGCGGAGCGGGCGTTCCGCGCGGACCTCGAGCGGTTTCCGGACAACGGCTGGTCGCTGTTCGGGCTGGCGGAGAGCCTGCGGGCACAGGGCAAGACCGCGGCCGCGCGTGAGGCGTTGGCCGCTTACGAGAAGGTGTGGGAGGGAACGCAGCCGCCAATGGCGAGCACGGCAGGCCGCTGAAGGATAGATCGAACCGACACCCGGCACGGGTCTCCACGAGGGGCCCGTGCCGGGTGTTTTTCTCTCGCCAGCACCCTACGGCCAGCGCCGCGCTCAGCCGCCGGGATGGCGCACGAGGACCTCGCGCGAGAGCCCGGCGACGCTCGCCACCCCGGATAAGCCGAGCGTCAAGCTGAACTCGGCCAGCAGGTTCCGGATCACGTCCCGGACACCTTGCTCGCCGGCGACAGCCAGCCCGTAGACGTACGGCCTCCCCAGGCACACGGCCGAGGCGCCGAGCGCGAGCGCCTTCAGCATGTCCGCGCCGCCGCGTATTCCGCTGTCGAACAATACGGGCACCCGACTGCCTATCACGTCGACCACCCCCGGCAGTGCGTCGAGCGCGGCGATCGCGCCATCCACCTGACGTCCGCCATGATTCGACACGATGACGCCGTCCATCCCGCGGTCGAGCGCCTGTCGAGCGTCGTCGGCGTGCAGGATGCCCTTGAGGAGGATCGGCAGCGTCGTCTGGCGGCGCAGCGTCGCCAGGTCCTCCCAGACCAGCGAGGGGCGCGAGTACGTGGCGATGAACCGCTGCACGGCGGCGCGCGGGGCGCCAGAGCGCAGCTTCTCGCGCACCGATCCGGGGTAGCGGCGCAGCTGCTCCGCGGCAGCGCGCAGCGTCGACACCCTGAGCGGTGGCCGCTCGGTCGGCGGCGCATCGAGCGGCTCGCTGAGCGAGGCCCTGAAGACCGGATCGCTCGTGTATTGCGCGATCCCGCGACCACGGAGGAACGGCAAGTAGGCAAGGTCGAGGTCTCGCGTGCGCCATCCGAAGAGCGTCGTGTCCAGCGTCAGGACGATGGCGTCGCAGCCGCAGGCTTCGGCGCGCCTGACGAAGCTCTGCACCAACGCGTCGGACCTGCTCCAGTAGAGCTGGAACCACCGCGGGGCGTCGCCCATGACCGCGGCGCATCCCTCCATCGGCACGGACGCCTGGTTGGAGAAGATGTACGGCACCCCCTCGGCGGCGGCCGCCCGCGCAATCAGGAGGTCGGCGTGCTCGTGCACGAGGTCGAGGGCCCCGATCGGCGCGAGCACGAGCGGGGCCGGCAACGTGCGGCCGAACAGCGACACGGTAGTGTCGCGGGCGGAGACGTCGCGGAGCATCCGGGGCACGATGCGCCACCGCTCGAAGGCCGCGCGATTCGCGGCGACGGTGCTCTCGCGCCCCGCGCCGCCCGCCACGTACGCGTAGGCTTCGGCCGACATCCGCCGCCGCGCGCGCTCCTCCAGCTCCGCGTAATCGACAGGCACCGCCGGCCGTTCCCCGGCCAGTCCGCGGAGGAAGATGCTCGCCTGGCGCTGCCGTCCGACATCGGGCCGTGCGTCGTTCATCGTGGAGGCAGTCGAGGGGATGTCGGGCGACCGTCGGCGTCGAGGAGCCGACCGCCGCGCCCGAACCGCGCGAAACTACGACCTGTCGGCCCGCATCGGCAATTCGGCAGGCGCCGGTGACTCATCCGCTGCCCACCGTGAGCATGTACACGCCCAGGAGCAGCAACAGGATGGCGGTGGCTCGCCGGAATGTGCGTTGCGGAATGTCGTCGAGGAGACGCGTCCCGAGGAGGGTCCCGACCACGACGCCCCCCGAGACCCCGAGCACGAGCGGCCACAGCTGGAGGATGTCCCGCCATTGATAGGCGAGATAGACGGGGAGTCTGGCGAGATCGACCAGGAGCGCGATCGCGGTGGCCGTCGCGACGAATGCTTGCTTCGGGACGTGAAATCCGAGCAGCGCCGCCGAGCGAATGCTTCCCTGATTCCCCACCAAGCCTCCGAAGGCGCCCGACGCGACGCCGGCGATCCAGGCGGCGCCGCGGCCCCATCGCACGCGACCCATCCATCCCGTGAGCTCGGAAATGCCCGCGAGGATCAGCAGGGCGCCGAAGACCACGGCGAGTCCGCGGCCCGACACGCGCGTGTGCAGCAGCGCTCCGCCCAACCCGCCGGCCACGCTCGCCACGCCGAACCCGAGCAGCACCCGCCGGTCGACATGCCGCCGCAGGATCCAGAAGCGGAGCGCCGTCCCCACGAAGTGCGGGATGGCCACGGCCGCGACGGCGATCTTCGTCCCGGTCTGCAACGCCAGGGCCGGCGTGAGCAGGCTGCCGATGCCGAAGCCGGCAACGGCGGCGACGCCGCCGGCGAGCACGGCGACGGCAAGGAGCACGGCGACGAACACGGGCGTGGAAGTCTGGATCGGTAGGGTGGTCGCCCGCGGCGGGCGGCCGGGTAGAGTAACGATCGCGGCCGGCCGGCGCGATGCCTCTACCCGGCCGCCCGCCGCGGGCGAGTCGCGCCGGCGCCTCCGCTCTGCCGGGAACCGGCGCACCTCGCCAGCCCCGGCCCCCGCTGATACCTTCCGCGAACGCCACGTGGGAGGCGCGACCCGTCACCTCGATCGTTCGCCGATGCTCATGCGCTGCGCCAAACTCTTCCTGCTGCTGATCGCGGCGCCCCTGGCGGCGCAGCAACCTCGCCACCTCACCGCCGAGGACTACGCCCGGGCCGAGCGCTTCCTGGGCGCCAACGCCGCGCCGCTCGTGACCGGAACGGGCGTCAGGCCGACCTGGCTCGCCGATGGCCGGTTCTGGTACCGCACCACGGTACCCGAGGGCAGCGCCTTCTTCATGGTCGATCCCGAGCGCGGCACGCGTCAGGCCGCGTTCGACCAGGCGCGCCTCGCGACCGCGTTGTCCACGGCCACGGGTGGACGAGTCGAGGGCAGCCGCCTCCCGTTCCAGTCCTTCGAGCTGGCCAAGGACAATCGGTCGATCATCGTCAGTGTGCAGAACCGCCGCTGGAGCTGCGACCTCCAGCGCTACGTGTGCGAACGATCGGACACCGCGGCCGCTCGCAATGGCGCGCCACGCAACTCGAGCGTGTCGCCAGATGGCAGCCGCGCCGTGTACATCAGGGATCACAACCTGTGGCTGCGCGACCTCGCGACCGGACAGGAAACGCAGCTCACCACCGACGGCGTGGAGGAGTTCGGCTACGCGACGGACAATGCGGGCTGGACCCACAGCGACCGCCCGGTCGTCACGTGGTCGCCGGATTCTCGGAAGCTCGCGACGTTCCAGCACGACGGACGCGGCGTTCGCGACATGCATCTCGTGGCCACGAACGTCGGCAGCCCGCGCATCGAATCCTGGAAGTATCCGCTGCCTGGCGACAGCGTCGTCTTCCGCATCAGCCGCGTGATCATCGACCTCGGCGCGGAGGGTGGGCCGCGCCTGGTGCGCCTGCAGATGCCGCCCGACGTACACCGGTCGACCGTCTCCGACCACGTCGCCTGCAGTGGGGGTACGATCTGCGACGTGCAATGGTACCCGGATGGGTCGCACCTGGCGTTCATCTCCAGCTCGCGGGACCACAAGCGCGCCTGGTTCCGGATCGCCGACGCGCAGACCGGCGAGGTTCGCACGCTGTTCGAGGAGACGTCGGAGACGCAGATCGGCGACGCCTCGCTGACCGAGAATCTCTGGCGCGTGCTTCCATCGTCAGGCGAGCTGATCTGGTGGTCGCAGCGCGACGACTGGCTGCATCTCTACCTGTACGATTTGGCGACGGGCCGGCTGAAGAACCGCATTACGACCGGCGCCGGAAACGTGAGCGACATCATCCGCGTCGATGAACGGTCGCGAACGATCTACTTCATGGCGAACGGCAAGGACGCTGGGCGGGATCCGTACTTTCATCACCTCTACCGGATCGGGTTCGACGGCCGCAACCAGCGCCTGCTCACTCCCGAGAACGCCAACCACGCCGTCTCGGCATCGCCCGACGGTCGGTACTTCGTGGATACGTACTCCACCCCCACCAGTCCACCCGTGACGGTTCTGCGCGATGCGAACGGCCGGGTACGGCAGACGCTCGAGCGGGCCGACATCTCACGACTCGTCGCGGCCGGGTGGAAGCCGCCGACACCGGTGCGCATGAAGGGGCGCGACGGGACGACGGACATCTACGGCCTGATGTTCACGCCGAGCACACTCGATTCGACGAAGAAGTACCCGATCGTCAACTACATCTACCCGGGGCCGCAGTCCGGAAGCGTGGGCACGCGCAGCTTCTCACCGGCCCGCAGCGACCACCAGGCGCTCGCGGAGCTCGGATTCATCGTCGTCGCGATCGATGGCATGGGGACACCCGGCCGCTCGAAGACGTTCCATGACACCTACTACGGAGACATGGGCGACAACACGCTCCCCGATCAGATCGCCGGCATGAAGGAGCTCGCCGGTCGTTATGCGTTCATCGACATCGAGAAGGTCGGCATCTGGGGCCACTCCGGTGGGGGCTTCGCCACGGCCGCGGCGATGTTCCGGCATCCCGATTTCTTCGATGTCGGCGTATCCCAGTCGGGCAACCACGACAACCGCAACTACGAGGACGACTGGGGCGAGCGGTACCAGGGGCTGCTCGTGAAGAACGGCGATACCGACAACTACGAGGATGAGGCGAACCAGACGCACGCCGCGAACCTGCGCGGCAAGCTGCTGCTCGCGCACGGCGGAATGGACGATAACGTGCCGCCGTACAACACGACTCTCGTGGCGGAGGCGCTGATCAAGGCAGGGAAGGATTTCGACCTGATCATCTTCCCGAACGCCAGGCACGGCTACGGCGCGGACAACAACTACATGATGCGCCGGCGCTGGGACTACTTCGTCAGGCACCTCCTCGGCGCAGAGCCGCCGAAGGAGTATCAGATCGGCCGGCCGCCGGTGGTGCCGTAGGCCGGAGGAAACGCCCAGTCGCCCGAACGCGCATGGCGCGGAGCGCGGGTCCGGTCAGCCGCGCTCCGCGCTCCGTCGCTCCTCGCGCAGCGCCGCCCGGTCCAGTAGCGCGCGCACCTCGTCGTCGGTCGTCTGCGAGAAGTCCCCGTACCACTGGCCGACGCCGCGGAACGGCTCCGGCGTCGTGACGCAGATGCAGGCATCGGCCTGCTGCTGGAGCAATGCACACGCCTCGCGCGAGCCCACCGGCACGGCCGCGATCACGAGCGCCGGCAGGTGCTCGCGCAGCGCCGCGACGGCGGCCGACATCGACGCACCGGTCGCCAGCCCATCGTCCACCACGATGATGCTGCGGCCGCGCAGATCGGGCATGAGCCGCTCACCGCGATAGGCGCGGTCGCGCCGCTCCAGCTCGATCCGCTCCGCCTGTGCCGCACGCTCGATCGCTTCCGCCGGTACGTTGAGCTGCCTGACGATCGGCCAGTTGATGATGCGGACGCCGCCGCTCGCGATCGCGCCCATGGCCAGCTCCTCGTGCCCGGGCACGCCGAGCTTGCGCACCACGAAGGTGTCGAGGGGAACGCCGAGCGCCTCGGCCACCTCCGACGCGACGGGAACGCCGCCTCGAGGCAGACCGAGCACGATCAGCTCCGGCAGCGTCGCGAGGGGGCGGAGCCGGTCCGCCAGCCGACGCCCGGCATCGGCCCGGTCCTCGAAGAATGCGTCGTCATGCGTATCGAGCTGATCGCGGACACTGAACACGCCGAACTCCCGGTGCGGCCGGCGACTCGTTCTGTTGTAGTCGTACATCGCGTCCTCCGTGTCGAGCGCTTCGGTCGTCGGCTGGCCGTTCGCCGCGACGCCGAGCGCGATCACCACGCTGGAGTCTGCATCGCACCGGTCACGGCGCGCCGCGGGAGATAGCGGGCGAACCAGTCGCTGGCGAGTCGCGCAACGTGCTCGAGCGCACCGGCTTCCTCGAACAGGTGCGTGGCCCCCGGAACGATTTCGAGCCGGGCTTCTCCGAGCAATTCCGCCAGGGCCACGCGGTTCAGCGCCACCACGGTGGCGTCCTGGTCGCCCACGATGAGCAGTGTCGGCGCGATCACTCGCGGAAGCCAGCGGCCGGCCAGATCGGGCCGCCCACCTCGCGAGACGACCGCCGCCACCGCGTCGCCCCGCACGGCGGCGGCTGCGAGTGCCGCGGCCGCCCCCGTGCTCGCGCCGAAGTAACCGATAGGCAGCAATCGCGTGTCCGGATAGTGCGCAACCCAATCCGTGGCCGCGATGAGCCTTCGTGTCAGGAGATCAACGTCGAAGCGCAGCCGTCCGCTCACGTCATCGACCGCCTCTTCCTCCGCCGTGAGGAGGTCGAACAGGAGCGTCGCAAGGTGCGCCCGATGCAGGACGTCGGCGACGGCGCGATTGCGGGGACTCATCCGGCTGCTGCCGCTGCCGTGCGCGAAGAGCACGATCCCGACGGGATGCATCGGGATGACGAGCTCTCCCTCGAGCAGAATCCCCGCGACGGGAATCCGAACCTCCTGACGGGTGAGCTCGCCGGCGCTGGTCTTGCGCATGGGATCCTCCGGCTTCAGCCGACCGAGAAGCGAACGACAGCGATGATGCAGGGTACCGGTCGCCGGGAACGTCGTCTGTAGGCGTTTCGCCGTGACCGCGTGGGCGATGGGAGGACGGTACTCGCGGTATTGCTCGATTGCCGCGCCTACCATCGCAGGTGCACCATGGCGGAGTCTCCGAATCGGAGGGGGGCATGTGTTTCGCCCGTCGTCGACGGATCGCCGTTATCCTGACGGCAATCGTCCTGAGCGGATGCGCGATCTCCCACCGCGACGAGGTGCGGATGGGCGAGGAGTACGCGCAGCAGATCGAGTCCGAGCTTCCGATCGTCCGGGATCCAGAGACCAACCGGTACCTCACCGTGCTCGGCGACTCGCTGGCGCGCCTCGTCGATACGCGATCGCTTGCGTGGCGATTCGTCCTCGTGGATTCGCGTGAGGTGAATGCGTTCGCGCTCCCCGGCGGCTTCGTCTACGTCACTCGCGGGCTGGTCGAGCGGACGATCCAGATGGACCAACTGGCAGGGGTGCTTGCGCACGAGATCGCGCACGTCACGCACCGGCACGCGGTCGAGCAGCTGGAGAAGGCGCAGACGGCGAGCGTCGGCGTGACTCTCGTGTGCATTCTGACGGGTGTCTGCGAAAGTCCCCTGGCGCGTGCCGGCATCGACATCGGAGGCGCGGCCGTCTTTGCGCACCACAGCCGGGAGGATGAGCGCGAGGCGGATGCCGAGGCCGTGCGCACGCTGGTGCGAGCAGGGATTCACCCGTCAGGCATGATCGAGCTGTTGGAGACGCTGCTCGCCGAGCGCGAGCGGCGGCCGGACGCCCTGGAGGCATGGTTCTCGACTCATCCCACGGAAGAGGAGCGGATCGCGAACGCCCGGCAGCTCGTGGCGGCGATCGATTCTGCGGTGCTGGCGACGCTGACAATGAACTCCCCACGCTTCCAGGCCTTTCGTGATCGTCTCGCGTCCTTGCCTCCCGTCGCGTCCATGCGGCCATGACCGCGATGCCCTCGCGCGAATGCTCGCGAACGAGCAAGAGCGTGCTCCCCGGGCGTACAGAAAAGCCGTACATCCGGCATCGGATGCGCCTACAGACCCCCATGGACCTGCGGGCTAGCATTGGATAGGTGCGTAGCGCATGCTCGGCGGCAGACGAAGCAGATCGGCGCCTACCGCTCGCGCTCTTTGATGGAAGGGGCTGTCGGGCAACCGATCTCGAGGGGGAAACCATGGACGGACCAATCGTCGTGCCGCTCGACGGATCGTCGTTGGCGGAGCATGCACTGGGGCTGGCCATCTCGCTTGCGCGTCGCGAGCAGCTGGCGGTGCACCTCGTTCGTGTGCACCTGCGACTGCCCGAGGGCGAGTATCCCGCGTTCGAGGAGGTCGACGAGCAGATTCGCGGCTCCGAGCGCGCGTACCTTACGAAGATGGCGCGCGTCGTCACGGAGGGGACGGGGGGCACGGTCTACACCGCGCTGCTCGAGGAGCCGATCGCGGGTTCGATCGAGACCTATGCGCGGGGGCATCGCGCCGCGTTGATCATCGCGACGACGCACGGCCGGGGCGGACTCAGTCGCATGTGGCTGGGAAGTATCGTCGACCAGCTCGTCAGGATCGAGGGCATCCCCGTCATGACGATGCGGCCTGACGAGGGCCCGCCGGATGTCGCGAGAACGCAAGGGTTCCGGCACATTCTCGTGGCGTTGGACGGATCCGTGCACGCGGAGACGGTACTGCCGCCCGCGATTGCCATCGGCGGATTGCGCGACGTGCGATACACGCTCGTGCAGGTCGTCAGGGCGACGCCGGTCGTGACGGCGATCCCGGGACCGTGGGTTCCCACCTTGGTCGTGCCGGTCGCGGAGCTCGTCGAGCAGATGGCGCAACGCGCCGAAGCGTACCTCCGTGCGATCGCGGAGCGGCTGCGGGGACGGGGCGTGGAGGATGTGCGCACCATGGTCGTCGTCGACGATCGACCAGCCGCCGCACTGCTGCGCTGCATCTCGAGCTACAAGACGGACCTCGTTGCCATGTCCACGCACGGCCGCGGCACGTCCCGGCTGGTGGTCGGCAGTGTGGCGGACAAGGTGCTTCGGGCAGCGGGACGTCCGGTGCTGCTCGTCAGGCCACCGGCCGAAGTCGAGACGCGGAAGGGAGCGGGAAAGCGGGGCACCCGCGCGAAGCGGGAGGCGGGAACTCCTGGGGGCGGACAGGGGCGCAGAGATGTCGTGGGCGAATCCGCCGTGTACGCAATGTCGGCCGGCGGCACGCCTGAGGGGCACGCGGAGGTTCGAACCATGGCGGCCTGGGGACAGGGCGACCGCGGCGCCGCGGGCGCCGAGGACAGCGGCGGCTCCGAGTTGATGATGTACCATGGGCAGCTCGTCGGCGGCACGACCGCGGGGCCGAGCGGCGAGCCGACGATCGACACTCACGGCGGAGCACCATCGCGCTAGCGCAGCCTGACGAGAGACGGGATGACCGACAGGGGTGGCGCGCCCCGTGTGCTATCGGGTGCGGGCCAGCGTGGGAGCGCACCACACCGCTCCCACGCCGTTCTCCGCTTGGTCGCGTACCTCGGCTCAGCCGCGACGCTTCAACCGTGCCAGCGCAATGCGGTACAGCCCGGCCTCGTCATCCCACGCGATGCGATAGGCGGTCGGGTAGTAGCCAGGCACACCGACCTCTGGTGCGTCCGGGACCTCGATCACCTCGTTCCGCTTCTCGGGCTGCGTTTCGCGCTTCTTCGACAGGATGTACGAGCGCGTGATCATGGGCTCGAGGAAGTGGAACTGCCCTTCCCACGACCCGTAGATGAACGTCGTCGTGAAGGGGCGCCACGCCTCGGGCTTCCCGAACATCTTCTGCAACTCGGGCGAGCGGACGTCGATCCAGTGCACCCCCATCAGCGGCACGGCGGGCGCCGGCGCCCCCGGCGGCGCGGCCATGGCGTAGAACGGCGGACGCTGCGACTCCGGCGGCAGCATGTCCGCCTTCTCCTGGAATCGCCGGTTGCCAGGCACGATCGATTCGCGCACGCTCGGCGGCACGAGATAGAAGTGGAAATCGAAGTGGGGTTCGTCGTAGATGCCGGGCGGCTCGTGACCACCGGGATTCCAGTCGAGTTCGATGAACGTCCACGGCGCCGCGCCGCCATTGGGCAGCGCCAGCATGTAGACGTGGTTGTCGAGGTGCTCGTGGCCGCTGGCCGGCATCGACTGCAGGTGGGGATTCGGCCCCGGCAGGCCCTCCATCGCCTTCTCGTCCAGCGCGACGCCGATCTCGATGGGCTCGTCGCCCGCCTCGTCGTACAGTACGTACGACTGCGCGTGGCCCTTCCCGACCGGCACGGCGCTGCCGTACCGGCTGTACACGCGTGCGCCGCTCGCGTCATGGGACTCCGCGCCGGCGGCCATGGCCGAGGAGTCGGTGCAGGCGCCGACCCCGAACACCAGGGCCGCGGCCAGGACCGCCAATCTATGAGTGCGTGACATGAGTCAGTTTCTCCCGTGGGTGTTCCTCGCCGCCGCGCACCATGCGCCGGCCGGCGACGCGGAGAACATTGGCCGGCGCCGATTACCGGGTGCGGAACGCCGCATCCCTTGGCTTCACACCGGCTGGGTAAGAGGCTCGTAAGCGGCCCCGCCCAGTTTGGGCACATGCGAGACTCCACCATTCCTGCCGTTCCCCAAACGGTCGTCCACGCCGAGGTGCGCGTTCGCGACCGGGTCATGCGGTACAACCGGTCCGGAGGCGGCGTACCGGTCGTCGTGCTCGGGGCGCCCGGCGCCTCCGACCCGCTCTGGCCGGAGCTTCACGAGGCCCTCGCCGGCGGGTTCCGCCTGATCGTGCCCGAGCTTCCGCGATGTGACGAGGACGTCGCCGCCTGGCTCGCGGCGTTCCTGGAGGGGCTGGGGACCCCTACCGTACGGATCGTCGCCTCCAGCGACTTCTGCATGTCGGCATTGGAGCTGGCGCTGGCCGACCTCGAGCGGATCGACCGCGTCGTGCTCGTTCCGCGCGGCGAACCGTCGACCGCGGGTCTTGCCGGCGATGTCGCGACCGTCGCTCGGCGGTCGACCGTCCCGCTGCTGGTGGTGCGACGGGGCGTGCCGGCGGTGGAAGCGGTGCCACTCGTGCTGAGCTTCCTTGCCGGGGGTGATGCGGCAGCGTCGGCGCCGCCCTCGTATTGAAGGGCCGTCCGCGCCGCCGTATCGTGTAGGCGCCCGTTCCCGCGGTTGTCCTTCCTCGTCCCCTCGACACGGATGACGGCTCACGAGTCGTCCAGCGTTTCCGGCGCAGACGTGCTCCCCGTGCACCTGACGCGATTCATCGGGCGCGATCGGGAGATCGAGGAGCTGTGCTCGCTCGTGGGGAGCGCCCGGCTGCTGACGCTCACCGGCGCTGGTGGCAGCGGCAAGACGCGGCTCGCGCGCGAGGTGGCGCTGCGTACCAGCGGGGAGTTCGAGCGTGTGGTGTGGGCGGACCTGGCGCCGGTATGCGAGTCTGCCCTGCTTCCGGTTCGGGTCGCCGCGGATCTGCACGCGCCCAACCGCGCCGACGGCACCCCGATCGAGTGGGCCGTCGCCGCCATCGGCGAGGCCCGGATGCTTCTCGTCCTGGACAACTGCGAGCACCTCGTCGATGCCGCCGCGGATCTCGCGGACGCCCTGCTGCGCGCGTGCCCGTACCTGACGATTCTCACCACGAGTCGTGAGGCGCTGGGCGTATGCAGCGAACTGGCGTGGCTCGTGCCGCCGCTCGCGCGCGACGATGCGGTGCAGCTCTTCATGGAGCGCGCGCGCGAAACGCTCCCGTCGCTCACCCTGTCGGCTTCGAGCCAGGCGGCGGTCGAGGAGGTCTGCCGCCGTCTGGACGGCATTCCGCTGGCGATCGAGCTGGCGGCGGTCCGCGTGCGCGTCCTCACGCCGGAGCAGATCGCCCGACGGCTCGATGATGCGTTTCGACTCCTGACGACGGGGAGCCGCACGGCGCTTCCGCGCCATCGGACGCTGCGCGCGACGATGGACTGGAGTTTCAGCCTGCTCAGCGCGCGCGAACAGGTGCTGCTCCGACGGCTTGCCGTGTTCGCGGGCGGCTTTTCGCTGTCGGCGGCCGAGGCCGTATGCGCGGGGGAGTCCCTCGATGTCGACGACATTCTCGACGGCGTGTCGGCGCTGGTGGACAAGTCGCTCGTGCTGATGGATCCCCGCGCGGGCGAAGCTCGTTATGGCCTGCTCGAGACGGTCCGGCAGTATGCGTTCGACCGGTTGGCCGAATCGGGCGAGCGCGAGGCGTTGGAGGCGCGGCATGCGATGCACTTCCGCGACGTCGCCGAAGCGGCTGCGCCGAGCCTCGTGGGCGGCTCCAACGCGCCGCCGCTGCTCGCACGGATGCGAACGGAGCGTGACAATCTGCGCATGGCCTGCGCGTGGGCCGTCGCGGATCCCGCGCGTACCGAAACCGCCATGCGCCTCGTCGGCGCCCTGTTCTGGTTCTGGTACGCCGAAGGGCAGTTTCGCGAGTCGCGCGAATTCGCCGATCGCGCGCTCGCGTTGAGTGGCCGAGCGGCTCCACTCCACCGTGGATGCGCGCTCGTCACCAGCGCATTGACGGCGCTGGCCCAGGGTGAGTATGCCCTCGCGGAGCGCCAGTTCGAAGAGGCGCTTCCGGTCCTCCGTGAGAGCGGCGACGCCGGAAACGTCGGCTCCGCCTGGGCGAAGTACGGGGCGTCGGTCCTGCTGGGCGGAGATGTGCCGCGCGCCATCGGCATCCTCGAGGATGTCCTGGCGTTCACTGCCGGCTGGCCCGCACACGACAACGCGGTGATCTTCGCGCGGTTCTGGCGGGCCTGGGCAGCCTATCTACAGCGCGATCTTTCGCGCGCGCGGGAACTGCTGGCGGCGTCGGTCGAGGCCGCCCGGCGCGAGGGACTTCCCACGACGCTGGGACACGGCCTCGTGACGCTGGCCCGCGTCGAGGTCGCCAGCGGCAACATCGACCTGGCTCGCGAGCTCGCGACCGAAGGATTCGAGATCGAGGTGGCGATCGACGACGCGTGGGGCATCGGGATCGGCATCGATGTCGTCGCGCTCATCGCCGTCAACCGCGGACGGCTGGAAGACGCGGTTCGGCTGCTCGGGGCGGTCGAGGCGCATCGCCGCCGCATCGTGCTCGCGGTGCCGGGGATCTCCGAGTCCGAGCGGCACGCGCTCTTCGCGCACGGGCGGTCGTCCCTCGGCGCGCACTTCGAAGCGCTCTACCAGGAGGGGTTGTCGCGCTCCACCGCCGAGGCGGTACGCCTTGCGCTCGGCGAGTTGACGCGCGACACCAGCGAGCTGCGGATCGCTCCGGAGATCGGCCACTACGTGGAGACGGCGTCGCGCAACGGAGGGCGCGCCGAACGACTGCGTGTGCTCGCCCTCGGCCCGTTGCAGGTGTACGTCGGCGACCGGCTCATCGAACCCGCAGCGTGGGGCTCCGCTCGCCCGCGCGAGCTGCTCATCTACCTCGCGATGCACGAGACGGGACGCACCAAGGAGCAGGCGGGCCTCGCGTTCTGGCCCGATGCGAGCGCGGCGCAGCTGCGGAACAACTTTCACGTCACGCTGCATCGGCTGCGCAAGGCGCTCGGCAACGCGGAGTGGGTGGAACTCGCCGGCGAACGGTACCGCGTCGCGCCCGATGCGCTGGAGCACTTCGACGTGCGGGAGTTCGAGCAGGAGGTAGTTGCAGCGCAGCGGTCGCTGCACCGGCGGGAGGAGGGCGCCGTCGGGCGGCTCGAGCGTACGCTGGGGCTGTTCCGCGGCGATTTTCTGGACGGTGAGCCCGTCGGCGACTGGCACCTGGAGCACCGCGACCGGTTCCAGCGGCTGTTCGTCGAGGCGCTCATGTCGTTAGGGTCGCACCTGGCGGGCGACGAGCGGCACGCGAAGGCGGCCGAGGCGTTCCGACGCGTGCTCGCGCGCGACGAACTCCACGAGGAGGCGGTACAGGCGCTCATCCGCTGCCACGCCGCCCTGGGCGAGCGCGCGCAGGCGCTGCGCGTCTACCGCCGATTCAGCGAGTTGCTGCGGCGCGAGCTGGAGGCCGAGCCGGATCGCGAGACCAGCCGGCTCGCGCAGCGCCTGCAAGACGGCGTCGCGATCTGACGATCACGGCGTCCACGGTCGCAATGATGCTCACGGCGTCCGCTCGAACACCACGCCGCGCACGCGGCCGGCGTCCACCAGAAACCGCACCGGACGGCCGGCCCCGTCCGTCGAGAATCGCAGCCGCAACCCCTGCGTGGTGACGAACGTGTCGTGCCCCGCCGGCCGCAGCGCCAGCGTGCGGTCCGGCCGGACGATCACCAGCACGGAATCCCGAATCACGAGGTCGTAGCTCGTGCTCAGTTCCTCGCTGAAGTACGTCCCCGCGTAAGGTTCGAGGTCGGGACGGGGCTCGTCAGGCGCGCCGCCGCCTGACGCCACGGTGTCGCGTCCGGGCGCGGCGGCCCGCCGCGTCTCGTCCGACGGCCCCATCCGGTCGCCGAGATGGACCTCCGCCACGCGCCGGGCCAGCAAGCCCGTGTTCGCCCGGCCATCGTTGCAGAGCACGATCACCGAGAGGCCGGCGTCGGGGAACCGGATGAGCGCGGTACGGAATCCGGCCAACGACCCGCCGTGCTCCACCGTTCGCAGGCCGCGATAGACGTCATGGATCACGCCGAACGCGTACGGCAGGGTGTCTCCGGATGCGAGCACGCCTCGGTCAAGCAGCTGCGCCGCGAAGCCTGATCCTCCGAGCGTCCCCTGGTGCATGGCGCGGTCCCAGCGTGCGAGATCCTCGACGGTCGAGTACAGTCCGCCGTCGCCGACCTTGTCGAAGTTGAAGAAATGGTTGATCCGGTAGCCGCTCGAGTCGCGCGCATAGCCGATCACGCGCCGGGGAACCACCACACCGGCGTCGTCGTGGAAGTGGGTGTCGCGCATGCCGAGCGGGCGGAAGATCTGCTCGTCGGCGTACGCGCGCAGCGTCTTGCCCGTGGACCGCCTGACGATTTCCGCCAGGAGGACGTAGCCGGTGTTGCTGTAGAGAAACTCCGTTCCGGGCGCGAAATTCAGCGCGCGCTGTCGGGCGATCAGGTCGATGAGGTCCGCATCGGACAGCACGTCCTGCAGGCGCCGGCCGGCGAGCGGCATCAGCGTGAGGTAGTCGCGCAGTCCCGAGGTGTGGTGGACGAGCTGGCGGACGGTGATGGGCGCCTCGTACAGGCGCAGCTCCGGCAGCCACCTGCGCACGTCATCGTCGAGCGAGAGAAAGCCCTGTCGCGCGGCGAGCGCCACCGCCGCCGCCGTGAACTGCTTGGACACCGACGCGAGATAGAATACCGAGGTCGGCTCGAGGGGAACGCGGTAGTCGAGATTGGCGCTGCCGTACCCCCGGGCAAACAGCAGCCGATCGGCACCGCTCACGCCCACCGCGCAGCCGGGTGCGTCGTCGCGCTGCCACGCCGCGAAGATGCTGTCGACGCGCGCGGCCCGCGCATCCTGCCCCACGGCGGTGCAGGGGGCCAGCACGAGGAGCAGGACGGCACGCCTAACGATGATCGACACGGACGAGCCTCGGGGAGCAGTATGGGACGGGGATGAGGTACCCCAGTCTGGGCGTTGGCCCGCGCGCCGGCAAGGCTGTCGCGACCGTCCGCCATTCCGCCCGAGCCGCGCCGCTCAGGCCGCGCAGCCCATCTGGGGACGCTGATAGTCGCACCGACAGGCACCGTCCCGGCACGTCATCGTCGCGCCCCGACCCGCGCGGACGCAACGCCAGCACGGCGACAGGTCGCCGGCGGCGCGCGAGAGGCCGAGCAACCGCATGGCCAGGATGTCACCCCCCGCCAGGATCGGCTGGAGCGCGGGCAGCCCCCCCGCGTCGAAGGAGAGTTCCGCCAGCGTCACGAATCCCGCCTTGCGAACCCCGGGTCCCGACGCGTGATTCTCCGGCGCATACGCGATCCAGAACCGCGCCGCCTGACGCGATTCGACCCGGACGATCGCATCCACCAGGCATGGATAGATCCCGAGACCGCGATGGGCGGGGAGCGTCACGAAATTCCAGAGGTAACGCTCGCCCGTCGGGATGCGGAAGCCCGTTCCCAACTCGCCGATCTCCGCCGTCCTCGTGGCAACCCACCCCCAGGCCGCCGGCGTTTCGTGCAGCCATGCGACGTAGGCACGGTGCCCATCGGCGAATCGTCGCGCGATCTCGCCCTCGGGCCGGCCCTGCAGCGCGGCCATCGTCGCGGCGGTGGTCTCTTCTCGAACCCAGAAGCCTTCCGGCGTCCGGAGAGGCGGAATCGGGTCGTCACGGTGGCGGGCGGCAATGGGCATGGCGGCTCTCCGGTCGGACGGTGTGTGGTCGCGGCGTTCTCTGCACGTTATGCGCTACGGGGTCGGCGCGCTTGAACGAAGCGGCTGATCACCATCGGGCGCAGGCGCGTCGAGATATCCGTCGGGGGCGGCCAGTGGACCGGTCAGCGTGCGTAGGAAAGCCTCGAGCTGCCTCCGCTCCTTCTCGGACAGTCGCAGCGGGCGGAGCTCGGTGTGGCCGAGCGGCGCCGCCGGGGCCTCGTCGTAATGCGCCACGACCTCGGCGAGCGACCCGATCTGTCCCGCGTGCATGTACGGCGCGCGGCCGGCGACGTTCCGCAGGGACGGCGTCTTGAAGGCGCGAACCAGCTCCTCTCCCTCGGTGAGGGCGAACCGGAGCTCCTGACAGTCGTCGGGCCCCGCATCGCTGAACGCGCTCGTGCAGGCGAACTCGCCGGCGAGCGCATCGCGCGCGCCCGTCGCCCGCCCGCTGTCCACCTTCAGAGCGACGCGCGGCGTGGTCACGCCCGTATTGTGAAAATGGTTGTCGGTGAGCAGCGGACCGTTATGGCAGTTGATGCAGTTGGCCTTGCCAATGAACAGACGCAGGCCGGCTTCCTCGTCGCGCGAGAATGCGGACTCCGGCGTGTGCGGCCGCCCCGCGAACTCCGCCGCGGCCCAATGGTCGAAGCGCGACGGCGCGAAGGAGATGCGGCGCTCGTACGCCGCGATCGCCTTCCCGATGTTCGCGTAGACCCGCGAGATCGCATCGCGGCGTGCCGCGGGAATACGCTGCCACGCACCACGCCAGGCCGAGTCGGCCACCGGTCCCGCTTGGGCCGGCAGGCCACCGAGGTCCGGGAGGGGTCCGAACACCGCTTCGTACCGGTCGCGATACCGTTCGGCCATCACTCGGGCGTACTGCGTGCGCGTTCCGCCGTGCTCCACGGGGCTCTCGAGTGGGCCGAGTGCCTGACTCCACTGACTGTCGGAGCGCCCATCCCAGAACATCCACGGGCTGTGCGCCGTACCGGCCACCGGCATGGTGCGGCGCGCGGTGGTACCGGTGATGCCGTGCGCCAACGGCCTCGAGTCCTGGAAGTCCTGCGCGGGGAGATGGCAGGTACCGCACGACACGGTTCCATTGCCGCTCAGCGCGCTGTCGAAGAACAGCGCGTGGCCGAGGTCTGCCGCGCGGCGATCGTCGGCATGACGGTTGGAGGGGTCCGCGGGAAGGGGACCGAGGCTCGCGAGGGTCATGGAATGTATGACGGCCCGCTCGCCGGCCGACCACCGGGGAACGAGATCCCCAGAGAGGAGCGGCACGGCGGCGGAGCAGAGCGTCAGCGCGATCGACCCTGCGATGAGCGCGGCGGCACGGGAGCGGGTCATGGCCTGATCTCCTGTTAGGCTCACAGCCTGACGTTGAAGACGACGGAGTCGATGCCCGACGCCGCGCTCACGCGGAACTTCACCACCCACCATCCGCCCATGTTGAACTTCAAGCCCTCGACGAGGTGGTCGCCGTTGCCGAGGGCGCGCGTGACCGCGGGCCTGGTCGGCAGCCCGTGTCCGTGCTGGGGCATGCCGCCATCGATCGTGATGGTCGCGCTGTCGACCGGCGCGCCGTTCGCCTCCAGGCGCAGCGTCCAGCGCTGCAGCTTGCCGACCGGGATGGAGTCCCCGTGCGGCAGGATCGTCGCGCGGTACATCCCGGCTTCGCTGAGGCGGGTCTTGGAGTAGTCCAGGTCGGCCGGGGGCTTGGAGAACATCATGCAGCCGGAGTGCATTCCGACCGCGACGGCGGCGATCGCCAGCCGGAGCGTCCGGGAGCGGATCGAGGGAGCAGATGAGCTGGAGCGCATGGAATCCTCGTGAGCGGTGGTCGTAATGCAGAAGAGCCCCGTTCGGTGAACGTGGCTCCATGGTACGGGCTCGGGGGTGGGGCGGTCTTGAACGTTGCGGCTGCGCACTTGAACGAAGGGGCTGACTTTCGCCCGGATCGCGGATTCCGCTGCCGACGGTTACCGCCTCGGCGAGTGGAAGCAGCCTACTGAGGCGCCGTGGACAAGCTCTCCATCGAACGCAACCACGAGGACGGCTGCCGCAGGCTCCACCCGCTGCGAAATCCGACTGTGCGCGGGTGGTCCTTCACGGGTTCCGCATCCACGGAACCGGAGGCGCGGCTGGAGTCCTAGGATCCGACGTCGTCCGCCGGCAGGGCCCCCGCGATCCGCAGTGCCGATGGGGGAATGCCGAACACTCTTCTCGATGTCCGCGTGAGGTGCGCCGCATCGGCAAACCCGGCCCGATGCGCCGCGCTGGACAACGATTCGCCGGCGGTCAACAGCTCCCAGACCCGCAGAAACCGGCGCCAGAGAATGTACGGCCGCAGTGCCATGCCGGTCTGTTCGACGAACAGGTGCCGGAACCGGCTCGGAGAGAGATACGCCTCGGCCGCCACCGCCTCGAGCGTCAGGGGCGCGTCGATGTGCGACTTGATGTGGGCCATTGCGCGAAGAATCCGCGGGTCCGACACGACGGACGGCTCGAGGCCGCCCGTGAGCGCGTTGATCACGGCTCGGGCGGCCTCGGCGACGGCGCGGGCGCTTCGGCGGTCCTGCCAGGCGGCGAACACCGCCGGCGCCATCCGGGAGACTACATCGTCAGGCATGGGCGCGATGCCCGCGGTCAGGTATCGCTCGGCCAGCGCGCGGCCTTCGCGCGTCTCCGGCTCCACGAACAGCACGGCGTTCGCCCGCATGGCCCTCGCATCCATCGAGTGCGGCTGGCGTGAGGCGATAATCGCTCCCCCGTACGCGGTCCAGGGATCTGCGGCGGAGGCTCTGAAGCGAATCCCCGGCTCCGAGCCGAAGGTGATCTGGATCGCGTAGTGCGAATGCTCGGGGACGACGCTCACATCACGTCCGACAAAGGCGCAGCCGCCGTCCCACGGAACGAAGTTGCCCGTGCCGCCGATTGGTCGCACGCCGTCCTCGCTGCTGGCTGCCCGGAGATACTACGGCCTCGACCGCCCGGGAACAACGCGCCGCAGCCCGGCGGCCGGCGCGTTCCGGCGTTGCGCGCTCAGTCGCGGGGCCGCGCGTCGGCCCGGGCAGCGATCACGCTCGCGATGTACGCCGCGTCGGCGCCGACGCCGCCGATCAGCGACGACGTTAGGGTGTGCTGAAACCGCAACCCTGCAAAGTGCAGCCCGGGCACCGTCGTCGCAACGCCGCGGTGGTGATCCGGCACGCCGGTGGAGCCGGTCGAGGCACCGATCCATCCGAAGTCCGGCTCGAAGCCGGTGCACCATACGATGGCGGCCGGCTCCAGCACCGTCTGGTCGGCGACCGGCAGTCCGCCACGCTCCTCATCCACCCGTCCGACCCGCCGGATGCCTGCCTCGCGGAGAGTCCGCTCCGGAATGCCGACGAGCGCGTCGCCGCGCCGCGTCCGTTCGTGCATCCGCCGGCCGAGGCGCGAGTCGATCGTTATGCGCGCCATCAGCGGCCAGATCCAGTCGAACAGGTCGCGGCCGAGCATGCGGCGCGGTAGGTGTCCCGTGTCGCGGCCGGCGAGCCACACCTTGCGGAAACGGGCGAGCTCCAGCGCGATCTGCGCGCCCGAGTTCCCAGCGCCGACGACGAGCACCGGACCATCGGGCAGGGACCACGGGTTGCGATAGGCACTCGAGTGCACCTGATGAATGCCTGACGAAAGTCGCGCCGCCAGCGGTGGCACGCGCGGCCGCTGGAAGGCGCCGGTGGCGACGACGACATCCGTCGCTTCCATGACGCGCCCGTTCGCGCGCACGACCCACCGCTCCCCGGACCGCTCCAGGGTATCCACCCGCGTGCCGGGACGAATCGGCAGATCGAATCGCTCGGCGTATCGCTCGAGATAGGCGGCGACCTCATCCTTGTCCGGGAGGTGGGTTGCCGGAGCCGGGAAGGGCATTCCTGGAAGGGCGCTGTACCGGGCCGGCGTAAACAACCGTAGTGAATCCCAGCGGCGACGCCAGTTGTCGCCGATTCTCGCATCTTCAGTGAGAAGCACGAAGTCGAGATCGTGCGCGGCCAGATGGTGGCCGACCGCGAGCCCGGCCTGACCGGCGCCGATCACGATCGTCTCGAAGCGCTCGGTGCGGCCGTGGGATTCCCGTGGCCGAAATGGTGCGGTAAGAGTCATCGGAGTATGCAGTATTGTCCGACGGTGCGAACAAGCTGACGACGACAAGCTCGCCCGCACCGTCGCGCAACGCTTGAATGAACGGGCTGAGTTTCCGGCCGGTGATTGAACGCTGCCGTATGGCCGTGGCCGGTGCCGCGCGAGCCCTCCACGGCAAGACAATGGGCGTTCGGCCCACGGTCTGTTATGTTCCGGCGGGTTTCGCCCGGACGGGCGGGGACCGACACGGTCGTCGAGCAGGAACGCCCGCGGTCGTCGCACTTGCGCCGCGCTCACTCCTCTGAGGAACGAGTTCGATCCCGTGACCAAGAATGCACAACGCGATGTGGCGGCAGTCGCGGGCGAACCCGGTGCCGCGAGTACGGCGCCGGGACTGTACGCCTTGCTCGTCGACAGCGTGCGCGACTATGCGATCTTCGCGCTCGATCCGACCGGGCACGTGTTGAGCTGGAACCTGGGCGCCGAGCGCATCAAGGGCTACAAGAGCGAGGAGATCGTCGGCAAGCACTTCTCCATCTTCTACCCTCCGGAAGACGTGGAGAATGGCAAGACGGCCTTCGAGCTCCGCGTCGCGGCGCGCGAGGGGCGGTTCGAGGATGAGGGATGGCGGGTCCGGAAGGACGGCTCCCTCTTCTGGGCGAACGTCGTCATCACTGCCTTACGAGACTCGAACGGCCAGCTCGTCGGCTTCGCGAAGGTGACGCGCGACCTCACCGAGCGGAAGGCGGCCGAGGAGCGCGCGCTCGCCGATGCGCAGCGGCTCGCTGCCGCGGAAGCGGCCAATCGCGCCAAGTCGGAGTTCCTGACGACGCTGAGTCACGAGCTGCGCACGCCGCTCAACGCGATCGCGGGGTATGTGCAGCTGCTCGACGTGGGAGTCGCGGGGCCGGTCAGCGAGCAGCAGCGCGAGTTCCTCGAGCGGATACGCGGAAGCCAGCAACAACTGCTCGGCATCATCAACGATCTCCTCAATTACAGCAGGATCGAGGCGGCGCAGGTTTCGTACGACCTCGAGCCCGTGCAGCTGCGCGAGGTCGTCGAGCGCGGACTTCGCATGGTCACGCCGCAGGCCGCGGGCAGGGGCCTGCGCCTGGAACAGGGGCCGTGTGCCGAAACCGCCGTGGCGCGCGTCGACGAGTCGAAGCTCGACCAGATCGTGCTGAATCTTCTGACGAACGCGGTGAGGTTCACGCCGTCGGGCGGCTTGATCACCGTCGGATGCGCGGTCGCGGGCGATCGTGCGACGATCAGCGTGCGTGACACCGGCCAGGGGATCCCGGCGGAGCACCTGACGACGATCTTCGAGCCGTTCGTGCAGGTGGGCCGCAAGCTCACGAGCGCGGCCGAAGGCGTCGGACTCGGGTTGGCGATCAGCCGCGAGCTGGCCCGCGGCATGGGCGGGGATCTCTCGGTCGAGAGTACGCCCGGCGAGGGCAGCGTCTTCACGATCTCGCTGCCGCGATCGCGTTAGGTCGTGTCGGCGGCCAGCCGCCCCGGAACGTCCTCCTCCCGCTCGGCGCGGCGACTCGTGCCCCGCGCCTCGTCCGCTACCCGCGACCGAACCCATCCGCTCATTGCCCGAGATGGGTCTCGGCATTGCCGGTTTCGCTGCGTATCCGATCCGCCCAGCCGCTGCTTTCGAGGCGAGGCCCGGATTCTGGCGTCGACAGCCGGACACTAGTCGCCGCTCGATCCAGCGCCATGCCTGCGAGATCGGGGCAAGCCGCTGACGACTCGGCGCGCACCGGACAGGAGCGTCGCCCGGACGCGCTCTTGACATAGGGGGTGGGGGTATATAGAATCGTCCCCATACCCACCGAGGGTATAGTCCAGGGTCCTCCGAGGTGGGGTCTCCTGGACCCGAAGCCGCGATCGAAACTCAGAGGAACAGACCATGGAACGCGTTACCGTCAACATCGCCGGCATGACCTGCGGCCACTGCGTGCGGGGCGTCAGCCAAGCGCTCTCGGCACTCGACGGCGTGACCGTCGAGGACGTGCAGATCGGGCAGGCGATCGTCACCTTCGACCCGGCGTCGGCCAGCTCCGAGCAAATCGCCGAGGCAATCCGCGACGAGGGCTACGAGGTCGTGTCCACCCAGTGATGACCGCGGGACCCGGCCTTCGCTCGGGTCTCGTCACCCTCTTTGGATACTCCGATGCAGACCATAACGACGACTGAGTGGCTGGTGATCGCGGGGGGACTCGCGGCGATCGCGTGGGTGAACTGGTACTTCTTCATCGCCGGCCGGGCCCAGCCGGTCGCCATCGCGAGCGGCGCGACAGCCGGCCCAGCGCGGGTCACGATCGTCGTGGACGGCGGCTATAGCCCGGCGCAGGTGAAGGTGAAGGCTGGCGCGCCCGTCACACTGCTGTTCGATCGCCAGGACGACTCGAGCTGCTCCGAAGAGATCGTGTTGCCGGACTTCGGCGTGCGCCGCTTCCTGCCGACGGGTCAGCAGACGGCCATCGAAGTCACGCCCCCCAAACCCGGCCGCTACGAATTCATGTGCGGCATGAGCATGCTCCGCGGCGCGATCATCGCCGAGGACTGAGGATCCAATAATGGGCGCCACCGTGAAGCCGAGCGCTGCCGACCACGATCTGGCCGCGCGTGATACCGAGACCATTCGCATTCCGGTCAGCGGCATGACCTGCGCCGCGTGCCAGTCGCGCGTGCAGCGCACCCTGCAGCGGCACCCGGGAGTGGCGGATGCGTCGGTGAACCTGATGATGAAGACCGCGACGGTCACCTTCGACCGCTCCTCCGTGTCGCCCGAGTCGCTGGTCGAGGCCATTCGGGAAACCGGTTACGGCGCGGAGCTCGCGAGCTCAGACCTCACCGCGTTCGAGGAGCAGGAGGCGCGGGACCGCGCACAGGTCGAGGAGTACCGCGAGCTGCGCCGGAAGGCCCTGGTGAGTGGCATCGCCGGCGTGATCGCGATGGTCATATCGATGCCGCTCATGAGCCAGCTGGCGGTGCACGCGCACGGTGCGGTCGCAGATCCGTTCATGCGCTGGGCGATGGAGTCGCTGGATCCGGCCATCCGCGCGGCGTTTCCGTGGATGTATCAGGTGCCGGCGCCCGCCATTGCCTGGACCCTCATGCTCGTGACGCTCGGCGTGATGGCCTGGGCGGGGCGGCATTTCTATACGCGGGCCTGGGCGGCGTTCAGACATAACGCCGCGGACATGAACACGCTGGTCGCCGTGGGCACGGGCGCCGCGTTCCTGTACTCGGTGCTCGCGACGGTCGCGCCGGGGTTCTTCATCAGCCGCGGCGTGACGCCCGACGTGTACTACGAGGCGGTGATCATCATCATCGCGCTCATCCTCGTGGGCAACATGTTCGAGGCGCGGGCCAAGAACCGCACGTCCAGCGCGCTGCGGGCGCTGGTGCACCTCCAGCCGAAGACCGCGCGGGTCGTGCGGTTCGAGCAGGAAGTCGATGTGCCGGTGGAGACCGTGGAACAGGACGAGATCGTCATCGTCAGGCCGGGGGAGCGGATCCCCGTCGACGGCGAGATCGTGCACGGCGAGAGCGCCGTGGACGAAAGCATGCTCACCGGCGAGTCAATGCCCGTCGCGAAGCGGCAGGGTGACCGGGTGATCGGCGGCACCATGAATGGCACCGGCGCCTTCCGCTACCGCGCCACGACGCTCGGTGCCGACAGCATGCTCGCGCAGATCGTGCGCCTGATGCGCGATGCCCAGGGGAGCCGGGCGCCGATTCAGCGATTGGCGGACCGCATCAGCGGCGTCTTCGTGCCGATCGTGATCTCGTTGGCGATCGCCACCTTCGTCGGCTGGTTCGTTCTGGCCGAGCAGGCGCCCGCCGTGCGGGCGTTCGCGGCGGCCGTCGCGGTGCTCATCATCGCCTGCCCGTGCGCGATGGGACTTGCGGTGCCCACGGCCGTCATGGTGGCGACCGGCAAGGGCGCCGAGCTCGGGGTGCTCATCAAGGGGGGCGAGGCGCTGCAGCGCGCCGGGGACATCGGGACGATCGTGCTCGACAAGACCGGCACGGTCACCGAAGGCCGGCCCACGGTGACGGATCTCATCCCCTCGGCCGCCTTCGCGTCGGATGAACGGTCAACCGAGCTACTGCGGCTGGTCGCCTCGCTCGAGGCGTCGAGCGAGCATCCGCTGGCGGATGCCATCGTCAGGTACGCCAGGGAGCGCGGGCTCGGGCTGTCCACCCCCGAGGCGTTCGAGGCGGTGACGGGACGCGGCGCCCAGGGGATCGTCGATGGCTCGGGCATCGTGGTCGGCAGCGAGGCCATGATGCGCGACTGGGCACTGGACGCCGGGACGCTCCGCGAGACGGCCGAGCGGCTCGCGGGCGACGGACGCACGCCGATGTACATCGCGGCCAACGGCGAGCTCGCGGGCGTCATCGCGGTGGCGGATCCCATCAAGGATTCGTCGCGCGAGGCGATCGCCCGAATGCACGCGATGGGGCTCGAAGTCGTGATGCTGACCGGCGACAACCGGCGCACGGCGGAGGCGATCGCGCGTCAGGCAGGAATCGACCGGGTGGTGGCGGAGGTGCTTCCGGACGGGAAGGTCGCCGAGGTCAAGCGACTCCAGGCCGAAGGGAAGGTGGTCGCGATGGTTGGCGACGGCATCAACGACGCCCCTGCGCTCGCGCAGTCGGACGTCGGCATGGCGATCGGCACGGGGACCGACATCGCCGTCGAGGCGGGCGACGTCGTGCTCATGCGCGGCGACCTGCGCAGCGCGGCGCATGCGATCGCGCTGTCCCGCCGGACGATGCGGACGACCAAGCAGAACTTGTTCTGGGCGTTCATCTACAACGTGGTGGGCATCCCCATCGCCGCGGGCGTACTCTATCCCGCGTTCGGTCTGCTGCTCAGTCCGATCCTGGCCAGCGCGGCGATGGCGTTCAGCTCGGTGAGCGTCGTGACGAACTCGCTGCGGCTGCGCGGCGCGCGCATCGCGTGAGCAACCCACTGACAGGAGACCGCGGAATGGCGGAGCCGAAAACGACCCGCGCGGCGGCGTCGCAGAAGCGGGAGGACGACCAGCGGCCGGTGGTCGGGGAGAGCGGCCACGCGGCGGGGTGCGGGTGCGCCGTGCACGATGCCGACGGGCGCAAGGCAGTCGGCGTCGACCCCGACGCGAAGGCACGCAACCTCAAGCGGCTGCGCCGCATCGAGGGCCAGGTTCGCGGGCTGCAGAAAATGGTGGACGAGGATCGATACTGCGCCGACATCCTGACCCAGATCTCCTCGGTGCACGAGGCGCTGCGGGCCGTGGGGCGGGAGTTGATGCGCAACCACCTGAAGCACTGCGCGGCGAGCGCGCTCGCCAAGGGCGGAGCCGAGCGCGACGCGATGTACGACGAGCTGGTGGAGATGATGTACCGCCACAGCCGGTAGGAATCGCGCGTCTGCTCTCGAGCAGCGGCGCGGTTCCGCCGAGGACTGACGTACCCGTCCCCGCATGCAGGCCCAAGCCGGTTGCGCGTCGCCCTCGCGTAGTGCGCGGGGCGGACTGCGCGTCGGACGCCTGTGGTGACAACCCCGCCTTCAAATAGGGCCGCGCCCGACCCCGCTCTACGCTCTGCCGGGCCATCGTACGACGGTCGGCGGCGCGCCTTCGCGGCGCCGGCAGCGGCATCATCGGCGCGACGGGCAGGTGCGTTATGCAGGGGCGCCGCGCTCGAGCCCGCGGGCGAGGCGCCAGCACGGCGGCCGGTGATGCAGCAGCGGGTGGAACGAGGAGATGGAGATGCTACGTACCATGTTGATACTCGGCGCCGCCGCCTCTCTGGTCGGGTCGGCGCCCGTTCGTGCACAGAGCCCGTGGTCGGTGGAGCTCGATGCGAATTCGGCGCTGCCGACGCAGCGACTTGCGGGAGCCGATCTCGAGACTGGCTACGGCTTCGGCGCGAATCTGAGATATCGCTTCCATCCGCGTGTGGCCGTGTACGCCGGATGGGAATGGCACCGCTTCCGGACGGACCTCGCCCTCGGCGCGGCCGATCTCGATGTGGAGGACACCGGCTACACGTTCGGCCTGCGGGTCGAGCAGCGCTTCGTGGGGCGTACCTCCGGCTGGCTGCGCGCGGGTGGGTTGGGCAGCCACATCGAGCTCGAAGACGACGACGGTGAAATCATCAGCGACAGCGGCCACGGACTCGGTTGGGAGCTCGGTGCAGGCCTGGCGATCCCCGTCGGGGACCGCGCGGCGCTCACTCCCGGTGTTCGCTACCGCTGGCTGCAGCGCGACATCGATGTGGGGATGCAGCGCCGCGCGGGGACGCTGGCGTACATTACGTTAGGCGCGGGGCTGGCGGTCAGCTTCTGATCGGCGGAGGCGAGGCCGGCGGCGCCAGGAGCTGCTCGAGCAGGTGCTTCACGGTCGCCGCGTACGCCCCCATGTCGAACGCCTCGGGGTCGGCGACCGACTGCACCGCAAAGCCGCTGATCAGACTCACGGCGATGGCTGCGAATGCATCCGGGGTCACGTCCGAGGCGCGCAGGGGTGTATCCCCAGTCCCGTTTGCGAGGAGCGTGCGTAGCGCCTCCCGGTAACCGTCCAGCGCTTCGCCGATCTTGGCGCGGATCGATGGCTCGCGCGTTCCGAGCGCCCAGTACTCGAAAAACAGGCGGACGTCGTGCGGCCGACGGGCCAGTTCTTCAATTTGCGCCCGCAGGAACGTGCGCAGCCCGTCCGCCGCATGCGCGAACCGCTCGAGACCGTCCGAGCCGCCGAGCAGCGCCGAGGTCGCGAGCACCCGGTCCAGTAGGGCCGCGACGAGCTGGTCCTTCGTGCCGAAGTGAAACAGCACGAGCCCATGGCTCAGCCGCGCCTCGGCGGCGACCGCCCGGACGGTCACACCGTCGAGCCCGGCACGAATTGCGACCTCGTACGCAGCCCGAAGGATCTGCTCGCGGCGCTTCTCCTCGGGCGCTCGTTCACCTGGCATGCGGGGGCTCCTGGTTGTTCGGGACAAACCTTCCTGGCTCCAGCTCCTAGCTCTAGCTCGCAGTTCCTAGCTCCAGCTCCCAGCTCATCCGTAACCCTCGAGCACCGGGGGGGTCGACCGAGGGAACTATTGACCAAGTGGAAAATAACCGCTAGACTTCATTTTACAACTGGTCAATAAATGGTTCGCGGCGTTCGGCCTCGGACGACCAGCGGCTCCGGCCGTACTCGAGCGAGGCACACATGCGCAAACTCAGTGTGGTGACCCTAACGGCAGCGATCGCGCTTGCCGCGTGCAATCCCTTCAATCGCGGCCCCGTGACCGAAGTGAGCCGTGATGCGAACGCGAACTCCCGCTGGAACGCGTCACTGGTCACGCCGGTCGCTTTAGCCGGTGCGGTGCAGATGAACGGCACGGGGTCCATGCAGCCGGGTGTCAGAGCCGAGAACACGGCCCTCTCGCTCCGGATCGCGAATGCCACGCCGGGTGGCGTGCATCCCTGGCAGGTACAGCGCGGCCAGTGCGGTTCGGCCAACCAGGTATTCGGCCCAGTTGCTGCCTATCAGGCGCTGAAGATCGATGACGATGGTCGCGGGCAGGCGAACGCGACGATCAGTGAACGGACCCCCACCTGGGGCGACTATTCCGTCGTCGTGTACGCGTCTGCGGCGAATGCCGAAACGGTGGTTGCCTGTGGCAACCTGGCCCCGCCGGCCCGATGAGGAGTGCGCCGCACGCGCCCGAAGGGCACGTGCGGCGTGCGATCTCCGCTCGCCCGAGGACCGCGAACGAGCCCGTCCCTAACGCCGAGGAGAACGCGATGACGAAGGACCCGAAGGACCCGAAGGTCCCGGAGAAGACCGTCGAGCCGAAGAAGGGCGGGTTCGGCGCGTTTGCCGACAAGTACCGCGACCGATGGGAGGCGAACCATCCGAGTGCCAAGAAGGAGGACCGCGGAGCAACCCCGTCGCCCGCTTCTCCTCACGAGACTCCGGACGCGCCTCCAACGGACCATACCAGACCTGCGAGTCCGTGATCCTGCTTGGGCGCGCTGGGGGAACAACCATGAGCGGCCCTCTATCGGCAGTTCGACGAGATCGCACGTGGACGGGCTCAGGGTGAGGCAGGAGCGGCGCACGAGGCAGTGATCGACCGGCTCACGGCAAACCAGCTGGCGGCGGAATTCGTTGGCTGGTCCTGCTGTACCCTGGAACGCGCCGCCGGCATGGTCCGCCTGATGGTGTAGGGCGTACCGCGCGGCCTGCTCGTGCGGCACCCCGGACCGGCTACCGGCTCCTCGAGACCGACTGACCCGTCGCGCTCGCGCGTCGACTGGTGCGACGGGTGGGCTGCCTGGCAGGCGACGCCGTGGAACTCGGGCCAACGAGCTGCCGCGGGGGACGTTCTGAGGATCAAGTGAGGGAAGTGCCGAACGCGGGAACCGGGAAACCCCTATTGCGTTTCGATAGATAACTATATACTCATATAGTCGTTGAATTGAATCTCCCACTTTCTCCGGAACGTGCCGATGTCTCTCGACTGGCTACGAGCATTCGCGATCGCGGCAGCCGCGGCCGTTGTCGCGCCGGCGTTGGGCGCGCAGCCATCCCTCGCGGACGCCCTCGCCGAAGCCGACCGCGGTGCCTACGGCAACCGCATCGCCGCGGCGTCCACGCGCGCGGCCGATGCCGCTGCCCTCGCGCCGCTCAGGGGCATCCTGCCGACCGTACGCGTCGAGGCCGGCTACATCCGCACGACGGACCCGATCGGCGCCTTCGGCTCCACGCTCCGCCAACGCACCATCACCCAGGCCGATTTTGCCCCCGACCGCCTGAACTATCCGAGCGCCGTCGGCAACTACCAGGGCGGCGTCGTCATCGAGCAGCCGCTCTTCAATGCCGACGCGTGGGCGGGTCGTCAGGCAGCCGAGCGCGCCGCTGACGCGAGCGAGGCCCAGCAGGAGTGGACCCGACTCTCCACCCGCGCCGACGTGGTGCGCGCCTGGTACGGCGCCGTGTTCGCGTCCGAGCGGGTGAACAGCCTCACGGATGCCCAGCGCGCGGCGCGCGCACACGTGGCCCAGGCCGAGTCGATGCTCCGTGAGGGACTCGTGACCAAGTCGGACGTGCTGCTGGCCGCCGTTCGCGCGGGCGATCTCGATGCGCAGCTGGCGGAGGCCGAAGGCGCGGCGATCAACGCGCACCGGCAACTCGCCGTGCTGCTCGGTCGAGAGGGCGGCGATCGCGGCGTCGGCCCGGCGCCCGGAGTCGCGCTGCCCTCGGCCGATCGCATCCGCGCCGTGCTCGCCGCCGACACCGCCGATGTTCCGGTGCGCCGGCGCGCGGACATCGCCGCCGCCGAACAGGGCGTACGCGCCGCCCGCGCCGATGCGCGGCGCGCCCGCAGCGTCTATCTGCCGCGGCTCAACACCTTCGCGCGCTACGACTGGAACTCCCCCGACGCGCTCTATGCCGGCGATGAGAACTGGACCGTCGGCGTGATGGCCTCGTGGAACCTGTTCGCCGGGGCGAGCGACGTGTCGGACGTCCGCGCCACGTCGCACCGTGCCGAGCGCGCGCGCGCCGCTTCGGACGCGGCGCATGCGCGCGCCCGTCTGGAGATAGAGGAGTCGAGGACCGCACTCGCGGTCGCGCTCACGCGCCTGACGATCGCCGAGCGTGCCGCGGACCAGAGCGCGGAGGCGCACCGTATCGTCGCGCGGAAGTACTCCGGCGGGCTGGCGACCGTCGTCGAGCTGCTCGACGCCCAGGCGGTGGAAACGGGGAGCGCCCTCGGACTCGCCGGCGCTCGCTATGCCGCCATCGCCGCCGCGGCCGAACGCCGCCGGGCGCTGGGCCAGGATCCCGGCACCATCGCCGTCCTGGACGAGGGCGCGCCGGTCGCCGGCCACGCCGCGCCTGACGACACGACCATCGATCAACCGTCGCGCTGACGCGCGCTCGAGGAGACGACAGCCATGCCCATTCTCAATGTCCTGGGTCGCGCCGGAATCGCCGCGCTGGCGTTCGGCGCCGCCGCGTGCGGCGCGCCGGAGCGCGAGCTGGAACAGGCGGAGCCGCCGCGTGTCGCCGGCACCGTGTTCACCGTGAGCGACACGACCATTCGCGCCACCTTCGAGGCATCCGGAGTCGCCGCGCCGCTCCAGCAGGCGACGCTGAGCACGAAGATCATGGGAACCGTCACGGCGGTGCTCGTGCACGAGGGCGACGCGGTGCGCGCGGGACAGCTCCTCGTCCGCATCGATGCGCGCGAGCTCGGCGCGAAGTCCGCGCAGGTCGCCGCGTCGGTCGCCGACGCCGAAGCGATGCACCGTGAGGCGGCCACGCAGGCCGGCCGGATCCGCGCGCTGTACGCCGACAGCGCGGCGACGCGCGCGCAGCTCGATGCGGTGGAAACCGGGCTGGCCCGTGCCGAAGCCGGGCTGCGGAATGCGCGGGCCGCGGCGGCCGAGCTGAATGCTGTGAGCAGCTACGCGGAGATCCGTGCGCCGTTCTCGGGACTCGTGACGAAGAGGTTCGTGGATCCCGGGGCCTTCGCGGCCCCGGGAGCGCCGCTCGTGGCGGTGCAGGATGCCAGCGAGCTGCGTGTGACGGTGAGCGCCGCGCCTGACGTTGCCTCCGGTCTGCGTCGTGGCCAGGAGCTCGACGCCACCATCGAGGGACGCGCGAAACGGGCGATTGTCGAGGGCGTGGTGCCGGCGATGGCCGGAAACCTGTACACGATCAACGCCCGCGTGCCCAACCCCGGCGCATCCATCCTGGCCGGCAGTTCGGCTACCCTGGCCATTCCGTTAGGCGAGCGGTCGGCGCTCGTGGTGCCGGTGGCGGCGATCGCGCGCGAGGGCGACCTGACCGGCGTGACGCTCCGGACGAGCTCCGGCGACCTTACGCGCTGGGTGCGACTCGGCGCCACCGCCGGTGAAATGGTGGAGGTAACGGCGGGGCTGCGGGCCGGCGACCAGGTGGTGGTACCGCCGCCGCTTCCCCACGACGTCGCCCGGAGGAACTGACGATGGGCATCTCCGGAAAGGTCGCGCAGGCCTTCCTGCGCTCGAAGCTCACGCCGCTCGTCACCGTGGCGGCCCTGGCCGTGGGCATGCTCGGCATCCTCGCCACGCCGCGCGAGGAAGAACCGCAGATCTCCGTGCCGATGATCGACGTGATCGCCGCCATGCCGGGCGCGACGCCGAGCGAGGCGGAGAATCTGCTCGCGCGCCCGATCGAGCAGCGGATGCTCGAGATCCCCGGTGTGGATCACGTCTACACCATGAGCGGCGACGGCTACGCCATGGTCACCGTGCGGTTCGACGTCGGCGAGGACCAGGAGCGGAGCGTGACCAAGGTGCAGGCGAAGCTCGCCGGCGCAATGGACCGGGCGCCCGCCGGCGCCCTGCCGCCGATCGTGAAGGCGCATTCGATCGATGACGTGCCGGTGCTGACCCTCACGCTGCACTCGCCGAGCTACGATGCTAACGCGCTGCGCCAGATCGCCGTGCACCTCGAGGATGAGATCCGCACCGTGCCTGACGTGGCGGAAACGTTCGTGACCGGAGGGCAGCCGAAGCAGATCGAAGTGCTGCTCGATGCGTCGCGGCTCGCCGCGAGCGGTGTGACACCTGGTGAGGTCTCAGCGGCGCTGCGCGGCGCGAACGCGCGGCTGCAGGCCGGTGAGCTCTCGACCGCCAACCGCGTGTACCGCATCGAGGTCGGCGCGCCACTGGTCACGCCGGCGGACGTCGGCAGCGTGGTGGTCGCGATGCGGGGCGGCGCACCGGTGTACCTGCGCAACGTCGCCGAGGTGCACGAGGGATTCGGCGAGCCGACGACGTACGTCTCGCACAGCGCTCGCGAGGGCGCGCCGGAGCGCGCGGTGACGATCGCCGTGGCCAAGCGAAAGGGGGCGAACGCCACGCACGTGACGCACGCGGTCATGGACCGCGTGGATGCGGCGCGCGGGCGGCTGGTGCCGCAGGACGTGGGACTCGAGGTGACGCGCGACTACGGCGAGACGGCGGGCGAGAAGGCGCAGGAGCTGATTCTCCATCTCCTGATCGCCACCGTCTCGGTCACGCTGCTCATCTGGCTGTTCCTGGGATGGCGCGAGGCGGTGGTGGTGCTCGTCGCCGTGCCGGTCACGCTCGCGCTCACGCTGTTCGTGTACTACGCGCTCGGCTACACGCTCAACCGCATCACGCTGTTCGCGCTGATCTTCTCGATAGGCATCCTGGTCGATGATGCGATCGTCGTGGTCGAGAACATCTACCGTCACCTGAAGATGGGAGACCGCACGCCGGAGACGGCGGCGGTGGAGGCCGTCGACGAGGTGGGAAATCCGACGATTCTCGCGACGTTCACCGTCATTGCGGCGATCCTGCCGATGGCGTTCGTCTCGGGAATGATGGGACCGTACATGCGGCCCATTCCGGTGGGTGCGTCGGTGGCGATGCTCGCCTCGCTCGCCGTCGCGTTCATCGTCACCCCTTGGCTGGGCTACCGGCTGCTGAAAGGGCACGTGAAGACGAGTGGCGCGACGCACGATCGCGCGCACGAACCCGAGGAATCCGGCCGCTTCGCCAGGCTGTACTCGCGGATCATGACGCCGCTGATGGAGCGGCGGCCGCGGCGACTCGCGTTCTATGGTGCCGTCGTGGGGTTGCTCCTCGTTTCCATCGGGCTCGTGTTCGTGCAGGCCGTGAAGGTCAAGATGCTGCCGTTCGACAACAAGAGCGAGTTCCAGGTGGTGCTCGACCTGCCGGAGGGCGCGACGCTGGAGACCTCGAACGCACTGGGGCAGGAGATCGCGGACTACCTGCGAACCGTGCCGGAGGTGCGGAGCACCGAGGTGTACGCCGGCACCGCCGCGCCGTTCAACTTCAACGGACTCGTGAGGCACTACTTCATGCGGTCGGGGCCGAACGTGGCCGATGTGCAGGTGAATCTGATGCCGAAGGGGGAGCGGTCGCGACAGAGCCACGCCATCGCGGTCGCCGTGCGCCCGGGCATCGACTCGATCGCGCGCCTCTACGACGCCTCGGCGAAGGTCGCCGAGATCCCGCCGGGTCCGCCAGTGCTCTCGACGCTGGTCGCGGAAGTGTACGCGGGGGACGACTCGAGCCGGCTCGAGGCGGCTCGTCAGGTGAAGCAGGTGTTCGAGACGACGCCGGGTGTGGTGGATGTCGACTGGACGGTGGAGGCGCCGCAGCAGGGGCATGCCTTCCGGGTGGATCGGGTGCGGGCCGCGGAGGCGGGGGCGAGCGTGGAGCAGATCACGGGCACGCTGTACCTCGCGCTCTCGGGCGCGCCGGCGGGAGTCGCCAGCTCGCAGACGGCGCGCGAGGGCACGGCGATCGTGCCACGGCTGCCGGCCGAGCAGCGCTCGTCGGTGGAGGCGCTGCTGGCCCTGCCTATCGCGACCGCCAGCGGTCCGCAGCCGCTCGCGCGGTTCGTCACGGTCGCCCCGAGCGTTCGCGAGAGCGCGCGGGTGCGAAAGGACTTGCGCCCGGCGATCTACGTCACCGGCGACGTGGCGGGTGAGATCGAGTCCCCGGTGTACGCGATCCTCGCGATGAACAAGAAGCTCGACGCCATTCGCGTGAACGGCGCCGAGATCGCGCGCTACAACGCCGTACAGCCGGACGATCTTTCCGAGACGGCGATCAAGTGGGATGGCGAGTGGCAGGTCACGATCGAGGTATTCCGCGATCTCGGTCTCGCCTTCGCGATCGTGCTCGTGCTCATCTACGTGCTGGTGGTCGGCTGGTTCCAGTCGTTCAAGATCCCGTTGGTGATCATGGCGCCGATCCCGCTCACGCTGATCGGGATACTGCCGGGGCATGCTTTCTCGGGCGCGTTCTTCACGGCGACGTCGATGATCGGAATGATCGCGCTGGCGGGGATCATCGTGCGGAACTCGATCCTGCTGGTGGACTTCATCCAACTGGCGGAAGCCCGGGGTCGTCCGTTGCGCGAGGCGGTGCTCGAGGCGGGCGCCGTGCGGTTCCGCCCGATCGCGCTGACGGCGGCGGCGGTGGTCGTTGGCGGGCTGGTGATGGTGCTCGATCCGATCTTCCAGGGGTTGGCCGTGGCGCTGATGAGCGGCGCTGTGGTGGCCACTCTGCTCACCATGGTGGTGGTTCCCATTCTCTACTGGGAGCTGCGCCGGCGCGAGGCGCCGGCCCACGCTCCGGAGGCGCCTGACGATGAAGATGCTGATGCTGGTGTACAGCGGCCCCGACCCGCAGCGGATCACCTCGCTGCTTGACCGCCACGGCGCCGGGGGCTACACGGAGTTCCGCGACATGCACGGGGCGGGGAGCACGGGGCGGCGCGAGGGATCGCGCGCGTGGCCCGGCAAGTCGACGCTGTACGTGAGCGTCGTCCCCGAGCCGCAGAGCGGCGTGCTGGTGGATGCCCTGCGCGAGGAGACCGGCCGCCTCGACGCGGGCGAGCGCCTGCACGTGGCGGTGCTGCCGACCGAGACGTTCTTCTGACCACGACCTTCAATCACGGAAACGACCGATGTGCAACGATCGCGTGATTCGCCGGTTCGCCGGCGTGTTCATTCTGGCCTCGCTGGCCCTCGGCTGGTGGGTGCATCCCGCCTGGTTCCTGTTCACGGCCTTCGTGGGCCTGAACCTGTTCCAGTCGAGCCTGACGAACCTCTGCCCGCTCGAGCGAATCCTGGCCCGAGTTGGGTTTCCGGGGTGCGCGGCCGTGGGGCGTGGGGCGGAGGTCGGGGGGTGGGGGACGGGAACAAGGGACTAGGGATTAGGGGCTCGGGGCCAGGACGCCAGGGGCTAGGGGTAGGTCGTCGCCTGCCTAGCGACTTGACCTGCGCTTGGCGGCAAGCGGCCTCCCTGGCCCCCGGCCTTTGCCCGTCCATCTCGCGTCCCTCGTCCCTCGTCCCCCGTCCCCCGTCCCCCTAACGCCGGCGCTTGCTCGCCGTTGCCCCAGGATACTATATTGCCAATCAGGTATATATTCCCCGGAGCGTCCGTATGGCCAAGATCGCCCTCACCCCCGAGGTGCTCACCCTCATCGCCGAGCGTCTCAAGGCGCTGGCCGAGCCGGCGCGGCTGCAGATCCTGAACGCGCTGCGCAAGGGCGAGCGCTCGGTCACGGAGCTCGGCGAGGCGACCGGCCTCGGACAGGCGAACCTGTCCAAGCACCTGCGGCTGCTCCACACGCTCGGCTTCGTCGCGCGGCGCAAGGAGGGGCTCTTCGTCTACTACGCGCTCGCCGACGATACCGTGTTCCAGATCTGTGACGTGATGTGCGACCGCCTCGGGGAGGAGATGAAGGCCCGCCGGAGAATGCTGGCCTCGTAATGCCGCGCCGGGAATGAACCACCGCCCGTGCGGGCCGTTGCCGCGACCCCGCCGGCGGCATCAGGGGCCGCGTCCCGGCTTTCCCCACGCGCGACGCGGAGAGAGCCCTACGGCGCTCGGACTCCCCCGGCGGTAGATGTGCGCGTGCGGGACGCGCAATGCTCGGGAGGGCGCCATGCAACTGCCATTCTCCACCCATCAGTTCTTCGAGGTATTCGCACGCTACAACGAGGCGGTCTGGCCGGCCCAGGCTGCGCTCCTGCTGCTCGCGCTCGTCGCCATCGGGGCTGCCGTACGCCGGTCGGGAAGCGCCGGTTCGTCTCGCCTGGTCGCTGCCATCCTCGCGGTTCTGTGGGCCTGGATGGGCGTCGTGTACCACATCGGGTTCTTCAGGCCGATCAATGCGGCGGCGACGCTGTTCGGCGGACTCTTCGTCGCGCAGGCCGGGCTGCTGCTCTGGTACGCCATGCGGCGCGACACGCTTCGCTTCAGCCCTCCCGTCGGCGCGCGGGGCGCGGCCGGCGCGGCGCTGATCGCGTACGCGCTCGTCATCTATCCGGTGCTGGGTGTGGCGCTAGGGCACGGTTACCCGGAAGCGCCGACGTTCGGCCTACCGTGCCCCACAACGATCTTCACGCTGGGGCTGCTGCTGTGGACGATAAGGTCGGCCCCCTGGCCCGTGCTGGTCGTACCGATCGGATGGGCGGTCGTCGGCACGTCGGCGGCGCTCCAGCTCGGAATGGTCGAGGATCTCGGACTGCCGGTGGCGGCGGCCGTCGTCCTCATCGCCGGAGTCCACGACCGCCTGTCGACACGCTCGCGCCGGCACGCGTATCGCTAGGCGACGCCCATCGGAGCTCAGGGCCCGGTCAGCACGCGCGCGAGGATCGTATCCACGAGGGGCTGCACCCGTTCCGCGTTGGGCCGCACGTGTCCGCCAGGCATCCAGATCATCGACTTCGGTTCCTCTGCGCTCGCGTACAGACGATCCACCAGGACGCGCGGCATCCGCTCGTCATCCTCCGCATTGAGCATGACGAATGGACGAGGCGAGATCTGCCCGGCCCAGCGTTCCGGTGCGAGTCGCGGCCCCGAGATCAGGAGCGTGGCAATGCCGGCTACCGCCACGCGCGCCGGACGCGACGGAATGTTCGGGCGCAGGTTCGTCTCGAGCGCGCCGTACGATCCCCCCGATCCGTGGATCGCCCAGACTCTCGTCAGGCGATCATCGAGCGCGCCGGCAATGACCATGAATGGGGCGCCGAGGCTGATGCCGACCCCTTCGACACGCCGCGCATCGACATCGGGCAGCGCCAGCAGGTAGTCGAGCGCGAGCATGACGGCCGGCGGGGTATCGAATACCGCGGTGCGGATCGCCGGCACTTCTTCCACGACCTCGAGTCCCTTGAGCCGGTGCTCACCCCGATAGGGGTAATTCAGCGCGGCGACTACCGCACCGTGCGTCTTGGGGATGAGGCGTACCGCGTCGCGGCCCGTCCGGTGGCCACCGAGGAGCAGCACGAGCGGTCGCTCGGTCACAGCCCCGGTCGCCCCGTGTTCCGCAGGCCGCTTGACCAGCAACTCGACCTCGAGGCCGCTGGCCGCCGTCAGGCGTATGGACTGCACATGATGCGCGTCCAGGACCTCGATCGGCCCCTCCGATACCGCCACGAGGTGCGAGCGGCGCTGGAGGAAATGGTGCGTGGGATCGCGGAGCACGACGGCGCCGGCGATCAGCGTCGCGACGCCAACGCTCAGCGCGGCTGCCAGTACGACGGACCTGACGGTACGCCTCCAGGCGCCCTTCGGGCGCAAACATCTCGTCTCGGGCATGGTCTGAAACGTAGCGACCGGACCGCACGGGATCTGCGCGTCGGGCGACGGCCTCGCCGCTGCACGCGCCGGCACGCTATCGCCAGGCAGGGGGATCGGGATATGGGATAGGCAGGGGTACAGGGACCCGGGGCGAGCAAAGGCCATGCGCCGTTCAGCCAATCGCTCGGCGCAGACAGCCCCTCGCCCCTGACCCCTTGCCCCGGGCCCCCTCCCCTATTTCCTGGCTCCTATCTCCTATCCCCCAGCTACAGGCGCCGACCCTCCCGCCGAAACGTCCGCGTACGTCGGAGTCGAACGCACGATCGCGAGCTCGTCGGCCGTCATCTCCGCGGGGATGTCCGCGAACAGCGGCGTGGTGAGGTACCGTTCGCCCGTGTCCGGGAGCATGCAGAGGATCACGGTGCCCTTCGGCGCGCTCTGCGCGACCTCCATCGCCCCCGCAAACGTCCCGCCCGCGGAGATGCCTACGAAGATCCCCTCCTTGGCCGCCAGCTGCTTGCTCCACAGCATCGCGTCAGGCGCCGAGACGGTGAGGACACGGTCGACCGTGCCGGCGTCCACGGCATCGCCCGTGAGCTTGGGGATGAAGTCCGGGCTCCAACCCTGAATCGGGTGCGGCTTCCATGCGGCATGTCGCGATGACGGGCTGCCGTCCGCATTGCGCTGCTGTGCGTCCTTGCTGGAGACCATCGGCGCGTCGGCCGGCTCGACGAGCACGATCCTGGTTTCCGGGCGCTCCTTCTCGAGCACGCGTCCCACCCCCTTGAGCGTACCGCCCGTGCCGAACCCCGTGACCCAGTAGTCGAGCCGCTCACCCGCGAAGTCGTCGACGATCTCACGCGCGGTCGTGCGCGAGTGCATGTCGGCGTTGGCCTCGTTCTCGAACTGACGCGTCAGGAACCAGCCGTTCTGCTCCGCGAGCTCGACGGCCTTCTTCACCATCCCCGTTCCGCCGCCCTCCTTCGGCGTGAGCACCACCTTGGCGCCGAGGAAGCGCATTAGCTTCCGTCGCTCGACGCTGAACGTCTCGGCCATCGTGACCACGAGCGGATAACCCTTCTGCGCGCACACCATCGCGAGCCCGATGCCGGTGTTGCCGCTCGTCGCCTCGATCACCGTCTGGCCCGGCTTCAACACGCCCCGCCGCTCGGCATCCTCTATGACGCCCAGCGCGAGCCGGTCCTTCACGGAGCCGAGGGGGTTGAACGCTTCGATCTTGACGTAGAGGTCGATACCCGCGGGGGCGAGCTTGCCGATCTTGACGACCGGGGTATTGCCGACGGTCTCGAGGATGTTGGCGTATCTGGTCATTGGGGGGTGTGGGAGGGCGAGGATGGAGGGGCCGAATAATAGCCCCTCCCATCAGAGTGCGCGATTAGCGCGCACTGTCCGCCGTCCGCGATGCCGCGCGTCGGCCATCGCGGTCGTCAGGCGAGGAGGACGTCCTCCAGATCCCGTCGCGGAGTCGGAGGTACCTCCGGGCCGTACCCGAGCCGGAGCAGCAACTGCGGCGAGCCGGCCAGTCCGAGGGTGAGGGCGAGCGTCCGGCGCAGCTCCGGAATCTCGATCGGCTGGTTCAGGAACGACGCCGACAACCCGTGGACGGTGGCGAGCAGGAGCATGCGGGCGAGTGCCTCGCCCGTCCGCACCCAGGCTTCCGGCGTATCGTCGTCGGTGCCGAGCACGACCAGCGCCGGCGACCCCTCCGCGAGCTGCCGGTCGCTGGCGGCGCGCCCGTTGCCCCAGTCGAAGGTGCGGATGATCCACGGCCCGGCGAGCGATGCGAGGTCGCCGATCCCCTGGGAGTATCCGGGGATGCCGTCCCCTGCCCGTGAATGGTTCGAGCGAATCCATTCGGCGAGTTCGCGCCGGAACGCCGGGTCGTCTGCCTGACGCCGGTCGCCATCGGCGACGAGGTCGGCGATGGCGTGTTTTTCCGGTTGTGCGGTCACGACCCGGGCCCAGGCTCCCTCACGTCGCGCGGATTCCGTGAGGAGGGCGAGCAGGGCCCGAGGAACGGGACGCGGCTCGAAGGCCCTGCGATTGGTTCGCCGCGATGTCATGGCTTCGATGAGCGCCGCATCCTCCGCCATCATCGTTCGCGGCGCGCCGGGCCGCACGATGGCGAGGAGGTCCGGAGTTCCCGTGGATGCCGTACGTTCGACGACGTCCTCGAATCCCGACGCTCGGAGGGCCAGCCGAAGGAAGCCGACCGCGGCGCCGCAGCTGATGATGAGTTCCCGATTGTCGGGGTCGACGACCGGTGTGGTTCGCGAGCGGTCGGCGTGCACCTCCACGCCGTCATCACCGATGCGGAACAACCACGGCTGCGTGTTATGGCTCGAAGGAGCGAGTATCGCCAGCTCCACGAGCGCGCGGAGGAGAGGCTTCGACCATTCCGCCGGCGTGATGTCGACTTCGGCGCGTTCCTCGACGGATGTGGCTTCGCGTGACACAGGGCCTCCTCGGGACCGGGTGCGGCGGCGCGACGGCGCGCCACAGGGATGGCAACGCTCCAATGTCGTGTGGCGCCCGGTCGATTATCAGCGGAGGCCCTCCGGTTTTCAGGTAGGGATATCGCGCACAGGGTGCTCCGCGCTTCCTGCACGCGCGTGCCCAGATTCCTCGTCCGCCTGGCTGCCCCCACCGGCGAGGGGAACGGTACGTGCGCTGGTCGGATGTGAGTCCACCGGACGGTGGCCGCGGTGCCACTTTTCCGAAACCGATGATGTCGAAGCGACAGTTGTCATTGCTAGGTTTCGGGCCATGCTGGCGATGCCCGGCGTCTCGATCGCGCAACCATCCACGGCCGCGAACCGGACGCCGGCCTTCGCGATCGAGCTCGAAGGAGGGCCGGCCTGGCAGCGTTACAACGACGTGGAGATACCCAACGACGGACCGGCAACGCGATTCTCGCTGTCCGATCTGGTCGGAACCGGACCGTGGGCCGCGGGCCGAGTCTACGTGACGTGGAACGTGAGAGAGCGCCACGGTCTGCGCCTGCTCCTGGCTCCGTTCTCCCTGACCGAGTCCGGCGTGCCCGGTCAGGCCCTCGATTTCGCCGGTTCGAACTTTGCCGCGCAGGAGCTCGTCGAGGCGACGTACACCTTCAACTCCTACCGGCTCTCGTACCGGTATCGCTTTCGAACGGCGCCGCGCACGTCGGACTGGTGGGGGGCACCGCCAAGATGCGGGACGCGGAGGTCTCGCTCCGGCAGGGAACCACGAGCGGACGGAAGGACGACCTCGGGTTTGTGCCGCTGCTGCACCTTGCTGGTGAGTGGCTCGTTGCGCCGCGCTGGCCCCTGGGGCTCGAGGCGGACGGCCTCGCGGGTGGACCCGGGCGAGCCGTGGATGCGGCGCTGAAGCTCGGCTACGATCCCGGGGGAGCGTGGATGGTGCGGGCCGGGTATCGCACCGTGGAGGGAGGCGCCGACGTCGACGAGGTCTACAGCTTTGCCTGGCTCCACTACGCGGTGGCCTCGGTGACCTGGCGCTGGTAGCGCAACCGACTGCGGCGGGGAGTCTGCGCCGCCTCGGCGTTCTGCCTGGGGGAGAGAGCGTGGCCAGGGCGTCAGCTGTTCGTGTGGGTGGGAATGCCGGCCGGGATCGCCGGCGCCGGCGGCAGCCCCGTCACCTCGAGAATATCCTGCTCATCGAGTGTCTCGCGCGCCATCAAGGCTTCGGCCAGCGCATCGAGCTCGCGGCGGTGCTCCCGGAGGAGGCGACGTGCCTCCTCGTGGCTTTCCGAGATGATGCGCAGCACCTCCGCATCGATCAATCGCGCCGTCTCCTCGCTGAACGAGCGCGGGCCGCCGTAGCCATCGCTGTTGGCGAGGTAGGGGTTCTGCCGTGGGGCGAGCTGCACCATGCCGAGCCGCTCGCTCATGCCCCAGCGGGTCACCATGCTGCGGGCGAGATTCGTCACCTGCTCGATGTCGCTCTCCGCGCCGGTCGTTTTCGTGCCGTACACGACCTCCTCGGCCGCGCGCCCTCCGAGCATGCCGACGATCCGCGCGCGCAGGTATGACTCGGGATAGTTGTACCGATCGCTGTCCGGCCGTTGATAGGTGACGCCGAGTGCCTGGCCGCGCGGCACGATGGTGACGCGGTGCACCGGGTCGGCGCCGGGCACGACCAGGCCCAGGATGGCGTGGCCGCTCTCGTGATAGGCGATGCGCTCGCGATCCTCCTGGGTGAGCAGGATGG
>DATHUW010000151.1:0-24681 GCA_035461825.1 Gemmatimonadaceae bacterium
CATCGGACCGGCCTGGCACCGGTGGTGCCTGACGAGCGCCTGCATGGCCTCAGCGACCACGTGGTCATCGTCGGCTACGGATTGAACGGCCGCAATCTCGCGCGCGTGTTGCACCGGTCCGGGATCCGCTTCGTGGTGATCGACCTCAATCCCGAGACCGTGCGCAGCGAGCGCGCCCGCGGACGCCCGATCCTCTACGGCGATGCCACCCGGGACGAGATCCTCCAGCATGCCGGCATCATGAGCGCGCGCGTGCTGGTCATCGCCATCTCCGATGCGATCGCGACCCGTGCCGCCGTGGTCACGGCGCGGCGGCTGAATCCGGCGCTGCACATTCTCGTCCGCTCGCGCTACCTCAAGGAGATGGATCCACTCCTCGCGCTCGGCACGGACGAAGTCGTGTCCGAGGAGTTCGAGACGAGCATCGAGATCTTCTCGCGCGTACTCCGCCGGTATCTCGTGCCGCGCGATGTGATCGAACGGATGATCGACAACATCCGCGCGACGGGCTACGAAGCGATGCGGACCGCGCCCGAAGGCGGCATTCCCGCGGGCACCCTCGGCCGCTTCGCGTCAGGCCTCACGGTCGATGTCGTGCAGGTCGAGGCGGGCAGCGCGATGGACGGCCGGCCGCTCGCCGAGACCCGCCTCCGCCAGCGCACCGGCGTGTCGGTCGTCGGCGTGCAGCGCGCCACCGGCGAGCGCCTGGCGAATCCCTCGGGGGACGATGCGCTCGAGGTCGGCGACGTCGTGCTGCTCATCGGCCGCCCCGACCAGCTCTCGGCGGCGGCCGCGCTGTTCCGCACGGCGGAGCGCGAGGCCGAGCTCACCGCCGAGGCGCGGCGGCTCACCGAGGAGTTCCGCGCGCAATGATCGAGCTGCTGCGCGACGACATAACGACGCTCCGGGTGGACGCGATCGTGAACGCTGCGAGCCCCGCGCTGCGGGGCGGCGGCGGCGTGGACGGCGCGATTCACGCCGCCGCCGGACCAGAACTGCTCGAGGAGCTCCACCGCTGGACGCACTGCCGCCCGGGTTCCGCCGTAATCACCTCGGGCCATCGGCTTCCGGCCCGTTACGTGATCCACGCCGTTGGCCCGGTCTGGCACGGCGGCAGCCAGGCCGAGCCGGCGCTGCTGCGCGGGGCGTACGACACCGCGTTCGAGCTGGCGCGCGAGCGGGCGGACATCCGGACGATCGCGTTTTCCGCGATCTCCACGGGCGTGTACGGCTTTCCGAAGCCGCTGGCGGCGCGCATCGCCGTCGCCGCCATGCGCGACAACGAGCACCACTTCGATCGCGTCATTGCGTGCGTGTTCGACGAGGACAACGCGGCTGCCTATCGGGCTGCGCTGGCTCCGGACGGGGACCTTCCAGCAGCTTGAACCACGGAGGCACGGAGGACACGGAGGAACTGCCGCGGAAGGAGACAGGTCGAACCGGACACCGGACAAGGAAGGCCACACCGAAGTAGGCGCCAGGCAGCAACGCGCACGCCGTTAGGTATTGGGCATTTTCACGTCCCCCGTCCCCCGTCCCCCGTCCCCCACCCTTCCCACCTCCCGCCTCCCGACTAGATTCCCCCCATGCTCGTTCCGCTGCATGGCCACGAGGACCTGCGCCGCCGGCTCGCCGCCGCGGTGCGACGCGGCGCCCTCCCTGCCAGCCTCGCCATCCACGGCCCGCGCGGCATCGGCAAGCAGCGTCTCGCCCTCTGGCTCGGCCAGCTCCTCCTCTGCGAAGCCGGCCGCGACGAGCCGTGCGGCGCCTGCGCCCACTGCCGCTACGCCGGAGTGCTCGCGCACCCCGACCTCCGCTGGTTCTTTCCGCGCGAGCGCCTGACGACGGATGCGAGCCCGCAGGAGGTGCAGGAGCATCTCGCGGAGGCGATCGCCGAGCGCGTCCAGGCCCACGGCCTCTACGAACGGCCGAGCGGCCGCGAGGCCATTCACGTGGCGACGGTCCGGGCCCTCGTGCAGCTCGCCGTGATGACCCCGACGCTCGCCAGGCGCAAGGTCTTCATCGTCGGCGACGCGGAGCGCATGGTCGCGCAGGAAGGGAGCGACCAGGCGGCCAACGCGTTTCTCAAGCTGCTCGAGGAGCCCCCCGCGGACACCACGATCATCCTGACGACGAGCGAGCCCGGAGCCCTGCTGCCGACCATCCGGTCGCGCGTCATCGCGTTGCGCGCGACGCCGCTGTCCGACGCCGAGATGCGCGCGTTCCTGGACCACCCGCTGGTGCGCGAGGCGGTGCGCCCGACGGCGGATGCCGTCCGTCTCGCCGCCGGCGCCCCGGGCGCTCTGATCGGGGCCGAGTCCCGCGCCGCCGCCGTGGAAGCTGCCCGCCAGCTTCTGGAGGCCGCCCCGAAGGGTCGCGCCGCATGGTCTCGCGCCGCGCTCGCGGTGCCCGCCGCGCAGGCGCGCGGATTCTTCACCGATGTCCTCGATTCCCTCTTGCTCCTCCTGGCGGACCGCCAGCGTGCGGCGCTGGCACAACAGCAGGCGACACAGGCGGTGTCCATTTCTGAGGCCATCGATGCCGTAGAAAGGGCGAAGGAGCGCGCCTCGAACAACGCCAATCCCCAGCTCGTGGCGGCCGACCTGATCCCGGTCCTGGCTACGGCTGGCGCCGAATGAGTGACCTGAGTCACATCGGACCCGATGGGGGAGCACGGATGGTCGACGTGTCGGAAAAACCGGCTACCGACCGCATTGCCAAGGCAGGGGGGGCGATCGTGATGCGGCCCGAGACCCTGGCCGCCATAAGGGCGAACGCCGTCACGAAGGGCGACGTGCTGACGGTCGCGCGCACCGCGGGGATTCTGGCCGCGAAGCGCACCGCGGAGCTGATCCCGCTGTGCCATTCCCTGCCCCTGACGGACATTGCGGTGACCCTGGAGCCTGACGATACACTCCCAGGCCTAACGGTCGAAGCCGTGGTGCGGACCACGGCGCCCACCGGGGTCGAGATGGAGGCCATTACGGCCGCGGCGGTGACGCTCATCACCATTTACGACATGGTGAAGGCCGCCGACAGGACGCTCCGAATCACGGATATCCGGCTGCTGGAGAAGCGGGGAGGCCGCAGCGGGGTATACCGAGCGGAATAGCGGCACGGCCGTTGCCTACCAAGCAGGCGGCGATCGGGCGATGCGGCTCGACGCCGCTGCGAGATACCCTTGATATGAGGGGTTTTGATGCAATTGAAAAGAAATGACTACGTCCACCGCGGCGACCGTGAGCGGCGACGCCACAAGATGCGGCGGTTTGTCCTCTTCATTGGATTCGTCGGTGCCGTCTTCGCCCTGCTGCAGATCAAGCAGGAGGAGGCCAGCGCCACCGGTGTGACGATTTCGGCCCCGCAGACCGAGGTCGAGCGGCTCCGGCAGGCGCTCGATTCCACGGCCGCGGAACTCGACATCACGCGGAACACCCTGCAGCGCGCCGAGCGCATTCTGGAGCTGGGCACGCGCTACAGTGTGAACGCGCGCCTTGCAACGTCCATCTACGATGTCGCGCTGGCGGAGGGGCTCGATCCGGACCTGGCGTTCCGCGTCGTGCGGCTGGAGAGCGAGTTCAACCCCCGCGCCGTGAGCCCCGTCGGGGCGCTCGGCCTGACGCAGCTGATGCTGCCGACGGCGCGCCATTTCGAGCCGAACGTCACGCGGGAGCAGTTGTTCGAGCCGAAGCGGAATCTGCGAATTGGCTTCCGCTACCTGCGGGCGCTGATCCGCGAGTACGATAACGACGTGACGCTCGCGCTGCTCGTCTACAACCGCGGTCCTGTCGCGGTGAACGCCGCGCTGGCGCGCGGCGAGAGCCCGGCGAACGGCTATGAGCGGATCGTGCTGAAGGGGTACGAGGGACCGGGCGTGGTGAACTGAGCCCGGCGCACGGATGTCCGGTACGCGAACGGGCGGCGAGTCGACTCGCCGCCCGTTTCACATCCATCCGGAATTCGATAGGCGTTGCCGCACCTGGGATTCGCGCTTCACACGCAGCATGCTCGAGCGCGCGTCGACGCGCCACACCGTGAGGCCCCGCGACCGATCCCCCGGGGACCTCTGCCTGCTGTCGGACCGTCAGTTCACTCGCAGCCGCTGCCCCACCTGGATCCGGTCGCCGTTCAGCCCGTTGAGCTGCTTCAGCTGCGCGACGCTCACGCCATTCGCCTTCGCGATGCCGCTCAGCGTATCCCCCGACCGGACGCGGTAGACGCCGTTCGTCGCGCGGCCGCCTGACGCGGCACTCCGCGTCGTGCCGGCGCGCACGACGATCACCTGGCCTGGATAGATCACCGTCTTCTTGAGGCCGTTCAGCCGCTGGAGGGTGGACACCGAGGTGCGATAGCGGCGCGCGATCGTGCTCAGCGACTCGCCCTTCCGCACCACGTGCGTCGCGCTGCTGGAGCCGTACCGCTCGACCGACGGATCGGGCACGTTGCGCGCCGCCGCCAGCACGGCCCGCGTCGGCACGAGCACCGTCTGTCCCGAGACCACCGCGCCGCTCTGGGCCACCCGCAGTGAGCGGTTGTACGCCGCGAGCTGGGTGGTCGTAAGGCCGGCCCGCTTGGCCAGCGACGCCCGCGTCTCGCCCTTGCGGCTCGTCAGGCGGCGGAATCCCTGGCGAACGCTGTCCGGCAGCGCCGCGAAGGCGGAGTCGAAGACCGCGGCCCCACCCACCGGCAGCCGCACCGTAAAGGAATCCGCCGGCGGCGTCATCCCGCGCAGCACGTGCGGGTTGAGGTCCATGATCGAGCGCACCGGCACCTCCACCGCGGCCGCGACCGCGGCCAGCGGCGTCGCCTTCCCGACCCGGACCGAATCGTACGCGAGCGTGTCGCGCCGCTCCACCGTCAGCCCGTACCGGCCGGGCTCCTTCGCGACCAGGGCGGCCGCAATGAGCTTCGGCACGTAGTCGCGCGTCTCGGCCCGCAGGTACTTCGTCTCCGCCAGCGCGAAGAACACGTCATCGCCCTCGGCGTCGCTGATCGCGCTCGCATGTCGCGTCAGGCCGCGCGACACGCGTCCGGGACCGCCGTTGTACGCCGCGGCCGCGAGGTACAGCGACCCGAACTGGTCGTTGAGCCACCCCAGGAATTTGATCGCGGCGTCGGTCGACGCGACCGGATCGCGCCGCTGGTCCACCCACCAGTCCACGCGCAGCCCCGTCCCCTTCGCCGTCGTCGTCATGAACTGCCACATCCCGACGGCCGCCGCGCGCGAGTAGGCATGCACGTCGAAGCCGCTTTCGATGAGCGCGAGATACATCAGGTCTTCCGGCAGCCCGGCCGCGCGGAGCTTCGCGCGGATCATCGGCGCGTACCGCGTGCCCTCGGACAGCTGCTCGGCGAAGTGCTGGCGCGCCGAGCCGCTGAAGCGGCGCACGTAGTACGTGACGCGGTCGTGCGTCTCGTACGACCGCACGTCGATGTCCCACGTCGGCTCGTCAGGCGCGGACTCGGCGGGCCCGACCGCCACGGAGTCGCCGAAGAGCCGCAGCGCCTCGGCGGCGACTTCGGCGCCGTCGGGTCCGTCGGTCGGCGGATCGAGCTCGGGCGACGATGCGTCGCGTGCCTCGAGCGCGGACGCCGATGCCGTGCCATTCGGCGTCGCGGTCGGGACGGGATCGGGGGCGGGGCGTGCTGGGCGGGCGGAGTGGCAGGCAGCCACGAGGAGCAGGAGCGCGGCGGCGCTCGCGGAGCGCAACGTCACCGGTTCGACCTCCGCTCAGCGGGGCATGCGGTGCGGCAAAGGTCGTCGGCGTCGCCGGTCGGCGGGATCATCTCGTTATCTCCGGTTACGGCGTCTCGGAAGCCGGCGCGAGGCTCAGCGCATGGCGATGAAGTTTCCGAGAACGCGATTCGTGGCGTTGAGAACGGCGATCACCGCGCCGCGCACGGGATCCTCTTCGGCAAGCGACACCCCGAGCAACCGCTGCGGCCCCTGGCCGTTCCGCATGTCCATGCAGACGATGATGACGTTGGCGTCGAAGGCGCGGACCGCCTTCACTCCGATCAGCTCGAAGGCGAACGTCCGATCCCCGAACGTCTCGAGGGCGCGCAGGGCCGCCTCGGCGGCGACCCGAAGGTCCACCATGGTATTCGACTGCCCCGACGCGCTGCCACGAACCTGCACTCCATCCACCCAATCGAGCAAGACGTCCGCCGTGCATCGACCGTCCGGGGTTCGTACGAATCTGAAGTCCGCAAAGCGGAGCCGCTCCCGCCGCCCACTGTGCGGCAGGGTCGACGACAGCGGGTCGTCTTGGCGGGTGGGATCCGGCGGAATGGCGTTGTCCATCAGGGAAATGGGCGCGAGGTCTCTGTTGGCGGAACGATCCAGCCAGGCAAACGCAACGGATGCGCCTGGGGCGCGCGCCTATGGCATATATTGAGCGCCATGCGACTCATTTCTGCCGCGTTCGTCGTGACGGCGGTCACGGCCCCGCAGACGCCGGATTCCCTGGAGCATGCGCTCCGGGCACGCATTGCGGAGGTACCCGGCGCGCGGGTGGCGGTCGCGTATCGTCACCTGGGACGTGCCGACTCGCTCTTCCTGAACGCCGACACTTCGTACCACGCCGCCAGCACGATGAAGGTCCCGGTCATGATCGCCCTGTTTCAGCGGATCGACCGGGGAGAGCTGACGAAGGAGGACGAGGCGCCGCTCATCAACGAGTTCCGCTCGATCGTGGATGGCTCGTCGTATTCGCTGTCCCCGGACGACGACTCCGACAGCGCGCTCTATGCCCGCGTCGGGACCCACGTTCCCGTTGGAGAGCTCATCGAGCGGATGATCGTCCGCTCCAGCAACCTGGCGACGAACGCGGTCATCGACCTCGCGGGCGGCGGCCCGCGCATCACGGCGGCGATGCGGACGCTCGGCGCGCAGGACATTGAGGTGCGCCGCGGAGTCGAGGACGGGAAGGCCTATCGAGCGGGATTGAACAACACGACGACGGCGCGCGACCTCGCCACGATCCTCGCGGCCCTCGAGCGCGGCGAGGCGGCCACGCCGGCGAGCACCGCCGCGATGCGCGACATCCTGCTCCGGCAGGAGTTCAACGACGGCATCCCCGCGGGTCTGCCGCCCGGCACACGGGTGGCCCACAAGACCGGCTGGATCACCGCCACCGCGCACGACGCCGCCATCGTGTACCCGAAGCACGGCGCACCGTACGTGCTCGTCGTGCTCACCGGAGGTATTCCGGAGCATGCGGTCGCCAAGCGCCTGACGGCGGACATCGCGCGGATCGTGGACGAGTGGGTGCGCAGCGGTGGGGCCAGGAACTAGGAGCTAGGAGCTAGGAGCCAGAGCCAGCAGCTGGGAGCTGGGAACTAGCAACTAGGAACTGGGACACCGCGGTCTGCCCTGACCTGGCTCCCAGGTCGAAGCCGGAATTACCTTTCGGCGTGTCTGCCTCGTCCACCGGCCGTCCGGCCGTCGTGCTGTTGAGCGGCGGCCTCGATTCCGCCACCGTGCTGGCCGTCGCGCGCGAGCGCGGGTTCCGCCCGTACGCGCTCAGCGTCCGGTACGGGCAGCGGCACGAGCAGGAGCTGGACGCCGCCCGGAGGGTGGCCGCGCACCTCGGCGTCGTCGAGCACGCCATCCTCGATATCGACCTGCGCGCCTTCGGCGGCTCGGCCCTCACCGGCGATCTGCCCGTCCCCAAGGATCGCGCCGACGCCGCGATAGGCGCGGGTGTGCCGGCCACCTATGTCCCGGCGCGCAACACCATCTTCCTCTCGCTCGCGCTCGGCTGGGCCGAGGTGCTCGGCGCGGACGACATCATCATCGGGGTCAACGCCTTGGACTACAGCGGCTATCCCGACTGCCGCCCCGAGTTCCTCGCGGCGTTCGAGCGGCTGGCCAACGTCGCGACGAAGGCCGCCACGGAAGATGGGCGCCGGTTCACGGTCCACGCCCCGCTGCTCCGCCTGACGAAAGCGGAGATCGTCAGGCTCGGCCGCTCGCTCGGGGTCGACTACGGCCTGACGAGGAGCTGCTACGACCCCGATGCCGACGGCGCCGCATGCGGCCGGTGCGACGCGTGCCGGCTCCGCCTCAAGGGGTTCGCCGAGGCGGGGATGGAAGATCCTGCTCCCTACGCCGGGGCGGCGCGCGCGCCATGAGCTACGCCATAAAGGAGATCTTCTACACGCTCCAGGGCGAGGGCGCCAACACCGGTAGGGCCGCCGTGTTCTGCCGCTTCGCGGGGTGCAACCTGTGGACGGGACGCGAGGAAGACCGCGCGCGGGCCGTGTGCACGTTCTGCGACACGGACTTCGTGGGCACCGATGGCGATGGCGGCGGCAAGTTCGCCGACGCGGATGCGCTGGCGGATGCCGTCGAGCGCTGCTGGACCACCGGCGCCGGTTCGCACGGGGTCGGCCGCTTCGTGGTCTGCACCGGTGGCGAGCCGCTGCTCCAGCTCGACGACGCGCTGGTGCGCGCGCTGCACGCGCGTGGATTCGCGATCGCGGTGGAGACGAACGGCACGCTTCAACCGCCCGCGGGGCTCGACTGGATCTGCGTGAGCCCCAAGGCGGAGGCGCCGCTCGCGCTCGATCACGGGGACGAGCTCAAGCTCGTTTATCCGCAGCCTGACGCGCCACCCGAGCGCTTCGCCGCGCTGCGGTTCGATCACTTCTTCCTCCAGCCGATGGACGGCCCGAATCTCGAGGAGAATACCCGCCTGGCGATCGCGTACTGCCTGCGCCACCCGCAGTGGCGGCTGAGCGTGCAGACGCACAAGACGGTGGGGATCCGATGAGGCGCGACGCGGGCGCGCCCCGCCGATGATCATCTGGAAGGAGTTCACCTTCGAGGCCGCGCACCGGCTGCCTAACGTACCGGCCGAGCACAAATGCGCGCGGCTGCACGGGCACTCGTTCCGCGTCGCCGTGCACGTCGAGGGCGCGCTCGATCCGCGGCTCGGCTGGGTGCGGGACTTCGCCGACCTCGCCACCGCGTGGCAGCCGCTGCACGACGCGCTCGACCATCGCTACCTGAACGAGATCCCCGGGCTCGAGAACCCGACGAGCGAGGTGCTCGCGCAGTGGATCTGGGAGCGGCTCGCGCCAAGCCTGACGGGACTGACCCGGATCGTGGTGCAGGAGACGTGCACCACCGGGTGCATCTACGAGGGGCGGGGCTGATGCGCGGCGGGCCGCGCTCGCTCACTGATCGGTCCAGATCGTCGACCCCAAGTGACCCAGGCAACGCAAGTAGGCGTCGTACTTTCCACGATTCTTGCCGACCAGTGTGCCCGCCGTGGATCCTGCGATGAAGATCCGCGGGCCTTGCGCGGGATCGAGCGAAAGGGAGGCGATGCCTGACGCTCGATCGTCGGCAGAAGTTCCGAACTGCGTCGTCCAAATGAGCTTGTCGCTGACGTCATACTTGTACAGGAAGACGTCGGAACCCCCTGCGTTCGCCTTGCCATGCCCCGCCATGAGCAAGCCGCTGGTGACGCCCGTGACATAGTACGAGCCGGCGTCGTCGACGGTGATGGCGGTCGCCTGATCGTCGCTGGAACTGCCGAACGTGCTTGCGAAGAGCAGTTGACCGTTGCCGTCGTACTTGCGCACGAATGCGTCCCAGCTGACCCCCCAGCGCGACGGGTCCAACGTCGCACCTGCGAGGATCGCATTGCCAAAGGGATCAACCGCCACGGCGTGCGCCCGGTCATCGCCAATCGTGCCGAATTGCCTTGTCCAGACTAGACCGTTGGGGTCGTACTTCTTGATGAACGCATCGTTACCTCCCTGCGGGATGCAACAGGGCCCCAAATCCCCGGCCGTGTAACCCACGACGTACACGTTCCCAAGAGCATCAGCTGCGATTCCCGTTGCGTAATCCCCGCCGGGGGTGGACGTCACTCGCGTCCAAATGGAGTCGCCGTCGGAGCTGTACTTGAAGACCAAGGCGTCGGACTCGCCAGACGCAGTGGAGTTCGCCGAGACATAGACAGCGCTGCCATCGGGGTTGACTGCCACCCCTGTCGCGAACTCGTGGGCGCCGGAGAGACCCCACCCAAACTGCCGGGTCCACTGGAGCAGGCCGTTCGTGTCGTACTTGCGCATGAAGGCGTCGAATCCGCCCCGACTCCCCGCCAGCGAACCCTCGGTCCGACCGACGACGTACACGTTGCCTGAGCGATCCACGGCGACGCCCGTCGCCTCATCGTGCAGATGCGTGCCGAACTGGTCCGCCCAGAGCACGTCCCCTTCCGGGTGATACTTGCGGACAAAGAAATCAGCCATGCCTCGGTGGGGCCCGTCGAGCGAGCCGTCGGTCCGGCCCGCGACGTAGACGAAACCATTCTCGTCGACGGCGGCCGCGTTGGCTCCGTCGTACTGCGGCGTGCCGAAGGTGAGCTTCGGCCCCTCCACGGGCGCCTCCTCCGGAACGACCGGGGATACGATCTGGTCGTCGCAGGCGGCGAGCAGCAGCGCGCTGCCTAACCAGAAAAGCGATCTGGGGCGCATCGTCGGACCTCCTGTCCACGGCTCAGAAGCGGACCATCGCGCGCGACGAAGCCCGGGAACCGGCTCAGTGCGCTGATGGCGTCGGGACGACCAATGCCTGGTCGGTCCTGCAGATCAGAACGCAACGGCGAAGCAGGAGGGGCCATCGGCGAGACGCTCCGCATCCGTACCTGGTCCGACGCCGGCGGCTCCCCAAAGGCGGCCTTCTCCGGGGTGCCGCAGGTCCACCGCCTCCTGAGGTCAGCCGAGCTCGCGCGCAGGTCGAGGCGACCAGGGCATCTCACGCGGACCGCCGTTCCCCTGGCGATCGGATCCGGGAGGAGTCGAGGAGGTGACCGCCGCCTGACGCGGGTCGTAGCCCGCCGGCGCTGGATCTGCAGGTGCTGAAGGGCGAGCTGGGAAAGAGCGGTGACGGTGGAGCACCGGCGGACCGTCGTCGCGACTGTCGTGAGCCCGGGTTCGGCGGCGGCACTGAAGCATTTGTGGTCTCCGGGCGAACCCGTGGCGGCTCCGTTCAACCGCTCTTGTCGAGCCAGGCAGAGAGACCGCCGACGAGCTGTGCTGCCACGTCGATATCGTAGAACACGAAACCCAGCGACTGTGCGGTGTTGGCGTAATGGTCCGCGCGGGTGAGCAGTAGCATGTCCGTGGAGCCCGCGACGGAAGCAAACTGCTCAAGGACGGCTCCGTGCCCGTCAGGCTGATCGCGCTCACCGAGTACCAGGAGTATCGGTTTGTGGCCAGGATCGGCGAACAGGGCCCAGACATCATCCCCATAACGCACATCGTGCAGCGTCATGTCCCAACTGAACCATTCTGGAATGTCGGTCCCATAGACGAACCGGTGCTGCTCGGTGAATCGGCGGGCGAAATAGTTTCCGCGTCGAACAGCGTACTCGGGGCTATCACGATCGCTGTCGCCCTCCGTGGCGGGCGGCGGCGCAACCATGACGGCGACCCGTGCGACGTCGGAGTGGCTGATCGCCGCTCGCATTGCCCAATTCGCGCCACCCGAATGGCCGAACAGCGCGATTCGGGACCGGTCCACCTGGGTGTTGGCGATGAGATAGTCGATCGCTGCGTGCAGTTGGGCCGGTCTGTCGTACGCATCCGCGACCGCCGAGGGTCCTTGACCGAACGGGTCGTCTGATCGGCCGAACCCCGGGAAGTCGAGCGTCACCACGATGTGACCCTTCTCTGCCAGCCGACTGGCGAGCAATCGATAGGTGGAAAGATCGCTCCCCTTCCAAGTGTTCCCGTGTGCCACGACCAAGCCGGCACGCGGCGCAGGGCCGCCCTTGTCGTAGATCGAGAGGCGTGTCTCGAAGCCCCCCGGCAGCGTGATCCGGGTGATCTTGTCCGGCGTGCACCGGCAGACGCCGGTCCGCGACCGGCCCGCGATCTTCACGACCCGCTGATGTGCCTTCATGAGCCCGGTGGTACTGTCGTAAGCGAATGCTCGTCCGGGTTCCAGTGTCAGAGCCGCAGCGAAGACGGCGGAGAGACTCGTCGCGGATCCGACCAGCAGCAGCCGCTTCGCAGATCGGGCGCGGAGGGGTCGGTGCCTCCCCCTCCCGATCAGGGCGGCACCGATGCAAAGCGTCACCCACGCGGGAATCGACGCGAGCAATCGGGCAGAACCGAGTTGAGGCTTCGCCCCTTCAAGCCAGTCACCCACAAGAATGATCGGCAGCGTGATCGACCCGAGGAGTAACAATACGACTGCCGCGGTGCGCGTGGGCGATATCATCGGACCGACCTCACGATCGCTCTGTCATCGGATGCACGGACCCATCCGGCGGGGGGGGTGAGGGGGCGGCCTTCGACCAGGCGGCCGTCGGTGGGGTCGGGACCGACTACGCGCAGTGGAGCAACTCGCGCGCAGGCTGCGCCGGTCGCCTCGACCCTCTCCCCGTTCCGTCATCTTTCTCCTAACGACGAAGGGAGCCTAACCGCTGCGCTCTCCAAATTGTCGTCCTGCTGGGACAGATGACCCGGCTGGGACTCGAACCCAGGACCTACGGATTAAAAGTCCGTTGCTCTACCAACTGAGCTACCGGGTCTAACTGCTTGTGTGAGGCGGGCTTGCGTCTTGGAATCAAGCACCGCCCCAGCCCGACCGCAACCTCCGGCCCGCACGCCCTCCCGCTTCGCGCGCGACGACAAATGAGTCCCGCCCCCGTAGCCGGAACCTCGGCGACCGGGCGCGGGTCCGAATCCGGCATCACCACGCTGGATCGCCAAGCGCCGTTGCATAACGCGGCGCGCCGCATCCGCACTCGTAAGGTAGGGTACGCATGACCGCTCGCATTTCCCCCGCCTCCGCCACCCCGCTGAGCGTCGCGCTGCTCGTCCTCCGGCTCGCGACCGGCGCGGTCTTCATCGCCCACGGCTACCAGAAGCTGTTTCAGCGCGGTATCGCGGGCGTGACCCACTCCTTCGGCGGCATGGGCGTGCCGTTGCCGGAGGTCGTCGCTCCGGTCGTCTCCGTGCTCGAGTTCGCCGGCGGCATCGCCCTGATCCTCGGCGTGCTCACCCGGATCGTTGCCGTCGGGCTCGCCGTCGACATGCTCGGCGCCATGCTCATCGCCCACCTCCCGCACGGCTTCTTCCTCCCGAGGGGAATCGAGTTCACCATGATGCTCTTCGCCGCGTCCGTCGCGCTCGCGCTCGCCGGAGCCGGGGCGTACTCGATCGACGCGTCGCTGGCCGCCCGGCGAGCGCGCCTCGACTGAACGGCAACGCCGTCTGCGCGCACTCCAGACCGCCGCGGGACGAGAACGCCGCGGGGCGACGGACGGCCGGTCACCCTCGTGGCGCGTTGTCGGGGATTCCCTGACGGAAGAAACGGCACGCGTCCGCATGCGTTCCGCCACCCCTTGCGCCACCTTCCCCACGTGGGAGGTTTACCTGACAGCGAATCCCTTGGAGCGCAGGCTCATATGCACGACGACATCATCAATGTGGTACTGGTGGACGACCACGCCGTGGTCCGCGCCGGACTCAAGGCCGTACTGAGCCCCGCCAAGGACATCCGCGTCGTCGGCGAGGCCTCCAACGGCCGCGACGCCATCTCCGCGGCCGAGCGCCTCCATCCGGACGTGATGGTCATGGACCTGGCCATGGGCGAGATGGACGGCATCGAGGCGACCCAGAAGATCCTCGAGAAGGAGGACTCCCCGCGAGTCCTCGTCCTCACGATGCACGCCGAGGAGGAGTACCTCGTCCGCGTGCTCGAGGCGGGCGCCAGCGGCTACGTCGTCAAGAGCGCCGCGGACCGTGAGCTGGTCGACGCGGTGCGTGCCGTCGCCCACGGCGACGTCTACGTCCAGGCCTCGGCCGCGCGTGTCCTGGCCCGCGGCATCGCGAAGGATGGCAAGGACTCCGACCTCCGCGCGCGCTACGAGAAGCTCACGGAACGGGAGCGCGACGTGCTGCGCCTCGTGGCCTCGGGCTTCACCGCCCCGGAGATCGGTGAGCAGCTCTTCATCAGCCCGAAGACGGTCGACACGTACCGGCAACGCATCAACGAGAAGCTCGCCATCACGCACCGCTCGGAGTACGTGCGCCTCGCGCTCAAGCTGGGCCTGCTCAAGGAGTGACCCCCTCCCCCGCCCGGCTCCAGCCTGACGAAGACATCGGCCCGCCTGCATCAGGCGGGCCGAGCGTCTTCCGTGGCGAGCGGCAGGTGAAAGGCGACCGTGGTGCCGGTACCCTCGACGCTCTCCACCCGGATCCGGCCGCCGTGGGCCTCCACGATGCCCCTCGCGATGGTGAGACCGAGCCCGGAGCCCAGGCTGTCCTCGCGGCCACGCCAGAACCGGTTGAACACGTGCGGCAGCGACTCGGAGGGAATGCCCACCCCCGTATCGCGCACCATCACCTCCACGCCCTCCGCGCGAATGACCGTTTCCACCTCCACCTGCCCCTCGCGCGGCGTGAACTTGATCGCGTTGCCCACGAGGTTCGACACCACCTGGTGGAGCCGCGCCGGGTCGACGTAGACCTCGACGTCGCCGGGCGACGGCTGGATCTCGAGCGTCACGCCACGCTCCTGGGCGTGCGGCTGCATGACCTCCACCGCGTCACGCAGCACCCGCATGAGCTGTGTCGGCACGGGGTTGAGCCGGAGCCGGCCCCCCTCGATCCGCGCCACGTCCAGCAGGTCCTGGATGAGCGTGTCCGCCTGACGAGCGGCCTGCTGGATCACCTGCACGTACTCCACCAGCACCGGATCCGCTTGCACGGTGGCGCCGGCCAGCACGTTTCCGGCGATCATGCGAATCGCGTTCACGGGATTGCGCAGATCGTGCGAGACGACGGCGACGGTCTGGTCTCGCGCCTTGATGGCTCGCTGGGACTCCTCGTACAGCCGCGCGTTGTCGATCGCCAGCGCCATGAGTCGCGCGAGATCCGCGGTGGAGTCGAGGTCCTCGGGATCGAAGTGCCGGGAGGCACGGCACAGCACCATCACGCCGAGCCCTCGGCCGCGCGCCACGAGCGCGAAGACGGCCGCGACACCGTTCGGATCTCCGCCGGTCGCCGCCTCGATGACGTGACGCAGCCGATCGGCGGTCGGAAGCTCGGCGGCCCGCCTGACGATCGGCACGCGCGCCGCGATGGCCTCCCCGACGGTCGGGCTGGCATCCAGGTCGAGGGGATGCTCCCGGCACGCGGCGGTGAACGCCGGCCCCAGGTCGGCGGAGACGTGCGCACAGGCCGCGGGGGGCGCCGCCTCGATCGCAAACACGTCGATGGCGCAGGCGCTGCCCAGCGTCGGGATGGCGAGCCGCGCGGCGCCTTGCAGGGTCTCCGCGAGGTCCAGCCCCGTCGCCATGAGCTCGCCGGCGTTCGCGAGCAGCCGTTGCCGCTCCGCCGCCCGCGCCCGCTCCGTGATGTCCCGCAGCACCACGGTAAAGACCGTCTGTTCGCCGACGCGGTAGCGCGAGATCGACGCCTCACAGGGGAACTCGGTGCCGTCCTTGCGCAATCCGGCGATCGCGGTACGCTCCCCCATGCGCCGCGCCCGCTCCCTCGCCTCGCCGAAATGTCGAACGTGACGCCGGTGAGTCCCCCGGAACCGCTCGGGCAGCAGGACGTCGAGCGGCCGGCCCATGATTTCGCCGGCCGTGTAGCCGAACACGTGCTCGGCGCCCTGGTTGAACAGGCAGATCCGCTGTTCCTCGTCGATGGAGATGATCGCGTCGGAGGAAATCTCCACGATCCCGGCAAAGCGCGCCTCGGCGGCCGCGAGGGATCGCTCGAGTGGTTCGCCGGACGATGAGTCTTCGAGGGTTGGGGTCTGGTCGGTGGACACGTGGCGCCACGGGAGAGCAGTCGGTGCGGCGCCCTGCCCGCCGCATGCGGTGGCGTGCGTGGCGCGTGCGGGCAATGAGGCGCAGCAAGCGCCTCAAGTCAATGGCGCGGGCGTACCGCGCGGGGGCCACCCTGGCGGCGCGATTGTGGCGCGGCGCGCCCTGGATTCTCACCGGCTCGATCCTTCTGGCGCTCGGCGTGCTCGGAAGTTCGGACCTGGCCAGCGAAATCGCGCCGGTCTGGCGCTGGTCAGCGCTGTCGTGCGCCGCCGCGGCACCCGTCGCAGCGGTCTACGTTCACCGTCGACGGCGACAGCACCCCGGCCGCCTCGTCACCGGGCTCACGATCGCGATTACGATCGCGGCCATCGGGCACCTCGCCGCCAATCTGATTCTCTGGCGGGAGAACAGCTTCTACTCCGCCGCGCTCTTGACGGAGGGCGCCCTGCTGCTCTTCGCGTTGACCGGCATACAGGCGGCGCTCGGCTACATGTCGCCGGCCGCGACGACGGCCGCCCCACGCGCGGCCGACGCCTTCATGGACGGCGTGACCGTGCTGCTGATCGCCTTCCTGGGCTTCACGTACGCGGCCCTGCGGCCGGCGGCGGCGGTCGCCTTCCTGCTCGCCCTGGGCTTCGCGGCCTTCGCGGTCGTCCTGCGCACGCCGGGCGCGCTCGCACGAATCGGCGGCGGACGGTGAGCGTCGCGGTCGGCACGGCCCCGCGTCAAGACTGGCCTGGATCACGTGAGTGCGCCATCATGCGCGGAAATCCTCGCACCCCCCCCACCCCGGCACCATGACGTCACGCAGCACGCCGCCCTCGAGCGGGGCCCTCGGCGGCGACCCGCGCTTCACCGACCTGACGCCTGACGAGTGCGAGCGCCTGCTCGCCCGCAACCACGTCGGGCGCATCGCCTTCTCGCACTCGAACCGCGTCGACATCGAGCCGATCGGCTACGTGTACGAGAAGGGATGGTTGTTCGGCCGCACGTCGCCCGGGACAAAGCTCATGGCGCTCGGTCACCGGCCGTGGGTCGCGTTCGAGATCGACGAGGTCCGCGGGCCGCTCGACTGGGAGAGTGTCGTCGTTCACGGCTCCTTCCGGCTCCTGGAGCCGGGCGGATCGGAGTACGACGCCGACCTCTTTGCCCGGGCGATCGCGATGCTCCGCGCCGTGGATCCGGCCATGGGCACGCCGCAGGATGCCGTGCCCTTTCGGACGGCGGTCTACGGTGTACACGTCGATGAGATGACCGGCCGGCGCGCCCGCAGCGACGTCCGCGAAGGCTCCTAACGCGCGAAGGTCAGCAGCGTCTGTCCCCGGCCGTGCACGACCCGCAGCACCCGGTCCCAGCCGCCCGGGTCTTCGAGCACATCCAGGCGTGTGATCGCGCCGATGCTCCGCGTAAGGTGCCGCCCGCCCGCCCCGCCGTCGCCGAGCATCAGCTCGACCCGGCGGTCGTGCGGGTCGTACGCGGCGCCCATGAACGGATAGTCCAGAGTCTGCTCCTGGGCGCCGAGCTCGGGATCGTCCACCTCGAGCGAGCAGCGCCGCCCCGCGTTGCGACGGGTGAAGCGCTCGAGCAGCTCGGCGAATTCGCTGTCATCGCTTCCTGCGCCGTTCGCCGGCGGCGTCGCGTGCGCCTCGCCGCGCGCGAGCGGCGTCACGAGGACCGAGCATTCAGCCCCGCGCAGCAGCTGCGTGGCGACGCTGCCGAGCACGAGCCGCTGCATGATGCCACGCCCATGCGTGCCGGCAACGATGAGGTCCGCGCGCGATGCCCGCGCGAAGGAAAGCAGCTCCCGACCCGGCGCTCCGCTCAGCGTGAGTGTGCGCAGCCGGACGTCCTCCGGTGCGCCGATCTGCCTGACGATGTCGTCCCAGGCCCGCTCGAGGCGCGAGGCGTCCGGGCGTTCGTCGACGAGGTCTTCGGTGCCCGTGTTCACGTGCACGAGCTGAAAGGACGCTCCGGCCTCCAGCACCCCCAGGGCCGTGCGCACCGCCGCCACCGACAGCTCGCTGAAATCCACCGCGGCGACGGCGCGACGCGGGAGACTCTCGCACCCGGGCGGCACCGCCAGCACCGGGATCGTCGTCAGGCGCAGCACCTGCACCGCGGTCTCCGAGCCGATCAACCGGTCGAGCATCCGGTGACGGCCGAGGCCGAGCACGATGAGCGACGCACCGTGGGCGCGCGCGACTCGCACGATGGTCCGCGGAGGGTGGCCGTGGACGATCTCGACGGGCCAGTTGGTGTGCGGACCCGCGACGCCGGCGATCTGTGCGGTGACGGTCTCGAGCATCTCGCGCTTGCGCTCGTCGTCGAGCTCCAGCGGCGGCGGCGCGAGGCCCGGGTCGGACAACGGGACCGGTACGGCCTGTACGACCGCGAGGACCCGCACCGCCTGACCGGAGGACCGCGACAGCAGGTGCGCCATGCGGACTGCGGCATCGGACTGCACCGAGCCGTCCGTGGCCACGAGCAGCGGCCCGCTCGCCGCTCCGGCACTGTCTGCCGCGCGCTCCTCGATATCGGCGGGGGGAGTCATCCAGCTTCGGCGTCGCACGGCGCCGGAAGATCGGTCAACTGGATCTGCCCCTGCGCGCGCCGCAGGCGGCGCGCCACTTCGTCTGACGGCGCCACCAGCGAATGGCACGGAGCGGCCGGCGCTCCACACATGTGCGTCTCGATCGTCGTCGGCATCCTGGATTTCGCTCCGTGCGCTTCCCGGGATAAACCTGGGAATGCACGGGCCATCCCGCTGTCGGGACCGTCGACGACCTCCGCGACGGTACGCCCGACACCGGTGTAGGACATTCCCGCACGGCAGCGCCAAGGTGGTCCGGCGCGTAGGATTACGGTTCTCCTTCCACCCGCATCCCCCGATCAGCATGCGATTCCTCTGGACTCTTCCCACCGCCGCGGTGCTGCTCGCCGCGTCGGACGCCGCCGCGCAGCAGGTGCAGGCGGACCTTCTCATTCGTGGCGGAACTGTCGTCGACGGAACGGGCAGCGCCCCCCGGCGCTCCGACGTCGCGATCCGCGGCGACCGCATTGTCTTCATCGGCGACGCGCAGAACCGCGTGCGTGCCGCACGCACGATCGAGGCGGCGGGAATGATCGTCGCACCGGGCGCCGTGGATGCGCACGCCCACGTCACGGAGGATCTCTCCGACAGCGCCTCCGCATCCAATATTCCGTTCCTAATGCAGGGCGTGACGACGGTCATCACGGGGAACGACGGTCATGGTACGCCGCGGGTAGCCGAGCTGATGCGGCGATGGGAGGACCACCGCCTCGGGACGAATGCCGCCGTCCTCGTGGGCCACGGCGCCGTGCGCCGGACGGTCATGGGGATGTCGAGCGCCGCACCGACGCCGGAGCAGCTCGACTCGATGCGGGCGCTCGTGCGGCAGGCCATGGAGGCGGGCGCCGTCGGGCTCTCGTCAGGCCTGTTCTACGCGCCGGGCTCGTTCGGCACGACAGAGGAGGTCATCGAGCTCGCGAAGGTCGCCGCGCGCTACGACGGCGTGTACGATTCGCACACGCGTGACGAGAGCTCGTACGGGATCGGCCTCATCGCGTCCGTCGCGGAGGCGCTGCGCGTGGGACGCGAGTCGGGCGCCCGCGTGAACATCTCGCACATCAAGGCACTCGGCGTCGACGTGTGGGGAAAGTCGGACAGCGTGATCGCCTTGGTGCGGGCCGCGCGCGCCGCCGGCCAGCCGGTGACGGCGGACCAGTACCCCTACACCGCGTCAGGCACCGGGATGAGCGCGGCGCTGCTGCCGCGCTGGGCGGAAAGCGGCGGCGGCGACTCGGTCCGCGCGCGGCTCGCGGACGCCTCGCTCCGTCCGCGCATCGAGCGCGAGATGCTCGACAACATGCGGCGCCGCGGCGGCGCGAATTCGCTGCTCATCACGAGCGGCCGGGATTCGTCGATCCGGGGAAAGACGCTGCTCGAGGTCGCTCGCGAGCGCGGCAAGGACACGCTGCAGACCGCGATCGACATCATCCTCGCGGGCGGCGCGGGTCTCGCCTCGTTCAACATGAACGAGGACGACATCAAGGCCTTCATGAAGGAGGACTGGGTCGCCACGGGTTCCGACGGCTCGGGGGGCCACCCCCGCAAGTACGGGACGTTCCCGCGCAAGCTCCGGCGCTACGTGCTCGATGAGCAGGTCATCACCATGCCGCACGCCATTCGCGCGGCCAGCTCCGTCACAGCCCGGCAGTTCAAGTTCGCCGAGCGCGGGGAGCTGCGCGAGGGATGGTTCGCGGACGTGATCGTCTTCGATCCCGCGACGATCCGGGACGAGTCGACCTACGAGGAGCCGCGGCGCCTCGCCACCGGCGTCAGGCACGTGCTGGTGAACGGCGTGCTGGCGGTGGAGAACGGAGAGTACACGGAGGCCCGGGCGGGCAAGGTGCTCCGCGGACCGGGGCGGCCGGTGGCGAACGGCGGCCGGTAGCCGGGCGCGGCGTCGACCGGACCGGCCGGCACCAAAGCAAAGCAAAGAGCGGGAAGCGATCGACTCGCTTCCCGCTCTCACATCCCGCCTGTCGTGAATCCGTGTTACGGAAGGACCGCGATCCCGGTGTTGCTGACGTCGACGCCCTCGATCACGAAGGTGACGCGGCGGTTCTTCTCGGCGCCCGGATCGTCACGCTCGGCGCCCGGCACGACCTGGCGGGTCTCGCCGTACGCGACCGTCGCGACCATGTCACCCATCAGTCCGGCTTCGGACAGGTACTGCTTGACTGACTCGGCGCGGCGCTGCGAGAGGTTGATGTTGTAGTTGCGGCTGCCGGCCGGATCGGCGAAGCCCTCGACCGTGATCTTCGCGTTGGGGTAGTGCTGCTGCACGACCTGCGCGAACCGCGTGATGGACGGCTTGTCCTCCTCGCGAACCGTGGCGTCGTCGAACGCGAAGTTCACCGGCATCATGAACTTCAGCCCTTCGGCCACCTGGGTGATCCGGACGTCGAACTCGCTGCGGAGCGAATCGAGCGCGCCGCGGAGCGCTCGGAGATCGGTGCGGAGCGCCTCATCGGCCTGCATGCGCTCCTGCCGCTCCTGCGCGATCATCGTGGTCGTGGTGTCGAGGATCTCCGTGCGCGCGACCGAGACCTGGTCGCGGACGTAGCCCTTGGTTGCGCACGCCGCCAGCAACGGCAGCGCCATCACGCCCATTGCCAGTCTCATCAGTTTGTTGCTCATGGTATCGCTCCGGTGCTTGATTGCGTTGGTCGAGCCACTTGAGGCGTATCGTGCCTTGACGGAAGGTGAAAGAATCATGCCGCCCGCTCAAGTGCAGAAGTGGTGGTTAGGATGGTGATCCTCGTCACCACGGCTCAGAACGCTCGACTGGGATTGCCCCGTCGTCATGTCAAGCAGGAATCGTACTCGTGGCTCCGAGGCGCTTCCCTGGAGGACCCGATGTCGTCCGCCTACCGACCCGGTCGTGCGGCTACGCAGGGCCGGTGCGGGACCCTCAGACCCCGCGAATGGCCCCTGCGCGACGAGTCGTCGATCATGGCGGATTGGCCGGGAGTGGCCCCGCGCCACGATGCGTCGATGTGCCCAAGGCGTGCAGAAGGACGGTCGCGCCTGACGAAAGGGCTTCGGGCTCGGGGCGGACCCATCAGTCGTTGCATCCGGTCAGATTGCATCGATCGCCTGGCAAAAGGAGAATGGGAAATCGTCCGATACGCGTTCTCGCTCGAGAGGATCACGCACGACGACCTGGACCGGAATCGATTCGTCAGGCGAGGGCAGCGGTCGGGGCGGGGGCGGCCTCCGCGTCATCCGGGAGGCGGCGAAAGGCGAGTGGGCACGGCCGACGCGCGAAGCAGATCTCCCGAGGAATGGATGGAGCAGGCCGGACACCCGCTGATCCGCACGACGACACCCCCGTGATCGCCGGCGGGGCGGATGCCCGGCCTGCCGCAAGGGTGTCGGTGCGGGAGCCGCTCGACAAGGCCGGTGCGGCCAAGCGGTGCGGACGAGGGACGAACGGTGCATTACGCGCGACCAAACGGGTCCGCCGGGCGGCGGCCGCGCAGCTCAGTCGGCCAGCATCGCCTCCTCGTCCCCGAGCTCGAGGCAGAGCTGCCGCGAGACGAGGAACGAACGCCGGTGATGCGGACAGGCGCCTGCGCGCTCGACGGCATCCCAGTGCACGCGCGTCCCGTATCCCACGTTGCGCTCCCAGGAATAGACGGGATGCCGGCTCGCCAGGGATCGCATGAGGCGGTCGCGGGTGACCTTCGCGAGGATGGAGGCGCAGGCGATGGAGTGGCAGCGGCCATCGCCGCCGACCACGGCCGTGTGGGAGATCCCTAACGTGCGAAGCTGGCGCCCATCGATGAGCACGTGGTCCGGCGCCACCGGAAGGCGGCGGAGTGCCCGCTGCATGGCGAGCACAGTCGCGTGGAAGATGTTCAGCCGGTCGATCTCCCGCGACGACGCGGCGCCCAACGCGAACGCGAGCGCCCGGCGACGAATGTGCGGGACGAGTCGCTCCCGCTCGGCGGCGGTCAGGCGCTTGGAGTCATCAACGCCGGCAATGGCGCGCGCCTCGGGGGGCATGATGAGGGCACATGCGACGACGGGGCCCGCCAGGGAGCCCCGTCCGACCTCATCGACGCCAGCGATCAGCGCCTTGCCTGCGGTGCGGAGCTCGCGTTCGATCGCGCTCCAGCGGTGCCGACGCTTCCGGCGCCGTTCCGCTCCGCCGCCCACGCGGGCTCAGGCCTGGGTGCGGGGCGCGACCTTGCGCTCGCGAATGCGAGTCGCCTTGCCGGACAGATGGCGAAGGTAGTAGAGCTTCGCTCGGCGCACCTGGCCGCGGCGCACCACGACGATCTCGCCGATCATCGGGCTGTGCACGGGGAAGATGCGCTCGACGCCAACGCCGTTCGAGATCTTGCGGACCGTGAAGGTCTCGCTGACGCCGGCACCGCGGCGGGCGATGCAAACGCCCTCGAACGCCTGCAGCCGCTCCTTGTCGCCCTCCCGCACCCGCACGCTGACGCGGACGGTATCGCCGGGACGGAAGCGCGGAACGGTGCGCAGATACTCGTTCTGCGTCTCGATGAAGGGATGCATAGGACGATCGGGCGAACCCGAAGCTGAGGTTGACAGGGAGAGACTTGGCAAGATAGCGGCGAGGTGGACAGGATGGTAGGGACGCGGGCCGAGGGGGGCGGGGGCGCGCGACGCGCTGCGCGGGACGGGTGGCGGGGCACTGAAGTCCCGAAGGCCTTTGCCCGTTGCCCATGCCCCGCTCCCAGCTCCTAGCTCCTAGCTCCTAGCTCCTGCTCCTGGCTCCTAGCTCCTGCTCCTGGCTCCTAGCCCCCCCACACCACCGTCTTCACGTTCACGAACTCCCGCAGGCCGACATCGCTCAGCTCCCGGCCGTAGCCCGACCGCTTCACGCCGCCAAATGGGAGCCGCGGGTCCGACGCGACCATGTCGTTCAGAAACACCTGCCCCGATTCGATCGCCCGCGCGAACCGCTCCGCTTCCCCCGCGTCCCGCGTCCATGCCGCAGCGCCCAGCCCGAAGCTCGTGTCGTTCGCGAGCGCTATGGCGGCCTCGATGTCAGGCACGCGGAACACGCTCGCCACGGGGCCGAACAGCTCCTCGTCGTACGCCGGCGATCCCTTCGGCGCATCGACCAGCACCGTGGGAGCGAAGTAGTAGCCCGGCCCCTCGGGGACAGTCCCGCCGCAGATCACCCGCCCTCCCGCCCGCACGGTCTCCGCCACCTGCCTGACGAGGTCGTCGCGGATCTTCTCCGACGCGAGCGGACCGACGTCGGTGTCCGGCGACATCGGATCCCCGACCCGCAACGCATTCATGCCCTCGGCGAACCGGCGGAGGAACTCGTCGGCCACCGCCTCGTGCACGATGAACCGCTTGGCCGCGATGCAGGACTGGCCGTTGTTGATGACGCGCGCCGTCACCGCGGTCGCGACCGCGGCGTCGAGGTCGGCGCTCGGCATGACGATGAACGGGTCACTGCCGCCGAGCTCGAGGACGGTCTTCTTGATCTCGTCGCCGGCGACGCGGGCGACGCTGCGTCCGGCCCCTTCACTACCGGTCAGGGTCGCGGCGGCGATGCGCGGATCCCGCAGTATCCCCTCGACCGCCTCGTTCCCGACGAGCAGCGCCTGGAAGACATGCTCCTCGAAGCCGGCCCGGCGGAAGATCTCCTCGAGCGCCAGCGCGCACTGTGGCACGTTGGAGGCGTGCTTCAGCACTCCGGCGTTGCCGGCCATCAACGCTGGGGCGGCGAACCGGACGACCTGCCAGAAGGGGAAGTTCCACGGCATGATGGCGAGGATCACGCCTAACGGCTCCTGGCGCACCTCCGCGCGCCGCCCGCCCCCGAGGTCCACGGGCCGGGGCGCGAGGATGCGTTCGGCGTGCTCGGCGTAGTACCGGCAGGCCCATGCGCACTTCTCGGCCTCGGCGATCGCCGCGCCAAGCGGCTTGCCCATCTCCAGCGTCATCAGCTCCCCCCAGCGCCGCTTCTCCGACTCGAGCAGCTCGGCGGCGCGTCGCATTGCCGCGGCGCGCGTCGCCAGCGGGGTGCGCCGGTGGCGCTCGAACGCCGCGCGCGCGCGTCGGAGCCGCTCGTCGATCTCGTCAGGCGAGAGGGCCGTGAAGGTTCGCACGGTCTCGCCGGTGGCGGGGTTGGTGGTCGCGATCGTCATCGGGAATCGGGATTCGGGAATCGGGAATCGAAAACCTAAGCGCCCACTGCCGAGGGAAGCTCCCGGTCGCCCCTGGATCACTCGCCCCCAGCACCCCGCCCCTCGCCCCCGGCACCTGGCGCCTGGCCCCCTCCCCGCTCTTCCT
>DATHUW010000152.1:0-11015 GCA_035461825.1 Gemmatimonadaceae bacterium
CGCTGGATCGACCTCCTCGCGGCGCTGCTCGTCAGGCGTTCCCCCGCGACGTTCGCCGAGCTCGCGCAGGACGTCCCCGCGTATGGCGTGGTCAAGTCCCCCGCATCCCTCATGCGGATGTTCGAACGGGACAAGGACGAGCTGCGCGCCTTCGGAATCCCGATCGAGACGGTGCTGGACGCATCCGGCGAGCGCGCCGCCTATCGACTGCAGCACCGCCACTTCTACCTTCCGTACCTCGGCGTCGCCGCGCCGGCCGGCCGAGCCACTGCGCCGCGCCTGGACCGCTTCGGTTACCGCGCCCTGACCACCCTCGCCTTCGAGCCTGACGAGCTGGACGCGGTCGCCGCCGCCGGAGCCCGCGTCCGCGCCCTCGGCGATCCGCTCCTGGCCGCGGAAGCCGAGTCGGCGCTGCGGAAGCTGGCGGTGGATCTGCCGCTGCGGCCCGACGAGCCCGACGACATCCTGCTCCTCTCCCGCGATCCGCGGCCGGCCGCCGCCATCTTCCAACTGCTCGGCGAGGCGCTCCGGCGCCGGAAGGTCGTCGAATTCGAGTACTACACCATCGCCGGAGACCGCACCGAGACGCGGACCGTCGAGCCGTACGGGCTCTTCTTTCTCGGTAGCCACTGGTACCTCGCGGCGCGCGACCGCGCGCGCGGCGAGCCGCGCACCTATCGACTAAACCGCATCGCGTCGCCGCGACTGGCGGACACTCGCGCACACACCCCCGACTATACGATTCCCGGCGAATTCGACCTCCGCGAGCACGCGCGCTCCCGCCGTGCCTGGGAGCTCGGCGCGGGAGACGGCATGGCGGCCGTCGTGCAGTTCCATCGCGCCACCGGCGCCGCCCGCGCCTCGCTGCGGCTCGGGACCGAGATCGAGGGCGAACCACGCCGCCGCACGTTCGAGGTCCGTCGCCCGAACACCTTCGCCCGCTGGCTGCTCTCCTTCGCCGGCGATGCCGAGCCGGTGTCGCCTCCGGAGCTCGTCGCTGCCTATCGCGCGCTCGTGGCGGAGACGCGCCGCGCCTACGACCAGCCGGCGAAGGCCACGGAGGCGAAGGCATGAGCGGCAGCGCCGCCGACCAGCTGCGCCGGATTCTGCATCTCATCCCCCGGCTGGCCGACGGGGAGCCGCACTCGCTGGAGGAGATCTCCCGCACCGCGGGTGCCACCGTCGAGACGGTGCGCGACGACCTCGTGTCGCTCGTCACCCGGTTCCAGGAGCCCGGGGGATTCGTCGAGGGCGTGCAGCTCTACCTCGAGCCCGACCGGGTGGCGCTCATCTCCAATCACTTCCGCCGCCCCATGCGCCTGACGATCTCCGAGCTCTGCGCGCTGGAGCTCGGACTGGCGATGCTGCGGACGGAGCGGCCGCCGCACGACCATCCCGTCATCGAACGGGCCCGCGAACGGCTCCGCGATGCCATGGCGAAACTGCCCTCGGACGCGCTGCCGGCCGGCGAGTCGCACCTCGCCGCCGTCGGGGCCGACATCGACCCCGAGCATCTCGCCGCGGCGCGCACGGCACTGCGCGGCCGCCGCCGCATGCGGCTCAGCTACGCACGCGCCGATCGCGAGGCACCTGACGAGCGCGTGATCTGCCCCTACGCGCTCGTCGCCGCGAGCGGGATGTTCTACATCGTCGCATTCTGCACGCGCAGCGACGGGCTCCGCATCTTCCGGCTGGATCGCGTGCACGAGGCGGCGGTGCTGGACGACCGGTTCGAGATCCCCGACTCGTTCTCGCTCGATCGCGTCCTCCGCGAGGGCCGCGCCTTCCACGGCGAGGGCGCCGAGCCGCTCCGCGTCCGCTATTCGCCACGAATCGCGCGCTGGATCGCGGAGCGCGAAGGGGTGCCGCTGGATGCCGACGGGTCGCTCACGCTCGACCATCCGATGGCCGACGAGTCCTGGGCGATCCGGCACGTGCTGCAGTACGGGCCCGAAGCGCAGGTACTCGAACCGCCGCGGGTGCGCGCGGCGATCCGCCAGCGGCTTGCCAGGATCGCCACGGCGCTCGGCGATTGAGAAGGATACCACCATCGTGTAGCGCCGAGAGACCTCGGACCGACGACGTCTCCTGGGCGGGTGTACGCGGAGCCATGACGCTCCCACGCCCCGCGGCCCCGAGAAGACCCTCGGTGTGCAAGGCACCCCCCCCAGTGACGTGGCTCGTTTCGGCCGTGGATTTCGCCTAAGCAAACGCCCCATGAAATCCACTACCACCGAGATCTTTTGCTCAGGAGACAGCATGTATCGTTTCACTTCCCGGCTCAGCCGCATGGCGCTGGCGCTCGCGCTGATCGCGCTCGGCGCCTGTGCCGATCAGCAGCTGCCGACCGAATCCGCGCAGGCCCCGACCGTGGGCCCGCAGTTGGCTGCGGGCGACATTTACGTCGTCACCAACACGAACGACAACGGCGTGGGCTCCCTGCGGTGGGCGCTCAGCTACGCAACCGGGGGCGAGATCATCCGCTTCGACCCCTCACTTGCGGGACAGACCATCACCCTCGACTCGACGATCCATACATACGTGCCGTACACCATCGAGGGGCCCGCGGGCATGGGCATCACCCTCAGCGGCGGCGGCACGGCGCGCGTGCTGTTCGCCCAGCATAACGGCGTCGTCACGCTCCGCAACCTCATGATTCGCAACGGCCGCGCGCCAAAGGACGAGGACGCCGGCGCGGTCAAGTCGATCGGGGACTTGGTGCTCGATCACGTTGCGCTCGTGGGCAACGTCGCGGACGGCCGCTCCGCGCTGCTCGCGACGGACGTGACGATCATCAACAGCACGATCAGCGGGAACACGTCGACGAAGAGTAAGGAGGCGGCCTACCTCGTCCACGCCACCATCGTGAACTCCACGATCGCGAACAACGCAGGCGGCGGAATCTCGGGCTCCAGCGCACTGACTCTGCGCAACAGCATCATCGCCGGGAACGGGCTCAACGCGAACTGCGATCTCCAGTACTTCACGGTCACCTACGAGGGGAACAACCTTTCGGACGATTCGTCATGCGGCGGCCCGTCGGACATGCTGATCGGGACCACGGGCCTCGCCGCTCTCGCCGACAACGGTGGCCCCGGGTTCACGCACGCCCTCCTTGCCGGGAGCCTGGCAATCGATGCGGGCACCGACTGCAGCGTCACCACCGACGGGCGCTACTTCCCGCGTGATGCCAGCTGCGACCTGGGCGCGTTCGAGTTCGCCGACTTCACCGCGATCACGGTCAGCGTCGATCCGAGTGTGGAGGTGAACAGAAAGACCGGCTGGGCGGTGGTGACGGGCACCGTCGTGTGCACGCGCCCCGAGTCGTTCGACCTCGCCGTGGACGTGGCGCAGCAGCAGAAGTCCGGCAAGACGACGGTCGACGTGTCGGCGCTCGGCACCACGCCGGTCGCGTGCGACACGGCCATCCGTCCCTGGAGCGTGGCACTCGCCCCGGCGGTCGGCGGGTTCCAGACCGGCAGCGCCACCGCGACCGCCAGCACGTCGAATACCCCGGCGTGGGCCACGCCGGCCAGCGTCTCGCGAGCGGTGAAGCTCTTCCAGGGACGGCCGTAAGGCACCTGATCCCCGCGAGGACATCGCCGCGTCTTCACGACGCCGTGTCCCCGACGTCGCGCGACCCGCTCCGGGCGCGCGGCGTCGTCGCGTGGGCGCTGCTGGCGATCGCGACGGCGTCGCGCCCGTCAACGTCACGACGATGAACGACCTCACCATTGGGTGATGGTGGAGGGCCGGCCCGCGACGCCGCGGAGCGCTCCGGCGGCGCTAATTCCAGTTGTCGATCTTGATGTCGTCAGGGTCCGGAGTGCCGGTGCCGGTCTCCAGGAACGACTTCAGACTCATCAGGAACATGCCCCACTTGGTGCTGCAGTGGTGCATGAATTCCACCGGCTCGCGCCAGCCCTGATGCGTGAAGAGAATGATGGCGTAGTCCCCTTCCTGCTTGAGCTCCCAGCTCACCCTGGTGTCGATCCACTCCGCCGGCCCGTCGATCACCTGCCAGAGCACGCGTCTGGCCGGGTGCAGCTCGAGGACCTTCATGTCGAAGCCGCCGGCGCCGAAGCGGAACCGGAGCACGCCGCCGACGTTGCCGTCTCCTTGCGTGTCGTTCGTCCACCAGGCGGCGAGACCCTCGGGCGTGGTCAGGGCCCGGTACACGTCGTCCAGGGACGACTTGATTCCGACGCGATGCAGAATATCCGCCATGTGCGACGCTCTCCGACTGATGGGATCTCGAGTGGGGCCGGCGGCGCACTCGTGCGCGACCGGTCGCGGTTACTTGCGCCATGATAGTACTATTACTTGTATCATGCAAGCATGTCGCTGCGCCATTCGTCCCCGCGTCGCCACCGGTCGTCCCTTGCTTCGTGCAAGTAGCGGCGCTAGCGTCCCCGTATGCTCGGTCGAACCTACGACAACGAAGTGTGCTCCGCGGCGCGGGCGCTCGAGATCGCCGGCGAGCGCTGGAGTCTGCTCATCCTCCGCAACGCAGCCTTCGCCGGCATGACGCGGTTCACCGAATTCCAGAGGGCGCTCGACATCGCGCCGAACGTGCTCGCCACCCGGCTGGCGCACTTCGTCGAGGAAGGGCTCATGTCCACGTCGGGGGAGTCCGGAGGCCACCCGACGTACCACCTGACGAAGAAAGGGCTCGACTTCACGCCCGTGATCATCGCGCTGACCGAGTGGGGCGACCGCTGGGCCGCGCCCGACGGGGCGCCCATCGTCTACGAGCACGAGGGCTGCGGTGGCCGGGTGCGGCTCGAGCCGACGTGCCGAAAGTGCGGCGAGCGCCCGCGGTCGCAGGAGGTCACGGCGCGCAAGACCGCCGTCATGCGCCAGCTTCAGGAGCGGCGAAAGACCCGAGCGCCCGGCAAGGCCTAACGTCGCGGTACGATTCGCGGGCGCGTGAGTCGCGGCGCGGGTGTCGCGATCACCGTTAGGTGCCGGGCCGCCGTCAACCAATCACCGGTCGCGTATCGCGGGCGGCGACGCCGACAGGACCCCGGCGCGCCGCCGCCGCCACCGGCCTGGCGACTCCCGCGTCCACCGCCGGAACGCCCGGTTGAAGCTCGCCTGCTCGCTGAACCCGAGCAGCAGCGCGACCTCCGCAATCGATACCCGGGGATCGGCCAGATAGTCCTGCGCAAGCTGCGACCGGACGGACTCCGAAACTTCCCGAAACGTGGTCCCCGCGAGCGCCAGCCTCCGCTGCAGCGTTCTGGCACTGACGTTGAGTGCGCGCCCCACCGCGCTGGCAGTTGCGCCGTTCGGCATGTCCGCCGTGATCGCCTTCCTGACGAGGTCGAGGAAGTCGACGCCCTCGTGCCGGATCCGCTCGGCCAGGATCCGCGCGTGATCCTCGAGGAGCCGAGCGAGTGAGGCGTCTGCGCTGTCCATCGGCGCGTGCCATTCCTCCGTGCTGAAGCACAGTCGATCCGCCGCCGTCCCGAATCGCACCGGCGCATCGAACACAGCGGCGTAAGGCATAACGGCTGGAGGCTCGGGCTGCCGGAGCTCTACGCGGAGCACCCGCAGGCCGGGACGGATCTGCATGCGGATGCGGGTGACCACCGCGGCGAACACGTAGTCGACGTACACCGGCGGGACCGCTCCGCCATCCGCCATCGCGAGGCGGAGCGCGTACTCCTCGTCGTCTCCGATAATCGTTAGAACGATGGCATCGGCGATCAGGCGGAAGTAGCTCGCGAAGCGCTGCATGCCGTCGCCCACGGTGGCCGAGGCCCCGACCAGGTAGTCGATCACCCGGTACGCGCCGAACGGCAGACAGGCAGGCGCCACGAGCTGGAGTGCCGGGTCCCCCGTGCGCTCGCGCAGTGATGACCAGATGCCCAGCACCGTGGGGCCGGGGAGGCGCGCATCCGGATCGTCCAGCAGCTCGCGCGCGACGCCCGCCGCTCGCAGCAGGTCCGCGGTCTGCACCCCGCGCGCCTCGGCCGTGCGGACCATGGCGAGCGTGCTCGTGGCGGCGACGGAAACGGGCGCCTTGGCCATTTGACGTGAAGTGTCAAAAAGTCGGCACCGATCGGCAAGGCCTGGAAGAAACACCCACCGTAGTGCGGGGACCGGGCTCCTCCGAGCTCGCACGACCCAAAACGCACGACTTCACGTTCGAGGTGATCCCATGAAGCGCCGATCGATATTCGCTCTGGCCGTCGCCGCGCTGTCCGTTGCGGCGTCGGCGCCGCGGGCGTCCGCCCAGATCCTGCATACCAACCACCGGTGGGAGGAGTGCGCCATCGTCCTCCATCCGGAGCTCACGCCCGACGCGTGGCGCCAGTTCGTCAGCGAGCTGGGCATCGTCACCTACTTCCGCCCCATGGCGTCCGCACGACCATTGGGGCGGCGAAACTTCGAGATCGGGCTCCTGGACTGGAGCACGCAGATCGACGATGCCGACGACGCGTGGAACGACACGTTCTCGCATCCCGATTCCACGCACTACCTGTTCGACGGGTCGGCGCTCCATATCCCCGGCCTCGCGGCACGGGTGGGAGTCACGGACCGGATCGACGTCGGCCTGTACTTCACGAAGAACACCAAGGCGAACTACGGCTTCGTCGGGGGACAGGTGCAATACGCGCTGCCGGTCGATCCGGACCGCCGCCTGTCGGCCGCCGGACGGGTCAGCGTCGTGCGGCTGTTCGGTCCGGACGACGTGAAGGCGAGCACGTACGGTCTCGATTTCCTGGTCAGCAGGGAGATCTGGAGACTCGAGCCATACGCCGGCGTCTCGGGCTACATGGCTCGCGGGAAGGAGACGACGACGAAGGTGGACCTCGACGCAGAGACCGCCTTCGGCGCGCAGGCGACGGTGGGGGTCACCGCGCGCGTCTCCGTTCTTCGGCTCGCCGCGGAGTACCACGCGGCGAAGGTCCCGGGCGTGTCCATGAAGGTGGCGTTCGGCAACTGACGAGGAGCGCCAGCGCCGGCGGCGGGTGGGCTTGGCAACATGAAGCCCGCCTGCGGCGCCCGCGGAGCGCGGATCCCTAACGATCCGCTGCCCCGGTCTGCCGAATCGCGCCTGACAGGACTGCGCTTCTCCGAAGAAGTGGCTGCGTGCGAATGCGTCGGTCGGGGCCGGAGCACGGACCCGGTGTGCCGCCAGGGAATGGCGACGCGCTCGACGATGCTCGAGCCGGCTTCGCTGCATGGGTGACGACCTTCTCGTTCGGCCGCTGCGTCCGTTGGCCGACGGGAGACATTTCCGGGGTCCGACGGTCCGGCTGCTCGCGGGCCGTCACATCGCCAGGGCTCGACCGTCGACCGCGGCCGAGGGAGGAGAGCACCCCCTCTTGCCACTCCCAAGCTATAGCGCCCCGGGGGGCTTGCGGGAAGACCGGGGGCAGGTCGCATCATCGTCGGCCGAATCGAGAACCTTTGAACATGGGAGGCACGTTATGCGTGGGGTGTGGTCGACGCATGGACAGCAGTTGGACGTCGAAGCGAGAATGGAACGCGCGGCACCCGTGGCACGCGTGAGGGTGTGCGCGCCGCCGGACCCTGCGACTCCCGAGGAAGAAGTCGCGCACTTCACGACAGGCGTTACGAAGAAGGGTGTGCGGCGATGATCGAACATGCGGTGGTGATCGCCGGAGGAGGTCCGACGGGCATGATGTTGGCGGGCGAATTGGCGCTCGCGGGGGTCGACGTCGCGATCGTCGAGCGGCGCGCCAACCAGGACCTCGCAGGCTCACGCGCGGGCGGCCTGCACTCGCGCACGATCGAGGTGTTCGAACAGCGTGGAATCGCCGATCGGTTCCTCGCGAAGGGGCAGGTGGCCCAGGTCGCGGGATTCGCCTGGATCCCTCTGGACATCGGCGACTTTCCCACCCGGCATCCGTACGGGCTCGGGCTGTGGCAGAACCACATCGAGCACATCCTGGCCGGTTGGGTCCGCGAGCTGAAGGTGCCGGTCCACTACGGCACCGAGGTTACCGGTTTCGCGCAGGCCGACACCGGCGTCGATGTCGAGCTGTCCGACGGCCGGTCACTGCGGGCGGATTACCTCGTCGGCTGCGACGGAGGACGCAGCCTGATCCGCAAGGCAGCCGGCATCGAGTTCCCCGGGTGGGATCCGACGACGAGCAGCCTGATCGCCGAGGTCGAGATGGCCGAGGAGCCGGAACTTGGCCTCCGCCGCGACGCCCGCGGCGTCCACGCCCTCGGCCGGGCGGAGTACGAGATCCGCGACGGCAAGGTCGTCTACGGGGACAAGGGGCCGATACGGGTCATGGTGACCGAAGAGTACGTCGGATCCAGCGGCGAGCCCACCCTGCGCGAGCTCAGCGCGGCGCTCATCGCCGTCTACGGGACCGACTACGGGATACACAGTCCCACCTGGATCTCCAGGTTCACCGACATGACTCGTCAGGCCACGACCTACCGTGACCGGCGGGTCCTGCTGGCCGGCGACGCCGCGCACGTGCACTACCCGGCAGGCGGGCAGGGCCTCAATGTGGGGGTGCAGGACGCGGTGAATCTGGGGTGGAAGCTGGCCCAGGTGGTCAAGGGAACATCACCGGAGCGCCTCCTGAATACCTATCATAACGAGCGCCACCCGGTCGCGGCCCGCGTGCTGCGCAACACGATGGCGCAAGTCGCGCTTCTGCGCACGGATGACCGCACGAACGCCCTGCGCGAGTTCACGTCGGAGCTCCTCGGCATGGACGAGCCTCGCAAGCGGTTCGGCGCGATGATGTCCGGCCTGGACATTCGATACGATCTCGGCGAGGGACACCCGCTGCTCGGACGCCGCATGCCCGATCTCGAACTGGTCACCGCCAACGGGCCGCTGCGGGTCTTCACGCTACTGCACCATGCCCGGCCGGTGCTGCTCAACTTCGGAGAGCCACGTGGCTTCGACATCACTCCATGGGCCGATCGCGTTCAGTCGATCGACGCCGAATACGGCGGTACGTGGGAACTTCCAGTAATCGGCGCGGTCAGCGCTCCTGCCGCCGTGGTGATCCGGCCTGACGGATATGTGGCCTGGGTGGGAGACCACACCCGGGCGGGACTCGCCGACGCGCTCGGCACCTGGTTCGGAGCGCCTACCGCGGCGTAGCGAACCGGCGTCACGCGGGGGCTACTGCGCGGAGCATGACGCTTACGCGGTCGCGAGTCTATCGACTCCCGCGCCGGTGCCGAATCGCCCAGGCGATCGTAGGCACAGCCAGGACGCTCACGAAGCTGCCGAGACCGATCAGGCGAAGCATCGCCGGGACTGCCATCGTGAACGCGAGGAAGTCCACGTTCCCCGTCTCCCAGACTGGACTCGGGCCCGCCGGTCAACGCGCCTCAGCGCCGCCGGCAGGAAGGGGCACCGTACTGACGGGTGCGTCCCACACGGCGCGCCACCGGCCGTCGGGATCCAGTCGCCACATGACGACGTAGTTACCATGGTCCTCGAACGATGGGACAGTCGGCGGCGACGCGCTCCCCGCGGCAAAGCGTAGCGTGTACTTCCCACGCTCGACCGCGATACGATCGGCGACTGCGAGGTCCTGCGACTCGAGGGTGAAGCGCCAGCTCCCCCACTGGAACGCCTGCTCCCAGAACGTGCGTAAGGCCTCTCGTCCAATCAAGGGGTCGGCGTGTGGCGGCAGTTGCCAACAGTCCTCGGCGAACTTCGATGCGATCCCGTCCGAATCGCCCGCTGCGTAGAGCTCGCACAGGCGACTGTTGATCCGGTCGATCGCTGCGCGGACGTTTGAAGGGTCGGACATCGTTCCTCCTGCGCTGTGGTCCGGAAAAGAGCGACGCTCCCGAGCGCCATTTGCAGCACGCATTCTCGTTGCAGGACACCGGCACGACACGTCACGTGGCTGCCCGAGCGATGGCAACTCGTCATGCACGATCCCCTCCGCAGGCGGCCTGCCGTCACGAACGGACTCTCAGTCCAAGTGGACGCCGACCGGCAACTCCCAGCGCCACACCCGTCCATCGTCCGGATCCATCACCTCTCCCACACACGTCATCCCCACCTTCTCGAGCACGCGAGTCGAGGCGTTGGTTTCGGGCAGCGTGTGAGCGATGACCCGCCGGACCGTCGCCGATCTGCTCGCCAATTCGACGAGCCGCCTCGCCATCTGTGTCGCGTATCCTCGACCCTCGAACCCTGGATAGGTGAAGTAGGCGATCTCGACCGCGCCATCGCCGGACGGGGCCGTCTTGAACGCACACGAGCCCACGACCTCGCGCGTCTCGTGATCCACGGCGAAGTAGCCGCCCCAGTGCAACTCGTCCACGCTGACCGGCGGAGCGGTCAGGATGCGCCCGACCACCCGGTGCACGACCGTCGCCACGCGAGCCCAGTCGTCATGAATGAGCGCGGCCCTGTACTCCACGTCGTTCGCGAGCGACTGCTCGACGGCAGCGTCGAGCCTGACCAGATGTACGTGTCTCATGGACCGGACCAGTGCCCGAGCACGGGAACAGCGACGGGGTCGCACGCGTACCTAACTCGGATCAGCGACGGCCTCGGGTGGCATGATGTCGAATGCTCCGTCGCTCTCGACGAAGAAGATGCAATCCGAGGCCGCATCACAACTGGTGATGTGACGGTACTGACCGCCGGGCTGCATCAGATGTGATCCGGGTTCGAGACGGATTGCGACTTGGCCCTCCGGCTGCTGGACGTAGGTTCCGGAAACGATCACGACTTTCATGGGATGCGAATGGGTGTGCACAGGTCCGCTCATTCCAGCCGGGAGCCTGAAGAAAGCGCCGAAGCCCCCCGTTGCCGGGTCGCCCAGAGGGTGGCGAGTTGGACACCGGGGGCGCCCACCGGGTCGAGATCGGTGCACTGGAGCTCTGCGGCAGGAATCGCCACCGGCTGATCACTCGCCGTCTCGTCCGTATGCGTCTCCGCCTGCGAACACGCCGTGACGAGCAGCAGCTGCCCCAGGAGGAATACCGTGGTCCGTATAACGCGCTCCTCTTGTCTGCTGGTGGACGACAGATCGCTGACC
>DATHUW010000153.1:0-12098 GCA_035461825.1 Gemmatimonadaceae bacterium
TACCGCCTGACACACCTATGAAGAGCATCTTGTTGGTGCTTGACTGATTACCCACCCAGTTAGAGGAGATCTTCGCCCAGACCGATATATAGAGCTGGCGCGGAGCGTTCGACCACATCAAGGTCTGCGCGGTAGCCGGCGCCGTCCCGGCGGTGTGATTGGCCGGGTAGTACATCTGACCCACGAGGCCATCGCCGCTCGGCGCCGTCGGATCATTGACGATCGTGAACTTGCCGTACCGGTACTCGATGCCATCCCAGCCATCGCTGCCCGTCGCGCCGCGATCGTTGTTGTCCTTCGCCTTACTATCGAACTGCCGGTCGGTCATGATGTACATGCCGCTCGGCTGGTTCGGGAAGCCGGCGCTCGTGGCGGGCGTGCCGCTCGGCGGCGGCGGCGGCTGCGGTGCCGTGGTGGTGGATGTGGTGCCCGAGGTGGTCGAACCCGTGCTGCCGGTCGATCCGGACGTCTCGCCGGACGACGTGGAGCCGGAGCTCGAGTCACCGGACGCCGAGTTCGTCGTCTCCGTCGGCGGCGGCGTGCTGCTCTCGCCTGACGACGTTTCCGCCGGTAGGGATTCCGGCTCCGTCACCGTCGTGGGGACCTCCGGCAACCGTACTTCCAAGAGGACGGAGTCCGTGTTGAACTGGATGTTCGGACTGTTCGCCCAGACCCGAACAACCGTCTTACCAACGGCCCTGGCGGTGACCAGGCCCGTCGAATCGACCGTCACGATCGCGTCATCGCCACTGGCGAAGCCGACAAACCGCGGTTTGACGTCCCGCCCGCCGAACGCCTTGGCCCGGATCGAAACGCGAAGCGTACTCCCCACCTCGAGACGTTTCGAATCTGGATCCGAGCGCAGATCGCCAAAAAACTTCCGGCGCGCAAGGGCGGGAGCTTCGTCCGCAGAGGGCGTGACGAGGCTCATGGGATCAGCGGTGTCGGTGCAGGCGCCGAGAAGGCACGCCAGACCGGTCGCCGCAAGCGTGCGAACACGCATGCAAAAACCTCCTGAGTGCAGCCGTTCGGCGGCTCGACCAGCATGGCGGAGACTTTCTCCGCTGTAGCCTCGGAGCTTTGCGTCGCCGGCTTTCGCCGGGTTTGCCTTTGTCGCGGCCTCGAGGAGGCCGAACGATCGTGCCGATCAGTCGGTGGACAACGGGCGATCCTGCAGCGGATCGCGGGAGTGAACGAGACGGCGGCCCAGTGCCGCACGCCGCATTTGGTGGTGTCGTCGAGCCGGTTTCGTCCAGTCGGATCGAAGCGTTAGGGTGTGCCGACCGTTGCGTCAGTCAGCGGCGCCGCATCCGATCCGGGCCGTCGAAACCACGAAGTTGTCGAAGTACCGCGATTGTGCCGTCGGTGCACCTCCATTCCAGTAGTTCTCCAGCATGACGGCGTTCAGGCCGAACGCCGCGTACGTACCCAACCAGTTCAGGTTCTCGCGCCGGGCATCCTCCACCCCGTCCACCCACAGCACGAAGCGGCCGTTGGCGCGTCCCGGATCGTTCAGCACGACGCCCGCCTCGATGCACTGCCACCGCCCGATCCGCTCCCGCCCGAACACCGCCGTCCTTCCCCGCTGGCTGCCGATGAACCGCAGCCGCTCAAAGTCGTTGTACTTCCGCGTCCGCACCACTCCTCCACCGTCCGTCCCCGTCGCCGGATCCAGCACCAGATACTGGTTCCGCGCCCCCTCGCCCGCCCAGACGTGCGCGATCATGGCCTGCGCCCAGCGCGCGTCCGCGAACACCGTCCCTCGCGACAACTTGTATCCGCCACCGCCCGTCCACGCCGAATCCGTGCGCACCCACACGCGCCAATAGATCTCGCGATAGTCCCGCGTTCCCTCGTCCACCGGCTTGAAGTACGCGTCCGGTGTCCGGCCGAAGGCCAAGTGCAGCGATCCGGCTACCGCCTGTCCCGCGGCGAACCGTGCCTGCATCGCCGACGATCCGCCGATGCCGACGCCTGCGTCCCGCGTGAATCGGCCGCCGGCGCGCTGGATCTCGAAGTACGACGCGGCACGATCCTCCTCGAAGTCATCGCACCAGATCCACTCGCCAGCGGGGCGCTCGCACTCGCGCACCTCCGGCATCTGCGCGTGCAGAGCGGCTGCATGGAGGACGGCGCAGATGCCCCATGAGCAACCTGTAATTCTTTGCATCGTCGGCGCTGTAAAACGATGTCGCAGAGAATGCGCGAACACGCCCCGACGCTCAGTGACTGGAATCACGCGCGCGCAGCCACATTCTGATGGCCTGGAGGTCGCTCGCTGTAACGAAATCGTGCACTGGAACGGTATGCAGCAGCGCGCGCAACGTTCCGGCACCCGGATGCTCGGTTTCGCCCGCGTGCAGCAGGGGTCCCAGCTCGGGCTGCTCGAACAACGTGCGGGGGTACGCCGGCACCACGCCCAGCCGCGTCGGCGGATCGCCGTCGGGCCGCACGCGCACCGGCACGCGGAGCATCCCGCTCGCACCGCCGGGAATACTCGTTATGACGCCCGCCGGCGCGGGATCGAGCAGCCGCGTCGCTCGCGCACGGCGCCGCGCCGCCGCCGCATCGGCGTCCCGCAACGCGGCTCGCACCATGGCCGCCGCCGACGCGGCCAGCCCGCGCGGCTCGTGCGCAGGATGGTAGACCATCTCGCCGAGCCGCAGCCACGGCAAGGCCGAGGGCAGGCCGTAGACGGCCGGGCGTCCCAAGGTCCACTGCGCGGTGCATGCGGCGAGCTCGCGAAAGCCACGCCCACCGCCGTTCACACGCGCCGCCTCGATCCGTGCCGCGGCCGACTCGCCAATGGCCAGCAGCGCTCCCCCCGCCCCGCCGGTCAGCCCTTTGCCGCGCCCGAAACTCAGCACCGTGAACGGGCCGAACGCGCCTAACAACGTTCCACCGAGTGTGCCCGCGGCACCCTGCGCCGCATCCTCGATCACCGGCACGCCCGCCCGGTCCGCGAGCACAGCCACGCCCGGCACGTCCGCGGGGTACCCGTACAGGTGGGTCGCGACCACCGCGTCGACGCCGCGGCGCAGCGCCGCCTCGAGCGATGATAGGTCGGGACTGAGCGTCGCCGGATCCAGGTCGTACAGCCGCACGCGGACGCGGGCAAACTCCGCGGCCGCCGCCAAGTCCACGCATCCGTAGGCCGGGTACGCCACCGTGCCGCCCGCGCCCACGGTGAGCCGGAGCGCGAGCACCAGCGCCGAGGTGCCACTGTCGGTGAGCGCGACGGCGCTCGCGCCGAACCGCTCGCGCAGATCGCTCGTCAGGCCCTGTAGGACGAGGTGGCCGCCGCGAAGCGCCGCGGCGGCGCCGCGCGCCAGCGTCCGCGCGGAGATCGGCGAGGAAACCGGGAGCTGGTGCCGGCCGATCACGGAATGCCCCGCACGATGCGCGGCCCCAGCACGGTCGCGACGCGCTCGGGCAGGCGCCGCCAGATCCGCGGCCCCCACGCGTACGCGCCGTCGCTGGGACTCGGCGTCGCGGCTGGTGCGCCCTGGCGCGACGCGCCATACCACCACAACGACTCGTCCCGCGTGCCCCACTGGCGCTTGAACCGATGCGTGGAGCTGCCCGGCGTGCACCGCCCGAAGTTGAACGCCCGCGCCCCGTCTAGCACCGCGCGCTCGATGAACGCCCAGTACAGGGCCATGTTCGGCGCGATCCGGCTGTGCGCACGCAGCGCGGCCGCCCAGGTGATCTCGACCTCGTTCCCCCAGCGGAAGCCGGCGCCGCACGCCACCGGTTCAGCGCCGAGCCACGCGCACCCGAACCACGCCGCGTCGCCGAACGTCTCGGCGATGGCCTCGAACCACGCGCGGGGCATGACGGGCGTGCCGAGGTCGCGCATGTGCTGGCTGAACACCCGGTAGAACGGCTCGACCTGGTCGTGGCCGAACCGGATCTCCACGCCTTCTTTCTTCGGGCGGCGAATCTGGCTGCGCAGCTTGGCGTCGAAGCCCTTGAACACCGCGTCGGAATCACCGGCGAGGTCGAGGACGACGGTGATCTTGCGATGCGAGGCCTCGAGGGCGAGCGGCAGGGCGATGCGGCTCCGCAGCTCCAGCCGCCTCACCCGACCCGCCTCGGCCATGCCGGCCGCGCGATCCGCGAGCGCGCGCACCGCGGCCTCGCTGCCTAACGGGCCGCCGTAGTTGAGGTACGGCATCGACACGAGGTACCGGCCGAACAGCATCGAGCGCACGCCGACCAGGGGGAGCACACCGGCGAGGGCGCCGTCCGGCCCGCGCGCCTCGAGGTAGTGGCACTCGTGGCCGAACACCCGCTCCATCACCTGCCGCCAGCCCGCCCAGTGGCACGCCGTCCCACCCGCGGCCTGCCTGACGAACGCGTCCCACTCCGCGGCGGGGGTCGCGTTCGACGCGATCCGGAGCGTCACGCCGGGATCGCCCGGATGCGGCGCCCGAGGGTGACGGCGGGCTGATCGTTCGGCGCCTCGCCCATCCACTGGCGCACGGAGCCGAACCGGAACTCGTCGAAGAGGCGCTCGAGCCGCGGCGCCACCCGCTCGAGATTCCGGTAGTGGCGCACGCGGGCGAGCCAGGACACCGCAATGCGCGGCTGCTCCGGGTCGAGCTCCCACGGGTGGATGTAGCACATGGCCGGCACGCGCCGCGCCTCGTGCTGGCGCAACGCGCGCTGCATGAGCGACAGGGGGAACTGGCGCAGGTACCCGCCGCCCGCCGCGGGCATCCGCACCCCGCCGAACATCGCCACGGCGAGCGGCAGCTCCGTGATCGGACCGGACGGCGTGCGGATGATGTGCGGCACCGTGAGCGCGCCCGCGTAGCCGTAGTCCGGCCGGCGGATCGGGAAGATGCTGGAATCGTACGTGTGCCCTTCCTCGATCAGAATCTCCAATGCCCACTCGTTCCCCTTCCGCACCGAGAAGCTCGGAGCGCGGAAGCCGTGCACCCCCACCCCGACACAGTCCTCCAGCGTCCGCTTCGATCGGCGCACCTCGGCCCGGAACTCGTCCGGCGTCAATCCGGTAACGCGCCGGTGCGTGTCGCCATGCGAGGCGATCTCGTGGCCGGCTGCCACGATGCGTCGCACCAGGTCGGGGTACCGCCGCGCGACCCAGCCGAGCGTGAAGAACGTGGCCTGCGTGCCGTGTCGCGCCAGCAGGTCGAGCACGCGCTCGGTGCCGATGGCCACCCGCGTCGGATACCGCTCCCACTGGTCCCGCGGCACCCACCGCTCGAAGCCGTTGACGTGGAAGTGCTCCTCCACGTCCACGGTGAACATGTGCCGCACGCCGGCAGCGGCGGCCGCGGCCACGGGCCTAACGGTACGCGACCGGCGCATCATCGCGTTGCATGGCGTCGTGGAGCGCGCGCGTCGCCGCGGTGTCGCACCGCGGGGACGTGAACGCGGAACGCAGGTCCACCGGCGTCCGGCCGGGGCGCGCGATGCGCTGCGCCAGGGTGAGCCCCCACGAGGTCAGCGCGAGCAGCGGGGCGGGATACCACACGACGCGCAGCCCCGGGCGCATCGCGCGACAGCGCCGGATCAGCTCCCGACGCGAGGCGGGGGTGGGATCGATGGCGTGGATTACCGCCGGCGCCTCCGCGAAGTGCGTGGCGATCCACGCCGTCATCGCGCCCGCCCAGCGCACATCGCAGACCGGGATCGTGGCGGACGGGCTCCCCATGGCGACGAACACGCCACCTAACGCCCGCCCCAGCTTGCCCGGCGGCTCGAACGCATCGCCGGCCAGCACGAGCGCTCCCGGGCGCACGATGCGCACCGCGATGCCGTGGGTCTCCGGCGCCGCGGCGGCCACGCGCTCCGACTCGAGCTTGCCCCAGACGTACGCCCCACGGCGACGGCCGTCCCGCTCGAGCGGCGACGCCTCGGTGAGCGGCTGCCGGGCGCCCGCATCGATCACCGCGAGGCTGCTCACGTGCACCAGCTGCCGCACGCCCGCCGCCGCCATCGCGTCGAGCACGTTGCGCGTCGCGTCGATCGAATTCCGCTGGTGCGCGTCCCACGACCCCGCCGTTTCCGCCGCGCAGTGCACCACGGTGTGCAGCCCCGGCGGCAGCTCGATCGCCCCGCCGCCCAGGTCGGCCGCCGCGTAATGCACCCCCGCCTGCCGCTCGGCCGCGGGCGGCACACGGCGCGACAGCACCAGCGGCGTCTCGCCGTGCTCCAGCAGCGCCGAGACCACCTCGCGTCCCAGCAGCCCCGTGCCGCCGGTGACCGCCACCGAGGGAGGGGACAGCGGCGGCGAGACGTCCGGATGGCTCCGCGACAACGCCTCGCGCACGCGATCGCACAATGCGACCGTGTGGCGGATGTTCTCGACCGTGACCGGCGCCTCGCCCGCGCCGCGGATCTGCGCGTAGAATGCCGCGAACGCCTCGGCCAGCCCCGGGTAGGAACGCTGCTTCTTGAACAGCCGCCTCCCGAGGCTCGCGGCGCTGCCCGTCGCGAGCGTCCACGCGCGCCCGAACGGGTCGAGAATCTTGTCGATCGTCGACCCTGCCCCGAGCTGCGGCACGACGATGCCGCGCACGAAGTCGAGCGTCACCGAGCCGCGGGTGCCGACCACCTTCACGTACGAATCCACCGGGCGGCCCGCGAGCGTCACCGTCAGGATGCCGCTGGCGCTGCCTGACGAGACGATGGCGCGGACCTCGCCGCGCGCGTCGGCGCGCAGGCCCTCGACCGTGATCGCCCCCCCCGGCCCGTCGGCGCCGAGGAAGTGCACGAGCAGGTAGACCGGGTGCGGGAGGATGTCGAGCAGCTGCCCCTCGGCCGTGAGCGGCGTGCGCCCGTCGGCGCGCCGCGCCTGACGAAACGCGAAGTAGCTCTCCACGTGGACGATGTCGCCGAGATAGGGCACGAGGTCCGCCGCCACGAGCGTCGGACGCTCGAAGAGCAGCTGGTGCCCCGCGCAGACCTGTCGGCCGCGGCGCTCCGCGAGCCGCAGCAGCGCCTCCGCCTCCCGCGACGATTCCGCGAACGGCTTCTCGACGTAGATGTGCGCGCCCGCCTCCAGCGCGGCGGTCGCGACCGGCTCATGGGTGCCGGGCGGCGTCACGATGTGGACGACGTCGGGGCGCGCCTCGCGCATGAGCTGCGCCACGTCCGTGAAGGCGGCGACCCCGAGCTCCTCTCCCAGCGCCGTGGCGAACTCGGACGATCGGTCGGCGACGCCAACCAGGGTGGCGGTGTCCGGCAGACGGCGAATCGCGAGCGCGTGATGACGGCCCATCTTTCCGGCACCGACCACGGCGACGCGAAGCGGGTGTGACACTTGGTTGGCTCCTATGGCATACGGGTGCCGCCGAGCGAGACGCCGCGGCGCACCGGATTGGCGAGCATGAAGCGGGCGCCCCCGGAGGCGCACGACACGTGCCATGCCCGGGAGTACGTTAGTCCCACGCCCACATGCATTTAGATCACCGGCCCGACAGCCCGGCCCGCGAGCGTGTTGCGGCCGCGCGACGCCCCGCGAATCAGCGGGCGGCAGCCGGCATTCGCAACATCCGGGCTCACGTACGGACCGCATTGCCGAACCACCGCAAACCGACGAGACTGCTGCAGCGCGACTGCGAGTCGCCGGCGAGCCACGATTCCCTTCTCCCCGCACCGTGATGGACGACAGCCGCGGCCGCCGGACGCTCCACTGGACGCCGGTCGCCGGCATCCTGGGGCTCATCCTGGTCGTGACGATCGCCCGTCCGGAACAGCCGGTGTCGGACGAGCGGATGGTCGACTGGTGCTTCGCCTGCGGGTCGCAATGGGGCGTCGACTTCGCCCTGAATATAGTGCTGTTCATCCCCCTCGGCGTCGCGCTGCGCCTTGCGCGAGTGTCGCCGATACGGGCGATGATGATCGTTGTCGGGACGACGCTCGCGATCGAGCTGACGCAGCTCCTGATCCCCGGCCGGGTGACGAGCACCGGCGACGTGCTCGCGAACACACTCGGCGGCCTGGCCGGCTATGCGATCGGCGGGCAGTTGCGGGCGCTGTCCGTGCCTGGCGCTCGTCAGGCGGTGGGACTGCTCGTCGTGGCGGGCGTCGCGGTGCCGGGGGCGCTCGCCCTCACGCTGTGGCTGTTCCGGCCTGCGCCCACGGCACACCCGTACTGGGGTCAGTTCGCGCCCGAGCTCGGGCAGTTCGAGCGGTTCGACGGACGGGTAATCGCGGCGAGCGTCGGCGGGGAGCCGCTGCGAAGCGGACGATTGCCGAATACGGCGGCGGTGCGCGCGCGGCTGCGCGGCCGCGTCGCGGAGCTGCGCGCGATCGTCGAACCGGGGCAGGCCACGGTGGGCCTGGCGCCCGCCGTCAGCATCTTCGATAGCGAGCATAACGAAGTCCTGCTGCTCGGCCGCTCGCGCAGCGACCTCGTGTTCCGTGTGCGCAGCAACGCGACCCGCCTGGGCTTCCGTACGCCGAGCGTCACGGTGTGGAACGGCTTCGCGCTCGGCCCGCGGGACAGCCGGACGGCGCCGCTGCACGTCGTCGCGCGCGTGCAGAGCTGGTCGATCTCCGCCGAGGCCTGGCGGGACACGGCGCGCGCGGAACGCACCATCGAATTCCGGCCCACGCAGGGGTGGGCGTACCTGCTGCCGTTCGAGCACCTGTACATGCCGGCGATGCGGCGCTTCACGTTCTACTGGATGGCGGTGCTGCTCCTGCCGCTCGGCTACTACGCCGCGTTCGCGCTCGCTCGCCTGACGAGAGTGCCGGAACGGGTAGCCGTGCTGGGGTGGATCGGCGGAGTGGCGGCGGCCTCGCTCATTGGCATCCCCGCGATGGCCGGCCTGGCGCGCGGGACGTCGTGGGAGTGGCAGGGCGCCGGCGTGGGAGTCGCCACGGGAATGGTGATCGGGTTCGGTGTGATGGGAATCATCGCGCTCTGGACGCCGGACTCGGACCACGATCCCGCGCGGGACGCATGAGGTCCGCCGGCGGCGCGGCGTCGCGCGACCCGGTCACCGGCGAGATCTGGCGAGAGGTTCCCGCGGCCTCGCCGGAGATGCTGGCGCGGGCGGTGGCGGCCGCGCGAGAGGCACAGCCCCGATGGGCGGCGTCCGCGGTCGATGCGCGCGCTCAGGCGATGGAGCGCATTCGTCAGGCGCTGTTCCGGCGCCGCGCCGAGCTGGTGCGGTGCATCCGGCGGGAGACCGGGAAACCCGACGCGGAGGCGCTCGCCGCGGACCTGCTCCCCACCCTCGATCTGGTGCGCTACTTCGCGCGGATCGCGCCGCGCGAGCTCGAACCACGCCGCCTCACGCCGTCCAATCCGGCGGTCTGGCGCAAGCGCGTGCGCATCACCGCCGAACCGTTCGGCGTCGTGGGCGTGATCTCGCCCTGGAACTACCCGCTCATGCTGCCCGCGAGCGCCACGGTCGCCGCCCTCGTGGCCGGCAACGCCGTGATCCTCAAGCCCTCGGAGCTCACGCCCACCACGGCGGACCTGCTCGGCGAGGCGATCGCCGCCGGCGGCCTGCCAGCCGGCGTCTTCACGATCGTTCACGGCGACGGGACCGTCGGCGCGGCGTTATGCGAGCAGGACCTCGACAAGGTGTTCTTCACGGGCAGCGAGCGGGCCGGCCGCGCGGTAGCCGAGGCCTGCGCGAGACGCCTGATCCCCGCGAGCCTGGAACTGGGCGGCAGCGACGCGGCGATCGTGCTGGCCGATGCGGACCTCCGGCTCGCCGCGCAGGGGATCGCATGGGGCCGGTTCACGAACGCGGGACAGACGTGCGCGGCGCCCAAGCGCGTGTTCGTCGAAGCATCCGTTGCGGCGCCCTTCCTGGAGCGGCTCGGCGAGGCGATGTCGGCCATCCGCGTCGGCGACACCAGCGATCCCGACGTGCAAATGGGCCCGCTGATCCTGCCGCGGCAGCGGGACCTGATTGCCGCGCAGCGGGACGACGCGCTCGGTCGCGGCGCGGCGCACCTAACGGGTCCGCCCGCCGGCGATCGCGCGCCGCACGCCGAGCCGCCGGTAGCGATCGTCGATCCGCGACCGGATGCCCGGATCCTCAGGGAGGAGACGTTCGGACCCCTCCTGGCAGTCGTGCGCGTGGCGGATGCCGATGCCGCCGTCGCCGCCGCGAACGACTCGCCCTTCGGGCTCTCGGCCAGCGTGTGGACGCGCGACGCGAAGCGCGGGCGACGGATCGCCCGGACGCTGCACGCCGGCACCGTCATGGTCAACGACGCCGTCTCGGTCGTCGGGATCGCCGAGGCCCCGCACGGCGGAGTGAAGCGGAGCGGCTACGGCCGCTCGCACGGCGTGGAGGGGCTGCGCGAGTGCGTCCGCACGCACGCCGTCGTCGAGGATCGGCTTCCGGGCACGCCGCAGTCCTGGTGGTTCGGCTACTCCCCGAGTTTCCTGCGCGATGCCGACGCGTTCGCGCGGCTCGTGCACGGCACGTCGTGGCGCGAGCGCCTGGGCGGACTGACGGGCGCAGTGCGGCTCATGGTGAAGACGTGGCGCAATCGTTGAACATCGCGCGCGGTGCGATCGCTTGCTTCCACCGCGACGCGCGGGCACAATAGGATCGTGTCCACGCTCGTCACGGCACTCGCCTATCTGTCCGGCTTCCTGCGCACGGCGCTGTTCGTCGTGGCCGCCGTCCTCGCCGTCGTGTTTCTCATCGACTGGCTGGTGCGCACACGCCGGATCAACCCGTTCAATCCCATCGCCCGGTTCTTTCGCCAGACGGTGGATCCGCTGATCGCGCCGGTGGAGCGCCAGGTCGTGCGCGCCGGCGGCCTGCCGACCGCCGCGCCGTGGTGGGCGCTCGTGGCCGTCGTCGTCGGCGGGATTCTGCTCATCACCGTGCTGGATTTCCTCCGGCGCTGGCTGGTGCAGTTGGCGTACGCGGTGAGTGCGGGACCGGGCGTCCTCATCGTGCAGCTGCTCATCTGGGCGCTCGGGATCGTCCAGATCGCGCTGCTACTGCGAGTGGTGGCGTCGTGGCTGCGGATCTCCGAGTACCGCTGGTGGCTGCGCTGGGCCGTCCGCCTCACGGACCCGATCCTCCGTCCGCTGCGGCGCATCGTGCCGCCGCTCGGGATGATCGACATCACGCCGCTCGTCGCGTACTTCGGCATCTGGATTCTCCAGATGCTGATCCGCTCGCTGCTGTGACCGGCGATCAACTCGTCAGGCAGCACGGCAGTGCGGTGCGGGTGACCGTCCGGGTGCAGCCGCGCTCGTCACGCGAGGCGATCGAGGGCGAGCACGGCGGGGCCTGGCGGATTCGGGTGCGGGCGGCGCCCGTCGAGGGGGCGGCCAACGACGCGGTCTGCGCCTTGCTGTCCAAGGCGCTCGAGCTGCCCCGCGGCGCCGTGCGGATCGTGTCCGGCGCATCCGGGCGCAACAAGGTCGTGGAACTGGACGGCCTCTCGGTGGCAGTGGCACGCGCGCGGCTGGCGGCCGCGACGGAGGTGCACTGATGGATGTCGTGATCGTCGGCGGCGATGCCGCCCTGCAGGAAGGGGTGCTCCAGGCGGTGCGGTCGGCCGGGCTCCGCGCGGAGGCGTTTCGGGATGCGGCGAGCGCGCGGGACGCGGCCACGGATGCGCCGCCATTGGCGCTCGTGGTGCACGTGAACGAGGCGCGGAGCTCCGGCGCCACGTCGCAGATCCCGATGCGACCGGGTGGCGCGGTCATCCTCTTCCGTGACCGAGAGGATGACCGCGCGTCCGTCGAGCAGGGATTCGGCCGTACCGTCGTCGCTGAGCTGAGCCTGCCGCTGGAGCGCGCGCGACTGACTGCGCTGGTGAGCCGCATCGTGGAGCGCGCACGGGTGACGGGGCGCGACCGCCCGCCGCCCGACCCGCCGATGGCGCCCTGAGCCGTGCGGCTTGCCAGCCGTGGAGCGCCGCACTAGGATCAGACGACAATCGAATCGTGGCGATTTACGGCTACTTGCGGCCACGTAAAACATTCAGCTAAAGCGCCGGCCCGGAGCCCGCGCACCCCGGGCCTTCGTCGTTTTCATGACCGATATCTCACGACCCGACCGCACCTTCCCCAGCGCCTATCTCGACGCGCTGTCGCGCCGCGTGCTCATCTACGACGGCGCCATGGGCAC
>DATHUW010000154.1:0-16474 GCA_035461825.1 Gemmatimonadaceae bacterium
GCGACGACCGGTACCACTTGTGGAAGTAGGTGGCGGGGTAGGGCATGGGGGGCGGGGGGCGGGGCGGGAATCGGGAATCGGGAATCGGGAATCGGGAATCGGGAATCGGGAATCGGATCAAGGAAAGGATCGGATGGGCCAAAGGGGAAGGGGTGCCTAGCAAGTGACGAGCGTCGCATCACCCTTCCCGGCGCCGGCCCTGGGCCCGGGGCCCAGGTCCCCTCACCTCAACCCCCACCCCTCGCCCCTCCCCCCCCAAGTGTTGCCCCAAACCGCTCCTCCTCGTCTCCTGAACGCCACCTCCAACCCTCCAGACGGCGCCATGAGTCTCTTCAAGCGAACCGAGCGTCCAGAGGAGCGGGTCGCGGCGGGCGGAAACGACGGGTTTTCCCTCCTCAACGCGAACCTCACCCTCACCGGCGACATCGAGAGCGACGGGACCGTCCGCATCGACGGCCGCCTCGAGGGCTCGGTCCGCCGAGCGGCCGTGGTAATCCTCGGCACCGGCGCCACGATCAACGGCAACATCACCGCCCGCGAGGTGCTCGTCGGGGGGACCGTCGAAGGGAACATCGACGCCGCCGACCGCATCGAGCTCCAGCCCTCCGCCGTGGTGACCGGCGACATCGAGGCCGGCGCGATTCTCATTCGCGAGGGCGGCGTGGTTCGTGGAAGGGTGAACGTCCACCGGCAGGACGGACCAGCAAGGGAGAAGTCCCGGAGCAGCTCGCGGACGCCGACCGTCACCATGGCGACGCCCGAGCCCGCCACCGGCACGGCGCGCTAGGCAGGACGTCCTCCTCGTCGCATGCCGAGTCCCCTGCCCGATTCGTCGGGCCGCGCGCTGCGCGGCTCGGGCCGCACCCGCGCCGTGGGCGGTCCCACCGTGGACCCGCGCGTCACCCCGATCAGCTCGCGCCTCCGTGCGCTCCCCCCGCCATCGCTCAAGAAGCGGATGGGCGGCTGGACGCTGTTGCTCATCCCCCCGTCGATCTCCGATACCGTTCGCACGTACGCGGTGCCGCGGTGGTCGATCCGGGCGCTCGTCATGCTCGCCCTCGGCACGCTCGGCACCGCGGGATTTCTCGGCATGGCGTTCGGCTCGCGGATGTACGAAGGGCAGCTCACGATGATGTCCGAGCAGCTCGCCCTCACCGACATGCGCCTCGGCGCCATGGGCGATACGCTGCGCGCGCTCCGGATCATCGACTTCGAGCGCACGCTCGCGGCGGCCGAGGCACTCAACCGGGCGGCGGCGTTGCCCAAGTCGGACAAGGGCGCGGTCCTGCCGGTCATCGGCCGCCTGTCGAGCCGCTTCAGCTACTCCCGCCGGCACCCGATTCTGCGCATCCGCCGCCCGCACCTCGGCGTCGACGTTTCGGCCCCGAAAGGCACGCCGATCACCGCGCCGGCGAGCGGCGTGGTGCGCAAGGTCGAGCGCAACTTCACGTACGGCCTGCTCATCGAGCTGGACCACGGCGACGGCGTCGTCACCCGCTATGCGCATTGCGAGTCCGTCGAGGTCGAGGAGGGGCAGCAGGTGATCGCCGGAACGACGATCGCGACGGTCGGATCGAGCGGCCTGTCCACGGCGCCGCACCTGCATTACGAGGTGCACGTCCGCGGGCGTCCGGTCGACCCGCTCACCTTCGTGGTCGAGCGCCCCGCGACGCCGGCGACCACGGACGCGCACCCGACGCGTCTCGCGCCGACGGCTCCGACGCGGATCCCGAGTCACGCCAGCGAGTAGCCGCCGGCAGACGGCGGGCTTCTCTCGAGTACGGCGTGCCGGTGCCGTGGCGCACCGCCACGGCACGGTTCGCGCAAGGCGGCACCGCATGCCCGCCCAGCCTAGCGGTCCGGGATCCGCCGCCGACACGGACTCTCGGCGATGACCGCGCGCTCCATTCCGGCGCTCATCGGATGGGTCGCCGCCGTGTTTCTCACCGCCGCCATTGCTTCTATCCCATCGACGGCGGCGTACCTTGCGCTCGATCTGCCGCCGTGGGCGCCGCCGTCGTCCGTGTTCGGCCCGGTGTGGACGGTCCTTTATGTCCTGATGGGCATCGCCGCCTGGCTCGTGTGGGGAGAGCGACACCATGCGCCGGTTGGCACCGCGCTCGGACTGTTCATCGCGCAGCTCGTGCTGAATGCGCTGTGGACGTGGATCTTCTTCGGATACGGCGCCTTCGGCCTGGCCGCGATCGAGATCGTCGTCCTGTGGGTGGTGCTCCTCGCGACGACGATTCAGTTCTGGCGCATCCGGCCGGCAGCCGGGGCACTGCTCGTCCCGTACCTCGTGTGGGTGGCCTACGCGGGTGCGTTGACGATGGCCATCTGGGCCTCGAACTGAGATCGCGCGGAAGACCGCCGCCGCGGCACTCGCTCTCGGCGAACCTGCGCGTCGGGCATGAGCGGCGGAAACGCGGGCGTCCGCCGATCTCCGGACCGATCCCCTTCGCCGTCACCGAACGCCCGGATCTGCGGTAGCACGATTCGTGAAATGACGGAGGGTGCTACTCTATGGGAGGGAGCGCATGAGGGGAGGGAGAAACATCCGGTCCGCGCCGCGCTGGGCTGCGTTCATGTTGTGGGGAACGTTGCTCGTCGCCTGCGCGCGGAATCCGGTCACGGGCGAGCGCGAGCTCGCGTTGATCTCCGAGTCTCAGGAGATCCAGATGGGACAGCAGGCGGCACAGGAGGTCGAGCAGTCGCTCGGCCTCGTGCCGGATGAGGCGCTGCAGTCGTACGTACAGGGAATCGGGGCTCGTCTCGCCGCGGATTCCGAGCGGCCGAAGCTCCCCTGGCGATTCCGGGTCGTCGATGACCCCGTACCTAACGCGTTCGCGCTGCCGGGTGGATTCATCTACCTCACTCGCGGCATGATGAACCTGATGGATTCCGAGGCCGAGCTCGCGAGCGTGCTCGGGCACGAGATCGCGCACGTGACGGCCCGGCATTCGGTGAGCCAGATCAGCCGCGCGCAGGTGGCGCAGATCGGGCTCGGGCTCGGGATGGTCTTCGTGGACGAGCTCCGGCAGTTCGGCGATCTCGCCTCTACCGGGCTTCAGCTGCTCTTCCTCAAGTACGGCCGTGACGACGAGCGTCAGGCGGACGAGCTCGGTTTCCGGTATGCCATGCAGGAAGGCTACGATGTCCGCGAGATGGCGGAGGTCTTCCAGAGCCTCGAGCGGCTCGGCGCCGCGAGCGGTCGGAGCGCGCTGCCGACGTGGATGTCGAGCCACCCGGACCCGGGCCAGCGTGTAGCTCGCACGCAGCAGCGAGTCGGCGATCTTCCCCCTGGAGCCCTCGACACGCTCCGGACCGGCCGCGACCAGTACCTCGCGAGGATCGACGGGCTGATCTATGGGGATAATCCGCGCAACGGGTTCTTCCGCGGGACGACGTTCTATCATCCCGACCTGCGGTTCAGTATCGCCTTCCCGAGCGGTTGGGCGGTGCAGAACCTGCCGCAGGCGGTCGTCGGCGTCAGCCAGAACCAGGACGCGGCGGTCGAGCTGACGCTGTCGCAAGGCGGATCGCCGTCGGCGGCTGCCAGCGCGTTCCTCAATCAGCAGGGAATCGCGGCGGGGCAGGCGTCGCAGCAGCAGGTGAACGGCGTTCCGGTGGTGGCGACGACGTTCCAGGCGCAGACGCAGCAAGGAGTGCTGCAGGGGCTTGCCGCGTTCTTCGACCACGGGGGCCGGGTGTACCAGGTGATCGGCTACTCGCCGCAGCAGCGGTACGGCACCTACGATGGGACGTTCCGCAACACGTTAGGCAGCTTCGCGCCGGTGACCGATCCCGCCATCCTCAAAGTGCAGCCCAACCGGATGGACGTCATCCGGGTGCAGCAGACGCAGACCCTCGGCCAGATCGCGCAGTCGCTGGGCTCGCCGATCTCGGTCGAAGAGCTCGCCCTGCTGAACCAGGTCGCGGGCGCGTCAGCGACGATACCGGCGGGCACGATGCTGAAGGTCGTGCGCGCCGGCTGAACCTCGCCGCCTGGATGAAGAAAGCGGGAGTTCGTCTAGAACTCCCGCTTCTTCATTTCATCGAACAGCTTGGCGCGCTCCGCCGCGGCATCGTCGTCGACGCGGACCGGCAGCGTTTGATCGTAGCTGCGCGGGTCGCGGCCTTTCGGCGTTCGCTGCACCGTCTCGGTGTTCTTCCGAATGAGCTTGGCGAGCTGTTTCGCATCCATGGTGGTGTCCTGTCCGGGGTGTGCGCGGCCGCGGGGCGCCGCCCGTGCCGTGGGAAAAAATAGCATGGCGCTGACCGGGCCGCTGCCCTGGCTATTGCGGAACGGCCCCATTTCCGCTAGGATTCCTTCAGCGATACCGCCGAGGGTTTGGCGGGCGAGTTCCATGGAGTGATCCGAGGGCCTGGCGTTCGCGCCAGGCCTTTTGCATTCCACCATTCGCGGCTCGAACCGGAAGTCAGTCCGGCAGAGGGCGGTCGCAGTCGTGAGACAGTCTCACGAAGAAACACGTGATCGGTTGGCACGGCATGCCGGCGCTCCGATTGCGACATATCACAGGAGCAGGACATGCGTACGACCGGTACCGTCAAGTGGTTCAACGATGCGAAGGGCTTCGGCTTCGTCACGCCGGAGGATGGTTCGAAGGATTGCTTCGTGCATCACTCGGCCATTCAGGGCTCGGGGTTCAAGACCCTCGCAGAGGGTGAGCGGGTGGAGTTCGAGGTGGTGCAGGGCGCAAAGGGCCCGGCCGCGGAGAACGTCACGAAGCTCGGCCGCTAGGCGGTCGCACCGCAGTCGCGGTGCACAATGGAACGGCCGGTTCGCGTTAGCGAGCCGGCCGTTTCGCATCTGGAGACCTAGCGGCGCCCTCTCCCTCCCCGCCGGCGCTTGCCGCTCGAACCGCTCCCCGACGACGAGCCCGTGCTCCCGCGCGACTCGGCCGACCGCGAGGCCGGCCGCGGGGCCGACTGGCGGGCCGGAGTCGCCGGCGCCTCGCGCCGCTGCTTCTTGGCCGCGGCGCGCGCCCGCTCCTCCGCCTTGCGAGCGCGAATGGCCGCGATCCGCTCGCCGATCGGGATCTCGAGCTTGCCTTCGGGCGCAGCCCCGTAGTCGAAGTCCGGCACGATGACGCGCGGGAGGCGCTTCCCGACCGCGCGCTCGATGGCGCGGAGATCCCCCTCCTCCTCCGGCGACACGAAGGTGAACGCGTCGCCCGTCGCCTCCGCCCGCGCCGTGCGTCCCACGCGATGGATGTAGTCGTCCGCCACCGCCGGGACGTCGAAGTTCACGACGTGCTCCAGCGCCTCGACGTCGATGCCGCGAGCCGCGATGTCGGTGGCGACGAGCACGTCGTACGTGCCGTCCTTGAACTTCGCCAGCGCCTGCGTCCGTTGCGCCTGCGAGCGGTTGCCGTGGATGCGGTCCGCGGCGATGCCGCGAGCCACCAGGAACTTCGTCAGGCGATCGGCACGGTGCTTGGTGCGCGTGAAGACGAGCGCTTGCTCCACATCGCCGCGCTGGAGGAGCGCGAGGAGCAGCGACGGCTTCATCTCCTGCGCGACGGGGTAGACCGCCTGGGTGATCCCTACGGCGGGCGCGCTCCGTCGCTCGAGGTTCAGGACCGCCGGATCGCGCAGCATCTCACGGGAGAGCTTCGCGATCGGCTCGGGCATCGTGGCGCTGAAGAACAGCGTCTGCCGCCTGGCCGGCACGTGGCGCAGCACGCGCTTGATGTCGGGCAGGAAGCCCATGTCGAGCATGCGGTCCGCCTCATCGAGCACGAGAAACTTCAACCCGCCGAGGTTCGCGTACGATTGCCGAAGATGGTCGAGGAGCCGCCCCGGTGTGGCCACGAGGACATCCACGCCACTGCGAAAGGCGTGCTCCTGCGGACCCATGCCGACGCCGCCGAAGATCGCCGCCGCCGTGATCGGGGTGTGTACCGCGAGGTCGTTGAGGTCCTCGAGGATCTGGGCGGCGAGTTCGCGCGTCGGCGTCAGGATCAGCGCCTTCGTGGTACCGCGCGGGGTGCCCATGAGCTGATGCAGGATCGGCAGTAGAAAGGCAGCGGTCTTGCCGCTGCCCGTCATCGCGCATGCCAGCACGTCGCGGCCCTCGAGGGCCGGGGGAATCGCGTCGCGCTGGATCGGCGTCGGCTGCGCGAAGCCGAGCTCGCGAATGCCACGAACGAGGTTCGGGTGAAGCTTCAACGTACTGAACGGCACGGAGTCCTTGGTCAAGTGAGCTCGGCGCCGCGGAGAGTCGAGCGCGCGAGTGGTGAAGTCTAATCGCCTAGGCGCGCCGGCGGGCGCGGCGCATGCGGAGCCATCCGCCCCGCGGTCGATTGCGGCACGCCCAGCCTAGCGACTCTCGTCGGCGGGCCTCGCGCGTGCCCGCCGGCGGATCTCCTCCGATTCGATGATCCGCATGCCCGGCGCGTCGGCGCGGGCGGCATCCACCAGCGCCGCGGCAACATCGCTCGCCTCGACCGGGCGGAGCCGGCCCGGCAGCAGCCACCCGAGCCACTTTCCGATCTCCTCTCCCATCCGCCACTCCCCGCGGTCACCGAGGAGGAGCGAGGGCCGGGCGATCGTCAGGCTCGGATAGCCCAGCCCTCGAACCGCGTCCTCCAGCTCGCCCTTCACGCGATTGTAGAAGATGCGCGACGTCGCGGTCGCGCCAACCGCGCTCACCAGCAGGTAGTGTCGCGCTCCCTGCTCCCGAGCGAGTCGTCCGATCTCGACGGCGTAGTCGAAGTCCACGCGGCGAAACCGCTCCCGCGAACCCGCCTGGCGAATCGTGGTGCCGAGCGCGCAGAACACCTGCTCCACGGCGAATGCGTCGCGCGCCTGATCCAGATGCTCGAAGTCGACGATGCGCGGCTCGAGTCTGCCGGACCGTTCGCCGAGCGGCCGCCGTGCGATCGCGACCACGCGCGCCACCGAAGGGTCGGCGAGCAACCGGCGCAGCAACTCGGAACCGACGAGTCCAGTGGCGCCGGCCAGCAGGACCCGCCGCCCGGGCGGCGATGCGCCGGCCCCGCCCGTCATCCTACGCGCCGCGTCGCGGAAGTCGAACGCGCAGCCTGTACCTCACGTCCACTCGGTGATCTTCCGGCCGTCCTTGTCGGTGAACGAGCCGGTTACCACGAAGATGAAGTCCACGATCGCCCAGATGCCGAGTCCCCCCAGCGTGCACAGCTGCAGGATGCCGGTCCCGACCTTCCCGACGTAGAACCGGTGTACGCCGAACACGCCGAAGAAGAACGAGAGTAACGCGGCCGGGAGGATGCGCTTGTCGGACCGGCCGACCGGCATCAGGGACGGCTGCTGCGCGCCGCATCGGTAACACGACGAACTGTTGACGTCGATGAGCGCGCCGCAGGTGTGACAGTATTTCGTGCGACGCTCGAGCGCGGAATCGGTCATCGCGAAGGTGGCGGATGGGGAGCACGTGCTGGGGAGCGACGGGAACGCCCATCAAAGTGCACGGTAGGACTTCTCACGTCCAGCCGCTCCCGCAGACGGCGCGCGTCGTGGGGCGCGTGCACTTTGGCATCGTTGTCGAAGTACATGTAGACGTCCCGGCCCTCGGCAGCCCAGTTCCGCGCCCGTGCCGCCCACACATCCAGCTCCTCGTCCGCGTAGCCGCTGACGTACAGCTCCGTCGAGCCGTGGAGGCGGACGTACACGAACGGCGCCGTCACCTCGTAGGCGATCGGAAACTTGCCCGCCGTGTCGGCGACGACGAACGCCATGCGGTGCGAGCGCAGGAGCTCGTAGAACTCCGGCTGGAAGTAGGAGGGGTGTCGCACCTCGAAGGCATGTCGGTAGCGCACCTGGACTGCCGCCTCCGTGAGCGGCTCGCAGCGGAGCCGGTCGTCATGCCGCGCCGCGAGCCCGGCGGCCTGACGACTGTCGCGCGGCAGCCGGTGCATGAAGGCGTCCATGCGTGCGGCATCGAAACCATAGGTCGCCGGGAGCTGCCACAGGAACGGCCCCGTGCGGCGCCCGAGCGCCAGCACGCCGCTCGCGAAGAAGTTGCCGAGCGCCTGGTCCGCGTTGCGCAGCTTGAGGTTGTGGGTGATGAATCGACTTCCCTTCACCGCGAAAACGAACGGCGGCCCGGGCACCTCCGACACCCAACGCCCGAACGTCGCCGGCGACTTGAGGCTGTAGAACGTGCCGTTCAACTCGATGGAATCGAACTTCTCCGCCGCGTAGCGGAGCCAGGCACGCCGCGACAGCTCGGCGGGGTAGAACGCCCCACGCCAGGGAGCATAATCGTAGCCCGAGATCCCGACGCGAATTCGTCCATTTCGCGGCTGCCGCTCGCTCCGAGGTGCCATGCCCCGCCTCGGGGCAGGATTCCGGCCAGCCGCCGCGATCGCGTCAGCGCCGCGATGCCGCGGGGAAACCGAGCGCGTCGTTGAGCCAGCGGACGAAGGGCAGCAGCGTGCGATAGTCTCGCTCGAGCATCGCGGCCAGATCCGGACGGAGCGCCGCCTCGTTCGGCAGGGCGCGGCTCACCGTGAACGAGCGATACCGGAGCCACCGGCCACCGGGATGGTCGGGCGCGAACCCGCGAGGCAGCCGCTGGAGCATGGCCTCCTCGCTCAGGGCACCGAAGTTCCGCACGAAGGCGGGCGCACTCACGACCCTGGCGAACTCGACATGGCGATCGTCCAGCGCCTGACGAACGCGGCGCAGCGCGTCGGGAGGAGGCATCCAGAGCCCTCCGGCGACGATGGACGCGTCCGGTTCCAGGTGGAAGTAGAACCCGGCGCCGCCATGAGGGGTGCTGCCGCCCACGCCCTTGCCGGCGTCCCGATGGTAGAACCAGCAGGCCGCGTGCGTCTTGTACGGCGACTTGTCGGCCGAGAATCGCACATCGCGGTGGATGCGGAAGACCGATCGCCGTGGATCGCCGGCCATTTCCGGGGCAAATCGGGCGAAGCGCGCGTCCATCTCCTCGACGAGCGCGGCAAACGGACGGCGCACGCTCTCCTCGTAGCGCGCTCGACGCGCGTTGAACCATTCCCGGCGGTTGTTGCGCTTCAGGCTGCGAAGGAACTTCACCGCGTCGTCCGGAAAGCCCTCGAACTCGTCGATCATGCGGAATCGGCGTCGGACGAGGGCAAATCCAAGCGGTCAAGCGCCGCCAGCACGTCGTCGAACGGCAGCGCATCGAACGGATTGGCCGTGCGATGCAGCATGACGATCGTTCCGCCCCGGTCCACGACGATCGTGCCGCTCTGCCTCACGACGGCGAGCACCCGTCGGTAGTCGAACAGCGAGAATACCTCCAGCCGCGGATCGCCGAACACCGCGAAGGAGACGCCGAGCAGACGCTTCACCCGGTCGGCGGCCGCGTGGCTGCCGGGACCGATGGCGACGATCGCGGCGTCGCGCTCGCGAAGCTCCGCAGACCTCCGCTCCAACTGAGCGGTGTGCCAGAGGCACTGCGTTCACGTAAACGCGCGGAGCAGGAAGAGCACCACGGGACGCCCCTGCTGCGCGTCGAGGTACGCCAGAGCGGGATGCGCGGCATCCCCCGGACGGGGGATCCCATCGCCGAGTGCGAGTGGCATGCTCGCAGTATGACTCGGGCCGGCGCGCGATGCCAGCTACGAAGCGGTTACGCCGGCTTCCGCGTGCGCGATCGCGCCGGCGTACACGTGATCGAGCTCTTCGGGACCGCGCACGCAGAACTGCAGATCGCGCAACAGTCCGTCGCTCAACGCGTAGATCCAGCCGTGTACGGCCAGGGATTGTCCGCGTCGCCAGGCATCCTGGACGATGGTCGTGCGGCAGACGTGCTCGGCCTGCTCGAGCACGTTGAGCTCGCACAAGCGGTCGACGCGTTCTGCAACGCTGCCACACGCGTCGAGCGCGCGGCGGTGCAACTCCCCGACGTCCTCGACGTGCCGCAGCCAATTGTCGATGAGCCCGAGCGGCTTCCGGTTCAGGGCCGCCTGGATGCCGCCGCAGCCGTAATGCCCGCAGACGATGACGTGTTCCACCCGAAGCACGTCGACGGCGAACTGCAGGACCGACAGGCAATTGAGATCGGTGTGCACGACCACGTTCGCCACGTTGCGGTGCACGAACAGCTCCCCCGGCGCCAGCCCCACGATCTCGTTCGCCGGCACCCGGCTATCGGAGCAGCCGATCCACAGATGCCGAGGGGACTGGATGGCCGCGAGCCGCGTGAAGAAGTCGGGCTCCTCCCGCGTACGGCGCGCCGCCCAGCGCCTGTTGTTGTCGAAGAGCTCGGAGAGATGGCGCATCCGCGATGTCAGCCTGACGACGCTCAGGGGAGCGTGAATCCCGGATTCTCGACGATGCCGAGCACGTTCCCGAACGGATCGCGCACGGCGCCGATGCGGATGCCCCCACCGACATCCTGGATCGGCTCGAAGTCGGTGGCGCCGAGCGACTTGAGGCGCGCGTAGCTGCTGTCCGCGTTCGTCACCCCCCAGTAGGCGACGCCCGACTCGGCTCGCGCGCTCGCGGCTGCGCTGTCGGGAGTGAGGCCGAGCTCGTAGCCGCCGACGTTGAACCCGACGTAATACGGTTCGTCGAAGTACGGCGCGATTCCCAGCACCTCGCCGTACCACGCCTTCGCTGCGGCGAGATCGCGGGCCGTGTACTTGGCGGTGCGCAGCCCCAGGAAGGCGGCGGAGTCGGGCGGCGGAACCATGGCAGAGGTCGAGGTCGAGGTGTCGGTGGAGCCGCCGCCGGCCGCGCAGGCCGTCGTGAACAGCCCGAGCAGCAGTCGGCGGGCTCCGTCGATCCTAACGAGCATCGGCGGGGATCACAGCAGAATCGAGCGCGCGATCACCAGCGGGATCCATCCCACCACCGCCGTCAGGATCGCCTTGCCGGTGCTGAAGTCGAGGGCCTGACGGATCGCGACGATACCCGCCACCAGAAGCCAGATGCCGACCACCGCCTGCACGAGCCATCCGAGCACCGGGATGATGGCGAGCACCAGCAGCACACCGGGCGCTTGGGCGAAGCCGATGGTGCGCAGCAGCTCGCCCCAGGTGGCCGTGCCGCCGAACAGCTTGTCGCCGATGAGGTAGGCGAGGCCGGACCAGAGCAGCCAACCGACGATGGCGGCGAGAATGCCACCGATGATCCCGCGCCCGCCGGCACCGGCCCCACCGATCGCCGAGGCGATCGCCACCAGCGTGACGACCAGCGCGGCCTGGCCGGTGGCGCTGTAGTCGGACTCCACTTCCTCGTACGTGGCGACGTCCAGCCGAGCCGCGCCGATCATGCGATCGACCAGACCGCGCCGAGCTCCGATCTCCATGCGATACCTCCGAGGGGAAATGAGCTGAGTCCCGTCGCAAGGAGGATACCTCCTCGAGGCGACATGCGGGAGGCGGGAGGCGGGAGGAGGGAGGCGGGAGGCGGGACGCGAGGCTCCCGCCAAGCTCGCCGAGCAGACCGGCCGACCTAACGTCCATGCGAGCGGAGTCGGTGCGGCCGCCACGGCGCCCGACGGCCCCGCCGTCGATTACCGGATCCAGTGGCCCAGCCGGCCCCACCGGATGTCCGTCAGGAAGGGGACCGGGCTGTCGCTCCCCGCCTTGTCGTACGAGTAGTAGATGAACATCGGCTTCCCGCGGACGTTCGCCCTCGGCACGAACCCGTAGTAACGCGCGTCCTTCGAGTTGTAGCGATTGTCGCCCAGCGCGAAGAAGTGCTCGCTCGGTACCACCATTGGCCCCCAGTTGTCGAGCGACGGACGCTCGATCGGCTGGCCGAACCGCGAACCGCGCAGCGCGTGGTTGCGCATCCAGGCGAATGCGTCGCTCGGATAGTCCACGTAGCCGCCGCGATCGGGGGCCCCGTAGCCGAGCCGCTGCGCGATCCCGTTCACGTGCAGTGCGCCCTCGCGCATGTAGATCGTGTCGCCGGCCACCGCGACCACCCGCTTGACGACCGTCGGCGTCAGGTCCCAGGGCTGGTCGTACTGGGGCGGCGATTCGTAGATCGCGATGTCGCCGCGCTGCGGATCGGTGTAGCCGGGGAGCGACACGTCCGTGAACGGGACGTGCGGCCCGTACGCCAGCTTGTTCACGAACAGGAAATCCCCGACCAACAGCGCCGGCACCATGCTCTCCGACGGGATCCGGTACGCCTCCATGAAGAAGGTCCGGATGAAGAGGAAGATGGCGAGAACGGGAAGAATGCCGCGCACGAACTCCCGCATCGCGCGGCCGCCGCCCGAGGAACCCGCGGCGCCGCCGGATTTTCCGCGAGCGGCCGCGACGACGTTGGTGGACCGCTGCGGCGAGGTGCGCTTCTTCTTCGAGGCCACTGGCATGTGGGATGGTGAGATCGGGCGAGTTCAGGGGAAGTCTCGCCAGAGCGCGCTGTTCGGAAAAGGGGCGCGCTATGCGGCCTCCGTCGCACCCGCGACCGGCATCAGCAGCATACGACCCGGCGCCGAGCCGTGTTTCGCCACCTCGTACCCCGCCGCCCTCGCGACCGTTTCCACCTCGGGGACGCTGCTCTCGCGCAGAATTCCCGCCCACGGCGCATAGCGCATCCGCTCTCCCGAGTAGCCGGGCGCGCCACGCCGGCCGTAAAGCCGACGGAGTGCGGCGCGAGCGCGGGCGACGCCGCTGTCCGGAGGATCCGCCTCCGAATGCTCGCCGAAGCTCAGCGCCACGGGGGCCGTGGGTGCGATCGCGCGCACCGCGCGGAGCAGCGCGACCCGCTCGCCGTCGGACACGACGAGCGAGAAGCTATCCCACCCGAGCAGCACACCATCCACCGGCATGCCAAGCACGGGTGTGAGCGGAGTCGAGTCGCCGGCGGCCTGCCGGATCACGTCTGCGTAGGAGGCGGCGATGAGCGTGCCGCCCGCCGCCGCGACGACCGGTGCGCCGCGTCGTACGAGTTCCCGCGCGGGGTCGAACGCGATGACGTCGTAGCCGCGCTCGAGCAGCGCCACCGCCTCCCGACCGCCGCCCGCGCCACCGATGAGAATTCGTCCGCGCTGCGGGAATGGCGGCGCCAGCAGGTCCCGCTCCCAGTCGAACAGGCCGAGGGCGAACATGGCCCCGCCCGGCGCGTACGTCCGCGCGCGGTCGAACAGGCTGGCCGTTAGGTTCGCGCGGTCCGCCGGCGCGGTCCAGGCGAGGGCGCTCTCGTCGCGCACCGCGGCCGCGAGGCGGGCAAGCCGGTGCGACGCCGCGGCCACCCGGTTCAGCGCGCGCAGCCAGGGCGGGAGTGTGGTGCTGGGCACGGAGGGAGCGGAACGACACGGGGCGCACCCGGCGAGAGTGCGCCCCCTGGCGTCCCAGTGACGTCGCGAATCAGGTGTTCGACAGGTGCTTGTTCACCAGCTTGGTCATCTCGAACATGCTGACCTGTTTGCGGCCGCCGAACACCGCGCGGAGCCTGTCGTCCGCGTTGATCATGCGGCGCTCCTTGGCGTCCTGCAGGTTGTTCTTCTTGATGTACGCCCAGAGCTTCTTGGCGACTTCGCTCCGCGGCATCGGGTTGTTGCCGATCACCGCCGCGAGATCCGCGCTGGGCTTCATGGGGCGCATGAACGCCGGATTCGGTGCCCGCTTCTTCGTCGCCTTCTTGGCGGGAGCCTTCTTCGCGGCCTTCCTGGCAGGGGCCTTCTTCGACGCGGCCTTCTTCGTCGACTTCTTGCTCGCCTTCTTGGCGGCCTTCTTTGCGCCGCCCTTCTTCGCGCCCTTCTTGGCAGTGGCCATCGATTGATTCTCCCGGGGTGAATGGAGCCTTACGTCTCTGGGACTCGCACATCCATCGCGCCACAAAGTAAGTGGACCCGAGAAGGACGCAATAGGCGTAACTCGGATTCTCTCCCTGCAGATCGTCTTTTCCCCCGGGAGAATGGTCGCGGGATGCCGCGACGTCAGCCCACGTTCCCCGCCAGATCCCGGAGAAGCGCGAGCATCCGCACGTCGTACGGGTCAGGGCTGAGATCGTCGTCCGCGATGTCGTAGTTCTGCTGCGGCGTCTCGAGAATGAGCGGAATCCCCCGCGTCCGCGGGTCGCGCAGCAGCCAGCGAAACGGCTCGACGCCGATCCGTCCCTCGCCGATGAGCACGTGGCGGTCGCGGTTCGAGCCGAGGGCGCCCTCGCTGTCGTTCAGGTGGAAGAACGACGGCGACTCGCCCGTCGCGCCCTCGAAATCGTCGAGGATGCGGCGCAGCGCGGGCTCGCCGGCGGTGATGTCGTGCCCCGCCGAGTAGAGATGACAGGTGTCGAGTCCGTACCCCGTGCGCGAACGCAACTCGTCAGGCACCGCCGCCAGCATCGCGGCGACCTCGTCCGGCGTTCGGCCCATCGTCATGCCGGCGCCCGCGGTGTTCTCGATCAGCAGCCGGGTACCCGGCGGATGGGCGCGCAGCGCCCCGGTGATCGCGGCGCCCACCCGCGCCGCGGCCGCCTCACGATCGCCACTCGTGGCGGCACCGGGATGGAAGCACACGGCACCCGCCCCGATCGCCGTCGATCGCTCGAGCTCCTTCGCCAGCCCGGCCGCGGCGCGCGCGTACTTCTCCGGGTCCTGCGTGGCCATATTCAGCACGTACGCCGCGTGCACGACCACGTGTCCCGGCGCGATGCCAGCGGTCTCCAGCGCCTGACGAAAGCGCTCGGCGCGCTCGGCGCGGATGGACGACTTGTCGCCGTAGTACTTCGGGATCGCGGTGAAGACCTGCAGAGCCTGCATGCCGGCGTTGCCGGCGCGCAGGGCCGCGGTGTGGAGGCCACCGTTGTCGATGGTGTGAGCACCGAGAAGGAGCATGAAGACGCGGGATGCGGGACGCGGGGCGCGGGCTCGCGGATTCTAGCACCGGCGCGCGTGTTCGTCCTCCCCGGTGCCCGTGCCGGAGATCGCCGGGCTCCCTGGCGCCGCGCCATCCGCACGCTCCCGATCCCGCTATCTTTGAGGCGTACCGTCATTCCGGAGTCACGAGTCATGTCCGCACCCACGACGACCCCGCCGCGCGCCAGCAAGAGTGCGCGTGACGCTCAGCCCGCCACGGACGCCTCCCCCCCGCCGCCGCCCGACGGCGGCGGTGTCGTGGGATTCACGGGCATCCGGCGCATCCCGATGCCCGCGAACGAGCCCGTGCGCGGCTACGCGCCCGGCACGCCGGAGCGCGCCGAGCTCAAGGCGCGCCTGACGAGCATGGCCGGCGAGCGCGTGGACATCCCGCTCGTCATCGGTGGAAAGGAAATCCGCACCGGTGAATTGGCGCATGTGACCATGCCGCACGACCACGACCACGTGCTCGCCGATTGGCACCGCGCCGCGCCGGACCACGTGACGCAGGCGATCGCCGCCGCGCGCGAGGCGCAGGCCGAGTGGGCGAACTGGCCGTGGGAGGATCGCGCGGCCGTCTTCCTGCGGGCCGCCGAGCTCCTGTCGACTTCCTGGCGCGCCACGCTCAACGCGGCTACCATGCTCGGCCAGTCCAAGACCGCCTATCAAGCCGAGATCGATTCGGCGTGCGAGCTGATCGACTTCTGGCGCTTCAACACCTACTTCGCGCAGGAGCTGTACGCCGAGCAGCCGCTGAGCAGCCACGCGGTGTGGAACCAGCTGGACTACCGCGCCCTGGAAGGGTTCGTCTACGCGATCACGCCGTTCAACTTCACGGCGATCGGCGGCAACCTGCCGACGGCGCCGGCGCTGATGGGCAACACCGTCGTGTGGAAGCCGGCGAGCACAGCCGTGCTCAGCTCGTGGTACGTCTTCCAGATCCTCCGCGCGGCTGGACTGCCCGACGGCGTGATCAACTTCGTACCGGGCGATCCCAAGCAGATCTCCGACCTGGCCCTCGCCCATCCCGATCTCGCGGGCGTCCACTTCACCGGCAGCACCGGCGTCTTCAACAGCATGTGGAAGACGATCGGCGCGAACATGGCGAACTACCGGTCGTACCCCCGCATCGTCGGCGAAACCGGGGGCAAGGACTTCATCGTCGCGCATCCGTCCGCGGATCCGACCGCGGTGGCCGTCGGCATCGCCCGCGGCGCCTTCGAGTACCAGGGACAGAAGTGCTCGGCGGCGAGCCGCGCGTACCTGCCCCGCTCGTTATGGGAGCGGATCCGGGACGAGACCGTCGCCATGACGGAGGAGCTGAAGGTCGGCGACGTGCGCGACTTCCGGAACTTCATGGGCGCGGTGATCGACCAGCGGGCGTTCGGCAAGATTCGCGAGTACATCGACGAGGCCAAGCAGTCGGCGCGGGTCTTGACCGGCGGAGCGTGCCGTGATGGCGATGGGTGGTTCATCGAACCGACGATCGTGGAGACCGACGACCCGTCGCACCGGCTGATGCGGGAGGAGATCTTCGGCCCGGTGATGACGGTGTACGTCTACGAGGACGCGGCGTGGGCGGAGACGCTGCGCACGGTGGACGCGACGTCGCCGTACGCGCTCACGGGGGCGGTGTTCGCGAGCGAGCGCCGGGCGATCAAGGAG
>DATHUW010000155.1:0-80890 GCA_035461825.1 Gemmatimonadaceae bacterium
CCCCACCGACGCCGAGCTCGAGCTTCTGACCGTCCTCTGGGAGCGCGGGCCGAGTACGGTGCGCGAAGTGCATGACGAGGTGAACTCCGGGCGGCCGGTCGGGTACACGACCGTGCTCAAGCTCCTGCAGATCATGTTCGAGAAGAGGCTCGTGAAGCGCGATGCGCGCGACCGCTCTCACGTGTACCGCGCCGCCCGGCCGCGCGAGGGGACGCAGCGCGCGCTGCTCGACGACCTGGTCGAGCGCGCCTTCGGCGGCTCGGCGTCGGAGCTCGTGCAGCGGGCCCTCGCGGCGCGGCGCGCCACGCCGGACGAGCTGCGCGAGATCCGCCGTCTGGTCGACCGCATCGAGCGCGGCGACGCATGATGACGGCGCTCGGCTGGGCCGTCCTTCATGCCTGGTGGCAGGGTGCCGTCATTGCGGGAACCTGGTGGTGGCTCGCGCGCCGGGCTGCTCCGCAGGTCCGGTACCGGGGGGGGCTCGGCGGGCTCGGATTGCTCGCGGCCCTGTTCGCCGCGACGGCGTGGGTGTTCGCGCGGCCGCACGTGGTGCAGCCGCACATGCACGACGCCGCCGATTCGCTAGGCGGCGCGGCGTGGGGCGAGGCGGCCCGCGTCCTGCGCGAGGCTCCATCGGATGGCACGCTGGCGGCGCTGCTGGCCGGGCTAGGCTGGGGCTGGGTGTGCGTCGCTGGACTGCTGCTGCTCCGGCACGTCGCCGGCTGGCTCGTAGTACATCGTCGTTATGTCGCCGGGGCCGAGCCGCCGCGGTCGGCGTGGACCGAGGCGGTGCGCCGCAGCGCGCCGCAGCTCGGGCTCGCGCGAACCCCGGAGGTGCTGGAGAGCGCGCGCATCGATTCGCCCGCGGTCTTCGGCGTGCTCCGGCCCGTGCTCCTGATGCCCCGCCACGGGCTCCGTCGCCTGACGAGTGAGCAGGTCGAGAGCCTGATCGTGCACGAGCTCGTCCACCTCCGACGCCGGGATGGCCTCGTCAACCTCCTCCAGTGCGTCGCCGAGGCGTTGCTGTTCTTCCATCCGCTGGTGCGGACGATATCGCGCCGGCTGCGGAGCGATCGCGAGGCCCTCTGCGACCGGGTCGCGGCCGCATGGTGCGGCGACCCGCGTCTCTATCTCGGCGGGCTGCTCGCCCTCGAGGAATCGCGACGGTTGTCGCACGGGTACGCGATGGCGGCGCAAGGCGGCGAGCTGCTCGAGCGCGCCAGGCTGCTACTCGCACCCTCCGCGGCCGCCTCGCGCACCGCGCCGCTCGTGGCGGCTGCCCACGCGGCCGCGCTGCTGGCGATGGGCGCGCTCGTCGCCGGCCCACCCGCGCTGGAGGTCGCGGCGGCCATCCGCGCGCCGCAGCGGTACACGATCGCGGCGGCCGATCCGGCCGGCCGGTTCTCGTTGACGGTCGTACGCGGGCGGGCGATCGCCATGACGCTCGCGGGCGCGGAGATTCCGCCCGAGCGCCTGGTTCACCGGCGCGATTCCCTCTTCGTGTTTCCGCCGGACGGCGGCGCGCCCTTCGCGCTGCATCTCGACGCGACCGGCGGCATCCGCTGGGCGCCGCGTCCGTCGAGGCGCTGATCCTCTCGCATCGGGATGTCCCATGCCGACCCCTGGACGCCTATTTCTACGAACGATCTCGTACATAGTGCCGCTCTGCCTGACGAGCATCGCGTCCGGCGCCCAATCGGCCGCCGATACGCTGCGCGCGCTCGTCGCGCTGGACGGCATAGCCGTCGCGGAGGCCGACCGGCTCGAGCGCGCGATCTGGCCGGGGTTCCGCTTCGACAGCGCCGGCCTTCTGTACATCGTGCCGCGGGTGGGCAAGGTCGCGCTGCGGTGGCCCGGCGCTCCGCCGTCCGGAATGCGGCCGTTGGAGGGAGCGGCGGGTGCCTTCTGGGCCGACACGCAAGCGGTGCGGTGGGGTCCCGGCGTGGCGGCGGCGACGCTCGCCGTGTCCGCCGACGCGACGCCGGCCGATGTTCTGGCCCTGGCAGTGCACGAGGCATTTCATGCCTATCAAGTGACCGAGCGGCGCACCGGGCGGCGGTTCGGCAGGCCCGACAACGCCATGCTAACCGCGCGGTACCCGATCTTCGACATCGAGAACGAGGCGGCGTTCGCCGCCGAGAGCCGGCTCCTCCGTCGCGCCGTCGAGGCGCCGACCGACAGCGCCGCCCGGCGGCTCGCCGCCGAGTTCCTCGCCGTGCGGCTCCATCGTCAGGCACGGCTCGACACGGCGCTCGTCGAGTATGAGAAGACGGCCGAGCTCCACGAAGGGATCGCGCAGTACGCGCTGCTGACGGGGCTTCGAACGCTGGCCGAGCGGCACGACGCCCTCCGCGAGGGCGCGCGCGCCGAGCACCGGCGCGAGGCGGAGACCCTCGACCGTACGCTCGACCTCACGTCGCTGTCCGTGCGGCGGCGTTTCTACGCTACCGGCTCCCACCTGGCATTGGTGCTCGATCGGCTGGCCGGGGATTCGTGGAAGGAGCGCCTGATCCGCGACGATGCGTGGCTGCAGGACGTGCTGGCGCGGACCATCGGCGGCGGCGCGCAGTCGTCAGGCGCCCGGCCCGCGATCGAGCCGCTGATTCCCGAGGCCGTGCGGGCCGTCGAGGCGTTGCGGGCGCGACGCGTCGCGGTCCGCGACAGCCTTCTCGCCGGTTCCGGGACGACGCTCGTGCTCGACCTTTCCTCGGGGGCCGAGTGGTGCTTCTTCGATCCCCAGAACGTGCTGACGACAGGCGGCTCGCAACTGCTGCACATGCGCGTGCTCCGTCTCTGCCTGGATGACCGCCTGACGGCCCAGTTCGATCAACCCGTCATCGAGGATCGCTGGGTCCGCATCGCAACGACGCTGGCGCGCAGTGCGCTCGAGGTGACGGCGGACGGCCGCCCGATTGCGGTGCCGGCTCCCGGCGTGGCGCACGTCGCCGAGCGCGTCCGCGTGCGGGGCGACGGCGTGGACGTTGCCGCGGCGAGGGCGGTGCTCATCGGAGGACGCGACCGGCTGACCATCGTCCCGCTCGTGCCATAACGAGGGCCGAAGCGCGGGTTGCGCCGCGGGCGGACGGTGCGTCGATACCGGGCGGGGCGCTGCACTTCCACCCGTCCCCCACCTCGGGCATCCTTCGGTCATGAAAATCACCGTCCTCCTCGGCGGCACGTCCGCCGAACGCGACGTCTCGCTCGCATCGGGACTTCGCATCGTCGATGCGCTTCGCTCACGCGGCCACCACGTGACGCCGTTCGACCCCGCCCGTGGTCGGATCAGCGCCGAGGGCGAGCGCGCGATGCGCGCAGGGAAGGTGGTGCAGACCGCACCACCCGATCCCTCCACCCTCCGCGCGCTCGAAGCCGGGAGCTTCATCCCCTCGCTGGGAGCGCAGCCGGAGATCCGCGAGGCGGACGTCGTCTTTCTCGCCCTCCACGGCGGGATGGGTGAGGATGGGACGATTCAGGCCATGCTCGACATGGTCGGCGCGACGTACACGGGGAGCGGTCATCTCGCGAGCGCGCTGGCCATGGACAAGGACCTCTCGAAGCACCTGTTTCGCGCCGCGGGAGTTCCGACGGCCGACTGGCTCATGGCGCCCGCCACCGTCGAGCAGGTTGCCGAATCCGTCGGCTTTCCGGCGATCGTGAAGCCGTCGAAGCAAGGTTCCACCGTCGGGCTCACGCTCCTGCGCGATCCGGCCCGGCTCGATGCCGCCGTCGAGGAGGCCTTCCGCTACGACGACGAGGTGATGATCGAGCGGTTCGTGCCCGGTCGTGAACTCACCGTGAGCGTCCTCGGTGACGAGGCGCTGCCGGTGGGCGAGATCAAGGCGAAGCACGAGATCTACGACTACGAGTGCAAGTACACGGCGGGGATGGCGACCGAGGAGTTCCCGGCGGACCTCACAGCTGCCCACACGGAAGAAATCCAGCGCTTGGCCCTCGCCGCGTTCCGCGCGCTCAAGCTCGGCGGCTACGCCCGCATCGACTTCCGGCTGACATCGGAGGGGGAGTTCAGCTGTCTGGAGGCGAATACGCTTCCGGGGATGACGGAGCTGAGTCTCCTTCCGCAGGCGGCGCAGGCGGCGGGAATGAGCTTCGAGGACCTGTGCGAGCGGATAGCGCGACAGGCGCGGGACGCGCGGTGAGAGACGTAGGCCGTCGCTCCTGTTGCGCCCCTCCCCCAGCGACCGTCGCGTGCGTCCCGCGTCCCTCGTCCCGCGTCCGGTTACCCCTTCGTCCTCGCCCGGGTCAGTAGCTTGCGGAATCGATCGCTCTCGCGAATGATGTCGCGGATCGAGTTCCGGTAACGCTTCTGGGGTCGGGCACGGCTCTTGTTGAAGAATCCGGAACCGCCCCCCGCCGTATGTGTCTTATCCTTCGCAGCCGTTCCACGGTGGCGGTGCAGACCCGGGCCAGCAGATGACGTATCGGGACCTCGACGAGCGCGACACTCCACGGATAACTCCCGCGGTTCAGTGGCTCATTGCCCTGAACGTGCTCGTGTATTTCCTCCAGCTCACCATCGTCCCGCACGCGGCGATGGTCGAGGCCCTCGGGTTCCGATTTTCCGGACTGGCCGAGCGGCCGTGGACTATCGTCACCTACATGTTCGTGCACGGGGGCTTCTGGCACCTGGCGCTCAACATGTACGGCCTGTGGCTCTTCGGCACGCGCGTCGAACACGCGTGGACCTCTGCGGCGTTCACCCGTTTCTATCTGTTGTGCGGCCTCGGAGGCTGGCTCGCGGAGCTGATCTTCTTCCGCGAGGGTCTTCTCCTCGGCGCCTCGGGCGCGGTGTTCGGCGTGATGGTCGCCTATGCGATGCGCTGGCCGGACGATGAGCTGCTGCTCTACTTCGTGATTCCGATTCGGATCAAGTGGGCGGTGGTGCTGTTCGCGGGGCTGTCGCTGGCGATGGGGATCGGGAGCCAGGCCGGGGGTGTCGCCCACTTCGCGCATCTTGGCGGCATGCTGACGGGCTGGCTGTACCTGCGCTGGCTGCAGGGTGCGCCGAGCCTGGAATCGCTGCGCCAGCGGATGTCGCAGACGCCCGACATCCCCGACGACGAGCCGCCGCCGCGCGCGGTCCCTCGTCCGCGACCACGGGAGCGCGAGCGCATGCCGGAGAGCGACGAGGTGGTGGCGCGAAGCAACGCGATCACGGCGCGGCGGCCGGCTCGTGCGTCGCTCGCGTCGAAGACGGGCGAGGCCCGGGCCGATGCGCTGGATGCCGTGCTGGACAAGATCTCGCGTCAGGGGCTGGAGAGCCTGACGATGGACGAGCGGCGGCTGCTGGAGGAGATGTCGAAGAAGCTGCGGGGGCAGTAAGGCGGGGGGCGGGGGTCGCGGGTCGGGTCGTCTGCGCGCCGTCCCAACGGCGCGCATTGTCTTTCCGCGTGGCGTTAGGTCAAAGACGGCGCGTGGGCCTCAGAAACCGCCCCCCGCCCCCCGCCCCTCATCCCCCCGCTTCACCGCGCAATCTCTCCCAGCCGCCGATCGAGCTCCGCCTTCGGCAGCCAGCGGCCCCGCACCATCACGCCGGAGCTGCGCGCCACGTTGCCAATGTCCGTGAGCGGATTCGCGTCGAGCAGGATGAGATCCGCCCGCTGGCCAGCCGCGATGGTGCCGAACCGGTCTTTGTCGGCAAAGTAGCGCCCGACGGCGAGCGTCCCGCTCGTCAGGACCTCGTACGGCGTCATCCCCGCCTCCACCATCAGCGCCATCTCGCGGTGCAGCGAGAACCCCGGTACGCTGAACTGCTGCGGCGCGTCCGTGCCCATCAGGATCCCGACGCCCTCCTTCTGCATGACGCCGAGCAGCCGCTTGCGGTTCTCCGCCATGAGTCGGCCCACCTCGCGATTCATTTGTGGGTTTGCCAGGCGGTTGCGATGCGCGTTCGTCCACTGGGTCACGGTGTTCTCCGGCATGTAGCGGAGCTCGGGGAACGCGGTCAGCTCCTCGAGCTCGGGCACCCCCATGAGGGTCTCCCAGAGCACCATGGTCGGGACCACCCAGGCGTTGGCCGCCTTCGTGCGGCGCGCCGCGTCGCGTAGGCGTTCCTCAGGAATCGGCCCCTCGCCGCCGTTCAGATATTCCATGTAGCCGTCGAGGTGGTCGAACGTCCGCTGCCCCATCTCGAGCGCGTGCAGGAGCCCGACTTCCTGCGGCACGTGGCCCGCGAAGTCGATGCCGACCTCCTTGGCGGTGCGCGCCATGGCGTCGAACTCCTGGCGCGTGAGGCCGGGGTGCACCTTGAGCAGATCCCAGCCGGCCGCCTTCTGCTCACGGACCATCTGCTCCGCCTGTGCCGGCGCGTTCACCGAGTTCCCGTTGAAGCTCGGCCCGGCGAGGTACAGCGTGGGTCCGATGACCTCGCCGCGGCGCGTTCGCTCGCGCAGCTCGAGCTGTCCCGGAGCGCCGAGCATGCCGCGGACGGTCGTGATGCCGTTGGCGACGTAGAGGAAGAGCGTATTCTCGATGAGCTGGGCCGGTGCATTAGGCGGCGGCACGTGGCCGTGCATCTCCGCCAGCCCGGGGATGATGAACTTTCCGCGTGCCTCCACCCGCTGCGCGCCTGCGGGCACGCGCACGCTGGCGGCCGGCCCCACCTCCACGATGCGGTCGCCGCGAACGATCACCGTGTGGTTCTCGAGCACGTGCTCGCGATCCATTGGGATGACCGAGGCGCCGACGAAGGCGATGGCCTGCGGCTCCTGCGAGCGGGCGGTGTCCGGGCTCGCGATCGAAGCGAGCACGATGAGGGAAAGGAACGTGCGGAAGGGGTGGCGCATGTGTCAGTCCGGTTGAGGCGAGTCCAGAGGCCTTCGCTAGCCTAGCCCGCGGACGCCGTGCCGTCAAAGCGCGCCCCGGTTCGGTTTCTGTAAGCCCCCTGCGCGGCGCGAGGCGGTCCGGAACGAACGCCGAGTCTCGTGAAGGGCAGCCGGGCACGATGGCGCCCGAGTAGGCCGTGCGGTGCCCGGGTGCCGGTGAGGGCGCCGAGTTGCGCCCGCGCCTTGCGAATTCGTTCCCCGGAACCACCCCCAATCGTCTCGTTCTTGACCGCCGCCGCGGCAATGCGGTGGGTCCGGTCACGGCGTGTTGCGGCGCGATCCCGGCGTGACGATGCGCGAGTCACCGCGTGGGGTTGGCCCGCCGTAGCCACCCAGGGCCTCTGCGCTGCGTTCGTGCTGCCTCGCGACATATCGAGCCGACACACGGTGGTACAGCTCCGTTTGGACCTGATTCGGGCTCGGCCGAACCGTATCTGGCGCCATGTTCGGGTCGATCCTATGTTAGGAGCACGTTAGGAGCCCGGCGCGCGATCCCGCCGGCGCCCATTCGGAGATCCCTTCTCCCCCTGACTGCCATGCGACGCTCCCTCCTGCTCGCGCTGGCCGTGGCGATCGTCACCCCGCTCGCCGCCCAGAACGCGCCCAAGGTCCCGGCGCGCCCCAAGCTCGATGCCCGCGCCGATACCAACGACGCCCACGCCTACATGGCGTACGGGTGGCGTAAGGACGTGTCGTGGAAGAAGACCCTCGAGGCGTTCGAGTGGGCCCACCGCCTGCAGCCGGACGACATTGCGATTCTCGCTGCTTTGCAGACCGCCTTCTGGATGCGGCAGGCCCCGCAGTGGCGGTCGCAGTACAACCAGGGCGCCGAGTTCGTGCGGAAGTCCAAGGAGGCGAAGTTCCTCGACTCGCTGCGCTACGAGATCGCCATTCGCAACCCGATGATGTACCTGCGCGGCACCTGCTACCGGCTTCCCGGCATCGAGGACCACGACGACGACTGGGAAGCGGCCGCGTTTCTGTTCGACAACGGCTGCTACAGGGAATCGGCGGAGCGCTATGCCATGGCAATCAGGCGCTATCCGCGGGTGCTGGGACTCCGGTTTGATCGCGCGCACGCGCTGTACCGGAGCAGCCAGTACGGCGACGCGGTCATCGAGCTGCAGACGGTGCTCGATACCCTGCGCGGCCGCGATCGCAAATATCTGTCGCACCAGTACCAGTCGCGGGCGATCATCGAGTTCATGATCGGCAACTCGTACCTGCGCGCTGGCAATCTGCCGGCCGCACGGGATGCGTACATGCGCGCGCTAACGGAGGACCTGTCCCTGTACTGGGTGCACGCACGGCTCGCGGAGCTGGCGCTCGTGGACAACGACGCGCGGACGGCGATCGCGGAGTACGAGCAGGCGGTGGCGCTGAAGGAGAACGACGGCGTGCTGCTGCACGACTACGGGGTGGCGCTGTCGGCGGCCGGACGCTTCGCCGATGCCGAACCCCATTTCCGGCGCAGCATCGAGATCGAACCGTATTTCAGCTCCGCGTACTACAATCTCGCGGTATCGCTCGACCGGCAGGCGAAGCGGGACGACGCGCGCGCCGCGTACGAGGACTTCCTGCGCCGTGCTCCGAAGCGTCAGGCGAAGATGGTCATCACGGCGCAGGCGCGGCTCAAGGCGCTGGAGGCGCCGGTCGTCGTCGAGGCAGGCCCGGTGACGCCGTGAACGCTCGCCCGTTAGGATCGCCCTGAAAAAAAGAGCCCCCCGGACGAGCCGGGGGGCAGCGCCGCCACGCCGTTCTCGCGGCGGCGACGGCCAGCGCATTGCGCTGGCGCCTTGAATCCAGTGTAACCCTTCAGGCCGGGTCCGTCCACCCTTCAGCCCGCATTTCCTCTCGCGTCGGCGGTTCGCCAAACCACGCACCCCCGTGAATCAAGGACGCGCGACGAGCACCTGGCGATACGCTCACTTCACGTCAATTCTCACGTTCGGAGCTTCAGGTACTGGCATGGCAAACATTTCCGTGGTTGGCCGCGCGATTCCGATCCTCGCCCTCCTCGGCGTCGCCGGCGGCGACATCGCGGCGCAGGGCGGAAGCCCGGTCCGGCAGCGCACGCTCTACGAGGACATCCAGATGTTCAGCGGGGTGCTGAACCACCTGCGGCAGAACCATCCCGATTCCCTCGATGCCAACCGCCTCATCCTGCGGGCGATCACCGGGATGCTCGCGGCCGCCGATCCCCACTCGTACGTGATCCCCGCGATCCGGCTCGAACCGGAGCGGCAGCGGGCCTGGCGCGAGGGTAAGCTCTACCCGGTGCCTATCGAGTGGCTATTCGTGAGCGGCGCGCCGGTGGTCGCCGCCGTCACCGCCGGCACTCGCACGGCCCAGGTCGACGTGCTGCCGGGCGACGAGCTGCTGCTGATCGACGGCGAAGAGGTCGTCGCCGCGAGCCCGATGGAGGTCGAGTTCACCCTGGCGGGCGAGCGGAACGCGCCCGTGACGCTCACGCTCGAGCGACGCCGCCTCGATGGCACCCTGGCGCGCATCGAGCGCGTCGTCAGGCGCGAGAAGCCCGGCGAGATCACCGCCGTCCCGGTCGCCATGATGCTCGATCCGCAAACCGGCTACGTGCGGATCACGACCTTCATGGGCGACAAGGTCGCCGAGCACCTCCACGACGCGCTGGGTCGGCTCGAGAAGCGCGGCATGAAGCGGCTCGTGCTCGATCTCCGCGACAACGGCGGCGGGAGCGTGGTCGAGGCGCACCGCATCGCGGGCGAGTTCCTGCCCAAAGGCGCCATCGTCTACACCTCCGAGGGCCGCAAGCAGGAGGTGACCGACACCGGTCGCGTGCAGCGATCCTTCTGGTCGCGCGAGAAGCGGTACCCGATCGTAGTGCTCCAGAACGAAGGGAGCGCGAGCGCCAGCGAGCTCGTGGCGGGAGCGCTGCAGGACCACGACCGCGCGCTGATCGTCGGTCGGCCGAGCTTCGGCAAGTCGCTCGTGATGTACAGCATGCCCCTCTCGGATGGGTCGTGGGTTGCCATGGTCGTCGGCCACGTGAAGACGCCTTGCGGCCGCGTGATCCAGCGGCAGTACCGCAACCGCTCGGGCCGTACCTATCGGCGGCTGGCCGGCGAGGTCGCCGACACGGCGGGGCGGCCCAGCTGCAAGACGAGCGGCGGCCGCACCGTCTACGGGGGCGGAGGGATCGTGCCTGACGTGTTCCTGCCGAAGCCGGCGCCGACCCCGCTCTGGTTCGCGCGCCTGCACGAGCAGAGCATCCCGCTCAAGTGGGTCGGCACGTACCTGGACGCGAATCCCGGCGCATTTACGACCGTGGACGCACTCGTGGCCGCCGGAGCCCCCCCGGCGGAAGCGGTCGCGGGCCTGCGGGCCTTCATCGCCGAGCAGGGTCTCTCCGTGCCTGACGATGACGACGCCCGCACGCGCCTCGAGCGCCTCGCGCTCGTCTCGCTCGCGTACGCGAAGTTCGGCGATGAGGGCGTCTACTCGGTGATCGCCGCCACCGACCCGCAGGTGTCGGCCGCCGTCGGAGCCTTCGGACAGGCGGAGTCGATCCTGACCGCGCCGTAGCGGCACGGCGCCGAGGGCGAGGGTCACCGGCGCCGTGATTTGCCTGCGTGCGGAACGGATTTACTTTCCGGCGCATGGATGCCACCCATGCGCTGCTCGCCGGCGCCATCGACTACGCCGGCCTCTTTCCGCCGGCGCAACTCGGCATGGCCGACGCCGTGCGCAACTACGCCGACTACCGGCGGGGCGGCGAGTCGTGGGCCCTGGGCCGGTTCGTCGTGCCGGCCAACCGCCTCGACATGCTGCGCAGCGCCCTGGACGCGCTGCCTGACGACGCCACGGTCGGCGCCTGGCCGCTGAGCATCCTCGCCGGGCCGCGCCTGTCCGACGACCTGGACCGCATCGCGGCACTCGACCCGTCGCAATTCCGGCCCGAGGCGCTCGAGATTCGCGCGGCGACGCCGCAGGAGATCGACCAGATCGCCGAGCAGGCCGGCAGGCGCTACGAGACGTACGTCGAACTGCCGCTCGACGAAGACATCCCAGCGCTGGTCCGCGCACTCGCCGCGCGCGGGCTGCGCGCGAAGATGCGGACCGGCGGGGTGACCGCCGCCGCCGTTCCCGACGCCGACGCAGTCGTGCGGTTCCTCGCCGCGTGCGTCGATGCCGGCGTGCCGTTCAAGGCGACGGCGGGGCTGCACCACCCGCGGCGCGGCGCCTACCGGCTCACCTACGAGATCAACGCCGCGACGGCGCCAATGCACGGGTATCTCAACGTGTTCGCCGCCACCGCGCTGCTGCGCGCCGGCGCATCGCGGGACGAGGCCGGGCGCGTCCTGCTCGAGACCGATCCCGACGCCCTGCGCGTCGAGGAATCGGCGGTGATCTGGCGCGGCCGGCGCATCGACGGCCGCGCGCTGGCCGCCATGCGCCGCGAAGGAATGACGGCATTCGGCTCGTGCTCCTTCCGCGAACCGCTCGACGAGCTGGCGGAGGTGAGCGCCGGATGATCGTCTCGCCTGACGATACACACGATCCCGCGCTCCGCAGCTGGGTCGAGTCCGCGCACGATCCGACGACGGATTTCCCGATGCAGAACCTCCCACTCGGCGTCTTCGCGCCGGCGGACGGCGCGGAGCCGCGCGTCGGCATCGCCATCGGAGACCGGATCCTCGACCTCGCCGTCTGCGCCGCCGAGCGGGTGTTCGACGGGACCGCCGCCACCGCCGCGGCGAGTGGGCGCGCTCCCGCACTCAACGCCCTCATGACGCTCGGCACGGAGGCCCGGCGCGCGCTGCGGCGCGAGGCGTCCGCCTTTCTCTCGGTGGATGGCGAGGGATACGAGCACTTCAAGCGACTCGGCGACCGGCTCCTCGTCCCGATGGCCAGCGCGCGCATGTTCCTTCCCGCGGCTGTCGGCGACTACACCGACTTTTACGCCTCGGTGCATCATGCGACGAACGTCGGCGGAATGTTCCGGCCCGACAATCCGCTGTTGCCGAACTACAAGTGGATCCCGATCGGCTACCACGGGCGCGCGTCCTCGCTGGTGGTCAGCGGCGCCGAGGTGCGCCGTCCGTCAGGGCAGCGCAAGGCGCCTGACGAGGACACGCCGGCGTTCGGCCCCTCACGGATGCTGGATTACGAGGCGGAGCTCGGTCTGTTCGTCGGGACCGGCAACGCGCTCGGGCAGACGATCCCGATCGGACGCGCCGCCGAGCACCTGTTCGGCGTCTGCCTCGTGAACGACTGGTCGGCCCGCGACCTCCAGGCATGGGAGTACCAGCCGCTCGGACCGTTTCTCGCGAAGAGCTTCGCGACGACCGTGTCGCCCTGGGTGGTCACGATGGACGCGCTGGCCCCCTTCCGCGTGCCGGCCTTCACGCGTGCCGCCGGCGATCCGGCGCCGCTGCCCTATCTGCACGATGCCGACGATCAGCGAGCGGGCGGCCTCGACATCCGGGTCGAGGTCTGGCTGCGCACGCCCGCCATGCGCGCGAGCGGCGCCGAGGCGGTCAGGCTCAGCCGGGCGAGCGTCGCCGGGATGTACTGGACCCCCGCGCAGATGTTGGCCCACCACGCGAGCAATGGATGCAACCTGCGCGCGGGCGACCTGCTGGCGAGCGGCACGATCTCGGGACCTGACGAGGGGAGTCGGGGGTGCCTGCTGGAGCTGACCTGGCGGGGCCGGGATCCGATCCGGCTTCCGGGTGGCGAGACGCGCCGTTTTCTCGAGGACGGCGACGAAGTCGTGATGCGCGGCCACTGCGAGCGCGAGGGGTTCGCGCGCATTGGGCTGGGGGAGTGCGCCGGGCGCATCATCGCGGGATGATCGCGCCGGAGCAGTCCGCGCGGCGCGTTCGGCAGCCCGGCCGTTGCGCGGTCGCGTTCCGGCCCCTAGAGTAGGCGCGCTTCTTTCGCCGCGTCACCGCCGAGGCATCCCTTCCGCTCCCGCGCGCTCGTCCTGCTGCTGTGTCTGATGTCGGCCGCCCTCGGCGACCGGGATCCGGCGCGTCGCGTTCCTCGGGCGGCGGTGGTCCAGACCGCGGTCGACGCCAACGACGAAACCCTCCTCCAGCATCCGCGCCGCGTCGACCTGGGTGCAGCGGCGTCGGCCGCCAAATCTGAAGGGAGTCGCGCGCACGCCGCGCTCGGCGGACTCGTCAGGCTGTATCGAGCTCCGCGCACCTCGCCGGGCGCGCTCGAGCTGCGCCGCACGTCGGACACGCGGCATCGCGCGCATCGCCATCCCGATGCGACCGCACCGCCACGCTCCGGATAGGACGGCTCGCGCCCTTGGGCGCGGGCGATCCTCGCGGCCGCCGCCGGACCGTCCGGTCGGGTCTGCCGCGGGCGACACGTTCCGCGGAGCATGACTCACCATGGCGAAGGAGCAATGGGGGAGTCGCGTCGGGCTCGTGCTGGCAATGGCCGGCAACGCCGTCGGACTCGGCAACTTCCTCCGATTTCCCGCGCAGGCCGCGCAGAACGGCGGCGGCGCGTTTCTCATTCCGTATCTCATCTCGTTCGTCCTCATGGGGCTCCCGCTCCTCTGGGTGGAGTGGGCCATCGGGCGGCACGGCGGGCAGCACGGGCACCATTCCGCGCCCGGCATGTTCGACGTGCTCGGCAGGCAGCGCTGGCTCAAGTACCTCGGCGTGTTCGGGCTGTTCACGAACCTCACCGTCGCGGCGTACTACTGCTACCTCGAGTCCTGGACGCTCGCGTATGTCTTCCATTCGATCATGGGGACCTTTCGCGAGATCGCGCCGACCGACTTCCTGCCTGACTACCTGGGCGTCACGGCCGGCTCGATCTTTTCGCTGCCGGGCGAGGCGCTCGTCTGGTTTCTCCTCACGCTCGCGCTCAACACGTGGATCCTGTCGCGCGGCCTGGTGAAGGGCATCGAGACCGCGGCGAAGATCGGCATGCCGCTGCTGCTGCTGTTCGGCGCGGTGCTCGCGGTGCGCGGCCTCACGCTGGGCACGGGCGACACCGGGGTGATCGAGAGCCCGCTCGTCGGGCTCAACTTCGTGTGGGAGCCGCAGCTCGGCGGCCTGACGAGGCCGAGCACGTGGCTGGCGGCGGCGGGACAGATCTTCTTCACGCTGTCGGTGGGGATGGGTTCCATCCACTGCTACGCCTCGTACCTCAAGGCCAAGTCCGACGTCGCGCTCAACGGGGCGGCGGCGGGGTGGATGAACGAGTTCGTGGAGGTGGTGCTCGGCGGCTCGATCATCATCCCGATCGCGACCGCCTATCTCGGGCTGGCCGCGGTGCAGGCCGCGACGGCGGGAGGCAGCGGATTCAGCCTCGGCTTCCTCACGCTGCCCACGCTGTTCGAGAACTGGGGCGCGTTCGCGCCGGTCGCCGGCGCGATGTGGTTCGGTCTGCTGTTCTTCGCCGGCATCACCTCGTCGCTGGCCATGGGGCAGCCGATCCTGGCGTTCCTCGAGGACGAGTATCGCGTCGAGCGGCGCCGGGCCGCGATGATGTTCGGGGGCGGGGTGCTGGCGCTCGGCTTCGTCTGCGTGTGGCTGTACCCGGGAGGCAGCTTCGACGAGTTCGACTTCTGGACGGGCACCTTCTCGCTCGTGCTGTTCGCGCTGTTCGAGGCATTCATCTTCACGCGGATCTTCGGCATCGAGAAGGGGTGGGCGGAGATCACCCGCGGCGCCGACATGGTCGTGCCGATCGCCTTCAAGTACATCATTCACTACGTGACGCCGGTGTTCATCCTCGTGATCTTCGTGGGATCGCTGATTCAGCCGGAGGGCGAGTGGGGCGTGGCGGTCTCCTCGCTCTTGTCGGGTGACGGATGGCCGCTCGGCGCCGGCAGCGTGATCGGGAAGATCCTCCACGTGGGCGAAGGGGACTACGTCTGGTTCGCGAACGGGGAGCCGACCCGGGCCTTTGTGCAGGATGCGACGCGCATGCTGCTTCTGGCGGTGTTCGCGCTCTTCGCCTATCTCGTCTGGAACGCCTGGCGCCGGAAGGAGGCCGACCGCACATGACGCGCACCGCCTGGATCATGCTGATCGCGACGTGGAGCGTCGTGATCTTCTTCACCGTGAGGTTCTTCGTGAAGGTGGTGAGGGCTTCGCGAGGGGATGGGGAATAGGGAATCGGGAATCGGGGGTAGGGGGTAGGGGAAGGGGCTTGGGGTTAGGGGCCAGGGGCAAGGATCACTAGTTAGGCAGACCGCTGACCCCTGGCCCCTGGCCGCTGGCCCCTTCCCCGCCGTCCCTCACCTCTGACCCCTCTCACCTCATCACCACCACCTGTCCCGTCACCCGCGCCGCGTCCGCCGAGCAGAGGAATCGCGCGACAGCGGCGACCTCTTCGCGTTCCACGTAGCGGGCCTCGGTCCCCATCGAATCCAGATTCGCGGCAGTGCGCACGGCGACGGGGGCGATCGCGTTGGCGCGGACTCCGTGCGGTGCCTCCTCCTGCGCCACGGTCCGCATCAGCGAGATCACGCCGCTCTTCGCCGCCACGTAGCCGGCCATGCCCGCGCTCTCCCCGCCCTCGAGCGCTGCGGTCGAGCCGAAATAGACGACCGCACCGCCGCGCCGGCGGATGAGCGGCAGCAGCGCGCGCGTAGCGTGATACGCGCTCGTCAGGTTGATCGCGAACATCCGCTCCCACAACGCCGGGTCGGCCTCCGTCAGGGAGCCGCCCATGGCGAAGCCGCCGGCGGCATGAATGAGCGCGTCGATGCCCCCATACCGTCGCTCCAGGTCGAGGGCCAGCGTGTCGGCCTGTGCGGCTTCGGTCAGGTTGCACGAGAACGGCTCGCAGTGCAGCCCGGCATCCGAGAGCGCCGTCGCTCGGGCGACGACCTCGTCCCGCATCAGGTCCACGGCGGCGACACGGGCTCCCGCCTCGCAGAACGTCGACGCGAGCGTTTCGCCGAGCTGACCCTCGCGGCCGACGCCGGTGATCACTACGACCTTGCCATCGAAACGCACCGGATCTCCCCTGGATGAACCGCGGATAGCTTGGGGAGCGACAACGGCCGCGGCAAGAGAAGGCTGGCGCGGGCGGCGCCACAATTGCATTTCTCCGGCGGGCGCGACCGCAGCGCCGCGGCGCGTCTCGGACCGAGAGTCCCGATCACGGCTCTCCAGCGCTCGACAGCATGCGACGAATGGTCAAGATCATCGGGTTGGTCGCAGCCGGTGGATTCCTGCTGTTCCTCGCCTACATCGGCCTCCTCTACAGCACGCGCGGCACGCCGATCACGTCGGTGCGGAGCGTGGGCGGCGAGGCCGGGGCTCCAGGTGTGGGCGACCCGCAGTTCCTCCGCACCGTGGAGCTGCTCACGAACGCCACCCTGAAGGAGGGCAACGCGATCGAAGTGGCCATCAACGGCGACCAGACCTACCCGCGGCTCTTCGAGGACCTGCAGTCCGCGCAGCGGTCGATCGCGCTGCAGTTCTACTTCATGAACCCGGGGCGGCTTGCCGACCGGCTCAAGGACGTGCTGCTGGATCGCGCCCGCGCCGGCGTGCGGATCCTGTTCCTGCACGACGCCTTCGGCTCGCAGAACATGCCGAGGAGCTACCTCGATTCGCTTCGTGATGGCGGGGTGGAGGTGTCCACCTTTCGCCCGGTGCACTGGTACTCGCTGCACAAGGCGCAGAGCCGCTCGCACATCCGCGTGGTGACGGTCGACGGGTCCGTCGGGTGGACCGGCGGCTTCGGCATCGACGACAAGTGGCTCGGCGATGGGCGGACCAACAAGTCCTGGCGCGACACGAACGTGCGATTCCAGGGGCCGGCCGTCATGCAGCTGGAGGCGACGTTCGCGGCAGGGTGGGCCGAGGCGACGGGAACGCTCATCACCGGAGACATCTTCTTTCCCCCCGAGGGCTTCCAGTCCGACGGCCATCAGCGGGCGGCGCTGCTCCACACCGCGCCGACGATCGGCAGCACGCCAGCCGAGCGCCTCCTGGCGCTCACCATCGCGAGCGCCCGGCACCGGCTCTTCATCAGCAACTCGTACTTCGTGCCGGACGACGACTTCCGCCGGCTGCTGGTGGCGGCGGCGCAGCGGGGCGTGGATGTCCGCATCCTGACGACTAGCGACGTGACCGACGTGAAGACCACCTGGCACGCGGGACGAGCGCATTACGAGAATCTGCTCGAGGGGGGCGTGCGGGTGTTCGAGTATCAGCCCTCGATGATGCACGCCAAAACCTTCGTGGCCGATGGGCTGTGGGCCTCGGTAGGGACGGCCAACTTCGACAACCGGTCGCTGGTCTTCAACGACGAATCGGCGCTGTTGGCGCTCGACGAGAACCTGGGGACGCAGTTGGAAGCGATCTTCATGGAGGACCTGGAGTACTCCACGGAGATCACGCTGGAGACGTTCCGGAAGCGTCCATGGACGAACAAGGTGATGGAGTTCGCCGCCAGCAAGCTGGGCCGAATCCTGTGAACGGTGCCGATCCCCTCGGCGCCTTCCATCCGCTCGTCCGCTCCTGGTTTCTCGATGCCGTCGGCGCCCCGAGCCCGCCGCAGCGTGCGGGATGGCCGGCGATCTCGTCAGGTGCACACACGCTCGTGCTCGCGCCGACGGGCACCGGCAAGACGCTCGCGGCCTTTCTCTGGGAGCTCGATCGGCTGATCGCCGAAGGACGCTCGGGCGGGCTGCCGAACGCGACGCGGCTCGTTTACATCTCGCCGCTCAAGGCGCTCGGCAACGACATCCATCGCAACCTCGAGGCGCCGCTCGCGGCGCTGCGGGAGCGGTTCGAGGCCGCGGGCGAGGACTTTCCCGAGATCCGCGTCGCCGTGCGGACCGGCGACACGAGCAGCTCGGCGCGCGCCCGCATGCGTCGCAAGGCGCCGCACATCCTGATCACGACCCCGGAGTCGCTGCACATCCTGCTCACGAGCGAGCGCGCCCGAACGATGTTCGCGGGCGTGCGCGCCGTGATCGTGGACGAGATCCACGCCATGGCCGGTACGAAGCGCGGGGCGCACCTCGCGATGACGCTCGAGCGGCTGGAGGAGCACGTCAGGCGCGAGGGCGGTGCCCTGCGTGAGCCGGGCGCGGACGCCGGCCCGCAGCGGATCGGGCTGTCGGCCACGCAGCGTCCGCTCGAGGAGATCGCCCGCTATCTGGGCGGCTGCGAGGTGCCCGACCCGCCGCGGGCCGGCGCGGAGGCCGCGCCGGCGCTTGACGAGCCGCGCTTCCGCCCGGTGCGCGTGGTGGACTGCGGGCTGGTGAAGGAGCTCGCGTTGCGCGTCGTCACGCCGCTCGCGCGCGAGGAGGACGATCTCGGGATCACGGTCTGGCACAAGGTGGTGGATGTGCTGCACGGGCTCAGCCGCGAGGCGCGGACGATGCTCGTGTTCACGAACAACCGTGCCCAGGCGGAGAAGCTCGCGGCGCGTCTCAATGCGGAGGTCGAGCCGGACCTGGCGCAGCCGTACCACGGCTCGCTGTCGCGCGAGCGCCGCGAATGGCTGGAGGCGTCGCTCAAGGCGGGATCGCTGCGCGTGCTCGTCGCCACGAGCGCGCTGGAGCTGGGCATCGACATTGGGTCGGTGGATCTGGTGGTGCAAGTGCAGTCGCCGAAGCGGGTGTCGGCGGCGCTCCAGCGGGTGGGTCGGGCGGGGCACCAGCTCGCGGCGGTGAGCCGCGGCGTCCTCGTGCCGACCTATCGAGACGACGTCGTGGAGATCGTGGCGATCGCGGGCGGCATGCTGGGGGGACGGGTCGAGGCCACCGTCGTGCCGCAGAATCCGCTCGATGTGCTCGCGCAGCTGGTGGTCGCCGCAGCCAGCATGGAGGAGCGCCGGCCGGCGGAGCTGTATGCGCTCGCGCGGCGCGCGTATCCGTTCCACCGCCTGACGAGGGGTGCGTTCGACGCCGTGCTCGAGATGCTCGCCGGCGGCACCGGCGGGGAGCTCGGGGCGGACCTGGAGCCGCGCGTCAGCTGGGACCGGCTGGGCGACCGCGTGAGCGCGCCACGGCGAAGCCGGATGCTGGCGATCACATCCGGGGGCACGATCCCGGACCGCGGGCTGTACGCCGTGGTGCTCCCGGACCGGACGAGGCTCGGAGAGCTCGACGAGGAGTTCGTGCACGAGTCGCGGGTCGGCGACGTGTTCCAGCTCGGGTCGTCCACCTGGCGCATCCTCGCGATCGAGCACGATCGGGTGATCGTGCGACCCGCGCCCGGCGCGCCCGCGCGGATGCCCTTCTGGCGGGGGGAGTTCCTCGCGCGCACCGCCGAGCTGGGCGCGCAGGTCGGCGCGCTCCGCCGCCTGGCGAGCGAGGAGTCGGAGGAGGCCGAGGCGCAGCTCGCCGCGATGGCGTCGGCGCAGGGCTGGGATGGGGAGACCGGCCGCGTGCTGCGGGAGTACGTCCGCGAACAGCGCGCAGCGACAGGCTGCGTGCCTGACGAAAACACACTCTTGCTGGAGCGGTTCGCGGACGAGACGGGCGCCCCGCGGCTCGTGCTGCATTCCGTGTTCGGGGGCCGGGTGAACGCGCCGTGGGGTCTCGCCCTCGCGCGCCGGTGCGAGGAAGCCCTCGGCGCCGCGGTGCAAGTGCAGACGAGCGATGAGGGCATCCTGCTGCGCCTGCCCGCCGTCGGCGGCGATCCGCCGCTCGAGCTGTTCGAGCGGCTCATGCCTGACGACGCGGAGCGCGCCGTGATCGAGGCGGTGCGCGACTCGGCGCTGTTCGGAGCCCGATTCCGAATGAACGCCGCGCGCGCGCTCGTCCTTCCGCGCGACCGTCCGGGCAAGCGCATGCCGCTCTGGCTCCAGCGACTCCGCGCCGCGGACCTGCTCGAGGCGGTTCGAACGGCGCCCGACTTCCCGCTCATCGTCGAGACGTATCGCGAGATCCTCCGGGATGCGTTCGACCTCGCGACGCTCCGTCACGTGCTCGGGGAAGTCGCGGCTGGACGCATCCGGCTGCGCTACGCCGAGACCGACCAGCCGTCGCCCTTCGCGGCGGGACTGATGTTCGGCTTCGTCATGGAGTGGCTGTACGCGGACGATGCGCCGCGCGCAGAACGGCGCGCGGCGATGCTGGCCGTGGACCAGGGCCTGCTCGACGAGGTGATGGGGGCCGACGCCGATCCGGAGCTCGAGTCGGCGATCGAGGAAACGCTCGCCATCCGGCGCGGCACGGCGCCGAACCGGCGCGCCCGGTCGGCCGACGAGCTCGCGCACCTGCTCGAGCGCGCCGGCGACCTGACGATGGACGAGCTCCGGGCGCGCGTTGCCGATTCCTCGGCCTGGCGCCGTGGCGATCCGATCGAGGAGCTGCTCGAATCAGGGCGCATGCTCGCGATTCCGATGCCAGCCGGCGGTGGGGACGAGTGGCGCTGGATCCTCACGGAGAACTTCAGCCGTTATGCGGCGGCGTTCGGCGCCGAACGTCTGCGCCGCGTGCGCGCCGGATTCGAGATGATCGACCGCGAGGCGAGCGATATCGTGCCGGCCGTGCTGCGCGAGCCCGCGCTCGCGATGGGCGCGGCGCGGCGGGAGATCGTAGCGCGCTGGATCGCACTGGCCGGTCCGGTGACGCGCGAGGACGTGCGCCGCCGCTATGCCCTGCCTGACGAGTGGATCGCCCGCCGGCTCGCGGAGTGGCAGCGGAGCGCGCGGCTCGTGCGCGGGCGCTATCGACCTTCGGCCACGGAGCCGCAGTGGCTCGTGCGCTCCGTCGCCGAGATCGCGCGGCGGCGGGCACTCGCGGCGCTCCGCCGGCAGATCGCCGCGGTAGAGCTTCCGGCATATGCCGTGTTCCTCCAGCGCTGGCAGCACGTCGACCCGCGCGACCGACTGCGCGACCTCGGGGGCGCCGAGCGGATCATGCTCCAGCTGGCAGGGCTCGCGCGTCCGGCCGGCATGTGGGAGCGTGACGTGCTCCCCGCGCGGCTCGAGCGCTACGATCCCGCCTGGCTGTCGCAGCTGGCGGCGAGCGGGCTCGTCGCCTGGAGCGGCGTGCCCGCTCGCACCGAGCGCGATGCGCCAGCCACGCTTGCCGCGGTGCGATTCTATCCTCGCGGCACGGCAGCGATCTGGGCGCCCACCGCCGAGCCTGACGATGCATTGCTGTCGGCGGCCGCGCGCGCGGTGCGCGACGCGCTGCGCCGCGAGGGGGCGTCGTTCCTCGCCGACCTCGCCGCGGGCACGGGACTCACCCCGCTATCGCTGCGCGACGCGCTCCGCGAGCTCGTCGCGCACGGCGCGGCGACGAACGACACCGTCGAGGCGCTGCGGGAAATCGCCCGCGCGCGCCCGCTGCCACGGCGGGATGACGAGGGGGAGGACCCGACGCGCTGGCTCCCCTCCTCGTTCGTTCCGACACCCGGCCGGCCGGTGGTGCGGCGGCAGAGCCTCCGCCGCCTCCCGCGGTGGCGTCGGCCGGACGGCGCCGGCGCTCCGGCGGGATGGGTCGGCCGGTGGTCGCTGATCCGGGTGGGTCGCCGCGATTCGACCTCGGAACCGCTGCCGCCAGCGACGATCGCACGACAGTGGCTCGACAGGTATGGCATCGTGGCGCGTGACTGGTATCGTCGAGAGCGGCCGCCCGTGCCGTGGCGCGCGATCTACGACGAGCTGCGCCGCATGGAATACCGGGGCGAGGTGCGGCGCGGCTACTTCGTCCGGGGGCTGTCCGGGGCGCAGTTTGCGCTGCCCGAGGCCGTCGAGCGGCTGCGCGCGGCCGCGGGCGACGACCCCGACCCGCCCCTCGTCGTGCTCGCCTCGGCGGACCCCGCCAACGTCCACGCGCTGCGTCTGCAGGGCGTCGATGCGGACCCGCTGGCCCGCGCCCGCGGGGGGGCGATCCTGGTGACGCGACGCGGATCGATCGTGCTGCGGGTGGAGTCGCGCGGGCGGCGGCTGGTGTTTCGCGACGGGATCGACGACGTCGAGGCGACGGCGGCGGTGCGCGAGTGGTTGGCCTACGTGACGCGCACGCAGTCGGCGCACCGTCGGCTGCGCGACATCACGATCGAACTGATCGACGGCGATCCCGCGATCCGGAGCGCGCGGGCGGACGCCGTGCGGGCGGCCGGCTTCCGCCTGACGACCGACGGGCTGCGCTGGTACGCGGCTATCTGATGTCCTCGCGGCCGAGCGCCGCGCGCACGGCTTCGCGCATCGCGACCACCGCGGTCTCGCGCGCGGCCGGCGAATCCTCGCGTACGTGCAGCTCGATGCCGCTCGCGACGGGTACTCGTCGCCAGGTCGCGGCGCCGTTCTCCAAATCCTTGACGAGCTCGTGCGCGCCTGACGCGAGCGATGGCGCGAGCGCGCTCGCGACGCGCCGCTCGAGCGCATCGCCGGTCTGTTCGTGCAGCTCGTGCTTGATGCGGTCGAGCGTGAGTCCCTCGCGCTGCCGGATCTTGATGTGCAGCAGCTGCAGGAGATGCTTGTAGTTGTACGTCGCGGCGGTGCCGGTGCCCTCGGGGCGATCGAGCATCCCGTTAGAGACGTAGAAGCGGACGGCGCGCGCGCTAGGCGCCGCGCGCGCGGCGGCGTTGGTCGGACGCATCGCCGCGGCGTCCGCGAGCGCGGTGACATGCGCGGCGAGGCCTCGCGCGTTCCACGGGGCGTGGCGCGAGTGCGCTCGAAGAAGTTGAACCGGATTGTCCGACATGGCCTGGAAAGAATAACCGGCGCGCGGAGCAGCGTCGAGAAGATGCGAACGGGCGACCGATCGATCTTCCGTCGGCCGCCCGTGTTCGCGCGGAGGCGCGTAGTCGATCAGCGATGCCGCGCGGGTCCCTTCGACGCCTTGCGCGCGCCCGACTTCGTCGATTGGCCGGTCTTGCGCGCACCGGCCTTCTTGGCGCCAGCGGCTCGGGACTTCTTGGCCGCCGACTTGCCCGCCGATTTCGCCGCGCCTCCCTTCTTTGCGGGCGCTTTCTTGATGCTCTTCTTCGACGCCTTCTTCGCGGCCGCCTTTCGCGCGGGGGCCTTGGCGGCGGGCTTTGCCGCGGGTTTGGCGACGGTTTTCGCCGGAGCGCCGCCCTTTCTGGGCGCGGCGCCCGAGCTCGTCGTGGGTTTGCTGGCCGGCTGAGACCGTGCCGGCGCGGCGGGAGGAGGCGAAGGCGCGCGGCGAACCGGGCGCATGTCCTCCGGCTCCTCGTCGTCGATCAGTCCCGCGTCCGACTCGTCCTCCTCGTCGCCCTCGGCCGCAGGTTCCCGCTCCTCCTCGTCGTCGTCGGAGACCTCCTCGGGGCTGTCCCACAGACCGGCACTGCGCTCCGACAGCGGTCCCCACCCCTCCTCGTCCTCGTCGTCGTCGTCGTAGGACGAGCCGAACCCTCCGTACTCCTCGGTATCGTCATCGCGATCCGAGAAGCGCAGCTCCTCGTGCAGCCCATCACCACGCGACATGTCGTCCTCCTCCAGGTATCCGCGGCCGGCCGGCCGCCTCGGTCAGGTTCGGTATGTGCCCCCGGGGGGGCGGAGTCGGAAGCCCGTAAAATGAGAGGCTCCAATTTCCGTGCTTGCCGAATATGGTGTTGCGGGCGCGGCGTCAAGGGCCCGCGTTGCGGTAGGCGATCGGGGCCGCGGATGGCGTCGAGCGCGGGAAACTGGCGGCCGCGAGCGGCGCCGGTCTCTGCCTATCGGAGCGCGCGCAGGGATGCCGGGTTCGCACGCCTCCGGCGGATCAGTCCTCTACGAACTCCACGTCCACGCGGTGCGGGATGATCCCGGCGTCGGCGCCACGCTGCAGAAGCTCGCGGACGGCGCGGCGGCCCACGTCCCCGTAGTCCAGCGTCCAGTCGTTCACGTACATCCCAACGAAGGTGTCCGCCTTGGAGCGGTCCAGCCCGCGCGCGTAGCGCATCGCATGGTCCAAGGCCGCCTCCCGGTGCTCGAGCGCGTACGCGATGCTGGCGCGAAGGTGGCGTGAAATCTTGACCACCAGATCCCGGCCCAGATCCTTCCGTACGACGTTGCCGCCGAGCGGCAGGGGCAGCCCGGTTTCGCCGAACCACCATTGACCGAGGTCCACGATCAAGTGGAGGCCCATATCCGCGAAGGTGAGCTGCCCTTCGTGGATCAGGAGGCCGGCATCCACCTCGCCGTCGGCCACCGCTTGCTCGATGCGATCGAACGGCGTGGGCACCGGCTCGAACTCCGGGAGGTAGAGCCGGAGCGCGAGATACGCCGTGGTGAGTGGGCCGGGGATGGCGATCCGTTTGCCGCGGAGCGACTCGCGCGTGGCGGGTTCGCGGGTCACGAGCCGCGGCCCGTACCGGTCGCCCATCGACGACCCGTGCGGCAGCAGCGCGTAGCGGTCGGCGAGATACGCGTACGCGTGGATTGAGACGGCGGTGACCTCGAGCTCGGCGCGGAGCGCGCGCTGGTTCAGGCTCTCGATGTCCTGGAGCTCGTGCACGTAGGAGAGCCCCTCGGTGTCGATCTTCCCTTCGGCGAGCGCGTAGAACATGAACGCGTCGTCGGAGTCGGGGCTGTGCGCGACGTGGATGACGCGCGCGTCGGTGGTGGTCGTAGACATGGGGAAGCGAAGCGGGTGAAGCCTATCGTCAGGGCGCGGCGCCGCGGGCGCGCGCCTCCTCGACGGCGGCGATGATGTCGTTGCGGTGCGCGGAGTATTCCGGTCGCGCACGATTCTCCTCGGTCGGTGCCGCGGCCAACAGTCGCCGCTCGAACGCGTCCGCCGCGGCGGCGTCGCCCATCTGCCGGGCGCTGCTCGTCGCGAGGATGAGTCCGAGCAGGTGCGTGGGCTCGGCGGCGAGGATCGAATCCGCCTGGACGCGGGCGATCTGCGGCGCCCCGGCCACCTGGGCGATGCGCCCGAGGTCGTAGCGAACGTCGGCGTCGCGGGGCTGGATGATGAGATGTGCCTGGATCGCCATCTGCGCGAAGAACTGCAGGCTGTCCTCCTTGCCGGCGGCCGCGAAGTCGAGGCTGTCCTGGCGGCGCTCCTCCGAGAGCAGCATCACGCGGTCGTAGAGCCGACTCGCGCGCTCGCGCTCGCTCAGGCCGGAGATGTCGGAGGCGCGCGCGCCGGCGGCCATCGCGTTCAGCGGGGTCTGCTGGGCGGAGCCGAGCGGTGCGTCGAGCTGCGCGTTCCCTGCGGCGCCGAATCGCTGTGCGGCGAACACCGCGACGAGGGCCACGAGCGCGATCGCGGCGAAGGCCCAGGGCAGCGCCAAATCGCGCTTTGCGGCCGGCGGCGGCGCTGCGCCGGCGACCGGCGTTCCGCACGCATGACAGTAGCGTGCGCCGTCGGAGAGGGTGGCGCCGCACGCGCTGCAGGCGGTGCTGCCTAGCGCGGTGCCGCAGGAGGCGCAGAACCGCCCGTTCGCCGCGGCACCGCAGCTGGGACAGCGCTTCGCTGCGGTCGAGGAAGGTTCGTTCATGGGCCGCAATCTAGCGGCGAGGCAGGCGTGACGCGCGACGCGCGACGCGGAAGAAGCTCCCGCGCCGCGCGTCTCGTGTTCGCGTGTCCGAAGCCTCAGCTCACCGTGATCTGCCGCATCATGCCGTGCATGAAATGCGGACGGCCATCCTTGTGGTCGGGGATGAAGCAGATCAGCGCATACTCGCCCGGCTCCAGGTTCACGTTCAGGGTATTGGAGCGTCCTGGCGCGAGACCCACCGTGCCGCCGACGGGCGCCCCCGGTGGCGGGCCGTTCGGCTTCTGCATCCACGTCATGAAGTCGTTGAGCGTCTTGCCCTCGGCGAGGCGGACCATCACCACCTCGTGCTCCTGCGGCGCATCCGTCTTCACCTCGATCACGTGCTCGCCCGCCGTGAGCGGCTGCGAGAACTGGAAGTCGTAGTCGACGAGCGACAGCACGATATCCGCCCGCGGAGCCGGCGCGCGGTGATCGCTCGGTGTGACGACGAAGCTGGAACTCATCCCCTTCGCCACGTGCGGGATGCCGTCGGGGGCGGGAATGACGCACAGCGCGGCGTAGTTGCCCGGCTCCAGGTCCATTGTCACCTGCGACACGCCGCCGGGGACCGGCGTGTTCGGCCCGCCGACCGATACGGCCCAGTCGGGAAGCTTATCCCCGCGCGTCTCGGCGAGGAGATGGTCGAGCGTCTTGCCCTCGGCGAGCTTGACGATCCAGAAATGATGCATGTCCGGCCCCTCGTTCTGGAGGCGGATCGTCGTCATGCCGGCCGCGACGGTATCGGGAATCTCGAACGCGAAGTCGCGTGCGACCACCTGCATCTCGTGAGGCGCCGCGGGTTCGCCGGCCGCCGAGTCGGCGCTCGCCACCTCGTCGGTGGGGGCGCAGGCGGCGACGGCGGTCATCGCGAGGGCGATTACGGCGGTGCGCAGCGGGTGCTGAACGGGCATTGCTCCTCCAGGATCGGATCGGTGAGAATCGCGACGGGAGCGCCGCGCCCAACTGGCGGCGGCGCTCCCGTCATCTATGACTGCAACGGTGTTGATGCGCTAGGACTTCATGCGCTGGCGGCCACCGTCGTTACGGCCGCGTCTTCCATCCAGGCATGGGATCTACCTGGGACTGCGCGCTCCCTACTTCTTGTACGACAGCGAGAACTCCTCGCCGGTCTCCAGCAGGTCGATCGCGACCACGAGCTGCCCATTGGAGATGGTGCCGGTGACCTGCGGGTCCTCCGGATCAGACGACGTCAGCGTGATGTTGTTGCCGCTGACGGTGTACGTGCCGCTGACCGGAACGGTCTCGGTCTGCGCCGGCGCGCCCGGAACGGTCAGGCGGAGCGCCATGCTTCCGGTGAAGGCCTTGTTCGCCGCGAGCGTCATGCTGCCGGCCGTGACTTCGATCTTCAGTTGCACGGCGGTGCCGTCGACATCGATCATGCCGTCGAACAGCGCTGCGGGGAGCGCGGCGCCGTCCACCTTGTCGAGCGAATAGGTGCCGACGGTCGTGTTGTTGTTGCCGGTCGGGTTCTTGTCGTCCTTGCCGCAGGCCGACGTCGCGACGACGGCGAAGGCCATGGCGATCGCCGCCATGCGCTTGATCACTCGGGTCCCGCCAATAAGTGCACGCATTCAGGATTTCTCGCGTTGGCACGTCAGCGACGTGCGGTTCTATGTGAAGGGCGCTCGGTGCGCCTCGCTGCGTCCGGCCGACCGGACGGGCCGGCTCTGACGACGGGGAGAAGCTACGCGTGCATCTCATGCGCGTCTCAACACATCAACACGTTGCAGCTCCCTCACTTAGCTGCAGCCGACCGGTTGCCAGCCGCGTATGTCGAAGATTGCGCGAGTCCGTGCTTGGCGAGCTGGACTCGGGAATCGACGCTCTCAGGCGTCGGCAAGCCGCTTCCCCGGGATTCCGGTGAGATCGCCGCTGCGGGGGCGAAGCACCGAGATACGGCTGGCCCACCGGTGAGTGCCCGTTGGTCTGGCCGCTCGTTTCGCCGGCGCTACCACGAGCTATCGCCTGCGGCGCTGCCGAGGCTCCCGTGATGCGAACCCCTTCGGGAGACCCGCGCTGTGGATGCAACGGGGTTCGTTCGGTCGGCGCGTCCGGCGGTACGGGAAGTAGAACGACAGCGCTCTGCGCAACCGCCGGTACGGGCACTTCCCGACGCGGATTGCGCGGATCTCGCAGATCCTGGGTCTGCGGACTCGCGCGAATCCGCGCTCCGGATCGATCAGCCGGCGCCGGGCGGGTTGGTCTGCGGCTCGCTGAACCCGAGCGCCGCGCTCGACCCCGAACGCGAGACGCGCTCCGCGAAGTAGTCGGCGAGCGACCGGCTGCCTAACCGGGGAGCGACCACGTCGGTCGTGCTCACCGCCGCGCCGAACGCCCACAGGGCGCCGATCCGCGGGTTCACGATCGCCACGGGCCGCGCGATCGCCTCGAACGTGCGTCGTGAGATGGAGCTGATCTTCGGCGTCCGTCCCACTGCCGCGAACGCGAGCTCCGCGATCTTACGGCGCGTGAGCACATCGGGCCCGCCGATCGCGACCTCGCGATCCTGGAGGAGGATGGCATCCACGCACGCCTCGGCCACGTCGCGCTCGTCGACGGGGTTGGTGCGTGCGCTCCCATCGCCGATGAGAAACGCGCGTCCGCGCCTGGCCATCTCCAGCATCTCGTGGAAGAAGGCGTGAAAGCCGGTGGGCCTGACGACCGTGTGGGGCAGGCCCGACGCCGCGAGCGCGCCGGCGAATCGCTCGTGCGCCGCGGCGTATTCGGTGCGCAACAGGTCGCCCGCGCCGAACAGGGACACGTAGATGAACTTCGCGACGCCCGCCGTCCGCGCGACCTGCAGCAGATTGGCGTTCCCGCCGAAGTCGACTTCCATGAACGAGCGGCGATCGCCCCAGTTGCCGAGCCGCATCGACGCGCCGGCGCACGAGATCACGACGTCCACGTCATCGCATGCACCGCCGAGGGATCCCGCGTCGAGCAGGTCGCCGCGTATGAGGTCTACGCGTCCCAGCGCACTCCCACCGCTGCCGTCCGGATCGCGAACGAGCGCGCGAACGCGTTCGCCGCGCGCGACCAGCTCCCGGACGACGCTGCGTCCGAGCGTGCCGGACGCGCCGGCGACGAGGACGCGGTGACCGGTCAAACTGCCGTCGTCGGGATCCTGGGTCGGCACGGGCAGGGGCGCGGCAAGCGATGACATCAGTGGTGCTCTCTGGTGGGGGGCGACGGCACAGGGAACGGTCCGGCGCGCGTCGCCCCCCCACCTACTTGTATAGTGAATGCGGAGAGTCTCCTATCGGAGCGCCATCGATCTGGTGGTGTCCTGACGAATCGAGTCGCAGCGTTTCGGGGTCCCGCATGTCGCCTCATGGCGCCGGATGGAAACGGACGCTAGCTTCGTCCCGCCGGCGGTGTGAGGGAAATGTAGGAGTTCGGGTCTGCCGGGTCTCAACATGTCAACATGAAGCGCGACAACCCGTTCAGGCTCATCACGCTCGGCCGGATTGCGCTCGTTGACCCTCACGGGCGCGACGAGGAATCGCTTGGCAAGCGGCGTCGCAAGCTGGCGCTGCTGGCGATGGTCGCGCTCGCTCCGCGGCCACTCCCCCGCGATCTGCTGATCGAGATTTTCTGGGGCGATCAGGACGAGGCGCGCGCTCGGCATTCGTTGAGCGACACGCTGTCGCATCTGCGTCGGGTGCTCGGGCGCGCCGCGCTGTCGACGCGCAGCGCCGACGTCGCGCTCAGCGAGAACGCACCGCTCGTGGTCGACTCGCGCGAGTTCGAGCGGGCGGTCGAGGCGCAGGATTTCGCGGCGGCGGTCTCGATGTACGCGGGACCGTTCCTCGATGGGATTCATGTCGAGGACTCCCCGCGCTGGGATCAGTGGGTGTCGCGCGAGCGGGTGAAGCTGGAGGAGTCGTTCCTCAAGTCGTGCGACAAGCAGTGCATGGCGCTGGCGCGTGCGCGGCGGTGGCCGGAGTGCGGCGAGCTAGCCGCGCGGTGGCTGGAGATTTCGCCTGCGTCCACGGACGCCGCGCTCTACCGCCTGAACGCGCTCAAGGCGCCCGGGACCCGCGAGGCGGATGCGCGGGCGCTCGAGGAATTCGGCCGGCTGGAGATGCGACTGCGCCGGGAGTTGGAGGTGTCGCCGGCGCCGGCGGTGGTGGCGCTCGCGAAGTCGATCGCCGGGCGGCTGGCCGAGGCGGGGGAGCGGACCGGCGAGGTGGACGCGGTGCGAGCGGATGCCGCGGCGCTGACGCCGGGAACCGTGATGGCGGTGCCGGCCGGGGCGCGCGCGACGGTGGCGTCGCCGGGCGGGGTGAGGAAATCGGGCGAGTCGGTGGCGGTTCGTCCGGGGGACGCGGTCGTGGACGATTCGGTTGCGGGGCGGAGCGAAAGCCCGCCGGCCGGGGGCCCCCCCCGTACTACAGAACATACGGCGACCCCGCCCCTCCTCCCGGACCCGACCCTCCCCGCCGCAACCGGATCCTTCCCCGCGACCACCCAGGAGTGGCGCGCCATGCGCGCCATCCCCGTCCCCGCCACGACCGGGGAATGGCGTGTGCTCCGCGACCGACTCACCGCGCCGCACCCCGTGGTGGATAGGCGGCGGCGTCTCCGCTGGCCAGCCGCCCTGGCCGCCGTGCTGGTCCTCGTCGCGATCGTCCTGGCCGGCACGCAGCTGCGGGCGCGCACCACTCGTCAGGCAGTCGCCTCCGGCGCCGCCGGCACGCCGAGCGTCGCGATCGTCGGCATCTCGATCTCGGGCGATTCCACCCGCGGCTGGCTGCGCGACGGGCTCGCCCAGATGATGGCCGCGACGCTGTCCCGCACGACCGCCGTCGAGATCGTCACCCCCGAGCGCGTGCGGCAGATCGTCGCCCGCGCGCAGCTCGACACCTCGCCGATCGTGTCCCGCGAACGGATGCTCGACATCGGCAAGCGGCTCGGGGCCACGTGGGTCGTGAGCGGCGGCGTCTCCGGCGCCGACTCGACCTTCGTCTTCGACGTCAACGTGCACGACGTCGCCTCGGGCGAGCGCGTGTCGTTCGCCGTCGTCGAGGCGCGGTCGCCCATGGCGCTCGCCGAGGCCGCCGCGGCGCGCGTGCTCGACGCGGCAGGATCCCGGAGCACCGGTCCGCGGCTCGCGGACATCGAGACGTCGAGCGTCGAGGCCTACGAGCGCTACACCCGGGCGAGCCTGGCGAACTCCCAGGGCCGGCACGACGACGCGCGCCGCGATGCAGACGCGGCGATCGCGCTCGATTCCTCCTTCGTCAGCGCCATCCGCCTGCGCCTCGGACTCGCCGCATCGCCCGAGGAGGTCGAGCGCTACTCCGCGCTGTTCAATCGCCATGCGCACCGCGCATCCGACTTCGATCGCTACTGGACGGAGGCGCACGACGCGATGCTCGCCGGCGAGCATGCACGCAGCGAAGCGTTGGGGCGCAACTTCGTCGCGCGGTTCCCGCGGGACCCGCGCGCCTACGAGCTGCTGGCGTACATCTACGGGCACCACGGCCGGTTCGACGAAGTGCTGCGCACGCTCCAGGCCGAGCTCGCGCTCGACTCGCTCGCGCTGGAGGTCGGGAGCGGGGCCTGCGCGGCGTGCGGCGCCTATCAAGGCATCGCCGAAGCGCACATGCTGCAGGCGAACAACGCGGAGGCCATCCGGGCCGCGCAGCGATGGGTCGAGCTCCAGCCCGACGCCCCGGCCGCCTGGTTCCTGCTGTCCCGCGCCTATCTCGCCGACCAGCGGTTCCCCGCCGCGCTCGAGACGGCCGAGCGCACGCTCGCGATGAGTGGTAACCGCGACCCGCGGCACCTGCTGCACCGCGTTCGCATTCGGATGGCGATGCGCGATTACGACGCGGCCGAGCGCGACATCATGCCAATGCTGTCGAGTCCCGATGAGCGGCTGCGCTCCTTTGCGTACGACGCCATCACCGCGCTGCACCGGGAGCGCGGAACTCTCAGGCAGTCGCTGGTGTGGACCGACCGCGCGCTTGGCGACATCCCGGGGATGAACTGGCTGGAGCTGGTGCGCGGCAACTCACTGGCCCGCCTGGGCCGTTATGCGGAAGCCGAGCGCATCTACGAGGCCGCGACCCACGTCAATCCGCTCGAGCCGATGGTGGCGCCGGCGCATTCGGCGCGCGCCTATGCGTGGCATCACGCCCTCCTGGCGGACGCGATTGCCCCGGTCGCCGATACGACGCAGCTCGACGCCCTTGCCGATACCCTCGTCATGGTGAGCCCGCGCTCGTACTACGGGCGCGACTGGCGGCTCGCCGATCACGTCCGCGGGCTGTCCCAGATGCGCAAGGGTCAGTACGAGCAGGCGGCGGCGGCGTTCCGCCGCGCGTTATGGATCCCCGTGGGTTGGACCCGCACCAACGCCGAGCTCGCCCGCGCCGAGCTGGCGCTCGGCCGCCCCTCGCGCGCGCTCGACATTCTGCGTCCGGCGTACGGCGCCCCGCTCGACGCGATGGGCCGCTATCTCACCCGCAGCGAACTCGATTTCCTGATGGCCAAGGCGTTTCGTCAGGCGGGAGAAGCCGACAGCGCGATGGTCTACGCGGCGCGCGTGCGGGCCGCATGGCGCGAGGCGGATCCGGAGATCCGGCGACAGCTCGCCGAGCTGGACTAGCGCGGGCTGCGCGACGCGAGACGCGCGACCCGCGATGCGGATCAGTGACCCGTGTGCTCCGTGGAGTCGCCTGGAGCCACGTCAGGTTCCACCGGCACGTCGGAGAGGTGCTCCTGGATGATCACCCAGCGGCCATCGCGCCTGACGAACACCGCCGTCCACGCCCCGGCGATCGTGTGCGGGCGTCCGGCCGGCGTGTGGTGTGGAATCGAGTACGTCGCCGTCACCACCGCGGCGTCGTGTGAGAGCACATCGACCTCGACCTTCTCCCAGACCCACGTGGGGCCGACCATGTTCTGGCCCACGTACTCCCAGAACGTCCCGATCGCCGAGTCCAGATCGGTCCGCGACGTCGTGACGCGACCGGCGGCCGCGGAAACGACACGCCCGGTATCCGGATAGAGCGACAGGAGCCGCTCGCGCACGCTGGGCTGTGTGAAGTCGTACGCGTCCGCCATGAGGCGCTTCAGCGTGTCGCCGATCGCCGCGCGTTCGGTGTCGCTCGGCGCGCCGGAGCGGTTGGGCGCCGTGCAGGCTCCGACCATCAGGATGAGAACTGCGACGCTCACGCATCTCACGGGAGCGAGTCACGGCAAGGCCGGGGCCGCCAGACGGGGACACCAGGCGCGACCCGCCGCGCCGTTCGCCGCACGTCGTCCTCGCGCGGGGACACACGTCGTACCGGTTCGAGGACGGCCGTGTGCGATGGCGCACGTTGGCGGCGAATCGGCGCGGCCGCCGACCGGCGCGAGGCATGCCATTCGGCGGAGCGGCGCCGGCACTCGCCGGCAGCAGCTCTTCCCAGGAGGACGCAGTGCGCGCCATCCATCGATTCACCGTGTCCGCCGCGGTCCTCGCGGTCGCCGCGTGTGGCAGCCAGCCCGAGCCCGCGTCCCTGCCCGACGACGCGATGAGCCGCGACCTCGCACTGGCGGCAGCCGCAGCAGTCGAGCTGGCGCCGAGCGGCAGCAGGCTCGAGGTCGCGCCGTCGGAGATCCAGCCGCCGGTCAGGACGGCGCACCGCGCGAACAACACGCCGAAGCCCTCGCCGCAGCCGGAGCCGATGCCCGAGCCGGTGAGCGTCGAGCCGGCGGAGATCGTGGCTGTCGCGGAGGAGCCGGAGTTGATCGACGCGCCGGTGGGCGTGCCCAGCGAGGTCGACCGCCCGGCGCCGAGCCGGCGTCCGGCGCCCATTCCCGCGAGCGTGCCGGTCGGGGGGACGGACGGCATCGAGGACGGCGGGGACATCGGCACGGTGATCGGCACGGTGATCGGCGTGGTGATCCGCGGCGGCGCCGTCGGCGATGACGACTGCGACCTGCACCGGCGGCCGCGCCCGCGTCCCGGGGTGGTCGGGGGCGTGTTCGGCGGGACGGGCCATCCGGTGCCGATCGCGCGACGGCCGGTGGTTCGGGGCGGCGTGGCGATCAACAACCGGCTCCCTACGCGCGGGATGGGGTCCTTGCCTCGATAGGCCTCGTACGCCGCGCGAACAACCAAGCCCCGGCCGAAAGGCCGGGGCTTCGTCGCATCCGTTCGTCGGTGTGAGTAGAAGGACCGGTCGCCGACACCCATGGACGTCGTCGAGGGCGCGGCAACGTCGACCATGGCCGGAATCGTCATTGCGCGGCGTAATATTCTCCGCTCATGCGATGCGTATTCCTCACGTACCCCGGCCTCGCGCGCGGCACCGAGGACGACGGGCTGGCCCGGGCCGCGCTCGAACGGCTGGGTTGGCAGGTCGACGTGGCGTGCTGGCGCGACGCTGCCCTCGAGTCCTGCGATGCCGCCGTGATCCGGTCGACGTGGGATTACCACCGCCACCTCGAAGAGTTTCTCGCCGTGCTCGAGAGCCTCGAAGAGGCTGGGAGCCTCTTGTTGAATCCGATGCGATCGGTCTCGTGGAACGCGCGCAAGACCTACCTGCGGGATCTTGCCTCGCGCGGTATCTCCACCGTGCCCACGCTCTGGCGCGAACGGCTCGCGCGTGGGAGCCTTCCGGGCCTGTTCGTGGAGCTTGGCGCCGACGACATCGTCGTCAAGCCAGTCATCAGCGCGAGTGCGGAGGGCACGGTACGCCTCGATAGGCGCGTGACGCCGGACCGGGCGCGCGATATCGAGGCCCGGTTTGCCGGCCGCGCGCTCATGGCGCAGCCGGTCGCGCGCGCCATCCTGGAGGAGGGCGAGTACTCGCTCATCTATCTCGACGGCGCGTTCAGTCACGCCGTTCGCAAGCTGCCGAAGCCCGGCGACTTTCGGGTGCAGGAGGAGCACGGCGGGATGATCCGTTCGTGCGAACCGGCGGAATCGTTGCGCGCCGCGGGCGACGCGGTGCTCGCGGCGATGCCGGAGCCCCCGCTCTACGCGCGCGTGGACATCGTCAGGTCGAACGATGGTGCCGGCTGGTGGCTCATGGAGTTGGAACTCATCGAGCCAGCCCTCTACCTTGGGAGGCACGATGGCGCGCCCGAGCGGTTCGCGCGGGCGCTGGACGCGCGCTTCCGCGAGCGCGCCGCGGCTGCCGCACTGCGCGGCGAGGGGGCTCAGTGAAGGGGTGCCGGTGAGCCAGACCACGGCATTGAGCGGCGAGGAGTCGATGCACACGCTGCCGGCGGCCGCGCATGCGGCGACGTTGGAGCGCACCCCGTCGCCGTCGCAGCGAGCCGCGATCGAGGCGCCGCCGGGTGCACTCCTGGTGCTTGCCGGACCGGGGGCCGGCAAGACGTTCTGCCTAACGGAACGTATCCGCTTTCTCATCGAGCGTCACGGGGTCGATCCGGCTCGCATTTGCGCGTTCACGTTCACGAACAAGGCGGCGGAGGAGATCGCACACCGCCTCGCCGAACGACTCGGCGACGCGGCGGGTCGGATGACGAGCGGTACGATCCACGCCTTCTGCGCGGCGCTGCTCCGCGCGCACGGTCCGCTCGTCGGCCTGGAGCACGGCTTCGGCATCGCGGATGAAGACTATCAGCTCGGCGTGCTGCGGCGCATCGAGGGCCCACGCCACTGGCATCGCAGCTGCCTCACGAGGTTCTCGGCGTACCGGTTTCGCGGCGAGGCACTGCACCCCAACGATGCGGCGCTGTTCGCGCGCTACGAGCAGTTTCTCGCGCGCCGCAGACTCGTCGACTTCGACACGCTCGTGCTCAGGACGGCCGAGCTGCTGGAGAAGACGGAGGAATCGGCGGAGATTCGCCGCCGGTGGGATGCGATCCTCGTCGACGAATTCCAGGACCTGAATCCGGTGCAGTACCGCATCGTGCGCGCGCTGGCTCGCGATCACGGGCACGTGTTCGCCGTCGGCGATCACGAGCAGTCGATCTATTCGTGGGCCGGCGCCGACCGCGGCGTGTTCATGAGCTTCGTGAACGACTTCGGACTCGACACGCGCCTTCAACTCGAAGACAATCGCCGCTGTCCGCGCAACGTGTTCGACCACGCGCGCACGCTGGTCGAGAACAACGAGCCGATCTTCAAGGATCGCATCGCGGCACGAGCGCACCGCGAGTCGCCCTTCCCCGTCCGCGCTATCGGCTTCGACACCGAGGACGATGAGGCGGCGTGGGTGATCGCGGACGTCTGCCACGACCGCGAGGCGCACGGCCACCGCTGGGGCGAGGTGGCGCTCCTCTACCGCAAGCACGAGATCGGCGAACGGCTCGAAACTGCGTTCATCAACGCGGGCGTGCCGGTCCGCCTGGCTCAGGGCCGCGCACTTGGCGACGATCCGGTGGTGGGTTACGTGCTCGCGGCCGCGCGCGTAATCGCCAAGCCTGACGACGCGGTGTACCGCGACGCGTTCTTCCGCGTCGTTCTCCCTCGGCCGCTGTACGACGAGGCGCGAGCGCAGGCCGAGGCGGGGCGGATCGATCTGCGGCGGCAGCTCGACCGGATGGCGGCGCATCTGCCACGCAACGACTCGAGCGCGAAGAAGATCAAGCGGGCACTATACGACTGGCGGAATCTGGGCTCGCTGGCCAAGCAGCAGTCTCTCGCATCGCTCGTCCAGGAGTTGCTCTCCCGCCGGGTCGGCGTGCTGCGCTCGACGTTGGAAGAGCGGCACGATGAGATCGCCGATCCCGCGTCGTTGCCGGATGTCGTTCAGCTTGCGTCCCGCCTCCGCTTGGCGCGCGACCGCCGCGCAAAGGTCGCGCTCCCGCCGCTCGGAGGCGCCGAGATCCCGATCACGGGCATGCTGGCGGCGATCGGCATCCAGGCCGATCGCGCGAACTTGGCTCCCTCGTCTCGCTCGGAGCGGCTCGATTCGGCCGATGTCCCGACCGTCGGCCTCGCGCTGGGTGTCTTCAAGGCGGCGCAACTCCTGGAGATGAGCGATGCGGCGACGGCCTTCACGGACTTCACCGCGGTCGACCTCGAGACCACCGACAAGGACATCAACACCGCGGAGATCATCGACATCGCGGCGGTGCGCGTGCGGAACGGACGGATCGTGGATCGCTTCTCCAGCTTCGTGCGTCCGCGAGTCGCGGTCTCGGCCGGCGCCGCTGCCGTGCACGGGATCACCGATGCCGAGCTGACCGGTGCACCGTACTTCGAAACCGTGTGGCCGAAGTTTCGCGACTTCTGCGGCGGCGACGTCATCGTCGCGCACAACGGCTATCAGTTCGACTTCCCGATTCTCGCGCGGATGGTCAGGTCGATCGGCGCCACGTACGACCTGAGCACGTACGACACGCTCCCGCTGGCCCGCGACCTCTTCCCGACCAGCCGGAAGCTCGGTGATCTTGCGCGACAGTTCGGCATCGACGTCGGGCAGGCCCACCGCGCGCTCGACGACTCGGTGGTGCTCGCCGGTGTGTTCACCGAGCTGGATCGCGTGAAGCTGTCACGCGCGCGCAAGACGGCGCTCGTGAATCTGCTCGACCACCTCGGCGTCGCGCTGGCGTTGAGCGCAGGCGTAGCGCCGCCTGCGGAGGTGGAACTCTTCAGGAACCTGACGAGACCGTTCGCGCTCGGACGCTACAGCCACTGCCTGGAGTGGTACGACAAGGAGCGCGCCGGCGATGCGTCGCTCCCGACGGTCGACGACGTGATCGACCGGCTCGGCGGGCGAAAGCTGATGATGAAGATCCGGGCAGAGAAGACGGCGGACGAGCGCTATCCGTCGGCGATGGCACGGCTACGCCGTCTCATCGCGGAGATCCCGGACAGCCCGCTGCGCGAGCAGCTGCCGTTGTTCCTCGAGCGTGCCGTGCTGTCGAAATGGGACGGTCTCGAGCCCGACCGCGAGCGCGTCAATCTGCTGACCCTCCATTCCACGAAGGGGCTGGAATTCTCTCGCGTGTACATCGTGGGGGCGGAGGACGGCCAATTGCCAGGCGGCTCCCAGACGCGCGAGCCGAGCCAGGAGGAGTTGGAGGAGGCGCGGCGTCTGTTGTACGTCGGCATGACCCGCACGATCGATCGGCTGATCCTGACGAGGGCGGCGACGCGTGGAGGGAAGCCGACGGGCGGGCACCGGTTCCTGGACGACATGGACCTGGCGCTGGCGCCGCCGTCGTGAACGACGCGGCCCGCTGGACCGTACCGGTAGGCGACGCCTCGGTGTCCGCCGCCTACGACTCTTCGTCGTCAGGCGATGATGCGGCGCTGTTCGTCTGCGCGCACGGCGCGGGTGGGAACATGGCGGACCGGAGCGTCGTGGCGACGGCGCGTGCACTGACTGGGCGGAGGGTCGGCGTCGTCCGGTTCAACTTCCTTTATAAGGAAAGGAAGTCGGGCCGGCCGGACCAGATGCCGCGACTGACTGCGACTCTCGAGGCGGTGGTGGCGCGCGTGCGGGCCGAGCTGAATCCGAAGCGTCTGCTCATTGGCGGCCGGTCGATGGGGGGCCGCGCGGCATCGGTGCTGGCGGCGGACGGCTTCCCCGCGGACGGGCTGCTCCTCTTCGCCTATCCACTGCACCCGCCGGGGCAGCCGGAGAAGCTCCGCGTCGAGCATCTGCCGAGGATTCGGATGCCGGTGCTGGCGTTCAGCGGCACCCGGGATCCGTTCTGTACGCCGTCGCTCATGGCATCGGCGCTGGAATCGGTGACGGCACCATGGGAGATGGAGTGGGTGGAGGGCGCGGACCACAGCTTTCACGTTCTCAAGTCGTCAGGCAGGACGGATGCCCAGGTGATGGGGGAGATGGCGGATCGTGCCGCGGCGTGGGCATCTCGCGTTGGCGTAGATCGTTAACTGCAGCGTGAACCACAGAGGGCACAGAGGAGCACAGAGGACTGCAGAGGGACTGCGCTGGGGTCGGGCAGTCGACTCGCTCCCTCGCTTCTGTGGTCTTGCGAACAACATACGCAAGATTACGCAACAATCTCACAAGTCGTACCGTGCCGTCCTCTGTGTTCCTCTGTGCCCTCTGTGGTTCGTTGTTCATCACTCAACCGAACAGCCGCTCAGGACCACAGGCGCTCACGCCAGCCGCACCGCCATCTCCCGGAACCGGCACAGCGCATTCGCCAGCCGCATCTGCCTTGGGCTTCGGCATTCCACCTCCAGCAGCCGCGGCGACATGACCACGATCGCCAGGCACTTCGCGCGCGACGTCGCCACGTTCAGGCGGTTCAGGCTGTAGAGGAACTCCATGCCGCGCGGCGCCTCCTCCGGCGACGACGTCGCCATCGTGTAGATCACGACCGGCGCCTGCTGCCCCTGGAACTTGTCCACCGTGCCCACGCGCGCGCCGGTGCCCCTCAGGCGATCGGCGAGCCGGGAGACGTGCGCGTTGTACGGCGCGACGATGAGGATGTCGCTCACGGCGAGCGGTTTCGCGGTGCCGTCGCCGTCCGTCCAACGAGTGCCGTTGCTCGTCAGGCGAATCACCAGGGCCGCCACCGCCTCCGCCTCCTCCTCCGAGTGGTTCCGGTTGCCCTCGTGCGGCACCTCGACGAGCGCGAGGCCGGCCGGCGGCAGACCATCCGCGCCATCAAGCCGCTGTTTGTCCAGCCCATCGCGGGAGAAGAGGCGCTTCTCGTAGAACTGCTCCGAGGTGAACTCGCAGATGTCGGGCGCGAGCCGCCACGTGTGCTCGAGGAAGAGGCCGCGGTCCGGCGGCATCGTCAGGTGCTCGCCGAGCAAATGCTGCAGCGCCGAGACAGCGACGCCTTCGGGGTGGCTGCCCTTCATCGGCTGCTCGAGCTGGCGCGGGTCGCCGAGGAGGACGAGGCTGTTCGCGGCCGGCGAGACGGCGACGACGTTGGCGAGCGCCATCTGGCCGGCTTCGTCGACGAAGAGGACGTCGGCGATGCCCTCTGCCTTCTCGGAGGACCAGAGCCAAGCGGTGCCGCCGAGCACCTGGATGGCGCCGGATCGCAGCGCTGCGTAGGCCGGGTCGTTGCTCTTGTAGCAGGTGATGTGCGGGGGCACCCCGTCCGGCTCGTCCTCGCACTTGTGCCCGATGGCGACGGCCCGACCCGCCTTCGCGGCGTGCTTCGCGACCTCGTCGAGCAGGTTGCGGATGACCTTGTGGCTGTTGGCCGTCACGCCCACCCGCTTCCCGTGCCTGACGAGCTCCAGGATCATCTCCGCGCCGCAGTAGGTCTTGCCCGCGCCCGGCGGCCCCTGGATCGGGAGCACGGTGCGGTCCAGCTCCCCCGCGATGCGACGGGCGTAGGAGGTGAGATCCGCGCCAACCTCGGCGCCGAACGCGCTGGCGCGAAGCCGGGGACGGTGGCGCTCGAGCAGTGCTCGCGCCGCGTCGTAGCCTACAGCGCCGTTGGCGATCGCTTCGCCGACGCGCATCAGCGACTCCTCCATCGGCTTGGCGCTGATGAAGGTGAACGCGAACAGCGCCTCTGGGTGCAGCGCCGCACAGGCGGGGCCCTTCTGAATGTCGATCGTGCGTGCCGCTCGGTCGACCGCCACCACTTCGCCAATGCGAATCGGCTTTGCTTCACGTCCCTCGGCGTCCGTGGTCGGCTTGCCGCGGCTCGTCAGGTATGCCGCCGTGGATTGCCGATCGAGGTGCACGCCATCGCCGTCGTCGATCTCCATCTCCTGCGCCGGATAGCCATACCGGTCGGTCACCGTGCCGGTCGGCTTCCCCTTCTTGCTGAGTTTCTCGCCGACGCGGCCGATCATCTCCAGTCCCGCCACGGCTTCGCGCTCGTCGTACCACTCCTCCACCGGCAACTCGCTCAGCCGGAAGTACTCCCACCACGTCGCCTTGTCCTCCCGGCGGTGGTAATCCAGTAGATAGGCGAGTAGCCACCGGGCGCGCTGCGCATCGTCGTGCGTCGCTCGATCCTCCGGCAGCCCAGCCAGCAACCGTGAACGCAACGCCTCGACCGCCTTCGCCTTCTCGTCGAGCTCCGGCGACGGCTCGCCGTCCTCGAGCGTTCTTCTGGGGACGTCGACGCCTTTCGCGATCAGCCCGTCGCGCAGCGTCTCGAGCCAATCCCGGAGCCGGAGCGTCGACACGCAGTCGTCGCGGTTATAGCCCTCCACGACGGTCGTCACCTCGGCCGGGAGCGACGTCGCGCCGGTCTCGAGCGCCTTCTCCAGCTCGCGCAGGTGCCGGTTGGCGTCGGTTAGCTCGACGTCGCGATGGAAGCGGTACAACGGCTCCAGGTTCTTGATCGAGTACTTCTCGACGCCGGCCCGCAGGCCCTGCCTGACGACCGCGTAGAGGTCCACGAAGCGACCAGAGCGCAGCATCGCGTCCAGCTCGTCCTCGCGCGCGGCGTGGCGCCCCATGAGGCGCTTGAACGCCGCCGGCTCGTACGGCGCGTAGTGATAGACGTGCATCGCCGGATGCTCGGCGATCGCCTGCGCGATGATGTCCATCGCCCACTCGAACGCCCGACGTTCCTCGCCCTCGGTGAATGCCCAGCGGGCCAGATACCGTCCATCCGCCATGTAGAACCCGAACAGATACTCGCGCCCACCCTCGGCCGCGAACGGGTCGCCCTCGAGGTCGAGAAACAGATCGCCGGGGGTCGGCTCGGGGAGGCGGCAGAATCCGCGCTCCGGCTCGATAGGCTCGAGCAGCTCGTGGTCAGGGATCTCCTTTCCCTTCGAGGCGACCTGCAGCCGCGCCTGGAGGCCTGCGCGCTCGTATGACTCCTGCGATCCCCGCTTCGGCCTCGGCTCCAGCGGGTGCGGCAGCTCGGCGAGCGCGCTCATCGTCGTGACCCCGCGCGACTCCAGCTCCCACCGCTGCATCCGCGTGATCCCCGCGACGAGCGACAGGTGGTCGTCCGCACGCCGCTGGTCGGCGCATGACGACCACCAGCGACAGATCTCGCAGTGCTCGACGGGCTCCGGATAGTGCGCCGCCGCCAGAGCGTCGTGTCCTCCGGCGACGGAGTCGAGCATCCGCGCACGAACGAGCCGGAAGTACGCGGCATAGTCATCGATGCGATACGTCTCGGTGCCGAGCGGGGTAACGACGAAGAAGCGCTCGGGCCCGACGTCTTGCGAGGCGGCGAGCATCTCCGAGTACAGCCCGAGCTGGAGGATCGTGCCCGCCTTCGTCTCGAGCGCGAGCTTGGTATCGGCGACCTCGTACGACCAGTCGCCGAGCGCGCTCGGCGTCGCCACGCGTTGCAGGATGTCCGGGTAGCCGAACCAGGGTCCGTCGCGCAGGGCGCCCTGCACGATGACATCGGCTCCCCGCCGCATAGCCTCGAGCGTCGCGGCTACGCGGGCGTCGGCTTTCCCGGCCTCGCGCAGATCCGTTATGTCGCGGCCGGCTGCCTGGAGCGCGTCGACGTAGCGGGCCTCGTGGTCGAATCCGCGCTGCCAGAGGAGCTTCAGGAGCGGGTCTTCACGGTACTCCGGCGGCTTTCGCGCTCCGACGGCGACGCCCATGTCGAGGGCAGTCCGGTGGCGGCAGGCGAGGAAGCCGGCGAGGTCCGTCGCGGACAGGATGAGCTCGGAATTCTCGTGGCGCATTACGAGCTCTTTCGCGGGGATTCTGGCATCGGAGTCGAATCCTGGATCAGCATTTTCTACCGCAGAGGGCGCAGAGGGGCGCAGAGGACTGCAGAGGGCCTTCACCGCGGACACTTCTTTCACGCGGAACGGGCAAGTCCAGAAGCTGAACAAAGCTACTTTGACCCTCCGACAATCACTCCATGGGGGGAAAAAAAGAGAAGAACCGATGCAGGAGGGAAATGGAACAGAAGGATGGCCGTTGGTCGGTCGGCGACACGCTCAGCGGTCCTCAGCGGTCCTCAGCGCCCTCTGCGGTAAAAAAGCAGTCGACGAACCCTGACGCCGAGTTGAATTCGTGAGCGCGGAAAGGAGCCCGCCTTACGCTCCGAACGCCCGCCGGAACGCATCCACCGCCGGCGGCCCCGAGCCGATCCCCTCGTCGTGCTTGAAGAACACGTATGCCGAGTCCCACGGCTGCGACGTGAGCCGTCCAGCCCACGATGCCAGTGACGCATCATCGTAGTCCAGCCGATGGAGTCGCGCGTACCCCCACGACGCCGTCGACACCACCGGCGACGCGAACTCCGGCTGCTCCGTGATGCACAGCGCGATGTCCCGCGCCCGCAGCGACTCGTACGTCTCGTCGTCGAACCAGCTCTCGTTCCGGAACTCGATCGTGTACCGCCGGTCCCCGGGCAGCGTGTCGAGGAACGTCGACAGCCGGGACGCGTCCTTCTTCAGGTTCGGCGGCAGCTGGAACAGGATCGGACCGCAGCGGCCCGCCAGGCAGGACGTGTTCTTCAGCAGGAACTCCACCGCGCTCGCGCACTCCGGCTTGAGCCGCGCGTGGTGCGTGATCCGCTGGCTCGCCTTGATCGCGAAAGTGAAGTCGTCAGGCACCTGCGACGCCCAGTCGAGCAGCACGTGCTCCCTGGGCAGCCGGTAGAAGGTGTTGTTGATCTCGACCGCCGGAAACCGCCCGGCGTAGAAGCCGAGCATGGCGTCGTCCTTCAGGTCCTCGGGATAGAACGACCCCTTCCACTCCTTGAATGCGTAGCCGCTCGTGCCCGCGAGCAGCCTCATGACGCCTTGCGGCCCTTCTTCTTCGCGCCGGTCTCGGCCGCCTCGTCGTCGGATGCGGCTGGCGCGGACGCGAGGCTCGCCTTCAGCGCCTCCATCAGGTCGATGATCTTCCCGCTCGCCGCCGGCGCCGCCTCGGCCGTGATCTCCTGACCCTCCACCTTCTTCTGGATGGCCTCGAGCACGCGGTCCCGCACGGTGTCCTTGTACTTCGTGGGCTCGAACTCCTCGTTCGCCGTCTGCTCGATGAGCTGCTTCGCCAGCGTCAGCTCCGCCGGCTTGACGTCGCCCTCCGGCACCGGCACCTCGGCCGGCGAACGGATCTCATCGGCGTAATGCAGCTGCTCCATCACCAGCACGCCGTCCCGCGGGCGCAACACGACGAGGTGCTGCCGCCCACGCGCCGCGTACTGGCCGAGCGCCGCGTAGCCCGTGTCCGCAAGGGCGGCGGCGAGCAGTCGATACGCGCGGTCGCCTCCCTTGTCGGGACCCAGGTAATAGACCTTGTCCACGTACTCCCGGTCGATCTTGGCGAGCGGCACGAACTCCACGACGTCGATCATCCCCGTCGCCTTCTCCTCGAGCGCCTTGAGCTCCTCCGCCGAGAGGATCACGTACTGGTCCTTGGCGAACTCGTAGCCCTTGACGGTGTCGTCGCGCGTCACCACCTCGTTGTCGTCCTTGGGGCAGATGTACTGCTGCTTGAGCCTGGAACCGCACTTCTTGTGCAGCATGTTGAACGATACGCTGGCCTTCGACTCCGACGCCGAGTAGAGATTCACGGGCACGGAGACGAGGCCGAACGAGATCGTGGCGTTGGCGATGGAACGGGCTGGCATGGCAGGACGGGGTTCGGGAAGACGACTCGACTTACAGTGACCACCGGAAGGCATGGTTTCAAGTAGCGACGGCGGACCGCGGGACAACCTGAGCCGCTATCGGGCCAAGCGGTCGCCGGACACGACCACGGAGCCGTTCGGAACCGTGGCGGGCGAGTCCGGACGGCTGTTCGTCGTGCACAAGCACGCCGCCCGCCAGCTGCACTTCGACCTCCGGCTGGAGATGGAGGGGGTACTGCGCTCGTGGGCGGTGCCCCGCGGGCCGTCTTACGACACGAACGACAAGCGGCTGGCCGTCCACGTCGAGGACCACCCGCTGGAGTACGGCGACTTCGAGGGGGTCATCCCCGCGGGGAACTACGGTGCCGGCGGCGTAATCGTCTGGGATCGCGGCGAGTGGATCGACCTCGAGGATTGGCGCACGGGATTCGAGAAGGGCAAGCTCCTGTTCGAGCTGCGCGGCCACAAGCTCCGCGGCCGCTGGACGCTCGTGAAGATCAAGAAGGGCGAGCGCGACTGGCTGCTCATCAAGGAGCGCGACGAGTGGGCGCGATCGCCAGGCACCGACTTTCCCGAGGAGTCGGTGCTCTCGGGCCTGACGGTCGAGGAGGTGAAGGAGGGACGCGGCCCGGCCGTCGCCCTCCGGCGCGCGCTCGAGGAGGCGAAGGCGCCGCGCGACCGCGTCGATCTCGCGACCGTCCACGCGATGCAGGCCGAGCCGGCGGATGCGGCGTTCACGCGCGACGGGTGGGTGTTCGAGCTCAAGCTCGACGGTTACCGGCTGCTCGCCGGCAAGTCGCACGGCGAGGTCACGCTCCTCACGCGGAAGGGGAACGACTACACCGGGGTCTTCCCGGAGGTCGCCCGCGCCATTCGCGCGCTGCCGTTCGACGACATCATCATCGATGGAGAAGTCGTCGTACTCGACGACAAGGGGATGCCGAACTTCGCGCGGCTCCAGAAACGCGGCCGCATGTCGTCGCCGATCGAGATCCGGCACGCCACCGTCGAGTATCCGGCCACCTTCTACGCGTTCGACCTCCTCGCCTTCGAGGACTTCGACGTTCGCCCGCTCCCGCTTTCAACTCGTAAGGCGCTCCTGCTCGAGGCGATGCCGAGGGTCGGGATCGTGCGCGGACTCGATCACATCGAGCGGGAGGGCGAGCGGTTCCTCGCGCAGGTGCGGGAGCTCGGCCTGGAGGGGCTCATCGCGAAGAAGGCGGACGCGCCCTATCGCGGCGGGCGCACCGACCTCTGGCTCAAGATCAAGACGGAGAAGACCGCCGACTTCGTGATCGTCGGCTTCACGGCGCCGAAACGCGGGCGGAGCGGATTCGGCGCGCTGCAGCTCGCGGACTGGGTCGGCGGGCGCCTGACGTATGCCGGGCGCGCGGGCACCGGATTCAACGACAGGTTGCTCGGCGAGCTTCGATCGGTGCTCGACGAGTTGGTGCGCGACGCGCCGCCGTGCGAGGGACCCACCATGGAGCCCGGGGCGGAGCCGTTGCCGGCGAGCGCGATCCCCGAGACGAAGACGACGACCTGGGTGGAGCCGAGGCTCGTCTGCGAGGTGCGCTATCGCGAGTGGACGCCTGACGGGCTGCTCCGCCATCCCGCCTTCCTGCGGATGCGCGACGACAAGGCGCCGGAGGACTGTGAGCGGCAGGGCTGGCTCGTTCAGGCGGACGAGCCCGAGGACGCGCCGCACTCGGGGATCGGGATGGGGGCGCCGCGCGACGAGGCGGGCGACGCGGCGGCGGAGCCGGGGCAGGGGATCGATGGGGCGAGCGCGGATTCGGTGCCTGGCGAGTCGCCGGCGCGCGGCGGCGCGGACGTCGAGAGGACCATCGCCTTCTCCAACCTGACGAAGACCTACTGGCCGGCCGAGGGCTACACGAAGGGCGACCTGATCGAGTACTACCGTGCCATCGCGCCCTGGTTGCTGCCCTACCTCCGCGACCGGCCGCTCGTCATGACGCGTTTTCCCGACGGCATCGACGGCAAGTCGTTCTATCAGAAGGACGCGCCCGAGTTCGCGCCGTCGTGGATCCGCACTGTGCCCGTGTGGAGCGAGGACACGCAGCGCGAGATCCGCTACTTCGTCTGCGACGATGTGGAGTCGCTGCTCTACGTCGCCAACCTCGGCTCCATCCCGCTGCACATCTGGGCGAGCAGGGTGGGATCGCTGGAGCTGCCCGACTGGTGCGTAATCGATCTGGATCCGAAGGAGGCGCCGTTCTCCGACGTGATTCGCACGGCGCAGGTCCTGCACCGGATCTGCGAGTCGATCGGGCTTCCGGACTTCGTGAAGACGACGGGCAAGACGGGCCTGCACATCCTCCTGCCGCTCGGCCGCCGCATCACCTACGCGCAGTCCCGAACGTTAGGTGAGCTGCTCGCCCGCCTGGTGCTCCGCGAGCTCGGCGACGTCGCGACGATCACCCGCCACGTGTCGCGGCGCGGCGACAAGGTCTACCTCGACTACCTCCAGAACCGGCACGGTCAGACGATCGTGGCGCCGTTCAGCGTTCGCCCGCTCCCCGGCGCCACCGTCTCGATGCCGCTGGTGTGGGACGAGGTCGACCAGACGCTCGATCCGCGCGACTTCACCATCAGGAATGCGGTGGAGCGCATCGAGCGGCTGGGTGCCGACCCCGATCGCGCGGTGCTGGAGACCCTGCCCGACCTCGGCGCGGTCCTCCAGCGACTCGCCGAGGTGACGGCGGCGGACGATGGAGCGGCCGGGGGCGACGGGTAGAGGGAGCTGCCCGGCGCCCGGCGCGTCCCGCCGGGCAGCGAGGTCGGCCTCCACCGCGGGGAGGGAGTCGAAGACCCGGACGTCGCGAGTCCAGCGGTCCGCCCGCGCCTGTTCGCCGCGCGCAAGGCACGCCGCGATGTAACCCGCCTCGCCGGCAGTTCGTCGATCCAACGGTCGGCATTCGCCCTACGACACGCGGTGAACGCCGGCCCGCTTCCCGCATGCACATCGCCGCCACACCGTCGCCCTCGGAGGCAGCCGGTGCGTCACTGGATCGTCCCCGGGATTCTCCTCGTCGCCGCCTGCAGCGGCGGCGGCGACTCGTATCGCCTCGGCGCCGCCGGCCCGTGGACGGAACGCTACGGCGCCATGAACCGGCGAGGCATCGAGCTGGCCGTCGAGCACATCAACCGGAAGGGCGGCGTTCGCGGGCGGAAGCTCGAGGTCGTCATGCGCGACGACGAGGGGAGCGGCGAGAAGGCCGCCGGGATCGCCGCCGAGTTCGTGCGCGACGAGTCGATCGTCGCGGTGGTGGGCCACGTGAACTCCGGCGCGATGGTGGCCGCGGCGAAGGTGTACGACCGAAACCTGCCGGCCGTCTCCACCACGGCGAGCTCGCCGGACCTGACGGGCATCTCGCCCTGGGTCTTCCGGGTCATCTCCAGCGATTCCACCAACGGCCAGGATCTCGCGCGCTTCTCCGGCTCCATCGGCCATCGCCGGGCCGCGATCCTCTACGAGAACAACCCGTACGGCCGCGGCCTCACGCTCTCCTTCCAGCGCAACTTCGCGGGCGAAGTGATCAGCGCGGATCCCATCGGCGAGTCGGGGACGCAGGACTTCGAGCCCTTCGTCGCGTTCTTCAAGCGGGTGCGACCCGATGTGGTGTTCGTCGCCGGAACCGAGCAGTCGGGGCTCGCGCTGCTGCGGGAGGCACGCCGCCAGGGCCTGACGAGCGACTTCATGGGCGGGGACGGGTGGACCGGTGTCGTCATGGACACGGCAATCTCCGAGGGGGCCTACGTCGGCGCGCCGTTCAGCGCGGCCGATCCGCGGACGGAAGCGCAGGAGTTCGTCGCGGCGTTCCGTGCCAAGTACGGCATGACGCCGGACGGCAACGCCGCGTTGGGCTACGATGCGACGATGCTGCTCGCCGCCGCGCTCGCGGCCCGAGGCGCCGATCGCGCGGGGGTGCGGGCGTGGCTGTCGACGCTCACCCCGCAGACCGCGCACCGCGGCGTGACCGGTCCGATTCGCTTCGGTTCCGACGGCGATCCGATCGGCAAGGGTTTCGTGATGACGCAGCTGCAGGGTGGCACGCTGGTGGTACGGGGGAACGGCTCATGAAGGGCCGCGCCGGGTCCATCAGCATCCGCGCGCGCCTGACGATCGGCTTCGGCGTGCTGGTCCTGTTCCTCGCGATGGCGGGGCTGCTGGGCCGGATGTCGATGCGCGCCACCTCCCAGGTGATTCGCACCACCCTCGCGGAGGTGCAGGAGGATGCGCAGCTCGCGTCGCAGCTCACGGCGGTGATCGCGCAGGCCACGAGCGCCGCCGCCCACTATCTGAACGACCGGGACTCCACCGCGGCGGCGGAGTTCCGCCAGCTCGGGTGGACGATGCATGCACTCCAGCGGCAGATGAACGGGCTGCCGAACCAGACGCCGGAGGAGATCTCCACGGTCGCGGCGATCGACGCGGCGTTCTCGGAGATGGAGGTCCGCTACGCGCGGGCGCACCGCCTCGCCGATCTGGATCGCCATGGCGAGGCGCGCGTCGAGGCCGAGGACGTGCGCGCGAACGTCGCGCAGGTCATGCAGCTCGTCGAGCGGCTCGGCGGTCTCAAGGCGGAGAAAGTGGCTGCCGCATCGGACCAGCTCCGTCGCGAAACGGAGCAGCGGGCGTGGCTCCTGGTGACGATCGTCATGCTCGCCGTGGGTTTCGCGGTGGCGCTGGTCTACGGCACGATGCACTCGATCTCGCATCCGCTCGCGCTGCTCGTCGAGCACGCGAACGCCCTGAGCCGCGGCGTTCTCGCGACGCGTACGGAGGAGCAGATGCCGTCGGAGCTGCAGGTGCTCGCCAACGCGATGAACGACACGAGCCGCTCGCTCTCGGAGATCGTCCGCGGCGTCGCGCGAACCTCCGACGACGTCGCAGCCTCGGTCGGGCAGCTGGCCGGGGTGTCCGAGCAGATCTCGCAGTCCGCGTCGCAGGTGGCGAACGCGATGAACGATGTGAGCGCCGGCGCCGAGCAGCAGGTCGAGCAGCTGCGCGCGGTGGATGCGTCGCTGCAGGAGGCGCGCGAGCGCGCCGATCAGGTGGTGGCCGGCGCCGGGGACGTCAACGCGCTCGCCGAGGCGATCGAGGCGTCGGCCGAATCGAAGCGCGCGCAGATCGAGCGGGCGTTGGGGATCCTCGTCGACATGCGCGGCACGGTCCAGAAGGCGGCGGCCGAGGTGACGACGCTCAACCGCACGACGGCGGAGATCAACGGCTTCGTGACCTCGGTGAGCCAGATCGCCGAACAGACGAACCTCCTGGCGCTCAACGCGGCCATCGAGGCGGCGCGCGCGGGGGAGGCGGGGCGCGGATTCGCGGTCGTCGCTGATGAGGTGCGCAAGCTCGCGGAGCAGGCGCAGGGTGCGGCGCGTGACATCGTGCAGCTCACGCAGGTGGTGAGCGCGCGCGTCGGCAGCACGTCGGACGCGATGGAGGCGGGCGTGTCGAAGGTGGGCGAGATCGAGCGCGTGTCGCTCGAGCTCGACGGCGCCCTGACGACGATCACGCAGTCGGCCGAGCGGACGCGCGTGGCGGCGCTGCGGGTGACCGAGGCTGCGCAGATGAACGCGGCGTCGGTGCTGAGCGCGTCCCAAGGCGTGGCGACCATCGCGAAGACCGCGGAGGGCCACGCCGCCGCGGCGGAGGAAGTGTGCGCCAGCGCGCAGGAGCAGAGCGCCGCGTGCGAGGAGATGAACTCCGCCTCGAGCGAGCTGATGGAGGGCTCGGCGCAGCTTCGCGATCTGGTGCGGGGACTGCAGGCCGCGGAGGGCGAGGAGCGGCCGGACAGGGACCCGCCGCCGGCGGCGACCGACACGCGCCTTCGACGGCCGTCGCTGACACCGGGGACGCTGGCTGCCGTGGGGGGATAGGGTTCAGGGGTCAGGAGGAACAGCAAGGGAAGGGACCGGGGGCAGGGGGCCAGGGACTGGGGATCCACAGCCTAACGACCCTGGCCCCTGGCGCCTTCCCCGACGTCCCCCGTCCCTCGTCCCGGCCGTCAGGCCATGTTCCCCACCATCGCCTTTCCGAATTCGCTCGTGGAGAGCTTCGTCGCGCCCTCCATCATCCGCTCGAAGTCGTACGTCACGCGCTTCTGCGCGATGGTGCGCTCGAGCCCGCGGATGATCAGGTCGGCCGCCTCGTTCCAGCCCATGTACCGGAACATCATCTCGCCGGAGAGGATCACCGAGCCGGGGTTCACCATGTCCTTCCCCGCGTACTTCGGCGCCGTACCGTGGGTCGCCTCGAACACCGCGTGCCCCGTCACGTAGTTGATGTTCGCTCCCGGCGCGATGCCGATCCCGCCGACCTGTGCCGCCAGCGCGTCGGAGATGTAGTCTCCGTTCAGGTTCGGCGTAGCGACAACGTCGTACTCCTTGGGCCGCGTCAGGATCTGCTGCAGGAAGGCATCGGCGATCACGTCCTTGATGACGATCCCGTTCGGCAGCACCTGCCAGGGCCCGCCCTCGTAGTCCGTCGCGCCGAACTCCTGCTTCGCCACCTGGTAGCCCCAATCGCGGAAGGCGCCCTCGGTGAACTTCATGATGTTGCCCTTGTGCACGAGGGTCACGCTCTTGCGGTCGTTCGCGATCGCGTAGCGGATCGCGGCGCGGACCAGCCGCGAGGTGCCCTCTTCGGAGATCGGTTTGATGCCGATGCCGCTCGACTCGGGGAACCGGATCGACGTCGCGCCGAGCTGGTTCCGGAGGTAGTCGATCAGCCCGCGCGCCTCATCGCTCCTGGCGCGATACTCGACGCCGGCATAGATGTCCTCCGTGTTCTCGCGGAAGACCACCATGTCCACATCTTCGGGCCGCTTGACCGGCGACGGAACGCCGGCGAAGTGCCTGACGGGGCGCACGCAGGCGTACAGGTCGAGCTGCTGGCGCAGCGCCACGTTCAGCGAGCGGAAGCCGCCGCCCACCGGCGTCGTGAGGGGCCCCTTGATCGCCACGAGATGATGCCGGATCGCCGTCAGCGTGTCCTCGGGGAGCCAGCTCTCGAGCTCGTTCTTCGCCTTCTCGCCCGCGAGGGTCTCGAACCAGGCGATGCGCCGAGTGCCGCCGTAGGCAATGCGGACGGCCTCGTCGAACACGTGCTTGGAGGCGTGCCAGATGTCGGGGCCGGTGCCATCGCCCTCGATGAACGGGATGATCGGCTCGTCAGGCACGACGAGCGTTCCGTCGCGCAGCGTGATCGCCTCGCCGTCGGTGGGCGGCGTGAGGCTGGAGTAATTCGGAGCGGTGGTCGAAGCGGGCATGATCCGTCGGGTCGTCGGGCGGCCGGGGCCGCGAGGGTGAACGCTCGGCTGGGCGGGGGACGGCGATCGTCCCTGAACGAATGTACTCCCCGTCCGTGGTGAGCGGCAAAGGCCGGGCGCGCGCGCTGGCCCACGCCGTGGGGGACCTCTACTTCGCGTACCGGGCCCGATTCGATGCCGTGACCGCTCGGGCGCCGGCGCGGTTCGCGCGCCGCGAGTGGCATGAGGCCCAGCGGGACGCGGCCGAGCGGCTGGAGCTCTATGCGTCGCACGTGGCGCAGGCGATCGGCGCGGTGCGTGCGCGCGCGGGGAGTTCGCCTGCGCCTGCGCTCTGGCGCGAGGTCAAGGCATCCTACGCCGCCGCGATCGCGGGGCGGGCGGACGCGGAGATCGCCGCGACGTTCTTCAACTCCGTGACTCGGCGCCTGTTCGGAACGGTCGGTGTGGACGCGGCAACGGAGTTCGTGGATCGAGACGCGCCGGTTCCGGATGCGTCGTCAGGCGCGAGCCTTCTCGCGATCGAGGTGGAGCGGATCGACCGCGCGGCGGGGCTCCGGCTGCTCTCGGCCGGTCCATATGGGGGCACCCCACCGGATCGTGACGGGGACGCGGTCGCGCGCGCGCTCCGCGATGCCGTGGGGGACGGACCGGCGCGGCTCGAGATGCTCGAGTTGGTATTCTATCGCAACAAGGGCGCCTATCTGGTCGGACGTGCGACGAGCGAGCTCGGCACCGCGCCGGTGGTCGTCGCGCTGCTCAACGAGTCCGATGGCGTGCGCGTCGACGCGGTGTTGACCACGTCCGACGAGGCGAGCGTGGTCTTCGGGTTCAGCTGGTCGTACTTTCGCGTCGCCGCGGCGCACCCGCGCGCGCTCGTGTCGTTCCTCACCGCGATCATGCCGCGCAAGCGCATCGATGAGCTCTACACGGCGATCGGCTTCAACAAGCACGGCAAGACGGAGCTCTACCGGGGCCTGCGGGCGCACCTCGCGAGCGACGTCGCGCGCTTCGAGCGGCCGGCCGGCGATGAAGGACTCGTCATGACCGTTCTCGCGCTCCCGTCGTTCAATCTGGTCATCAAGCTCATCAAGGATACCTTCGGCCAGCCGAAGACCACGACCCGACGGGCGGTGCGCGACAAGTACCGGCTGGTGTTCCTGCGCGACCGGGCGGGCCGTCTGGCGGACGCGCAGGAGTTCGAGGGGCTCGAGCTGCCGCGTCGGTGCGTGCCGGATCCGCTGCTCGCGCATCTCCTCGAAACGGCCGGCGGAAGCGCGCGCCTCGACGGCGAACGCGTGTTCCTCACGCATTGCTATACCGAACGGTACGTGACGCCGCTCAACGTATTCCTGCGGCACGCCCCGCCTGACGCGGCGCGCGAGGCGATCGTGGACTACGGCACGGCGATCAAGGACCTGGCCGGGGCGAACATCTTCACCGGGGACATGCTGCTGAAGAACTTCGGCGTGTCGCGGCACGGTCGCGTCATCTTCTACGACTACGACGAGCTCGCGCTGCTCACGGACTGCCAGTTCCGCCGCCTGCCGCCGCCGCGCGATGAGGACGACGCGATGCGCGCGGAGCCGTGGTTCGGCATCGGCGAGCATGACGTGTTTCCGGAGGAGTTCGGCACGTTCATGGTGCCGGCCGGTGGCCTGCGGGATGCGTTCCTGGGGGCGCACGCCGACCTGCTCACGGTGGAGTTCTGGACGGACATGCAGGCGCGGGTGGCGCGCGGGGAACTCCCCGACGTCTTTCCCTATCGCGCCGAACGCCGCACCGGGATCGGCGCGGCGTTCGGTCAGACGGCGGAAGCCTGACGAGCAGTCGTCAGCGGCTCAACGCGGGATCGATGTGGTGGTAGATGTCGGTGGTCACGCGCTTCGTCTCCGAGCCGAAGACCGCGCGCTTGTAGAGATTGAACACGCCGCCCGACCGGTTCGATTCGAAGATCACGAACTTGCCATCGGCGGACCACACCGGGCTGCCGTCGACGGATCCGGCCGTCGTCAGGCGGCGCAGGTTCGTCCCGTCGACGTTCACCACGTAGATCTCCTCGTTCCCGTCACGCTGTGACGCGAACGCGATCATCTTGCCGTCCGGCGACCAGGACGCGTGGAAGTTGTAGCGCCCCCCGGTGGACAGGCGGCGCGCGCCGCTGCCATCGGCGTTCATGATGAACAGATCGCGCCCCACGGAATCCGCCACCTCGGCGTCGTAGACGATCTGGGTACCGTCCGGGGACCATGCCGGCCGCAACTCGTTCTCGGGAGTGTTGGTGAGGGCGCTCACACTTCCGCCGGCGTTCCGCACGTAGAGATTGGAGTTGCCGCCGACGTTGGAGCTGAAGACGAGCCGGTCGTCGTTCGGAGCCCACGCGGGATAGCCGGAGTGGCTGTCAGGGCTGCCGATCGTCGCCTCGACGGTGCCATCGGCCCGAATGACGACGACGTTGCTTCTCGTCGTATCAGGTGAAAGTGTTGCGTACGCGAGACGGTTGCCGTTGGGAGACCACACCGGGTCCGTGTCCCGCCACGCGCTGTTCGTGAGCTGCGTCGGCGTCGACGCCCCGTCCGCCAGGACGAACAGGTCCGTCTGCCCATTGTGAATCTGGGCGTACGCCAGGTGCTGAGCGCCCCCACCGCACGTGATCGTGTACTCGAGGTGCACGGTGCCGTTGGGGCTGATCGAGACCGTCTGCTGCGCGTCGCCGGCGAGATGGCAGTTGGACGCGATCCCGCCGAGCGTCAGGCGCGCCGGCCCAGCGAGCAGACGCAGGTCGACCTGCCCGGACGGAGGAAGCGCATGCTGCTCGACGCCGCGCACGTCGACCGTGTAGCCGTCCGGATCGACGTCGACGCCGAACGTCCGCACGTCGATCACCGCGCGCCCGAAGACCGCGTCAGGGTCCCGATCGGTGATCGAGTCGCCCTTGCATCCGGCCGCGAGCAGCGCGATCGGAAGCACGTAGTGCAGTCCCCTTACCTTCGTCCTGATGCACCCATCCAGCATGGTGTCCTCCAGCGACACGAGATGTGGCAGGGCTGCATCATAATGTGTCAGCTCGCCAGCACCCCCTCTCTCACGGACACCGGAATGAGCAAAATCAGGGCCGTCCCAGGACCTGCCGCGTCAGGCTCGGAGCGTCCTACCGCGTGAGGGTTCGGCGACTAACGGGGGGGATCAGAACGACGTGAGCAGCCCGAGCACGAGCTGGCCGTCGTTATTCGACCGGGCACCGCGGCGGCGGGCCTCGCTGTCGTAGTTATCCAGGAACGAGACGTTCAGGTTGGCGAAGCTCGCCAGCTGGATGGCCACGCTCGTCGTCGAGCGCAGCGTGAACCGGCCGAAGTCGTCGACGACCGGGCGATAGGCCGTTTCATGGCTCACCCGGACGCGATCGTTCATCTGCCGCTGGTAGCGCGCGCGGCCGGACCACCGCAGCAGGTTCTCCGTCGCATCGAGCACCGGCTGCGGCAGATACGTGCGCTCGCCGAGGATCGCGACGCTGATGTCCGCGCGCGTCGTGGCGGTCCTGACGAAGGTGAGCTTCTCGCCGAAGCCGAAGTCATAACGAAAGTCGATGCGCTTCTCGAGGCTCGTCTCGAGCGTGCTGATGAGGAACGTCGACCAGCGCGCGAGCGGCCGGTGATCGTAGTTCAGCGACCCGAGCCACGACCGCTTGCTCACGTAGGCGCCATCGTCCTCGTTGCTGCTCTCGCCGTACGTGAAGCGGACGCTGCCCTTCAGCTCGTAGGCGGAGTCCGCGCGGGCGACGGCGGTGCGACCCGTGAACAGCGTCTGGCGGGTATTGCCGAAGAACAGGCTCCCACTCAGCTCGTTCTCGATCGACCAGCCGAGGTCCTGTGCCGCGGCCGGGAGCGGAGCGAGCGCGACGACGATCGCGGTCAGGCGGGCGAGCAGCCGGGCGGAAGGTCCTCGAGGGCCGCGCCGGCCGGGGGATGCGGCGGACATGGCGCGCAATCTATCGGCATCGCGCGCACCGTGAACCCGCAGGGCGGAGTCCGCTAGATTCCGGTGCACACGCGGATTGTCGTCGAGGCGGACGCGATCCGCAGCCGACTCCGCGCGTCTGATTCGATTCCCGATTCCCGATTCCCGCCTCCCGCGTTCGTCATGGCTCCCCAGTTCATCTACGTCATGAAGGATCTGCGCAAGGTCGTGCCGCCCTCGCGCGTGATCCTCGACGGCATCTGGCTCTCCTTCTATCCCGGCGCCAAGATCGGCGTCCTCGGCGCCAACGGCGCGGGGAAGTCGTCGCTGCTGCGCATCATGGCCGGCGTCGACCACGAGTATCAGGGCGAGGCGTGGGCCGCCAAAGGCACGAAGATCGGCTACCTGTCGCAGGAGCCGCAGCTCGATCCGGGCAAGGATGTGCGCGGCAACGTCGAGGAGGCGGTGCGGGCCCAGCGCGACCTGCTCGACCGGTTCAACGCCATCTCGCTGCAGTTCGCCGAGCCGATGAACGACGACGCGATGACCGCGTTGCTCGACGAGCAGGCGCGCGTCCAGGAGCGCATCGACGTGCTGGATCTCTGGAATCTCGACACGAAGATCGAGATCGCGATGGACGCCCTGCGCCTCCCGCCGCCGGACGCGGACGTGGCGACCCTCTCCGGCGGCGAGAAGCGGCGCGTCGCGCTGTGTCGGGTGTTGCTGGAGCAGCCGGACCTGCTGCTGCTCGACGAGCCGACGAACCACCTGGATGCGGAGTCGGTCGCCTGGCTGGAGCGGCACCTGGCGGAATTTCCGGGCACGGTGGTGGCGATCACGCACGACCGGTACTTCCTCGACAACGTCGCCAAGTGGATCCTGGAACTCGACCGCGGGGCCGGCATTCCGTGGGAGGGGAACTACACGAGCTGGCTGGAGCAGAAACGCACCCGGCTCGCGCAGGAGGAGAAGACACAGTCGGCGCGGCAGCGGACCCTGCAGCGCGAGCTGGAGTGGGTGCGGATGGCGCCGAGGGCTCGTCAGGCGAAGAACAAGGCGCGCGTGCAGCGGTTCGAGGAGCTCGCGACGGAGCAGCAGGGCGACAAGGTGATGCAGCACGAGATCGTCATCCCGCCTCCGCCGCGGCTCGGCAACGACGTCGTGATCGCCGAGGGGCTGCGCAAGGCGTACGGGGACAAGCTGCTGTTCGACGACCTGTCGTTCGCGCTGCCCCGCGGCGGCATCGTGGGGATCATCGGGCCGAACGGGGCGGGGAAGACCACGCTGTTCCGGATGATCGTGGGGGAGGAGAAGCCTGACGCGGGCCGCCTCACGATCGGGGAGACGGTCGTGATGTCGTACGTGGATCAGGGCCGCGAGCTGGCTGGCGCGCGCACGGTGTACGACGAGGTCAGCGACGGCCAGGACACCATCCAGGTCGGCAAGCGCGAGCTGAACGCGCGTGCCTACCTGGCGAGCTTCGGCTTCCGCGGGGCGGACCAGCAGAAGCTCGCGGCCAACATGTCGGGGGGCGAGCGCAACCGCCTCCACCTCGCGAAGCTGCTCAAGAGCGGCGGAAATCTGCTGCTGCTCGACGAGCCGACGAACGACCTGGACGTCGACACTCTGCGAGCGCTGGAGGATGCGCTGGTGGACTTTCCGGGGTGCGCGGTGGTGATCTCGCACGACCGGTGGTTTCTCGACCGCATTGCGACGCACATCCTGGCGTTCGAGGGGGACAGCGAGACGGTGTGGTTCGAGGGGAATTACCAGGCGTACATCGAGGATCTGAAGCGGCGGAAGGGTGCCGATGCGGATCAGCCGCACCGGATCAAGTACCGGCGGCTCGTGCGGAGCTGATCGGCCGCAACGTGCACGCACCGGCGGTCGACGGTGGCGCGACTGTCAGCAGTTCATCCGTCGCCTCCGTCCACGTGGCCGCGAACGCAACCGCCTGGAGCCGAGGGGGAGCGGGTGTGTCCAGGCGCCTTACAACAGCACGTTCGGGGAGGGCTCCGCTCGGCGTTGAGCCATCGCCGCGCTCGAGATCCGTTCACCGGTGATCCGGCGTCTGTCGAGGAGATCACGCCCAGGCTGCCGTCCGCCCGCTCGGTGCGCGAGGCTGGGCGCCGCGGACACTCACGGTGATGGCATGAGCCTCGCACCGTTCATCTCAACTCGATCATCGCGACGCGCTGTTCCCTGTACCACGTCCCCGGAGGAACGATGACGAACACGACCGCGGCGCACACGCGCACGACCTGGCAGCTCGATCCCGCGCACTCGAGTGTCGAGTTCGCCGTCAAGCACATGATGATGACCACCGTCCGCGGTCGCTTCAACGAGGTGTCGGCGACGCTGACGGGGGACCGTGACCACCCGGACGATGCCAGCGTCGAGGCCACCATCAACACGGCGAGCATCGATACCGGCGTTGCCGATCGCGACGCGCACCTGCGCGGGTCCGATTTCTTCGATGCGGAGCGCTATCCGACCATCACCTTCCGGAGCGCGCGAATCGACACCCCGCCAAAGGAAGAGGGCGACGAGTTCCGCGTGGCCGGCGAGCTCATGATCCGCGACAGCGTGATGGAAGTGGAGCTCCAGTGCGAGTACCTGGGGCGGGGCACTGATCCATGGGGGAAGACCCGCGCCGGCTTCACCTTCCGAACCGACATCGACCGGCGCGAGTGGGGCCTCAGGTGGAACCAGGCGATCGAGACCGGCGGGGTGCTCGTCGCGAACAAGGTGCGCATCGAGGGCGAGGTGCAGTTCGTTCGGCAGGGCGAGTGAGGCGGACGTAGCCAGCCCCCCTTCGCGCTGCGCGCGCGCGTGTTGGTGAGTCGTCGTTGCGGCGTCGCGCACGCACGCATCGGGAGCGATCCTTCGATGCGCGGCTGCGCTTCGAGAGACGCATGAGCTCCGGCGCGCGAGCGAATCGGCTGGACCGTGACGTCGATCCCCAACGGGATCACGTGCTCGGCGGAGATGCCTGGCAGGTAACGCTGGTCGAGTACGGGAGCTATCTCTGCACCTACTGCCACGCGGCGCACGAGGTGGTCGGGCAGCTGCGGGATCGGTTCGGCGAGCGTCTGCGCTACGTCTATCGGCACCTGCCCCTGACGGACCGGGACGAGGCGAGGCGCGCCGCCATTCTGGCCGAATACGCGGCGACGCGCACGGGTGACTTCTGGCGGATGCACGACGTGCTCATGCAGCGCGGTCCGCACTTCGCCGAAGGCGAGCTCGATGCGATCGCCGGGGAGTTAGGCGTGCCGCCCCGCGAGCAATGGGACGAGCAGGATGCCCGTGCCGCCGCGGGGCGGGTCCGCGATGATGCACTGAGCGGCATCCGGAGCGGCGCGCGAGTCACGCCGACCTTCTTCATCAACGGTCGGCGCTACGAAGGCGCCTGGGACGAGACCGCGCTGAGCGAGGCGATGCTGCGCTCGCTCGGCCACCGCATCCACACGGCGAGCGTGGATTTCGCGCGCTGGGCGCCATCGACCGGCCTCCTGCTCCTCCTGATGACGGTGATCGCCGTCGTCGTCAGCAACACGCCGCTCGGCTCGACGTTTCTCGCCTTCTGGGAGACCCCCGCCGGCGTCACGCTCGGCGCGCGGGAATTCGGCCTCACGCTCGTCGATTGGGTGAACCACGGGCTGCTGACAATCTTCTTCCTCGTCGTCGGCCTCGAGATCAAGCGCGAGCTGACGGTCGGTCGGCTGGCCACCCCACGCGCCGCGGCGCTCCCCCTCGTCGCCGCGTTAGGAGGCATGGTCGTGCCGGCGGCGCTCTTCCTCCTCGTCGCGCCGGAGGCCTACCGCCATGCCTGGGGCATGACGATCGCCACGGACACCGCGTTCGCGATCGCGCTGCTCGTCCTGCTCGGCGACCGCGTTCCGGTGGAGCTCCGCGTCTTCTTCACCGCCGCGGTCATCGCCGACGATCTCGTGGCGATCCTCGTGGTCGCGCTCTTCTACACCGGCGCGATCCATGTCTCGTGGCTCATCGCATCGGCCGCGCTGACGGCGGCGCTCGTGCTCCTGAACCGCGCGCAGGTGTACCGCGCGATGCCGTATGCGGTGCTCGGCGTCGGTCTCTGGCTTGCGCTGCACGAATCGGGACTGCACGCGACGCTCGCGGGTGTCATTCTCGCCGTCGTGACGCCGACTCGGCCACCGGGCAACCTGCCGGCGCTCCTGGCGCAGGCCCAGGCGATCATCGATGCGGAGACGCGGTTCGCCGGCGACGCGGTGATGCGCCACGGACCGTCGGAGCCCGCGCGCCGCGAGCTCGACGCGCTGCACGACCGCATCGAATCGCCAGCGAACAAGCTGCATCGCGGAGTGGAGCCATGGTCCAGCTATCTGGTGCTGCCCCTGTTCGCGTTGGCGAACGCCGGGGTGGTGTGGTCGGCGGATGTGCTCGCGGGTCGGGGGCGGCTGGTGCTGGCAACCGTCGCAGCCCTCGTCGCCGGGAAGCTCGCCGGGATCCTGCTCGGAGCGCGGGCGGCCGTGCAACTCGGGATCGCGACCAAGCCTGAAGCGTACACCTGGCGACAGGTCGCCGGCGCCGGCGCCCTCGCCGGCATCGGCTTCACGATGTCGCTCTTCATCGCCGGCGAAGCACTCGAGGGTGCGGACTTCGCGACGGCGAAGCTCGCGATCTTCACCGCGTCGCTCGTGGCCGGTCTGCTCGGCACCATGATCCTCTGGCGCCGCTCCGCTCCGGAGGAGCGCCGCTCCAGCAGTGTGGAGGGCAGGGAGCGACGCTCGCGGATCGAGCAGGGCACACCGATCGAGACGAACGTCGAACCAGCGGGGGTCACCTGAGCCCCTCCGAGAACCCGAGATCCTGTCCCACCGTCCGGGCGCCCGCCAGACGCGGACGCGGCCCGTCGCCGGGTGACTGCGTCGCGAGGCGCATCCAGGCCTCGAGGAGACGGCGACGCGGAGGGCAAAGGGCGCCCACTCGCGAGCGGCGGCGCCGTCGGAGGAGTTCCTCTTGACGGCGCCTGCCGAACGCCTATCTTGAGCATGCCTCGCCGTTAGGGACCCCCCCCCCCGCTGCGTAGTCGTTCGGCGCCGTCCCACCCGTACCGAAAATCCCTCCCATGACCTCGCAGACCACCGATGGCCGTCACGGCCGGTGCTTGCTCATCGCGCTGCTCGTGCTCGTCGCCTGCGACTCCAGCACCGATCCGGGCCCCCAGCCGCACGCGATCAACGTTTCGCCCAATCCGGTCACGATCCCTCAACTCGGCTCACAGCAGCTGACGCCCGTCGTCTTCGATCGCGACAGCGCGTTGATCTCGGGGGTGACCGTCGCCTTCACCTCCAGCGATACGACGATCGTTCGCGTCTCGAAAGGCGGCATGGTGTCGTCCCCCGGTCCCGCGGGGAACGCCAGCGTCACCGTGCGCGCGGGTGCGGCCAGCGAGGTCGTGCCCGTCACGGTGACAGCGGTTCGATCCTCGATCTCCGTGACGCCGAATCCCATAACGCTGCCGCAGAAGACGACGCTCACGGTCGACGCGAAGGTCCTCGATGCCATCGGCGCCCCCGTGCCGGGCGCGACACTGACGTTCACCTCGTCGGCACCGACGCTCTTCACGGTGTCCAACGCGGGAGTCATCACCTCGGTCGGACCGGCGGGGGTAGGGAACGTCCGCGTCGAGCACGACGCGCTGCAAACGCTCGTGCCGGTCGCGATCACCCAGGTCCCGACATCGATTCGGGTAAGCCGGAGCAGCATCCTGATGGTCGTCGGTGGACAGGCGCAGTTGACGGGGACGGTGCTGGATGCGAACGGCGATCCCGTTTCAGGCGCGGCGCTCTCCTACACCAGCAGCAACACGGACCGGGTCACCGTTTCAAACGGCGGCCTCGTGACGTCGGTCGGCGGCACGGGGAGCGCTACGATCACGGTGCAGTCGGGGACCCTGTCGGCGACGGTGGATGTGCAGGTGGTGACGGTCGCGCATCCCAACGGCGACATCGTCGCGCAGCCGTTCGTTGGCAACGCGCCGTGGGGTGTCGCGATCTCGTCGGCTGATCTGGTGTACGTCACCACCGTGAACGACGGCGGGATATGGAGTTCGACCCTTGTTGCACCGCAGTTCTCGGTCGTGCAAACGAGCCTCCCACTTCCGCTCAGTCTCGCGTTCACCATTCAGGGGACGACGGCGTACGCCTCCATCGAGAGTGGCGTCGCCATCATCGACGTTACGACGGGAGTCATTACGTCGACCGTCACCGGGTTCACGGGGAATGCGATCTTCTCGATCGCCCTTTCGCCTGACGGTGAAACGCTCGCCATAGGTACGGCCAACTCGCTTCACTTGATGGACGTGGCGACGCGCACCGTGACCGCCAACTTCACGACGCCCGGAGCGGTGAACGGGCTCGCATTCACCCCGGACGGGAACCGCCTCTACGCCTCCCAGTTCACGGCCGATATCGTGGGCGAGTTCAATCCGCGGACGCAGAGTCATCTCCGAAACATCCCGGCCGCCGGCACCCCGCAAGGCGTCGCCGTTTCCCCGGACGGCGTCATCCTGTTCGTGGCCAAGGAGCATATCCAGCAAGGGCTGGAGGTCATCAATCTGACTACCAACGAGCGGCACGAAGTGAACACCGGGGGTGGATGTTTCGGTTTGGCGCTCGCGCTCGACGGGACGGAGGTCTGGCTGGCGTGTGGCGGGCGAGTACTCGCGGTCGACGTCCTCTCGCGCACGGTCCGGACGACCGTGACGACCGGGGGATACAACCGCCGGATCGCGTTCTCCAACAGCGGCGTCAACGCGGTCGTGACGAACAATTCCGGAAACATCTACTTCATCGACTGATGTAGAGGGAGGAGCGCGCGGAGCATTGCGATAGCCTGGTGCTGGCGCGGACGCGGGGATCGCGCCCCTCCCCGCACGACGCGGATGGTTCAGCGGCGCGTTAGCACTGGCCTGTCTACGTCCGGCTGTGGGACGCGGAACCGAGGAGCGCGAAGTCGGCGCCATCGGGCGCGTGGACTACGGCGACCGCGTTTCGAAAGCGCTCGAGCGCGCCGTGGCGTCCGCGCTTGACACGACGGAGCAGAGCGACCTAGTGTACGCTGGACGAAACGATGGCGATGGAGTTCGCCGACAACCGCCGGCTCGGCCGGCTGATGACTCCTGCGTTTTCTCGAGCGCGGGAGTCGTTCGTTTCATGCACACGCCACCGCCCAACGGCACACTCTCCGTGGCAGCAGCCATTATCTGGTCGGTCGCCCTCGGCAGCGCCGCGGGCGGCGTCGCGCGATACCTCGTCGGAGGATTCGTGCAGCGCTCGGCGCCTGGCCCCTTCCCATACGGGACCCTCCTCATCAACGTGGCCGGCTCCCTGCTGCTCGGCTTCATCCTGCGTTATGCACTGCTGACGCCGGGACTGAGCGCCGAATGGCGAGCTGGCCTCACGATCGGTCTCTGCGGCGGCTTCACGACGTTCTCGACGTTCAGCGTCGAGGTGGTGTCGCTGCTCGAGTCCGGGGACTACAAGCGTGCGGCGGTCTACATCGTCGTGAGCGTGGCGTTGTCGATTGCCGCGGTGGTGGCGGGTTTCGCGCTGGCGCAATCGCTGGTCGGCTCACCGCCCTCCAGTGACTGAGCCCGTCGGCGCAACTCACGCGGCGGAAGGCATGCACGGACTGCATGGCGAGCGGACGCTCGTGCGGATCTACGTGGGGTCAGCGGACCGCGTTCACGGGCGGCCGCTCGTCGCGAGCATCGTCGAACTGCTACGGACGCGAGGATACGCGGGCGCCACCGTGCTGCGGAGCTTCATGGCCTTCGGCGCTCGGCGCATCGTGCACTCCGAGCTGAACGAGATCACCTCGCTCGAGTTGCCCTCGGTGATCGAGTGCGTGGAGACGGCCGATCGCATTGCTGCGGTTCTGCCGGAGCTCGACGAGATGATCGCCAGCGGGCTCATCACGCTGGAGCGCGCTGAAGTGGTCATCTATCGTGCTCCGGTACGCCCGCAGCACGAGGGCAGGGTCGCGACGGATCTGCCGCCGTCCACGGCACATCCAGCGTCGTCAGGACGCAAAGCTCCGCACGACCCCGGTACTTCTCCTTCGGCTCGTGAGGTTCCGATGCACGGCTTCAAGGGTGAGCGGACGCTGATGCGCATCCACGTCGGCGAGAGCGACCGGCACGGCGGCGCCCCCCTGTACGAGGCGATCGTGCTGCTGCTCCGCAAGCGCGGGTATGCCGGCGCCACGGTGTTCCGCGGGATCATGGGATTCGGGGCCAACGCGCAGCTGCACGTCAGCAAGCTCTTCCGCCTGTCGAGCGACCTGCCGATCGTGATCGAATGTGTGGAGACCGAGGAACGGATCCGGCAGATCCTGCCGGAGCTCGATACCATGATCGAAGGGGGGTTGATCACCCTCGAGCGCGCCCGGGTCATCCTGTATCGCCCGGGCACCTCGAGCGACGACGGAGGTGGCGCGTGGTCTGCCGACATCACGGGCCGCTGGAAGGTCGGACCCGATGCCTGACGCTGAGGGCCGCCACCACGAGGCGGGGACCCGCGACGCCCGCGAGGGCCCGCCCACGATCGACCCGGGCGCATGAGCCTGAACGAACACCAGGCGAGAGGGGTGCTCGTCACGTTCGAGCACGTCGATCGGCTGCTTCGCACGATCGAGCGACTCGCGGCGCCCTCGACGTCGCCATTCTCACGGGAGCAACGCGACGTGCCGCCGGAGATAGCGCGAGAACTCGAGGTCGCGGCAGAGGATGTCCGCCGTGTGATGCTACAGGCGCTCGATGCGCTGGAGATCGGCGTGTCGAATGCGCCAGTCTCCGCGCGACAGGCGATCGATGCGTATCTGCTGTTCGCCGATACGGCGCTCGAAGAGCTGACGCCCGCTGAGCTGCGAGGCTACGGAGCCGTGGACGAGCAGGCGGCGGCCGAGCTCGCGTCCCACGTGCGTGTGATGCGGGAAACGCTGCGGGGGGCCCGAGCGGCGGTACGTCGTCCAACGAGTGACTCGTAGAGCCGCAGCCGCCCGACTGCCCGACGCCTGGAGTCCCCGGCCGTCGTCCCGCGCTCCGCCCGGGCATCGCCGTGCACCCGTGCCGCTCTCGTGCCGAGCCGGTCATTGTCGTAACGTAGAGCCACCGATTCCCTCGTCACGCTCCACCATGACCGCCAGTGTCTCATCCGTCCCGGTGAGCCCCACCGCCTCCCCGAAGCATGGGACGGTCCGCAACTTCATCGGCGGCCAGTGCGTCGAGTCCGACGGCCCGCTCATCGATGTGTACCGGCCCGCCGACGGCCGGGTCATCGCCCGGACCCCGCTCTCGACCGCCGCCGATGTGGACTCCGCGGTGGCCGCCGCTCGTCAGGCATTCCCCGAGTGGTCCGCGCTCCCGATCAAGGAACGCGTCCAGGTCGTCTACCGGTATCGCACGCTGCTCGAACAGCACGTCGACGAACTGAGCGCGCTCATCGTCGAGGAGCACGGCAAGGTGGACGGCGAAGCACGCGCCGAGGTGCTGAAGGCCATCGAGCTCACCGAGTTCGCGTGCGCGCTGCCGCAGATCGCGACCGGCGAGCTGCTCGAGGTGAGCCGGGGCGTGGAATGCCGCACCGACCGCCGTCCGGTCGGCATCGTGGCCTCCATCGTGCCGTTCAACTTCCCGTGCATGGTTCCGCACTGGACCATCCCGAACGCGATCGCGCTCGGCAACTGCATGATCCTCAAGCCGTCGGAGCTGGTGCCGCTCACCGCGGGACGCATCGCCGAGCTGCTCGGGCGCGCCGGGCTGCCGGACGGCGTCTTCAACGTGGTGCACGGGGGACAAGCGACCGGCGAGGCGATCTGCGACCACCCCGAGATCGCGGCCGTGACCTTCGTGGGATCGACGCGCGCGGCGCAGGCCGTCTACCGCCGCGGTACTGCGCACCTCAAGCGCGTGCTCGCGCTCGGCGGCGCGAAGAACCATCTCATCGTCATGCCTGACGCCGAACCGGAGATGACGGCGGGCAACGTGGCCGCGTCGATGTCCGGGTGCACGGGCCAGCGCTGCATGGCGGCGTCCGTCATGCTGGCGGTGGACGGCACGGACGACATCGTGCGCCGCATGGTCGAGCACGCCCGCCGGCTCGTGCCTGGCGAGATGCTCGGCCCCGTCATCTCTCGTCAGGCGAAGGAGCGCATCGAGGGCTTCATTACCGAGGCCGAGGCGGCCGGCGCGCGGGTGCTGCTGGATGGGCGCGGCGTCGTGGTCGCCGGTCGCGAGGAGGGCTTCTACGTGGGCCCGACGGTCCTGGATCGCGTGACCCCCGACATGCGCATCGCGCAGGAAGAAGTATTCGGGCCGGTGCTCGCGATCATCCGCGTCTCGAGCCTGGACGAGGCGCTCGACGTCGAGGCGCGATCCCCGTACGGCAACGCCGCCGCCGTGTTCACCGAGCGGGGCGCGACCGCCCGCCGCGTGATCGAGCGCGCGACGGCGGGGATGATTGGTGTGAACATCGGCGTGCCGGTTCCGCGCGAGCCGTTCGGCTTCGGCGGCTGGGGCGACTCGGCCTTCGGTGTGGGGGACATTACGGGGCGCGGCTCGATCGAATTCTGGACCCGCACGAAGAAGACGACCGTCAAATGGAATCGCGAGGCGGGGACCAACTGGATGTCGTAAGGCGTCCCCACCGCGCTACACGCTTTCCGCGGCGCGCCGTCGCGGCCTGGCAGGAGGAACACCCGATGACCGTGACCACCGACCCGCGATCGCCGACAGCCGTCGCGCCGCCCCTCGCCGGCGACCCGTCGCTCGAGGCGCTGTGGATGCCGTTCACCGCGAACCGCGCGTTCAAGCGCGCGCCGCGGCTCCTCGTCGCCGCGCGGGACATGCACTACACCGACGCCGATGGGCGGCGGATTCTGGATGGCACCGCGGGCCTGTGGTGCGTGAATGCGGGTCATGGGCGGGAGCCGATCGTCGCCGCGATCGCGGCGCAGGCGCGCGAGATGGACTTCGCGCCCGGATTCCAGATGGGGCATCCGCTCGCCTTCGCGCTCGCCGAACGGCTGGCGGCGATGCTGCCGGGCGACCTCGATCACGCGTTCTTCGTCAACTCCGGCTCGGAGGCGGTGGACACGGCGCTCAAGATCGCGCTGGCCTATCATCAGGCGCGCGGGGAGTCCCGGCGTGTTCGACTCGTGGGGCGGCAGCGCGGCTATCACGGCGTCGGGTTCGGCGGGATCTCGGTTGGGGGAATCGAGCCGAACCGTCGGGCCTTCGCGGCGCAGCTGCTGCCGCACGTCGATCTGCTGCCGCATACGCACGACCTGGTGCATAACGCCTTCTCCCGTGGGCAGCCCGCGTGGGGCGCGCATCTCGCGGACCACCTCGAGCAGATCATCGTCGAACAGGGCGCCGAGACGATCGCGGCCGTGATCGTCGAACCGGTCGCCGGTTCGACCGGCGTGCTCGTGCCGCCTGCGGGCTACCTCGAGCGCCTCCGCGCCATCTGCGACCGCCACGGCATCCTGCTCATCTTCGACGAGGTCATCACGGGCTTCGGACGCCTCGGTACGACGTTCGCCGCCGATCGCTTCGGCGTGGTGCCCGACATCATGACGGTGGCCAAGGGCCTGACGAACGGCGCCGTCCCGATGGGCGCGGCGTTCGTGCGGCGCGGCGTGCACGATGCGGTGGTGAACTCCGCTGCGGCCGGGATCGAGTTCTTCCACGGCTACACGTACTCGGGGCACCCGCTCGCCTGTGCCGCCGCGATGGCGACGCTGGACGTGTACGACGCGGAGGGGCTCTTCCAGCGCGCTGGCGAGCTTGCGCCGTACTGGGAGGACGCCGCGCACGCGCTGCGCGGCATGCCGAACGTCATAGACATCCGCAACCTCGGCCTCGTGGCGGCGGTGGAGCTGGAACCGCGCGAGGGCCGGCCGGGCTCGCGTGCCTTCGATGCCTTTCTCGCCTGCTTCGCCGAAGGGGTACTGGTTCGGGTGACGGGCGACATCATCGCGCTCTCGCCGCCGCTCATCTGCGAGCGTGCGCACGTCGACGAGTTGTTCGACGTCCTCGGTCGCGTTTTACGGAGGCTCCCATGATGGCCGCTGGTACGCGCGTTCTCGGAGGCGCCACGCTTGTGCTGTTTCTCGCGGCCGCGGGCGCAGCCGCGCAGGGCAATCAGCCGGGGACGGCGGCGAATCAGCGCGCGCGCGATCTCGGGCTGAGCGCCCTCATCGGCGGCACACCTGGCCCGCTCGACGCCATCACCGACGTACCCGGCGTGGAGGTCGGGCACATAACGCGGATCGAGGGAGCCGGCCGCCTCGTGGTCGGCCAGGGCCCGGTGCGCACGGGCGTCACCGTGGTGCACCCGCGCGGCCGCGCCGACGCGGACCCGGTGTTCGGCGCGTGGTTCACGCTGAACGGCAACGGCGAGATGACCGGGACCACGTGGCTCGAGGAGAGCGGCATTCTCGAGGGACCGGTGGCGATCACCAACACGCACAGCGTCGGCGTCGTGCGCGACGCCATTCTCCGGTGGAAGGTCGACAAGCCGAACATGCAGCCCTGGGGACTTCCAGTGGTCGCCGAGACCTACGACGGAGGCCTCAACGACATCAACGGCTTCCATGTGACGGCGGCCCACACCATCTCGGCGCTGGATGGCGCGCGCTCCGGCGCGGTGCCCGAGGGCAACGTTGGCGGCGGTACGGGCATGGTGTGCCACGGATTCAAGGGCGGCATCGGCACTGCCTCACGCCGGCTCGATGCGGACGAGGGTGGCTACACGGTCGGCGTACTCGTGCAGTGCAACTACGGCGCGCGTCGGGAGCTGCGGGTCGCGGGAGTTCCGGTCGGCGAGGAGATCGGTGATCTGCTGCCGTGCATCGCGTCGGCCGACCTGTCGGTGCGCCACAGTGTCCGGCGCTGCGCCGGTGCCGCGGCACCGGGCGGCTCGGGCGCCGAGGCCGGCGAGCCTGACGAGGGCGCCGGCTCGATCATCATCGTCGTCGCGACCGATGCGCCGCTACTGCCGCACCAACTCCAGCGCATTGCCACGCGCGCATCGCTCGGGGTCGGCCGGATGGGCGGTCGGGGCGAGAACAGCTCCGGCGACATCTTCCTCGCGTTCTCGACCGCGAACGCCGGCGCGGCGACGGATACAGGCGTGGTCCGCCTCGCGATGCTGCCGAACGCGCACCTCAATCCGCTGTTCGCCGCCACCGTGCAGGCGACCGAGGAGGCGATCCTGAACGCGATGCTGGCCGCCGAAACGATGACGGGTGCCGACGATCTCCGGGTGTTCGCGCTGCCGCACGACCGGCTGCTCGCGGCAATGCGCAAGTACGGCCGCGACCCCCGGCCGTAGTCCGGAATCCGCCCGTGCAGTACCGCGAGCTCCCGCCGCCCCCGCCCCTCGATCGCTGGATTCGCTGCTTCTGGTTTCTGACGACCAGCGGCGGCGGCCCACCGCAGCCAGTCGTGCCGGATGGCCGGCTCGAGATCGTGCTCCATCGCGCCGAGCCGTTCGGGCAGGTGATGCCTGACGACTCGGTCCGCTCGCAGCAGGCGGTGATGGTCTCGGGACAGATCACGCGCCCGGTGGTGCTTCGCCCGCTCGGCCCCGCCGACATCATCGGGATCCGGTTTCGCACCGCCGGCGCGCGCGATCTGCTGGGCCTCCCGCTGGCGGAGCTGACGGATCACGTGATCGCGTTGCGCGATGTCGCGGGATCGCTCGCGTCGGCCCTCGAAGCCGCAGCGCGGTCCGAGGATCCGGTGCGCGTGTTGAGCGGCGTGCTGGTCGAGCGGGTGCGCACACGGGCGCATGCGTCCACGTCCGCCGCCGTGGAGCGCCTCGCGGGAGGCGAGCGGGTCGCGGACCTGGCACGTCGGATCGGACTCACGACACGAACCCTGGAGCGCCGCGTTCGCGACGACACGGGACTGTCACCCAAGACGCTCCAGCGGGTGATGCGATTCCGCCTGCTGTACGCCTTGCTCCAGAGCGGGGCCGCGAACGGGGCGCGTGCGGCGGCCATGGCCGGCTACTACGACCAGGCGCACGCCAACCGCGACTTTCGGCAGTTCGCCGGGGCCAGTCCGACGGAGCACTTCGCTGCCGATCCGGAGCTTTCGAGGGCGATCCTGTCGCATTCGTCCTAGCGAGCGGTCGTCCGTGCCCGCAAACTGCACGCATGCGAACGATCTTTCTGATGGCGGCGGTGGCGCTCGGCGCCCTGCCTGCCGCTGCGCAGTCCCCACTCGATCGGCTCGGGTGGATGGGCGGATGCTGGCAGAGTGGAAGCGGCGCCCGCGAGACCCTCGAGATGTGGATGCCGCCGGCTGGCGGCCTGATGGTCGGCGCGAGCCGCACCGTGGCGGGTGGACGGGCCCGCGCATTCGAGCACCTGCGGTTGCGTGCGGCGGGCGATACGCTGGTCTACACCGCGATCCCGTCGGGCCAGAAGGAAACGGAGTTCCGGTCCATAACAGTCTCGTCCGACGGGTTCACGGTCGAGAACCTCCAGCACGATTTTCCGCAGCGGATCATCTACCGGCGCACGAGCGCGGACGCGATGACGGCCCGCGTCGAAGGGCCGGGACCTGACGGGCCGCGCGGCTTCGACATCGCGTTCCGGCGCGTGTCCTGCGAGGGTGCGAAGCCGGTCGGCTCCTGAACGCCAGCGCCATCGCGCCAAGGCGGTCTGAGGCCGAGCCCCGGCAGTCGTCAGGCGGTCAGAGCTGCAGCTTCATCCCGACGTGACTCGCCACGAACCCGAGTCGCTCGTAGAACTGGTGCGCGCCGGTTCGGCTGGCGTCGGTGGTGAGCTGCACGAGCTCGCAGCCGGCGGCTCGCGCCCGATCGATCGCATCGCGCACGAGCTGCTCGCCGATGCGCTCCCCTCGACGCGACGAGTGGACGCGTACACCTTCGACCTGGGCGCGAGTCATCCCGCCGCGGCTCAATCCCGGAATGATCGTGAGCTGCAGGCATCCGACCACTTCGTCCTCCACGGTCGCCACGAGCAGCTCGTTGCCGCCTTGCGCCGACATGGCATCGAAGGCCGCCAGGTATTCCGAGGCGAGCGGCTCGGCCGATCGCTCGCGCGTAGCGCCCAGGGCATCGTCGGCGAGGAGTCGCACGACGGCGGGAAGGTCGTCGCGTTGGCCTCGGCGGATCGTCAGCTCACCCTTCAGGGAATCGCCTGGAGACATGTGATCGTCAGGAGTTCGCATGACAGCGCCTAGCGTGCCCGCGCCGTGAGCGTATCGCGCGCGGCCGCGAAATGCGCCCGGAGCCGCGGAATCTCGTTCCCCGCATACCCCGCTTCCAGCCGCCGTTCGGCCACGGCGAGCGCGCGCAGCAGGTCCGCCGCGGCCGCGCGCTCCGCGGCGGGATCCGTGCTTCCCACGCGACCTAACCACACCGGGGCCGTGTGCGCGAAGGCATAGCTGTCCATCGCCGGCCACCGCCGGGTGTCGGGACCGATCGCCCGTGCCGCCACCCAACCGCCGGCCGGGAGCCGGACCGTGCCGGAAAACCGGCGCGAGCCGGCGCTGTCGATTCCGGCGCCGGTCCACACTGCGCGGCCGTTCACCAGAATCTCCACCTTCTCGACGGGCACGGCGGAATGCAGCGCGAGCGTGAATCGCGCGCTCCCGCCGCCGCGATGCACCGCACCCGGTCCCGCCTCGCCCAGGCGGAACTCCAGCATCGGACCGTTCGTCACCATGCTGCGGCCGGCGCGAAGCCCCTCGAGATACCGCTCGAACGTGTAGCCGTCAGGCAGGTGGACGTACGCGCGGGTCGTCCCGACCGCCATCGTCCGATAGAAGTCGGTCATCACGTCGGTGCCGGCGGTGGGCGCGATCGGAATGCCGAGGTTGAGCAGCCGGTGCCACAGCTCGCTGGTGCCGATCTCGTCGCTCCACAGGCAGACCACCTCCAGCGCGTCGAGCTGGCCCAGCACCGCGTCGGCCACGAGGTTGACGGGGATGGCGCCGAGGGTGGTGTCGTTCGCGAACGGATCGCGGCGCGTCACCGGGTGCACGTACACGCCCATCGCGCCCTGCCGCCGTCCGAACGCGAGGGAGGTGGCGTTAGGTCGATCGTCGCGGCCGTAGACCTCGTAGCCGGGGCCCCACACCCACGGCCAGAACAGCGAGTCGCCGCCGATCAGCGCGGTGTGCCCGAGGAAGTGCGGGCGCACCTCCTGCCCGAACCGGACGGCCGGCAGCTCGCCAGGTGCCGTGCCCCATCCCCAGAACGCCTGCTCCTCGAACCGGTTGTGCAGGTTGGCGATGAGCGGCGTCGCGACGTCGAGATTCTCGCCGCGCATGAGCGGGAGCAGGGCCGGCGGCGTGAGGGCGTACGGCCCGCCATAGTTGAGGTGGAAGTGATGGTCCCCGGAATACCAGTGCGCCGCGCGGGCATCCCACACCGGCGTGAGCTCGAGCTCCACGGTGCGAGTCTCACCCGCCTCGACGCGGACGCGCCGCGTGACCGGCGGTGTCGTCAGGCCGCGGACGGCGGTGACCGTCACCTCGCCTGCGGGCACGGTCAGCTCGGCGGCGCCATCCGAGTAGAAGAAGACCGTCCCCGTCTGGCCGTCGGACCACGGCTGCCCCGCGTCAGGCAGGAGCGGATGACCGTCGCCGGTAGCGGCGGTGAGGCGCGCCGGCAGATCGGCGGATTCGCCGGCACCCCGCGTGCGAATCACCAGTCGGCCCGTCGCCGCGCCCCAGTCCCAGCGTGCGACGTCGACCCGCGACGGTGTGCCGCCCGCGACCGATAGGCGATGCAGCTGCAGCCGCTGCACCGAATCGCCTTCCGCGAACACGACGTACGCGCCGTCGGAGGAGAACGCGGGCGAGATTGGTCGGGCGTACGGGCCGGTGCGCAGCAGGACGGTGGCGCCCGGCCGGTCGACGCTCGCCAGGCGGAGCTCCCACGTATCATTGCCCGGCGCCGTGAACACGACCGTGCGGCCATCGGGGCTCAACGCGAAATCCAGCTGCGACCAGAGGTTGCCCGAGGCGAGCGTCGTCTCCTCGCCCCCGTCGAGCGGCATGACGCGCACGGCGTCCACGCCGCCCCGCTTCGCGAGATACAGCAGCCGCCGGCCGTCCGGGTGCGCCACCGGCCGCCGCTCGAGCCCCCGGCTCGTGGTGATCCGCGTCCGCTCGCCTGACGAAAGGTCGAACCGCCAGAGGTCCAGGTCGCCGGCCGAGCCGGAGGCGTAGAACACGGCGCTGCCGTCGGATGAGAATGTGGGGTCCATCGCGAACCCGCGCTCGAGCTCCCGCTCGGCGCCGCTCGCGAGATCGCGCACGACGACCGCGAGCGTGGCGCCATCGTCGCGGGTGAACGCGATCCGCGAGCCGTCGGGCGACCAGGCCGGCCGTCCGTCCATTCCCGCACCGCTCGTCAGGCGCGTGGCCACACCGCTCGACGGATCGAATCGCCAGAGCCAGCCGCGGGCCGCCAGGATCCACGTCCCGTCGGCGGGTGACGCGGCGGCGTAGGTGATCCCGGCGTTGAGGATCGGGAGCTCGTAGCCCTCCACGTACACGTGGTGCCCGTAGCCGGTGAGCTTCGGGTAGCGGTTGGTCCACTGCGCGCCGGCCTGGGGCGCAGCCGAGGCCAGGGTGACGACGAGGATGAGGAGCGAGCGGACGGCGGAGCGGCGGGGCATGGCGAGAACCGGGTCGGGGAGGCGAGTGCCGCGGCGGGCGGAAGGCCAGCGGACTCCGACCGGGCAAGCTACAGAGGGAGGGCTGCCGCGGCGAGCCGCGAGCGCCGCTGGAAGACGCTGCGACCGGTGCGCCACCACGGCAGACACCATTCGTCATCCGGGACTTGACCGGCCGAGCGCGTCCGCGCTATAGTGAACCATATGGTTCAGTATCTCGACGCCCATGCCCCGGCCTTCGCCGCGCTGGCCGATCCCACCCGCCGGGCGCTGCTGTCGCGTCTCGGCCGCGCCGACGCCTCCATCAGCGATCTCGCCGGTGCATTCCGGATGACCCTCACCGGCATCAAGAAGCACGTGCGAATCCTGGAGGACGCCGGGCTGGTGACGACGGAGAAGATCGGGCGGGTCCGCGTCTGCCGGCTGGGGCCGTCGCGTCTGGATGCCGAATCGCAGTGGATCGCGGACTACCGGCGAATGCTGGAGGACCGTTTCGACCGGCTCGAGGCGTTCCTCGAGCGCACCAAGGAGGAGACATGATGAGCACCGAAGCGATCGCGCGCGCGATCATCACCACCCCGGCCGATCGCGAGATCCGCGTCGAGCGTACCTTCAACGCCCCGCGAGCGCGCGTGTGGCGGGCCTTCACCGATCCCGAGCAGGTCAGGCAGTGGTGGGGGCGCGGCAATCCGCTGGAGATCGAACGCATGGACGTCGAGCCCGGCGGCCACTGGCGGTACGTCGAGCACGGGCCGGAGGGCGACCACGGGTTCGAGGGGCGTTATGGAGAAGTCGTCCCCGAGGAGCGGATTGTGATGACCTTCGAGTGGGACGGCATGCCCGCGCACGTTTCCCTCGAGACGATCGAGTTCGAGGACCTGGGCGACGGACGCACGAAGGTCGTGAATACCTCGGTGTTCTTCACGACGGCCGATCGCGATGGGATGCTGCAGTCGGGAATGGAGGCGGGGCTCGAGCAGAGCTACGCGGCGCTGGACCGGCTGCTCGCCAGGCAGGGCTGAGGGTCCGACGGAGTCTAACGTCCGGGGGGATCCGCGAGTCCCACGAGCGACAGCAGCTTGAGCGCGTTCCCCGCCGGCACGATCCCGTCGCGCAGCCGGTAATCGAAGCTCAATTGCGCCGCATCGCCCGCGCGCACCGATTCGTCGAAGTACACCGTGCGTGCCACGGCGATCAGCTCCGGCGCCGTGGCAAGTGCGACGTCGTGCGTCGTCACCAGTCCGATGGCGCGCGACCGCACGAGCCGCGCGAGTACCGTGCGCGCCGCGACGTGCCGTTCCGCGCTGTTCGTACCCTGCAGCATCTCGTCCAGCAGATATAGCACTCGCGCGGCGGGCTCGGGCTCCTCGGCGGCATCGACGACGCGCCGCAGCCGCTGCAGCTCCGCCATGAACAGCGAGATCCCGTCGCGCAACGAGTCCTGCACGCGGATGGTGGTCAGCACGCGCAGGGGCGGAAGCTCGAGCGCCTCCGCGCATGCGGGAGCCCCGGCTTGCGCCAGCACCGCGTTCAGCCCCGCGGCCCGCAGGAGCGTGCTCTTGCCGGACATGTTCGAGCCCGTGACCAGCACGAAGGTGCCGGAGGGACCGATCGTCAGGTCGTTCGCGACCATTGTCTCAGGAGGAAGGAGCGGGTGGCCGAGCAGGCGCGACGTCAGGCACGCGTCGTCGCCCCTGCTCGATTCGCGCACCACGGGAACGCACCACGCGGGGTTGGCATGCTGGAGTGCCGCGAACGCGGCGAGCGCCTCGACTTCGCCCAGGGCGTGGAGCCATGGCGCGATGTGCGCACCGTGCGCGCGGCACCATCGGTGGAGCGCATGCGCCACGTGATGGTCCCAGAGCCCGAGCACCTGCAGGGTCAGGTGCAGCATGCCGGAGTGCCGCACCTCGGCCCGCGCGAGGATGCGCCGCAGCTGGTGGAGCGAATGGCTCGCGATGCGGCCATCGCCGACGAGCGTCTCGCGGAGCTTCCGCAGCAGTGGACTCGCGAGGCGTTCGGCGCCGACGCGCTCGATGAGGTCCCCGTACCAGGGCAGCGCCGTGGCGAGCGCATCAGCTCTGGCGAAGGTGTTTCGGAACCGGCGTCCGGTAACGCTCGAGAAGACGCCGCAGATCACGAGCGCGATGCCGCCGGCGGCGAGTGGAATGGTGCCCGCGGCGATCAGGGCCCACGTGGCGAGGCTCGCCGCGGTCAGGGCCCGCGCGGTCGGGATGAGCCATCGCTCACTGTCCAGCCAGGCGATCGCTTCGGGTAGGCGCACCGCGGCCGTGACGACATCGGGCGGTACGCCCTCGAGCTGCAAGGCCAGGGCGGCGAGGTCGTCACGGAAGTCGATCCGCGGCACGAGCTCGGCGATGGCGGCCTGGCGGTCGCGCACGATGCCCGGCGGAGCGGGCGCGCACAGCCAGCCGGCGAGGATGGCGCGCGCGGGCGCCGGGCTGGTCTCCGGCAGCAGCTGCCATAACGAGACACGTCCGAACAGTGCCAGATCTTCGGCGTACGGGTGGTCCTCCGGCACGTCGAGCCGGGCAGGCGCGGGCAGGGCGTCCCATGCGCGGCGGGAGCGGCGCTCCGCCTGCTCGTTGACCCGGCTCAATAGCGCGAACCGCTCGGCGTCGCGGCGAATGCGCGTGTGCGCGCGAACGAGCCACACGAAGGCGGCGGCGAGCGCGAGCGACGCGGGAATGGCGACGCGATCCGGGACCAAGCCGGCGACCCCGCCCGCCACGAGGGCGGCGCCGGCCGCGAACACGGCGAGCCGTGCAGCGCCCGTGCGCGCGGAGGCGCGCTCGCGATCCTCGTGCTCCGCGCGGAACGCGCGATGCCGGACTGCGTACTCGTTCCGTGCCGACCGGTAGTCGTTATGTGCCACGTGCGCGCGAGGGAGGGGGGCCGGTGCGGCCGGCCGACTCGCGCTAGGCGCGGCCTCCGGCTACTGGAAGATTCCGCAATAGCCGAGCAGCCACCAGAGCAGAAGGAAGATCAGGATGGTGCTGAAGCACCCGCCGCCCAGCTTCTTCGCGCCGTACCCCGCCGCCAGTCCCCGAAGCAGTTTGCTCATGACGCGTCCCTGGTGCACCGGCGCCGGCTCGAGCCGCGGCGCCGCTCCGTGGCCTGACCCCCGTGGCTCGAGCGTTCCCGCCGCTGCAGGTCAAGATTCGTTCCGCCTGTGCGCTTGAACCTCGCCGCGAGTGGGGGTATGGTGCGAAGCGCGCGATCGCGCGATCGCACGACACCGCCACTCCGTCGCCAGGGTTTCGGCGCCGACCACCGAGGACGCCTGCTCGTGGGAGATCCCCTGCGCGAGTCCGCGCCGCCATCGCCCCCGCCGCGCGGTACGGCGCCGGCGCCCGCCGCTCCGCCACCACGAGGGCCGGCGTCGCTCGGCCACCGTCTGGTCGTCGCGAGCCTCATCGCTGGAGCGGGCGCCGTCCTCTACCTCGTGGGGCCCGGGGCGCCCCCCGCCGACGGCGCCCACCTCGGCGCCTGGAGCCTGCTCCCCGCAGCCCTGACCCTCGCGGTCGTCTTCCTAACGCGGGAGGTCATCGTCTCCCTCCTGCTCGGCATCGTGGCCGGGGGACTGGTGAGCGGACAGCCGAACATCCTGGGGGCGTTCGTGCTTCCGGCGATCGGCAGCGAATCCTACGCCCTCATCCTCGTCGTCTACCTCTGGGCGCTCGGCGGCTTGATCGGGCTCTGGACGCGGACCGGGGGCGCGGAGGCGTTCGCGCGCTGGGCGGCCGCGCGCATCGTGCGCGGACCTCGGTCGGCGATGGTGTTCACCTGGCTCATGGGCATGATCTTCCACCAGGGCGGCACGATCTCGACGATCCTCGCCGGCACGACCGTGCGTCCGGTGACGGATGCGCATCGCGTATCGCACGAGGAGCTGACCTATCTCGTCGACTCCACGGCCTCTCCCGCGGCCACGGTGATCCCGTTCAACGCGTGGCCGCTGTACGTCGCAGGGCTCGTCGCCGGGACCACGCCGCTCTTCCTCACGGAGGAGGCGGCCGTCGCCTTCTTCTTCTCGGCCATCCCGTACAACTTCTACGGGATTCTCGCCGTGTCGAGCACGCTGCTCTTCGCGTTAGGTGTGCTGCCGTGGACCGGCGCCAAGATGCGCCGCGCGCGCGAGCGCGCACGGACCACGGGACAGCTGAACGCGCCGGACGCGCAGCCGGTCGCGACGGGCGAGCTCACGACTTCGCGGATTCCTGCGGGCTACCAGCCGTCGATCATCGACTTCGCGCTCCCGATCCTCACCCTGCTCGGGGTCGCCATCGTGCCGTACTTTCTCACCGGCTCCGTGCGCATCGGCGAGGCCTTCGGCCTCGCGCTGCTTACCGCGTTCGCGCTGGCGCTGCTCAAGGGGATGTCGCTCCGCCAGGCGATCGACGGATTCGTCGATGGCTGCAAGGGCGTGACGGTCGGCGCGATCATTCTCGGGCTCGCGGTGACGCTCGGTCTGGTCTCGCGGGAGCTGGGCACCGCGGGGTTCATCGTGGAGGCGGTGAGTGGCGGCGTGCCGCAGGTGCTGCTCCCGGCCATCTTCCTCGCGGTCTGCATGGCCGTCGCGTTTTCGATCGGCTCGTCGTGGGGCACGTATGCGGTGGTCTTTCCGCTGGCCATGCCCCTCGCGTATGCTGTCAATCCGGATCCCGGCTACGTAACGATCTGCTTCGGCGCGGTGCTCGGCGGCGCCGTGTTCGGCGATCAATGCTCGCCCATCTCCGACACCACGATTTTGTCCTCGCTCGCGTGCGGCGCCGACGTGATGGACCACGTCACGACGCAGCTGCCGCTGGCGCTGGCGGCCGCCGGCGGCGCGGCGGTGCTGTCCACGCTCCTCGTGGCGCTCCGTTAGGCCGCTAGAAACGCTCGCCCGCGGCCTCCCGCGCACGACTGCCGAGCGGTCGAATGCGCGACCAGATGGTGTAGAAGAACACGAGCACGGCCGCCGTCTGGGCCACGCCGCCGGCGATGATCGCCCACCGCAGCCCGGGCAGCGGCCCGCGTGCCCGGAGGAGCTCCGCGACGACTCGGCCTAACGTGCCGAGGGTCAGCGCCCAGTACGCGACGCCGATCAGCAGCGGGCTGTAGCGGGTGTCGGCCTTGTCGGGCCGCGGAAAGAGCCAGAGCGCCACGCCGAGGATCATCTCGAGGACGAAGCCCACGAGCAGCGCGTGCGTGTGGGCACTCGTCTCGTAGGGCGACGGGTGCAGCCCGGTCAGCTCTCGACGCACCAGCAGCCAGAGCCCGATCGCGAGCCCGAGGCCGAGGAACCCGATGGCGGTCTTGATGAAGCGCCTGACCTGCGTGTGCATCGCGCAGCCTCAGCGTCGCCTGGCGAACCGCAGGACGGCCTCCGGGGCGTCGCTCTGGGTGCGAGCGCGTGCCGGCGCGCCCGCCCCGATCGTGCGCCACACGTTGTAGGCGAACGCGTAGGCGCCCAGCGCCAACGCGGTGCCACCGATCGCCAGGCAGACCGTCGCGTGCGCGAACGGCACCCACCCGGTGGCGCGGAGGGTGAATCCCGCAACCATGAGCACGAGCCCCGCGTTGGCGACCCACCAGTGCGCAACGGCAAGGCGGCGGTCGTGAAGCGGCGCGCCCGCGAATCGCGGGATCACGTGATAGGCCACCCCGAAGATCATCATCGCGACGAAGCCCAGCAGGTTCATGTGGAGGTGCACCGTGCGGAAGGCGCCGAGGCTCGGCATCGCCGCCATCGCAACGCCGAGCGTCACGCCCAGGGCGAGCCACGTGACGCTGGCCTTGATGAACGCGCGGGAAAACCAGTCCATCAACCCACCCCCTCGCCCGCGAGCTCGGGCGCCGTGGTGGACGGACGGGACCCGGGCCGCGGCGTTATGGTGGCCAGGAGCAGCAGCTCCTTCTCGGTGGCCCGCATGCCGTGCAGCTCCTGCGGCTCGAAGGCGGCAATCTCGCCGGCGCCGCACAGCCGCTCACCATTCTCGCCGGAGAGGATGCCACAGCCGGAGAGCACGCTGATCACCACTGACGACGGGCTGCGGTGCGGCGGTACGGCCTGGCCCGGCCGGAGCCGAAATACCACGAGCCGGACGTCGGCGGTGTCCAGCAGGACGGCGGTCGCGGGTCGATCCGGGTGCGGCGCCACCGCGGCTCGAGCGGCGAGGTGCGTGTCGACGGAGATCATCGGGCGCCTCTACTGGCGCCGTGTTCTACCGCGGCAAGCAGCACGGGCAGCGGCACGCCGGCGTTCCGTGCGGCGTCGCGCAACGACTCGCCGCCCCCGCAACACGTGTCGATGCCGAGCGCGTTGAGCAGCGGAATGGTGTCGGGCCAGCGCGCGAGTACCTCGTTCACGGTGAGCGTGGGGTCGACGGGGCCAATGGTACAGTTCAGCATCGAGGACATAGTCTGATCACTCGTTGATTGTCGTCAGGTAGCACAGCGGAATCCCAGGGTCTCCATCGTCGATTCCGGCGTCAGGCGCGAACGCACGGCGAATCGAAGGAACGCCGCGTAGTTGCCGGGGTCCGCGGCGCCGAGCGCGGCGCTGGCGCACCAGGCGCCGTGTGCCTCGTGCCCGTCATGGTCCGGCGCGTGTCCCGCGTCGGCGACCCACTCCCAGGCGAGGTCGTGCAATCCCCGCACGCCGTACGCGTTCCGCCATGCGCGGTCCACCGGCGGCAGCGGCCGCGGGCGCGTCGCGTAGCCCGTGACCAACCGCTGCACGAACGTCGGGTCGCGCGCCGCGTCGCGGTGCGTTTCGCTCGCCGCCGCGGCGTACTCCCACTCGGCGAGTGAGGGGAGCCGGGCGCCGCGCTCCGCGCAGTACGCGCGCGCGGCGTGCCACGTCATCCCCGTTGCGGGCTGCCGGGCATCCGCCGCTACCATCGCTCGGGTGGCGGCGCCGCGCCACTGCGGGTGCCGGCGGAGGAACGCGTCGTATTCGCCGCGGGTGACCGGGTCACGGTCCAGCGCGAAGGCGTTCACTGCCTGACGATCGTCAGCTCCGTGGAGCGGCAGGTAGCTCCCCGAGGGGATTCGCACCATGACCGCGCCTCGCGCCGGCTGGGCGCCGGCCGGCGCGATCGCGACGGCCAGGGCCAGGATCAGCACGGTCGGCAACCGGTAGCGCATCGTCAGGCAGGGATCGAGAGGAGGCGCGTACTCAGTGGGCCATCATGCCGAGGCCCTTCACCTGGGCGTAGATCTCGGATTCCTCCGGCCCGGTGACCTTCAGAATGCCCAGCGCACCCTTGTTGAAGGCGCGGAAGATCGAGTGGTCCACGAGCACCAGGTCGCCGGCCTTCTCGGCGCGGAATTCCACGATCGCGGCGCCGCCCGAGGGGACGAGCGTGGTCTGCACGTTGCGCTGCGAGACCATCGTGCCGCCCTCTCCGTACACGTTGTCGAAGATCTCGCCGATCACGTGGAAGCTGCTGACGAGGTTCGGGCCGCCGTTGCCGATGAAGATGCGGATCGATTCCCCAACCTTGGCCTCGAGCGCGTTGTCGCCCGTGAGCGCACCCACCGAGCCGTTGAACACCACGTGCGTCGGCTGCTCCGCAGCGCCGCGCTCCATGTCGAGCGTGTGCGGCGCGCCGTTTGCGCCGGGCTTTGCGTAGAACTCGCTCTGCATCACGTAGAACTCGCGGTCGACCTTCGGCAGCCCTTCCGCCGGCTCCACGAGAATGAGTCCGTACATGCCGTTGCCGATGTGCATCGGGACCGGCGCGACGGCGCAGTGATAGACGTACAGCCCGGGATTGAGCGCGCGGAAGGTGAACACCGACTCGCCGCCGGGGAGCGTCAGCGTCGCCGCGGCGCCGCCGCCGGGACCCGTCACCGCATGCAGGTCGATGTTGTGCGGTACCACGCTGTGCTGGTCGTTTGCAAGGTGGAACTCGACGAGGTCGCCCTCGCGGACGCGAATGAAGTTCCCGGGCACCTCGCCACCAAACGTCCAGTAGGTGTAGTCCACGCCATCGGCGAGTCGCATCACCTTCTCGATGGTCTCGAGCTTCACGATCACCTTCGTCGCGTGCTTGCGCGTGATCGCCGGCGGAACGTCGGGCGCCAAAGTCAACACCGCCGTCTCCGCTCCGCGGATCTCGGGCAGCGCGCGCACGGGGATGCTCTCGTCACCGGCATCGGCGGCCTCGGCCGGCGTGCAGGCGACGGCGCC
>DATHUW010000156.1:0-12026 GCA_035461825.1 Gemmatimonadaceae bacterium
CGCCCGCGCCGCGCGGTCGCGAGGCTCGCGCCCGCCGTAGGAACTCGCTACGACGCCCCGCGCTTCCTCCCCGACGGCCGCCGGCTGCTGGTGTGGCGCAGCGAGCCGTTAGGTGACGGGGCCTGGCGCGGCGATATCGGCATCTGGAACCTGGCGGACGGGCGCGTCCGGCGGGTGACGCGTGGCGCCGGCCTCCACCACGCCGTCCCGAGTGCCGATGGCGAGCGGGCGGTCGCCGTGCGGTGCGCGAACGGCGTCTGCGACCTGGTCGAGGTCGATCTCGCGACCGGTCGGGTCACGGTGCTCGCGCCGGGCACGCCGGATGCGCCGTGGGCGCACCCCGCCCCGTCGCCTGACGACCGCTGGATCGCCGCCGCGCGTCCGTTCGGCGGCGTGTGGCAGATCGTGCTCGCCGAGCGGTTGCCCTCTCCCGGCACGCCGGCGCGCGCCGGTCGCATGCGCACCATCGCCATGCCTGATGGCGCGAGCCGCCATCAGCCCGTGTGGCTGCCGGCGGACGGGCCGCTGGGACCGGGACTCCTCGTCGTGTCGGAGGCCGGGGGCGTCGCCAACCTCGAGCTGATCCCGCTTGCGGAACCCGGTGCCGAGCCGGGCGTGCCGCGGCCGCTCACGCGTGTCACCGGTGGTGTCGCCGGACCTTCGCTACCGCGCGATGGGAGCGCCGTGTACTTCCTGTCCATGCACGCGAACGGGCTGGACGTGCAGCGCCTGGCGCTCGCCGATTCGGTGGAAGCCCGCCGCGCGAACCCGGTGCTCCAGCGTGCGGCGCCCCTCGTCAGGCTGGATCCGCGGCGTGCCTACGTCGCGCCGCGGGCACCGGTCGTTCGCGACACGTTCGCGCTGGGCGAGGTGGATCGGCGTGGCGCGTACGGACTGGGGCCGCGCCGCTACGGCGTCTGGCCCGTCGCGGGCGGGGGCGCGGCGGGGGGATACGGCGGGTTGGCACTGGTGAGCGCCGATCCGGTCGGGCGCCTGACGTGGACGCTGCAGGGTGTGGCGGGGGCGCGCGAGCTGTGGCGCGGCGGCGCGTTGGGTGCGACCTGGCGCGGCATGCGGCCGGCGATCTCCGCGACGCTGTTCATCACCGAGCAGCGACCGTCGGCGCAATCGCGGGTGCAGCCGGCATCGCTCGATGTGCGCTACGGCGGCGCGGCGATCGCCGCCGAGCTGCCGATCGAAGGCAACGGATGGTCGATGGGCGTCCGGACGGGCGGCAGCGTCGGCCGCCTGTCCCCGCTCGGCGCGCCTGACGACGCTCGACGCATCACCGGTCATGGGGAAGTTCGAGCGCAGCTGGGCATGCGCCGCGGTGCACGATCCGCCGGCCTGGGCGTGCTCCTGCACGGCGGCGCGGGCCGGACCGGCGACGCGTCGTGGCGTCGCGGCATCGGCACCGTCGCGGCGTCTGCCGCCGCGGGGGGCCGCGTGCTGCGCGCGAGCCTCACGGCGGGGGCGGCCGGCGGCGAGCGGTCGCCGTTCGAGGCGTTCACGGTCGGCGGCATCGCCAATCCGCTGGTCGAGCCCTCGGTGCTCGCGCAGCGGCTGTCGCATCCGGCGCTCCCGCTCGGCATAACGAGCGGAACCGATGTGGTGATCTGGCGGGCATCGACGCGGCTGGCCGGTGCCGACGCCTATCTCTGGAATGCGAGCGCGCGCGGCTGGCGCCGCGAGCAGCACCGACTGGTCGGACTCGAGTGGGCCCTCCCCGACATGCGCCTGCCGATCATCAACGTTCCGGGGGTCGAGGCGCGCGGGGGGATCGCTTACTCCATCGATGCGCCGTTTCGTCGCGAGCTGCGCGCGTACGGGGGGATCGGCGTCAGCCCGTAGGGTGCCTGTCTAATGTCGATTGCTCTGCCGCATCAGCGCCGAAACGATGAACCAGGCGGCGACGATGCCGAGGACGAGTAGTACGGCACTCCACATACGGTGCATCCGGATGCTGCAGTTCGCTCGCGCGCTCGGCCCCCGGTTGGCGGCCGGCTGCCGTGCGACGGGTGTTCCACGCGCGAGTTGCCGGCGGAGGTACGACGGCCGCCCTAACGATCAAGTCGGGGCGGCCGGCGCTGCCGCAGCGGGCATGTTGTCTGGAGTATCGTCCCCTGGGCGGAGCTTTACAAGTCTCGATATGTAAGAGTTTGCCCCACAGGATGGCCAGTGGCGTGTACGCGGGACAGGCGTCAGTCGGCGCGCTCGGGGGTGTGCGCCTCACGAGCCGGTCGCGGCGCCGGCGGACTCATCGGGTCGCCGACCAGGCGGGCGGCGCGCGCCTCGAGGAGGGAATCGGCGAACAGGGGAATCGGGACCTCGACCTCCCGCACCATCGTCGCCGTGGCCGTTCGCCGCAGCGCGATCGCCCGATGCACCAGCAGCACCGAACGGAGCAGCATCGCGAGTCCGACATAGGCCGCGATGTCGGCGGCGTTCATGATGACCCGGCCCAGGGAGCCGACCTGCACCGCGATGAAGTCCGCGACCCCGGCCGGCGGCACCAGCAGACTCGTCAGGTTGCCCAGCGCCGCGCCGCCGATGAGGCCGAGCGCGACCGGCGCCCGCCGGTCAACCGCCGACAGCGCGCGGACCGCGACCGCCACGAGCACGAGGGCCGCGGCGGTCGTCACCACGTTCAGCAGCCACGTGTACGGGCCGAAGGACAAGCCCAGTGCCGAGCCGCGATTGTACGTGAGGGCGAGGTCGACGGGGCCGAACACTCGAATGCCGCCGTCGGCGAGCAGGCGCGTCGCGACCAGCTTCGACGACAGGTCGACCGCGGCGACGAGCCCGAGCACCATTGCGAAGCGCCTGACGAAGGCAGGTCGATCGAGCACCACGAGTCCTCGGTAGCAGTGTGGAATCCACACCCTCCTCGGCGGCCAGGCTGTCTCGTGCGAGACCCTCGGCTTTGCGAACCGGCCTCGCGGCCGGGGTGCCCTGATTCTGGAAGGAACGACGCCAGCGGCGCAGCGAACCCGGTGCACGGTCTTGCACGTCACGTGCCCGACGAGCTCGCTCGCTGCGGGAGTATGCGGCGCCGACGCGACGGGTGCAAGAGCGGCGACCGGGGCATCGCGACGGCGCCATCGCGGTCCGCCGATGCGCTACGCTCCGCCGACCACCGCCATCCCCATCGCGTGATAGCCCTTGTCGACGTACACGACCGTGCCGGTAATCCCCGCGGCGAGTGGACTGGAAAGAAATGCAGCAGCGTTCCCGACGTCTTCGGCGTTCAGGGGGTCGGTGAGCGGCGCGTTATGTGATACATAATCGACCATCGCCCCGATGATCCCGATTGCGCTCGCCGCGCGCGACGCCCAGGGCCCCGCCGAGATGGTGTTGATGCGGATGCCGTGCTGCCGGCCAGCCTCGAAGGCCAGTACGCGCGTGTCGCTCTCCAACGCCGCCTTGGCCGACGACATGCCCCCGCCGTAGCCCGGGATCACCCGCTCGCTGGCCATGTACGTGAGCGAGAGCACCGAGCCGCCCGGACGCATCAGTGGCGCGAGGCGCTGCACGATGGCGATCAGCGAGTATGCGCTGACGCTGATCGCGGCGAGGTAGCCGGCGCGGCTCACCTCCATCAACGGCTTCTTCACCTCCGGCCCGTTGGCGAGCGAGTGCACGACGATGTCGAGCGGGTGCTCGCCGAAGTCGCTCGTCAGGCGTTCGGCCAGTCCGCCGATGGAGAAGTCGCCGGTTTCCTTGTATCGCTTGTTCGTCCGTATGTCCTCGGGCGCATCGGCGAGCGTGTCGTACGCGGCATCGAGCGGGTAGATCCGCTCGAACTCGAGCAGCCGGCCGTCCGACAGCCGGCGGGACTCGTCCATCTTCCCGCGCTCGAGAAGGTTCAGAAAGATGTTGAGCGCCGGGGGCCAGGTGCCGACGACGATGCTCGCGCCGGCATCGGCGAGGGCCTTGGCGATCGCGAAGCCATAGCCGCCATCGTCCGCGACTCCGGCCACGAGCGCGCGCTTTCCGGTGAGATCGATGTTGAGCATGCCGTGGAATAGCGCGGGCGGGCGTCCGGAGCAAGTCCCGCCCGAGCGACCGCCTTCGTTTGTGTCCGGCCGCCGGCTGTCGCATATTCGCGCCCATGGAAACGACCTCATCCGCGCTCATCACGAACGACGCCGTCATCCTCGGCCTGCTGGCCGTCACGCTCGGCGCCGTGTTCTACACGTCGAGCAGCCCGCGACCGGCGTTCCGCACGTTCTACAAGTACGTGCCATCGCTCCTGCTGTGCTACTTCATCCCTTCCCTGTTCAACACCTTCGGGCTGATCGACGCGGAGGGATCGCGGTTGTATTACATGGCGTCGCGCTATCTGCTGCCGGCGACGCTCGTGCTGCTCACCCTGAGTATCGATCTCAGGGGGATCTTGGCGCTGGGGCCGAAAGCCCTCGTGATGTTCCTGACCGGCACCCTGGGGATCATTCTCGGCGGACCGCTCGCGATCCTGCTGTTCTCGGTCGTGAGCCCCGAGACGGTCGGCGGGGCGGGGCCCGATGCGGTGTGGCGCGGCCTGACGACGATCGCCGGCAGCTGGATCGGCGGGGGCGCCAATCAGGCGGCGATGAAGGAGGTCTTTGCGGTGAGCGACACCGTGTTCTCGTCCATGGTCGCGGTCGACATCCTCGTCGCGAACGTCTGGCTGGCCGTGCTCTTGTTCATGGCCAGCCGGGCCGAGGGGATCGATGCCCGGCTCGGCGCGGACACGTCGGCGATCGATGACCTGCGGGTGCGGGTGACCGAATTCCGCGAGCGGCACGCGCGAATTCCGACCGTGGCGGATCTCATGATCCTCGTCGCGATCGGTTTCGGCTTGATGGGCCTGTCGCACTTCCTCGCGGATCCGCTCGCCGCGTGGTTCGCGCGCACGATGCCGGCGCTCGAGCGGTACAGCCTGACGAGCCCCTTCTTCTGGCTCGTCGTGTTCGCGACGACGGCGGGGCTCGTCCTGTCGTTCACCCGGGCGCGCGAGCTGGAGGGGGTCGGCGCCTCGACGCTCGGCACGGGCATGCTCTACATCCTCATCGCGACGATCGGCATGACGATGGACATCGCGGCCGTCGTCGAGCGCCCCGGACTGTTCCTCCTCGGGGCGGTCTGGCTCGGGATCCATGCCCTGCTGCTGCTGATCGTCGGGCGGCTCATCAAGGCGCCGACGTTCTATCTCGCGGTAGGAAGCCAGGCGAACGTTGGCGGCGCGGCATCCGCGCCGGTGGTGGCCACCGCGTTCCACCCGTCGCTGGCGCCCGTCGGCGTTCTGCTGGCCGTACTCGGCTACGCGATCGGGACCTACGGTGCGTGGATCTGCGGCCAGCTGATGCGGATAGTCTCCGAGTAGCTCGTCAGGCCGCCGCGTCGGGCTGGGCCATGCGGACGATCGCGGACCGATTCACCAGGATCCGGATGTTGTTGCTGGAGGTGTCGGCCGGGAGAATGTAGAAGTAGGGGCGCACGGGCGGGTACCGTACGGTGAGCCCGACGATCCGCTCGCCATCCGCGAACTCCACCTCGATCGGATGGGCCCCGCGCGCCCGCGCGTCCGCTGCGTCGAGCTCCATCGCTTCTACGCGCTCAGGATTGCCATCGAGATCGCGAACGAAGAAGAGCGCCTTGAGGTCGGCGAGCCGCACCTCGGTGTTCGACTTCGTGGGCGGGCGGATGTGAAATGTCGGGCGCGACGCGTCCACGTCGAGCGTCTGACCCTTCAACACCTGGCCATCGAGGAAGCGGGCAACCACGAGATTCACCACCGCAGGCATCCCTCTCGGATGGACCGGTGGCGCGGGGTCGCTCCCCGCGGGTGTCCGGTCACAATTCCATGACGGACATGGGGTTCCGAGCGTAACGGCTGCGCGGCGCTGCGCCGGTCATGGCGCGTACCCGCTGCGCTCGAGAATCCCCTCGACATCCGTCGCCTGGAGGATCTCGCGGAGCGCGGCCGTCTTGTCCTCGGCCCGCTGGTAGTACGCCTGAGCGATCCGGTAGCCGATGAAGTAGCCCACATCGGCCGGCCGCTCGCCAGGCGGGTCGCCGTACATCCAGCCTGTGTAGCTCGTGCCGCGCATCTGCTCCTGGAACTCCTTCCAGAGAGCGCGCTCGTGCGCCATGCCGTACTCGTGAGCGGCGTTGTTGATGTGCACGCCCGAGATCATCTCGCCGACGAAGTCGGCGCTGCCCTCACGGAACGACTGCACGAGCAGCGACGGCTGCGCGGTGAGCGGTCGTTGCTGGAAGTGAATCAGCTCGTGCGCGACGATCGAGGGCAGGCGCTGCGGGTCGCGGTACATCTCCGCGCCGATCAGCAACCCGTTCGTCGACACCGTGCCGCCGGAGTTGAAGCGCCCGATCACGAAATACACGTCGGGGAATACCGCTTCGGGATAGAGCGCCTTGAGCGCGTGGAAGGCCTGGCGAATTCCCGGCTCCGCCTCGGTGACTCTGAGGCTGCTCTCCCTGACCGCGTCATAGCGGGCGCGATTGCTGGTGATCAACTGTGCGAGTCGCTCGGCGCTCAGTATCCGGCCGGGGATGAAGTCCCGCAGGCCACGAGAGCCGCGATCCAGGTACTCGCGCTGCAGCAACGCGGCGAGGCTGTCGGGAGCGGCGCGATCGAGGACGGCCCAGAAGAGTGGGATGTCGGACGTGATGAGGCGTGCAGAGTCGGGGTGCCCGCTCGGGCGCCGCGGGGGCTCGAGATCGGCGAGCAGCACGGCCGCAGCCGGAGTGCCGCTCCGTGCGAGACGGAAGTTGCCGGCGATGTTGCCATCGACGATCACGCGCCCTCCGAACCGCGAGCCGTCCACGTCGAGCGCCCCCTGGAATACCGCGTTCATTCCCTCGGGCGGCAGGTGGAGCGTGGCCGAGTCGCCGACGGCGACGATACGGCTGACGGCGATGGAGTCCGCCTGCACCGAGGGCGCCAGCACCCGTCCGCGCCACCCCGCCGTTCCGCTGTCGACGACGAGGCTGATCCTGCGGCCGACCGCTTCGCCTTCCCACGTGCCTGCCAGGCGTTGAGCGTCGACGGTCGTGATCGTCGCGGCCATAGCGGCCAGCGCCAACGTGCGCCCGAGATGATGGAGTGTACGAAGTGCTGCCGGCATGATTCCTCGCGTTCGCTGAGTTCGGCCGAAGCTTGCCGCTGCGGGCGGGGCGGAGCAAGCGCCGCTCACCGCCCACGTCGGGGTCATCGAGTTGGATCGTTGCCGATCCGTGGGCGCGGCGCACCGGCCGACGCGCTCCTTTGCCGTGTCACTCCCGTTAGGAATCGCTACGAAATGCGGCGTTCGCCCGACCGTCACGGAGAGACCTGCGCGAGCGCGGCGTCCACTTCCTCCAGCACGCCCGACATGTCCGCCTCGTTCGTACGGTAGCCGAGCACGCAAATGCGCAGGGCGTAGACGTCCCGGAGCCTCGTGGACGAGATGAAGTATCGGCCGCGCTGCACCACTCGCGCGAGCACGGATTCGTTCAGCCGGTCCAGCTCGCGCGGATCGGACACGCCGGGTGGATGCACGCGGAAACAGACGACCCCGAACTGCGCCGGTGACATCACCTCCACGTTCGCGCGCGACCGCGCCAGCGACTCGAAGTGGCGCGCGACCGCCATGCCCCGCTCGATGGCCTGACGAATCGCTGCCACGCCGAAGTACCGCACCGACAGCCACACCTTGAGCGCTCGCGAGTAGCGAGTGAGCTGCTCCCCGTAGTCGGCGAAGTTGATCTGCTCATGGCCCGCCACGTCCTGCAGATACTCCGGCATGATGTGAAAGGCATCGCGAAGCCGCGCCGGCTCACGCGCGAGCAGGCCGCCGCACTCGAACGGCACGAAGAGCCACTTGTGCGGGTCCAGGGTCACCGAGTCTGCGCGCTCGATGCCGGCAAACGCGCGGCGACCGTAGTCGGTGAGGATCGCGAAGCCGCCGTATGCCGCGTCGATGTGGAGCCAGACCTCCTCGCGCGCGCACACATCGGCGATGGCCGCCAAAGGGTCCACGGCGCCGGTGTTGGTGGTCGCCGCCGAGGCCACCACCGCCATGGGCGTCAATCCTGCCGCGCGATCGGCGGCGATGACGCGAGCGAGTTCCCGCGAATCCATCCGAAAGCCGGCATCCGACGGAATCAGCCGAACGTGCGCGCGCGAGAGTCCCGCCATCCAGGCGGCGCGGATCACCGACGAGTGGGCCTGATCGCTCACGTAGACCGTGAGCCGGGCGATGCGCGCCGGCTCTTCCTCGACGATCCGGTGCCGCGCCGCGATCAGGGCGGTGAGTGTCGCCTGCGATCCCCCGGAGGTGAGCAGCCCACCCGCACCCTCGGGCATGCCGAGCCAGCGGCGGAACCACTCGAGGACCACCAGCTCCAGGGCGTTAGGTCCCGCCGCCACCGGCCACACGCCGGCGAAGAAGTTGTACCCCGTCGCGATCCAGTCGCCGAGAACCGCTGGAAAGGTCGGGCAGCTTGGCACGTAGGCGACGAAGCCCGGATGCGGCTCGCGCGCCGCGAACGGAAAGACGTCCCGCTGGAGCTCGCCAAGGATCGCATCGAATTCCGTCCCGTCCTCGGGCGGCGCCAGGTCCAGCGGCCGCATGGCCTCCTCGCGCGATCGCGTTGCGAATGCCGGCTGGTCGCGCAAACTCGCCAGGTGCTCGGCCACCAGATCGGTAACCTGGTAGCCGAGCCGACGCATCGTCGCGAGGTCGAGGTCGAGGGCCATGGGGGAGGACGTGGTGCGGGCGGTGAGAACGGCGCCGCGCGAGTGTCTCGAGCGCGGTGTGAATCTACTCGCAGCCGCCGCAGCGGGTCGCGATATGGCTCACCGTCATCTCGGCCGGAGCTCTGCGGCATACATTGATCTCCGTCTCCGCACAATCGTGCGAGGCTCCGGCGGTCGCGGCAACCTGCGTGGCAGGGCGCTGGCAACTCGAGTGGGTAATGCCCGCGCGCGGGCGCGAGATTGGCAGTGGGGAGCGGGCATGTCGCGCGTTCGCCATCGTTCGGGCGGGGTCGGGTTGGCGGTGGCTTCTCGGGAGGCGGGGGCATGATTGGTACGTCCGGATGGAGGGGAGATCGCGGCGTGGGAGGCAGGGCGCGGGGAGATCGCCGAGGGCACAGGCGCAGCTGGCCGCTCGTCGCGGTGTGGAAGGGCTGCGCAGCGCTTGCCGCGATGCTTCTGGCGCTGAGCGCCGCGCATCCGCTCGCCGCGCAGCCTGCCGATACGCTCGCGCGCTCCCCCGACCCGCTCTTCACGCGGAACGATGCCATGGCGGCGGGGATATTCACCATCGCGACGGTTGCCGCATTCCCACTCGACAAGCTGTTCTCCGACTACGCCCAGGGGTCGATCCAGGAGCGGCGGTTCGCCCAGCGGGTGGCGGTCGTCGTCGAGGAGATCGCCGAGCCCGGCGCGTTCCTCATCGGCTTCAGCATGTATGCGGTGGGGAGGCTCGCGAAGAACGACGAGGTGGCCGATCTCGGGCTTCACGGCACGGAGGCCATCCTGGTCGGGCTCGGATTGACCATGGGCCTCAAGGTGCTGGCGGGGCGCGCCCGTCCGTACCTCGGCCGCGATGACCCGCACAACTTCGGGTTCCTGCGCGGCTGGAAGAACCGGGACTACACGAGCTTTCCGTCGGGGCACACGCTGATCGCCTTCGCAGCCGCCTCCGCCGTAACGGAGGAAACGCGGCGCTTCTGGCCGAACTCCGTCTGGCTGGTCGGGACGGCGATGTACGGCGGCGCGGCGTTGGTGGGCTGGTCGCGCATGTACGACAACAAGCACTGGATGAGCGACGTCGTCGTCGGCGGTGCGCTCGGTGTCTTCGCCGGGCGGAAGGTCGTGCGTTATCATCACACGCACCCCGGCAACACGCTGGATCGCTGGCTGCTCGGCGTGGCGATCATGCCGAGCGGAAAAGCCGGATACTCCTGGCGACCGATCATCGTCCCGCAGCGCTGACAGGAACTCGTGAACGGCATCTTCATCGTCGCGGAGCTCACCGGGGCGGTGCGGGAGCAGGTCCACGCGATCCAACGGCGGTTCGACCCCAAGCTCTCGCGCGGGACGCCGCCCCACATCACGATCGCCGGATCGTCAGGCGTGGGTCCACTGCCGCTCGACACCCGCGTGGAGAAGATCCGCGAGACCCTCGCGCCGATCCTCGCGGGACTGCCGCCGATTACCGTGCCGTTCCAGCGTCCGCACCGCTACATGACGACCGACATCATCGTCCTGCCGGTGAGTCCGCACGGAGCGATCCGCGAACTGCACGACACGATCGCGACGTCGGGGCTGGTGTTCGAGCGCAGCCGCCACCTCTTCAGCCCGCACTGCACGTTGAGCTTCTACAAGACCCTCACGCCCGCCGCCGAGCGGCGGCTGATGGCAGTGCGGGTGGAGGAGCCGGCGGTGCTGGACCGCGTGCAGTTTTACCTGTCCGTGGATCTCGTCGAGTCGCGCAAGGTGCTCGAGTTACCGCTCGGCTTGGCGCTCGGCTGAGCGCCGACGGCGCGGGGCGGGGGGGGCGCCTTCGCGAGCGCTCGCGGCCGCTCGATCTCGTCAGGTATTCACGCCCCTCCCGCCTCCCGCCATCGCTAGCGGGGGTCGCCCGCCTTGTCGATGCCGGGTTCGGGCACGCCCACCCGGTGGTCGTACACCAACGACCCGCCTAACCAGCCGGCGATTGCGAGCACGACGAGGCCGAGCAGCGACGCGCCGTACGCCGGGTAGCTCATGTACGCCGGCTCGGGCCGCAGCGCGACGCTGGCCGCGAACAATGCAAGCGCGACGAGGTTGAGGATTGCGTGCCGCCATCCCGTCGAGCGGGCCGGGTGGCCCGCGGGGATCGCGCCGAAGAGATCGATGAATCCCGGGATGGCCGCGAGCAGTGCCGTCACGCACCCCGCCGCCGCCAGGTAGTACCCGAAGTAGTGGAGCTGATCCGTGTACGCCGCGTAGAGGTCGGCCACGACGCTCAGCACCCAGCAGGCCAGCGGGAACGGGATCAGCATCGGATGGATCGGATGCGTGCCGATCCGTGCGGCGCTCTTCATTGGGACCCTCGCTCGTTCGGTGGAACCGGACGCGGGCGCGCGTTCCGGCCAGCTATGTTATACGCTTTCCCGTTAGAGCAATCAACACGTCCCGCGCAAATGTCCGATCTTCTCACCGCGTTCGACTCCGACGCGTCCGGCGAGGCGGCCCAGGCGTTCACCGCGATCGCCAGCCGATACCTGGCCGGTGCGGGCTCCGGCGAGGGGCCGGTGTCGACGCCGCTGCAGCCCGCCGAGCTCGCCGGGCGATTCGAGGCGCCGATGCCCGCCGATGGGGAGGCCCTCGAGGCGTCGCTCGAGCGCCTCGAGCGGGACGTCGTGCGCGACGCGAACCGCCTCGCGCATCCAATGGCGATGGGCCACCAGGTGTCCCCGCCGCTCCCGGCCGCGATCTGGAGCGACGCGGTCATCTCGGCGCTCAACCAGTCGGTCGCAGTATGGGAGATGTCGCCGACGCTCACGCTCGTCGAGGCACAGGTGATCCGCTGGATGACCGCGATGGCCGGCCTGGGGCCGTCGGCGGGGGGCACGTTCACCAGTGGTGGCACCGAGGCGACCTTCACCGCGCTGCTCGCCGCGCGCGCTGCCGCGCAGCCCAACGCCTGGCGCGACGGTGTTGGCGCGGCGCCGCCGCTCGTGCTGTGCGGCGAGCACGCGCATTACGCGGTGACGCGGGCCGTGGGCGAGCTGGGGCTGGGCGTGGAGAACGCCGTCCTCGTCCCGGCGCGGGACCATCGCACCGATCCGCTCGCGATCGAGGCAGCGGTGAACTCCGCCCGGGCTGCCGGGAGGCGGATCATGGCAGTCGTCGCCACCGCGGGATCCACCGCCACCGGCAGCTTCGACGATCTGGTGGCGATCGGCGCGTTATGCGATCGCGAGGGCATCTGGCTGCACGTCGACGGCGCGCATGGAGCGGCGGCGTTGTTCTCGGAACACCACCGCCA
>DATHUW010000157.1:0-22756 GCA_035461825.1 Gemmatimonadaceae bacterium
GAGGACCAGGGCCTCGACGATGTCCCAGCTCACGTCATGGTACGCCATCGCAAACGTGTGGCGAGGATCGACGCCCGTGAGCACGGTCAGCGAATCGAGTGGCAGTCGTTCCTCGAGAAGCTCTACGTACCGAACAGAAAGCAGCCGTAGCCTTTCGACGAGCGGATCGCTGGCTTGCAGGACCGGCAGCTCCAGTCGCCCGCGATCATCGACCAGTCCGGCGCGCGAAAGCCGTGCAAGGTCCGGCGCCGACAGGGAACTGTCATGTACCGCAGCGTCATAGGCGAGACTCCACACGTTGCCGAGGATGCCGGCCGTATTGGAACCGCCGGCGCGCCAACTAACCATGACCCAGTGATCTCGCAGCTCGTTGTCCGGATAGTAGTTCGTGCCGGACCGAAACGGGTGGTCCGGATGGATCGACCACGCGATGAGCTGATGCAATGGCGGGACGAGATTACGCTGGGTCATTTCCACCCACGCGTACTGCGAATCGAAGAGCTGTGACCAAAGGAAGTGATATTGCCAATCCCGCCACCCGCGTGCCTCGACCATCCCCAGGAGGCTGGCAAATTCCGCCCCAAGCTCAACGCGAAGGTCGTGCGCGATCGCCTGAGCGACGGAGGCATAGGCCTCGCGGTCCGGGCCGATCAAAATGGGAAAAGTCGTGCAGAGCCGATCGCCGCGCGCGACCAGCACCCCATCGGATACGAGCTGGTCCAGGACCTTGTCGCCCGGGGTTGCGTCTACCATCTGGCGAAGCAATGCCTGCGCCACGCAGCGACGAGCGCGAACGGCAATCGTCGCAGCGAGTGAGTCTTGCAGCAGCGGCGAATCGAATGGACTGGCGCCGATGCCATGGGAGAGTTGCGCACTCAGGATGACGCGTGGATCCGGGAGCCGCCGCTCCTCGGCTTGCGCCCCAGCAGCTCCGGGTTCTGGCCGCGCACAGGCTGCGCAGGCCAGGAGCAAGACACGAATGACGTTGTGGCACCGAGGCATCGAAAGCCGACTCCGGTGTGATCGTTAGGTAACCGTCGGGAAGCGGCGCCAGATCCGCCGTCAGCAAGAATCTCCAACTCTATCCACGCGCGACCTCATCTGCGGGCGATGGCGCACCGCCGTTTTCCGCCGTCCACGGAGTTCAATCACCGCGAGATGCGCCGCCGGATCTTCGGCGAGTCGAGCCGCGAGGTGGGGCGGACGCTGAGCGACCTCGGCGATCTGCTCCACACTCGCGGCGACCTGGCGGCCGCGGAAGCGTACCTGCGCAGTGCTCTGGCCGTGCACGTGAACGTCGGCGGAGATGGTAGCGACGACGCCGCCCGCGCGCAGCGAGACCTGGGAAACGTGCTGCGCGATCGCGGCGCCTTGGCCGAGGCAGAGTCGCTGTACCGCCGCTCCCTTCGAGTCTCGCGGCAGAGTCTCGGCCCAGTGGATCCCATCGTGGCACTCACGCAGAGCGAGCTCGCGCTGCTGCTCGTGGAGACCGGCGACCACGAGGAGGCAGAGGAGCTGCTCCTCGAGAACCTGTCGACTTACGAGCGACTCTATCCGGGCGGGCACCCGATGGTGGGGACGACGATGCGCAACCTGGGCGTGCTGCGGCTGCGCCAGCGGCGTCCGGCCGAGGCCGCCGAGGCGTTGCACCAGGCCCTGGAGATCTACCGGCAGACCCTCTCCGAGACGAGCGCCCTGATCCCCCGGGCGGTGCGCTACCTGGCAGAGGCCGAGCTGGCAGTGGGCGATGCCGACCGCGCCGCCGCCTCGGCCGAGGAGGTGGTCGTCAGGCTGCGCGCGATGGGGCTGGCGCGACACCCGGCCGTCGCCAGGGCGCTCCACACGCTGAGCAGCGCCCGGTTGGCGCAGGGGCGGCCGGCCGAGGCCGCCGCGCTTCTGGAGGAGGCGCGGGCCGCGCGGGCGATCGCGGCCGCACCAGCGGACGGATCGGACTCGGATCGATAGGCGCTCCGCTACGCCCAGGTCAGCGGGATGGTCCGGCCGTCGCATCCCTGCCGACGCTCCTGCGCTCCGCTTTTCAGCGGCGTATCCCCCTCGAGGTCGTTCGTGAGCTTGTGGAAATCGGACGCTCTACCCCGACGCCTCCGGCAAGGCCGTGAAAATGCGCCGCTACGCTACAGTCCCAGTGCGCTCCATGCGCCGCCTCGAGAGCTCGACTCCGAACCAGAGCGTCCACGCGCTCATGAGCATCGACGCCATCACCCAGACGTGGTTTCCGACCGGCACGCCCAGCCACCTCGCCAGCGCCCACCCGGTGAAGGACGCGACGCCCGCGACCGCGCCGACGCCGGCGGCCCACCGCGGCGTGACCGGATCGGAGCTCCGCGACTGCTGCCAGGCGATCACCGCAATCGCCAGCGCGACGAACGCAAAGCCGGTGGCCTTCCCCTCCGCGAACGCCCACCACGCTTCGAACGCCTCGCGCCGTCCCGCGGTCGCCGCCGCCGTCACCGCGGTCGCCTCGGCCAGCGCGGTCGTGAGCGTCCACAGCGCGCCTATCGAGACCACCGCCCACGCGCTCCGGGCAGCGCCGCCGATGGTCAGGCGCGATGCGGCCGAGAGCACGAGGAGCCCCGTCACGGCGAAGGAGGACAGCGAGGCGGCCGCGAGCCAGTGGGCCACCCGCCACTTGACAGGCGCCGCGGCGATTCTCGTCATCTGCGCACCGAGGTCCGGCGCGAGCGGACCGTGGAGGGCGAAGACGGCGATCATCAGGACAGACGCGGCCGCGAGCCATCCTCCGGCGGTCCGGAGCGCCGTGTCAGTGCGTACCGACACCGCCTGTCCCAACGGACTACCGTGCGGCGCCTCGGCCAGAGCCGTACGTGCGCTCAACGGTCCCCCCGGGCTTCGCCACGTGGCGCCTGCCTATCGAGCGACCCCCTCAACGCCCGCAGGAACTCCTCCGGCGCGTCGCGCGGCGGGTCGTCGGCGCAGTCCTCGATCACGTGGAGCGGCCACCCATAGCGCTTGCTCGCGGCCTCCGCGATCCGCAGCCGGTTCGCCCGGTCCTGTCGCCCCCAGATCAGCGTCGTCGGCACCGTGATGCGCGCCAGCGCGTCCGGCGGGATCTGCGGCAGGCCGACCTCGCGGAACAGGCGGCCCGCGGCCTTGGCCGAAGGCGCCCGCGCCCGATCGAGGGTGTAGGCGACGAACGGCTCCCACAGCTCGCCCATCTCGTCGCGCAGGCGGTCCAGGTCGTACGAGCACTGCCGCATGAAGCGGGTGTAGCTCGCCTCGGTCGGTCTCGTCAGGAACGCCATCATCGTGAGCGCGAACGCGGCCTTCGGGCGGAACGGTGCCAGCCCGAGCGTGTCGACGAGGACCAGATGGCCGAGCCGATCGCCGCGCGTGATCGCATACCGCGCCCCGATCGCCCCGCCGAGCACGTGGCCCACGATCACGGGCGGCGACGGGCACGTCTGCTCGATCAACTCGTCCAGCCAGTCGAGCACGAGCGCCTCGTCAAGCGCTTCGTCAGGCACGCCGGACGCGCCGTGACCCGGCAGGTCCGGGGCGATCACCCGATGCGTCGTCACGAGCTCGGGGAACACCCGAAGCCACTTCTCCGCGAATTCGCCGGGTCCGTGCAGCAGGACCATCGGCGCGCCCTCGCCGCCCTCGAGCAGCGCGGTCGGGATTCCGGCCAGCCGCAGCCGCCGCTCGGCGACCGGCATGGTCTCCTGCAGGCGCACGCGCGGGTCCGCCGTCGGCGGAGCCTGCATCTCCACAGCATATCCTCGGCTCATCTTCGCCTCCTGTGTCGCGAGGGTCGTTTCCGCTCAGCGACAAGATCGGGCGAAGACGGGGGCCGCCGCTTCGGGCGAATGACCCAGATCGGCATGTGAAGCCGAATGGGTAATTCTGTGCAGGACCGCGCTACACGAGGTCGTGCCGGTAGGCGTACGCGGTGGCGGCGGCCCGGGAGGACAGGCCCAGTTTGACGAAGATGTTGCTCACGTGCCTGGCGACGGTCTTCTCGCTTATCCCGAGGTCACCGGCCACGTCGCGGTTCGTCTTCCCCTCCGCCACGAGGCGGAGCACCTGCAGCTCGCGCCGCGTGAGGCCGTCAGGCGCCTCGTCGTGCGTCGGCGATAGACGATCGAGGCGCGCGAGGTCCGGGGCGGCGCCGAGCTCCTCGAAGACCGCTCGTGCGGCCTCGAGCTCGATGGCCGCCGCGTCGTCGTCGCCCAGCGCTCGGCAGGCCAGGCCGAGCAGGACGCGCACGCGTGCACTCTCGTACGGCGCCTCGAGCGCCTGCCACGCCGTCAATGCCCGGTCGAGCGCCGCCAGCGCGCCGCGTGCGTCGCCCTCGGCGCGGAGCACGGCGCCGGCGGCCTGGTCCGCGAGCGCGCGAAGGAAGGGTGCGCCGAGTTCCTCCGCGATGTCGGAGAGCTCGTCCGACGCGGCGCGTGCGGCCGGAAGATCATCCTGGGCGAGCATGATCTCGACGGCTGCGGCGAGCACGTCGGGCCGCGTCAGGCGCTCGTCGGCCTCATCCATCAGCCGCCGGATCGCGGTGCTCGCCGCCTCGCCATGGCCCTGAGCCAGTCGCAGGTGCGCCAGCCCCGGCCGCGGCCGGCGCTGCCGCTTCCCCGATTCCCGGTACGCCTCCTCCGCCTCGGCGAATTCTCCGCGCAGGCGATGCAGCTCCGCCTCCAGATAGTACGCGAGACCGATGGCGGACTGGGTCGGCGGGCGGGAGAGTCTGTCGCGCGCCTGACGCGCTTCCTCCATCGCCTCACGCCACTCGCCGTGCAGCCGCAGGATCTCGGCGCGGCGGACCAGGCACTGGCCGCGGTACGGCACCAGGTCCGGCTGGGAGTCGCACCACCGCGTCAGGGCGTTCGTCCACTCCTGCGCCCGGCGCAGGTCGAAGATCCGCTGGCACTCCTCGATGACGGCGCAGTACACGATGCCGACCGCGATGGGCGACAGCTCGCCGGCGGTCGCCGCGACCATGGCCTCGTCGAGCAGCGACACGCCTGACGCGACCTGGCCGAGGTGGATCAGCGCCTGGCCCTGGCCGAGGCGGCCGATGGAGATCAGATCGGCGCTGCCGAAGCGGTCGCCGATGGCGGCGGCGCGGGCGAACGCCCCGCGGGCACCTTCGGCGTCGCCGCCGGCCAACTTGCGCAACGCCGCGGGGATGAGCAGCAGGCCCTCCTCCACGCACTCTTCGGAGTCATCCTCGAGCAGCCGGCCGGCGCGGGCGAACCATCCGCCGGCTCGCGCCATCTCGCCGTTGTTGACGAGCCCGAGCCCGAGCCAGAAGGCGCAGCGCGCCGCGCCGCGGGCGTCCTCGCATTCGAGGTACGCACCGTGGCCGCGGGCCCAGATCTCCTCGCACTCCGGGTACTTGCCGACGAGGTACGCGGCGGTCGCGAGACGCTCGAGGTCCTCGGGCTGCAGCGGCGCGTCGCGATCGGCAGACGACAGCGCGGTGAAGGCGTCCAGCCATGCCCGCTGCGCGAACGACGCGCGGCCTCGTTCGAGCTCGGCGGTGGAATGCATATCCTACCTCCCTGCGGCCAACCCTATCATCGAGCGGCCGGAGAGGCGAGGGGTGCGTGCCGGATCTCCAGCCCCGGGTGCTCACGAGACTCACGGCCTTGGCAGCCGGCCCGGTGTCCCAACCTCTTGCGCCATCTAGGTGTCAATTGACATATAGTCGCCTGCACACCTAGCCCCGGACCGATGCCCGCCCAGCTCAAGCAGACCGACATCCTCATTCTCACCATGCTCTCGGCGGGTGATCGGCATGGCTACCGTATTCGCCAGGACATCCTCGAGCACACCGACGGACGGGTTCGGCTGGAAGCAGGGAATCTGTACCGGGCCATTGGAAAGCTGCTCGACGAGGGATTGATCGAGGAATCGTCGCGCCGTCCGGCGCAGTCGCTCGATGACGAGCGCCGCCGCTACTACCGGCTCACCGCGGCGGGACGCCGCGCGCTCGCGGAGGAAATGCTGCGACTGCGCGCGCTGGTGCGGTTTGCGGAGGCGCACAAGCTGATCGCACCGGAGCGCGGCCGATGACGCTCGGTGAGCGCGGCTATCGGCTGCTGCTGCGCCTCTATCCGGCGCGCTTTCGCGACCGCTTCGAGGACGAGCTGCTTCGACTCTATCGCGACGATGAGCGGCACCACGATCTGCGGTGGCACCGCATCATCGCGGATGTCGCCTCGACCACACTGCTCGAGCACGTCGCAGAATGGCGCCGGGGACTCAGCACACGACGGCTTACAGCCGCCGCACAGCCAACCTCACGCACACGGGGAGACGGCATGCTCACCACGCTCGCACAGGACCTCCGCTATGCCGTCCGCGGCATGTTCCGGCAACCGGCGTTCACCGCCGTCGTGGTTACCACCCTCGCGTTGGGCATCGGCGTCAACACGGCGATCTTCTCCGTCGTCAACGGCATTCTGCTGCGCCCGCTACCGTATCCGGAGCCGGAGCGGATCGTGCACTTCACGCACGAGCAGCCGTACCAGTCGGTGTCGGAGGGCGAGTTTCTCGACTACCAGCGAGACCTGCGGACGTTCGAGAAGCTCGCCGCCTTCAACAGCGGCGACGTGAGCCTCACGAGTGGCGATGAGCCCTCCCGCGTCCTCACCTCGCGCGTCTCCTCCGAGTTCTTCCCCATCCTCGGCGCGCAGCCGCTTCGCGGCCGCCTCTTCACCCCGGCGGAGTACACGACCGCGGGCCCTCGGGCGCTGATCATGAGCCACGCACTCTGGCAGTCGCGCTTCGGCGGGGATCCGACATTGGTGGGCCGGGACATCATGGTGAACGGCCGGCCGTTGACCGTCGTCGGCATCATGCCGGAGTCGTTCGGGTATCCCTCCACCACGACGGGGCTGTGGGCGCCGATGCGGCTGAACCCCGACAGCCTGTGGGGTCGCAACAATCACTACATGCGGATGATCGGACGATTGTCAGGCGGCACGTCGCTGGCGGCGGCGCGCGCGGAGGCGAACGCGCTGGCCGCCAGCTGGCAGACGCAGTTTCCGGACATCTACGGCGACGCGACCATGACGACGAACATCGTGACGCTCACGGACTCGATCACCGGCCCCACCCGTCCCTTCCTGATCGCGCTGCTCGGGGCCGTGGGCTTCGTGCTCCTCATCGCCTGCGTCAACATCGCCAACCTCTTCCTCGCGCGCGGCGAGACGCGGCGCAAGGAAGTCGCCATCCGCTCGGCGCTCGGCGCCAGCCACCGGCGACTCTCCGCGCAGCTGCTCAGCGAGAGCATTCTCTTCGCGATCATCGGGGGCGTCCTCGGCGTCGCGCTCGCGTGGGCGGCGCAACGCGCACTCGTCGCGTCGGCACCTGCATCCATTCCGCGACTCGCCGACGTGCGCCTCGATGGGACGGTCCTGCTGTTCGGTGCGCTGCTCGTGCTCGTGACCGGGATGCTCTTCGGGCTCTACCCCTCGCTGCGGGTCGCGCGAAGCCGGCCCGCGATGTCGCTGCGGGAAGGCGGCCGCACGGGCGCGTCAGGCAGTTCGCGGCTGCGTCGCATGCTCGTGGTGTCGGAGGTCGCGCTGGCCGTCATGATCCTGGGCGGCGCCGGCATCATGCTCCGCAGTCTCTGGAAGGTGGAGGCGACGGACATCGGCTTCGAGCCGGCCGGCGTGATGACGGCACAGGTGTCGCTGCCTGTCGCGTCGTACGACTCCGAGCGTCTGGTTGCCTTCTTCGAGGCCGTCACCACTCGTCTGGCAGCGACACGCGGCGTGACGTCGGCGGCGGCGGTCAGGTCACTGCCCATCGTCGAGGGCGGGGACCGCTGGTCGATCATGGTCGACGGCGTGGTGCTGCAGACCATCGGCGAATCGCCGTCCATGGCACCGCAGCAGGTCACGCCGGACTTCTTCCGTACGCTGGGGATTCCGCTGGTCGCGGGTCGCGCCTTCACCGCCGAAGACCGTCTTGGTGCGCCATTCGTCGCCATCGTGAACGAGGAGATGGCGCGCCAGCTCTGGAAGGGCGCGGATCCCATCGGCCGTACGATCAAGATGTTCAACGACGAGGCCCCTTGGGCGACGGTCGTGGGAGTCGCACGGGACACGCGTGCCGACGGACTGCTGCAGGACGTGCCACCGACGATGTACTTCCCACACGCGCAGGCGAGCCGAAGCAACTACAGTTCGGCGGCCACCATGAGCATCGTGGTGAAGACGCAGGGGCCACCGGCGGCCATCGTGCCGCAGCTCCGTGCGATCGTCCGTGAGCTGGATCCGAACGTGCCCATCACACGCGTGCAGGAGCTTCAGGAGATCGTCGATGTCTCCATCGCCGATCGGCGGTTCAGCACGACGCTCCTGATGCTCTTCGCCGCGCTCGCGGCAGTGCTCGCCGGCATCGGCATCTACGGCGTCATCGCCTACGGTGTCTCGCAGCGAACGCACGAGATAGGATTGCGGGTCGCCCTTGGCGCGCGACGGCTGTCGGTTGCGCGGCTCGTGCTCCAGCAGAGTCTCGTCACGAGCGGCATCGGGGTCGTCCTTGGACTCGGCGGCGCCGTCGCTCTGGCGCGGCTGGCGCGATCGATGCTGGTGGGCGTCGACGCATTCGATCCGCTCACGCTCATCGCGGCGACGCTGCTGATCGGCCTGGTATCGCTCATGGCGGGTGCCGTGCCGGTTCGGCGTGCGCTTCGCGTCGATCCCATTACGACATTGCGCTGAGCAACTGGAGCGGGTGTGAGCGGCTGGAGGCGGCGAAGGGAACACTGCCGAGGCATCCCGAATGAGCGTGCTCTGGAAGCTCGACGCATGTGCACAGGCGGAGCTGGTCCGCAAGCGGGAGGTGACGCCAACCGAGCTGGTCCAGTCCGCCATCGCGCGAATCGAACAGCTCGACCCCCTGCTCAACGCGGTCATTACGCCGCTGTTCGATCGTGCGCTCGAGTACGCGAATCGCGGCATTCCGGCCGGTCCGTTCGGCGGCGTGCCACTGTTGCTCAAGGACTTCCTGTGCGAGACCGCCGGCGATCCCTACTTCGAAGGCTCGCGCTTCCTGCGAGACCTCGGCTGGCGCTCCCCCGCCGATTCACGCCTGGCGAGTCGTTTTCGTCAGGCGGGCTTCGTGATCCTCGGGAAGACCAACCTTCCGGAGTTCGCCGCTTCGGCGACTACCGAACCCGCCGCCTTCGGGCCGACGCGTAATCCCTGGAACCCTGAGCGCTCGGCCGGCGGCTCGAGTGGCGGATCGGCAGCCGCGGTGGCCTGCGGCATGGTGGCGGTGGCACATGCGAACGACGGCACCGGTTCGATCCGCATTCCCGCCGCTTCGTGTGGGTTGGTCGGGCTCAAGCCGTCGCGCGGGCGTACACCGTCCGGCGCGACCGGGTTGCTCGACAACATCGTGGAGCACGTGATCACACGCAGCGTGCGTGACGCCGCGGCAGTCCTGGACGCGATTTCCGATCCGCAACCCGGATATCCTAACGCGACCGCTCAGCCCCCGCGATCGTACCGGCACCAGGTCGGTGCCGACGCTGGGTCCTTACGAGTTGGATTTCTGCGGCATGATCCGCTTCTGCGCGGATGCCGTGAGGTCCGGCCCGGCGTGCGCGATGCCGATCCCGCGAGCGCGGCCGCGGTGGAGGAAACGGCCCGGCTCCTGGAGTCGTTGGGACACGTCGTCGAGGAGGCGTATCCCGCCGCGCTGGACGGAAGCACCGGGCTTGGGGGTGCGCGAGGGATCATCGCGGCGCACGAGTTGGCGGAACGCCTCGATGCCTGGACGACGCGGACGGGGCGAGCACCCGGCCCGAACGATCTCGAGCCGGCGACCCGGAGGATCGTGGCCGAGGGGCGACGGTATTCGAAGGCCGACGTGCACCAGGCTTACCACAAGCTCCTCGAGGGCGTTCGACCGATCCGGAGGTGGTGGGCTGGCGGCTTCGACCTTCTGCTGACGCCAGTCACGAATGGGGTACCTCCGGCGATCGGAGCCTTCGCCACGATGGATCTGGCAGAACGGAACTGGCTCCTTGCCGAGGCATTCGGGCTGTATACCGTCCCGTACAGCTTCACGGGACAGCCCGCCGTTTCGCTGCCGGCAGCGTGGGTCGACGGGATGCCGATCGGCGTTCAACTGGTCGCCGATTACGGATGCGAGGACGTCCTCCTTCGCGTGGCATCGCAACTCGAAGACGTGCGGCCCTGGGCCGATCGGTGGCCCCCGGTCAGCTGACGTTAGGCTCCTTCGAACGCGGCCGGCCGCCGGCGCCCTCATGGTAGTGCGGGACCCCGTGGGCGCGGCCTGGAACTCTAGTGGATCGCGGTTGGCATCCCGGCGAAGATAGCTCCTAACTACTATCCGACAGCTCCTGCGGCGCCCGGTCCCGCACCGCGGCCTGCGTCCCTGCCACGTAGATCGCCCACGGGGACACGTCGCGCTCCGAGACCCACTCGAACGGATCGGCGTCGTTCCCCAGGGGACGGTGTACCTCCAGGAGCGCCAATCCGGCCGAGGCGAACATCTCGCGGTAGTCGGCATCGGTCCAGAAGATGTCCTCGACCGGACGGCGGTCGGGCACGTCGAGCATGACGACCCTGACGAGATCGCCGGACTTCGCGTTCCGGTTCTCGGCGAAGTCGCGCGTCGAGAACGATAGCCACTCGTTGACGTAGATCTCGGCCGACGAGACGAGGATCACGAGGCGTCCGGCAGTCGTCAGGCGCGAAGCCAGCTCCGCGACGAGTCGGGTGCGACGCTCGCGCCCGGGGATATTGTCGAACGTGAAGGCGGCGAAGACCAAGTCGAAGCGCCGCGAGCCCAGCGGGCCGAAGTCATCGTTCGTCAGGCGAAGGTACGTGCCCCGCGGGTCCCGCGCCGCCGCCTCGGCCAGCATCGCCTCGGAGATGTCGACACCGATGACGTCGAAGCCCAGCTCGCGCAGGAACCGGCTCGAGCGCCCCGCTCCGCAGCCGAAGTCCAGCGCGCGGGTGCCGGTGACGTGCCTGGCGAGCAGCCGCGGGATGTCGCGGAACGCCAGATAGTAGGTGCCGGGATACTCGAGGTCCGCGTAGGCGCGAGCGCGGTCCCGGTCCTCGTAGACGTTGGTGAACCGCTTGGTCATGCGTTCAGGATGGCGGCGCCCAGGACCCTCACCGGGCTCGTGCTGCTCATGAGCGTCACGATCGGCGGAAGGACCACTCCTGAGATCTTGGATGGGAGTGAGCGCAATGGATGCCTAACCGCGTTCCGCGGAACGGGCAGCATTGCGCTGCCGGAGCAAGTAGACGCCGGTCAGTGCGATGCTCAGGGGCCAGAAGGGTCGCGCCGTACCTTCGATTCCCGGAACATGCAGGAAGCCGAGCCACGAGAGCGTCGCAGCGATGGCAACGAACCATCCGAGCCATTTCGGGAAGCGTCCCGAGACGTGCAGCCCGACGCCGATGAACACCCACGACATGAAGAGCACGTTCGCGCCGATGAAGGCGACGATGAGCGCCGGCTGACGGACGAAACGATCTGCCACCTCCTGTGGCGACACCGCGCCGAGAGCCGCGAGCTCGCCGAGCGCGGGAAGTGCGATGGCCGTGAGTCCGAGCACCATGGCGAACAGCACGCTACCGGCGGCGAAACCAACCCACCCGCCCAGCGCCCATGGAAACCCGCGGGTACCGTGGAGGCGCGCGACCAGTACCGGGAGCGATACGACGAGCGCCGCCACGCCCAAGACACTCAGAAGCATGCCGGCACGCCGTATCGCCCGGGCGCTGTCGGCGGCGAACGCATCGGCAGCGTCCCAGCTGTTCGCTTCGCCCGTTGCAAGGTACCCGCCGGCGCCTAACAGGAGCGCGCCGGCGACGAGCACGAGTCCGGCGGTCAGCGCCAGTCTGTCCGTGGCCATCTGGCGTCACAGGTTAGCGGGAGTGCCCCGATACTACCTCACACGGAGGGTGGCGTCCAGCTTGCGCCGGCGCGCGCCGAGAAAGGCGATGGCGCACCCGTTCGGCCGCTCGTACATGACTAGCTCCGTGGCGGCGTCGGGTGGCGCCGACCTCCGGGCGGCTGGGAGTCGTGAGCGAGCGGATGCCCGACGCGTGAGCGTCTCGCGCCAGACCGCGGCTCAGGGTAGGATCTTCACGCGGAGACCATTGCTATCCGTCGTCGCGAAGTTGTCGCCGCGTGACGGGCTGTACCAGCCGTAGAGTGGAACGACAGCTTGCGCGGCCAGACCGGGCGCGGCGCGAAGCGATCCGAGTACCAATGCGATCTCCAGGAAGGCAGATCTCCAGCTGGAGCCGCGATCTCCCGCGACATTACCCGATTCTCCGCCGTTTACGCGGAACGGCGGCGGGCGTATGTTCTGGCTTCCCGAGCCCGGGACTCGCCGAAGGCCTGATCCCCTCCACGAACGGTTGCAGGCCTCACTCGGCGACGCCTACGAACGATGTAGCCCGGCCACGGCACCTCGACACTCCGCGATCCCCGCCCGCTGATTCTGCCCCACGTTCGACAGCATCGTCAGGCCGCGGCGCTGGCCAGGCACAAGCAGTCCGCGCGGTTGGGTGCCTGGGACTCTCGCTCCGCCCGGCTATGCGCGCTGCGCCGCTCTCCGGGCAGCGACGGCGAAGTGCAGGAAGTACCGGCTGAGGCTCGCGGCCGAGTCCGCGAAGGTGCTCGCATCGCTGCCTAGCAGAAGAGTGCAGAACTCCTCGCGCGCACGAAGCACTTCCCGGCGGGCGGGGCCGCGCCAGCGCTCATCCGTCGCGGTGAGGTCGAACAGCTCCAGCGCCCGATCGATCGCGCGGTCGCGGCGTTCGATGCGCCCGCTCGCGGCGGCACGGATGGCCCGGTCGACCTCGCTGCCCACGTTGGCGAGCTGCTCCATCAAAGACAGCTCTCGCCAGCGTCCAGCGGCGAGCCGTTCATGGACGGCCATCAGTCGGCTACGAGGGAGTGGACGATCTCGGCCAGGCGCTGCCGCAGCGACGGATCCTCGACGGATCGCGAACGGTTGCCGACGCTGGGACGGACGTTGATCATCGAGTCGAACTCGATGAGCTCGTCGCCGCGTTCCGCCGGGTACAGGTTGATTCCCCACAGGTCGCTCTGGCGCGATCCGTCTTCGAGCAGCTGCGCCTCCTGATCGGAGTGCAGCTCGCCTCCGACGGCCATGATTCGCCGGCCGACGTCGACGACCGCCTTGACCATGTCGCCGAAGCGCTCTTCCGCCAGGACGGTGAGCTCCGCGCGGCTGATGCGGTCCGATACGATGCGCGTTGCATCTGGCATGGGGTCGAATACTAATCGGTTCGGGAGTGGCCGCCGCGGGCGACTGATCGCCCCGCGGTGAATCGCTCGGCGAGGAGCGGCGGGTGTCCGGAGGTACCTGCAGGGGACAGCGGCGCGTCGCAGGAGCCAGGCACAAGTACGGCCGCTCTGACGCGGGCCGCTCGCCCGCTGCATCTTCCCTCTCCCCTTTGGCCGAGAGAGTCGATGCAGCTGCCACGGGTGGTGTTCACGTTCGCCGCCTTCCTCGTAATGACCGGCTGCGCCAGCGCCGACGCGCCCCCGTCGACCGTCAGCGACCTGCTCTACGTGTGGTCGGCCGACGCCGATGAGGATGCGCCGGACTTCCTGGCGGTGATCGACGCCGCGCGGGGCTCGCCGACGTACGGGACCGTGCTCCACACGGTGCCGGTCGAGGGGCGCGGCCAGTGGTCGCACCACACGGAGTACGAGCTGACGCCCGGGCGCACGCTGTTCGCCAGCGGCGGGGGCACGGGGAGCACCTTCGTGTTCGACATGGCCGATCCGCTGGCGCCGAGGGTGGCGAACACCTTCACGACGCGCGGGGGGTACGGCTATCCGCACAGCTACGCGCGACTCCCTAACGGCAACGTCCTCGCGACGTTCCAGGCCAGCGGCGACGGCTACGGCGAGCCGGGCGACCTGGTGGAGCTCACCGACGCCGGCGAGTTCGTGCGCGGCGTGAGCGGCGTGTCACCTGACGTGCCGAGGAACGAGACGTGGACGTACAGCCTGCTCGTGCTACCGGACCTCGACCGGGTGGTGACGACGAACACGCGATGGGGCTCGTGAGCGAGTGGAAGGCGCCGATGCGCGCGGCGCACGACACGTCGCACGAGCACGTGAGCCAGGATGTGTTGGTGCCGGTCTCCGCGGGACGCAGGAACCGGTGGTGGGAAGCCGCCGGGCTGCTGGATCTCGTCGCCAGGCTCGAGGCCGGGGAGCTGCCGCGCGGCCGTTGAATCATCACCACGAGCGCGTCCCGGGTTAGGCGAGGGAATCGGTCTCAGCGACCGCCTCAGCGAAGGCCGGGGCAGATGACGTTGCCGGAACGCGCGCCCTCCAGCACCTCGACGAATTCCCGCAGCGTCTCGCGACCCGCGTCCTCGGCGTACCACGCCATCTTCTTCGCGACCTCCTCGGACATCGCGCCGCGCGCAACCACCGGGAGCCAGAACGCCTGCAGCTTCACCGGCTGCTCGATCCAGCAGCCGCGGATTCGATAGGCGTCATCCAGGACGAGGATGGTGGGCGTCGCCGCCCGCCCATCGGTGGTGCGGTGCGCTTCCATCCAGGGGCGTCCCGCGGTCGAGTTCACCAGCCGGAGCTCGAGTCCCGGTGTCTCCGCCACGAGCCTGGCGATGTACGGGATGGAGTTCGCCGAATCCGAACAGCCAGGCTCGGTGATGACCAGGATGCGCCACGGTCCTGCGGCGCGAGCGCGCTCGAGGATGTCCGGCGCGACCCGGGCGTTCGTCCAGTTCCTGACCCAGAGCTCCCGCCGGCGATTCACGCCATCGTAGAACGCCGCCCAGGTCTGGCCGCTGGCGTACGCCGCCTCGAGCGAGTCGGTGCGCGCACGCGGCGCGGCAAAAGCGGCGGCCGAGCGGAACATGTAAGGCGCAATCGCCGCGCCATCTTCGCTCGATGCGCAGAGGAGCGCGGGAAACGCCAGGCCCAGGACGGAGTACATCAGATCGCGAACCCCAGGGAGATGTGTGATGGTCCAACATAGCCGGCGACGAAACAGGAGGCGAGGTACCAATCGCCCGTGTTCATGGCGGCTCGGTGTCGGGCACACCATGCCTCGAATCAGTCGCCGGCGTGGTCATTCGTCAACCGCGGCGCGTGCAAGCGAGTCTCGTTAGGGATCGTCATCTGGTGCGGTGACCGGGCGTACGTGCCAGCGCGGGTGGAGCCGCGTACCAGCCCTCCCGTACGGCGCCGCTGAGCGCACCGAGAAAGGCGATCAGCGCGCGCTTCTCAGTATCGCGGAGGTGCAGCTGGCGCAGCTCGGGGTCGAGATGCGGATTGTCGATGCCGCCGCGGTCGTAGAACTCCACGACCTCCTCGAGCGTGGCGAGACTGCCATCGTGCATGTAGGGCGCCGTGCGCGAGATCTCCCGAAGCGTCGGCGTCTTGAAGGCGCCCAGATCGCGCACACTGCGGGTGACGGTGAATCGTCCCGAGTCCCGGAGCGCGCCGCCGCGCCAGGCCACGCCGGTGTTGTGGAACCCGTCATCGGTGAGCCGGGAGCCCAGGTGGCATGTCGCGCAGCGTGCCTTGCCGCGAAAGAGCCGGAGACCCGCGCGCTGGATCGGCGTCAGCGCGGTGGTGTCGCCCTCCGCATACCGGTCGAACGGCGCATCGCCGGAGAGGATGGTGCGCACATAGCTCGCGAGCGCGGCAGCGAGCGCCGCGGCATCGGCGTCGCGTCCGAAGGCGCCACGAAACGCCCGTCGATAGGCAGCGTTGCGGCGCAGGCTCCGCAACACCTGGGTCGTGTCGCCGCCCAGCTCCCGCGGCTGGATGAGCGTCGCCAGCACCTGCTCTTCCAGGGCATCCGCGCGGCCGTCCCAGAACTGATGCGTGCCGTAGGCGCGGTTCACGATCGCCGGAGCGCTGCGCTGTGTGAGGCCCCCGTCCGCTCCCGGGCTCCGCGCGCGGCCGTCGCCGAAGCCGAGCGCAGGCTGGTGGCACGAGGCGCACGAGAGCGTGGAGTCGCGCGACAGCAACGGCTCGAAGAACAGGCGCCGCCCGAGGGCCACCTTTTCCGGTGTCAGCGGGTTGTCCGCTGGCACCGGCAGATGAAGATCGAGCCCGCGCGGTACCGGCGGGGCATGCCCCCACTCCTTCGGCGACCCGACGGCGCACGCCGCGGCCAGCGCGGCCGCGGCGATGGCCTTGCGACTCATCGGGGCTCGGCGGAACGCGGCAGGGCGTTCTCCAGCACCCAGACTTCCGATTGTGCCGCTCCCTTGGCGAAGACGAACCGCCGGCCGTCCGGGTGCACGCGCACGTTCTGGATCGCGTCGACCTCGACAGGCAGCTTCCGGGGCGTTCCGCCGGCGGCCGGGACGGTCCAGAGCTCGTGCCGGTGCGGCCGCTCCGTATTCGTATTCGGGGGATCGGCCTCATAGAGCAGTGTCCGGCCTTCGTCGAGCCAACCCACCGGCGCGAGCGGCGTGTCGTGCTCGACGAGGAGCCGCGCCGGTCCGCCCGTCACAGGAACGACGTAGGCAGCGGTCCGCCCCACCGGTACGCCGTCGATGACTCCGAACGCCACGTCCGTCCCGTTCGGGGAGAGCGCAATGCCGTGCACGCTCGCCTTGCGTCCGGGAACTTCGTGGAGCACGGTCACCGAACCGGACGCGAGCTCGTACCTGACGAGGCGCGCCGGACTCGACTCGGTCGGGAGGGTCGAATAGATCAGGCTCCCGCCGTCGCGAGCGACGGCGAACATCCGCGCATCCGGCCGCCGCCCGATGACTCCCTCGTCAGGCTGGACGACCTTGCCTTGCGCGCCGCTGGCCAGCTCCAGGCTGAAGAGGCCAATGCCGTCCTTTCTGTTGTTGCCGAGGATGTAGAGGGTCCGCTGATCGGGGCTCCACTCCAGCTCGAAGACACGCAGGAAGTTGAAGATGGGCAACTGCCGCTCCGCGCCGCTCTCGAGGTCGCGGATCTCGACCATCCGCGGTGCACCCGGTGTGACCGGCTCGGCGATCCAGGCGAGCATGCTGCCGTCTGGAGACCACGACGGATGGTGGTTGCGCCCCTCCACTCGCACCGGGAGTCGTGACGGCTCCGTCTCGATCGTCCCCGTCGACGGCTCGAGCCTGCCGAGATACACGTCCCGGCCGCCGAAGCTGGCGCCGTAGTAGATGTTGCCGCGGGCGATGCCGAGCGGCGCCAGAGGACCGACGTCCGACTTCACGATGCGCGGTTCGCCCCGGGCCTCGCCCCCGCTCACCGCAATGACGGCGAGGTCGCGCGTCCCGCGTCGATTCGTCGTGAAGACGAGTCCGGAACCGTCCGGCGTCCAACCGAGCAGCCGCTCGTCCGCGGGATGCCTGACGATGACCTGCTCCCGGCTGCCATCCGCTGCCAGAAGGTAGATGTCGCGCTCGGGCTGATCCTCGGCGGGCGGAAAATCGTAGGCGATCCACCGTCCGTCCGGCGAGATGCTGGTCTGCAGCGGCCAGCGCCAGTCGAAGGTCTTGAGCACCCGCAGGGAGCCATCGGCCGCCGAGACGAGCGCGAGCTGGCTCGAACGGTCGGGCCGGCGCAGGATGGTCAGGATGTATCGTCCATCCGGCGACCATGCGTCAGGCCACAGGTAATCGACATCCGGGTTGGCGACCAGCGTCCGAGGGCTGCCGCCCTCGGCACCGATCACGCGCAGCTCGTACTGGTCGTCGTTCGTGTACCAGGTATAGGCGACCTGCCGTCCGTCCGGCGACCAGATGGACGTTTCGGCGTAGTCGTCGTTCGCGCTCCACGGTCCGGACCGGGTGAGGGGGCGGCTGCGGCCGGTCGTCAGGTCGTATACGGCCAATTCGCCAGTCGACCAATCGGTAAAGGTGAGGAGTCGGCCGTCGGGAGACGGGGCGCCCATCAGGTCGACCTCCGGTCCTGCCCACAGGCGGCGCGCCACCGGGCCGTCGGCGGCGCTCGCGACGGCTGGTCGTGCCATGGCCGACAGACGCTCGCGCGCGACACGGGCGGCGGCGGTCTGGTCGGCGTACTCGCCGACCACGCGCTCGTAGGTCCTGCGCGCTTCGACGTCGCCGAGCGTCTCGTACGCCCCGCCGAGCCTGACGAGGGCCTGCGCCACGACGCCGCGGCTGGCCCGACGGTCGGAGGCGATGCGGCGGTACAACGCCATGGCGGAATCGAGGTTCCCCGCGATGGTTTCCTGGTGCTGCGCCGCCTCCAGCAGCACGGCCGCATCCGCGCTTCGCTGCTGTGCGCCGGCCGCCTGGTGCGCCATGGCGACCAGGCAAGCGACGGCGATCGGTGCCGCGTGGCGGCCGTTCCGTGCCCTCGTCATGATCCCTCCTCCGGGTTGTGAGGTTCGACGACCTCACAGTATCGCGCGCCAGTGCCGCCTGGGTGGAGCGGGCGTCGGACGCGCGAGGAGGTTCGGCCAAGGAATCGTCAGGAAATCCTGACAGTCTCACCCATCGAAGCGGTATCCGATGCCGCGGACACTCATGATGTAGCGCGGGGCCGCGGCGTCCGGCTCGATCTTCTTGCGCAGGTTGGCGACGTGCGTGTCGATCACCCGATCGGTCATGTGCGCATCGTCGTGCCACACGAGACGCTTGAGCTCGGAGCGCCTGAGCGCCCGTCCCCGGTGCTTGACGAATGCGGCCAGGAGCTTGAGTTCGATGGGCGTGACGTGGAGGGGTTCTCCCGCCTTGCGCAGCTCGAAGCGCCCGAAGTCCGCTTCGAACTCCCCGAACCGGTGCACCGCCACGTCGTCGGGCGACCCGCGCCGGAGGACGGCCTTGATGCGGGCGCGCAGCTCGGCCGGGCTGAACGGCTTCGTCACGTAGTCGTCGGCACCGAGGTCGAGCCCCAGGATCTTCTCCGTCTCCTGCGACCGGGCGGTGAGCAGGATGACGGGCGTGCTGACGCCGCGGCGCCGGAGGTCGCGCAGCACGTCGTAGCCCGTGCGCCCGGGCAGCATCACGTCGAGCAGGACCAGGTCGAACCGTTCGGTGAGCGCCCGGCGAGCGCCGGCGATCCCGTCGGTCGCCAGCTCCACCGCGAAGCCCTCGAGCCGCAGGTCGTCGACGAGTCCTAACGCGATCGACGGCTCATCCTCGACGATGAGAATGCGCGTCATCCGCCATCCTCCGCGAGCGGAAATGCCAGCGACACCACGGTCCCTCGCCCTGGCGCGCTGTCGATGGTGACGCTACCGCCATGCGCCTCCGCGACCTGCTTGACTATGGCGAGACCGATGCCGGTGCCACGAATCCCCCTGGATCGGGCGGCGGCGCCGCGCTCGAACTGCGCGAAGATCTTCGGCAGATCGTCCGCATCGATGCCGAGCCCGCGGTCGCGAATCACCGCCATGACCTCCTTGGTTCCGCGGAGGACCGTGACCTCGACCGTTCGATCGTCGGGCGAGTACTTGACCGCATTGTCCAGGATATTCCACAGCGCACGCTGGATCGCTTCCGTGTCGCCCCTGATGATTGCCGGTTCGTCAGGCAGGTCGACGGTGACGGAGAATCCGCCGCGCCGCGCGTCGCGCGCGAACTCGTCCACGGTGTCGCGCACGAGGCGCGTCAGGTCGAGAGTGGTGCTGAGCGGTTCCACGAACCCGGCTTCGGCGCGCCGGAACTCGAGCAGCGACTCCACGAACCGGCTGAGGCGCGCGGTCTCACGGCGCATTGCCTCGTAGTACTCCACCCGCCGCTCGGCCGAGGCGACGCGTCCGGACGTCAGGAGCTCCGTGAGCTGCCGGAGCGATGTGAGCGGCGTCCGAAGCTCGTGCGAGACCGCGGCAACGAAGTCCGCCCGCAGCTGTGCCACCCGCAGCTCCCGGCTGGCCGCGCGGGCGACAGCGTACGTGCCGAACAGGGCGAGCAGCGAGGCGACGGCGAGTCCGGCGAGCAGGAGCCGGCGCCGCTCCGCCAGCTCGCCCGCACCCGAGTCGAGCGCCTGGACGCGGAGCGGCCACGGGAGCCCCGTCTCGTCAGCCCCGCGAACTGCCGACGGCCGGGCCGGGGTACGCGCGGCGACGGCCGGCGACGGAGGTCCTAGCGATAGAGCCACCGGTGTGGGCAGAGACCGGGCGACCGGTTCCACGATGTGATGCACGGCGAACGTCGCGTCGGCCACGAGTCCGACGACGCCCTCGGCATGCGCCGCCCAGATCGAGAGCAGCTCGCGATCGCCGGCCGAGAGCGACCGCACGGTGCTGGCTCGCGGGAGCCTTCCCTCCTGCCAGGCGTGCCAGAGGGAATCCACCGCGCTCGAGAGCGCCACGCGCGCCGCGGTGACCGAATCCCCGTGCGGCAGCGGCGGCTCACCGAGCAGCGTCGAGACCTCCGCATCGTAGAATTCGAAGGACGCGCGCGAGAGATTCCAGCGGCCCGCGTGGAGCGCCGCGTGAATGGCGGCCGCCTCACGCCGTGCACCCGCTTCATCCTCCCGCTCGCGCCGGACCGCCAATCGGCCGGCGCGGCCCAGCAGCTCGGCCGGCACGCCGTTCACGGCCGTGGTCGCCAGCGCGATCAGATCCTGATACGCGGAGTCGGCGAGCGCCGAGCGTTCTGCCTTGCGACTCGTTCGTGCCACCCGCAGCAGCGCGGCGGCGCGCACCGGTCCCTCGTGAGCGGATGCGAGCGCGAGCGACGCGCGCATGGCGGCCGCGGCGTTCCCGGCGCGGAACTCCAGGGAGTCGGCCGTGGCAAAGACGGAGAGCGGCAGCCCCATCGCGCTCGGGCCGCTCGGACCGAAGAGCAGACGCTCGCGACCAGTGATGGCGAAGCTGTCATCAGTGGCGCGAACGAGCACGGAAAGCGGGGCGGGATCCAATGGGGAAGCGCCGTCGCCAGCCGCCGTGGTCTGGCCGAGGGAATCCTGAAGATCGCGGAGCCGCCGCTGGATCGCGGCTGCGGCCGCATCGGCTGCGCTCTCGAGTCGTTCGCGGGCCCGCTGCCGCTCGAGCTCGCGATCCTGCTCGAGCAGTCGCCAGCCCAGCCAACCGAGCGCCGCCACGAGCAGAATCGTGATGGCGAGAAAGGCGCCGAGCAGGGGGCGAGCGGGGGAGCCGCGACGGATCACGGTGCCGAGCAGGGAAGTGGGGCATCAACCCGACTCAGCATACGGTTTGGCGCGGCGGGTTGGCAAGTTCCGCCGGCGTAACCAGTGCTGGCGGACCAGACGGGCGCTCTACGCGCAACGTTGCGGCGGCAGTCGCCAGGCTCAGTCGTCGGTGAACAGGCGAACGTAGGGCTCGTACCTGAACCGCCGGTTGCGCGCGTTGCCGGTGATCTCGCGCAGGATTTCCAGCTCGGTCATGCGCGCGATCAGCTGATTCGCCGCGGCGAACCCCGTCCCCGTCAGGCGCTGCGCGTCGTGGACCGAAAGGATGGGCCGGTCGAACAGCGACTCCAGCACGCGATGCCCGTTCGCCGCCGCTCGGCCCAGGCGATCGGTGATCTCGGCTCGGTTTCGCTCGCGGAGCAGGAGCACGCGGCGCGCCGTGTCGGCCGCGTCGTCGCTGACCGCCTTCACGCCGCGCAGGAAGAAGGCGAGCCAGCCCTCCCAGTCTCCATGGTCGCGGACGGCCTGGAGCCGGTCGTAGTACTCCTGCCGTCTCTGCTTGAAATAGTGCGACAGGTAGAGCACGGGCTTCGCGAGCACGCCGCGCTCGGTGAGCAGGAACGTGATCAGCAGGCGGCCGACCCGGCCATTGCCATCGAGGAACGGGTGGATCGTCTCGAACTGCGCGTGGGCGAGCCCGATCCTGACCAGCAGCGGCAAGTCGTCAGGTTCGTGGAGGAACCTCTCGAGCGCGCCGAGCGCTTCGGGGACGATCTCGGGGGGCGGAGGCACGAACACCGCATCGGCGAGGCCGGCGCCCGCGGGGCCGATCCAGTTTTGGCTCCGGCGAAGCTCGCCAGGCGTCAACCGGCCGCCGCGTACGCCGCGCGTCAGTCGCTCGTGGATCTCGCGGATGAGCCGCACCGAAACCGGCAGCTCCGGAAGTCGCGAGAAGCCGTGGTTCATGGCGTGGACGTAGTTGATCACCTCGTCCACGTCGCGCGGCACGTCGACGCTGTCGAAGAGGTCGGCTTCGGCGGCGAGGACGTCCTGAAGGGAGCTCTGGGTGCCTTCGATCTGGCTGGAGAGCACCGCCTCCTTTCGGACGTACATGAAGACGAACAGCTCGGGATTCGGCAGGGTGACCACCGATCCGTCGAGCCTGCCCAGGGCGCGGTCGGCCTGGGAGAGGAGGACGCGCAGCGCGCCGTCGAGGCGGAGGGGCGGATCAGGGGGCAGCGGTGCCGGGATGAACGCGCGGTAGCCGGCGGCCTGCCGAACGTACCGTCCAGCGCGCGCTGAATCGGTTGACGGGGCGCCCATGTGGTTGGCTGAGGAGAATAATCGGCTCGGTGGGTGCTGTATTATCTATAGCCAATAATATAGGGGGCAAGTCGGGCCATGCAATGGGGAGCGCATAATATGGGTGGCCCGCGGGGGCGACCGGCGCGCAGCCAGGCACATCGCCACCGCGGCCGGGCGCGCGGGGCCCGCTCGATGGTCGGGAGCAGCGATCCGCCGCGGTCGAAGGCGCCGGCACGAACGCTTGGGGCGGGCCTTTCACAATTCTGACAACCGGCGGCGACGCGCTCGGAAACCGGGGACCGTCTCCGTCCGTCTGACGGAGCAATGCAGGTCGTTAACACGTCGTAGTCTCCCGCCCCAT
>DATHUW010000158.1:0-16895 GCA_035461825.1 Gemmatimonadaceae bacterium
GGGGCCGTCGGGCGTCGTGGCCTCGAGGTATCGGATCTCGGATGTCGTCAGGCTGCCGCTGTACGCGTACACGAACCGCCGGCTCAACGAGCGCAACGCGTAGACGCCGAACCGCTCATCCTTCTCCTCGTAGATCAGCTCGTCATTCTCGTCGCCGAGCCGGTGGCGCCAGAGATAGGCAGAGCGCTTGGCGGGATCCTCGGTGGTGTCGAAGATCGTGCGATTGTCGGCCGCCCACGCGACCGTCACCACCTTCTCCCTGCGAACGGGCAGATCCTTCCCAGTGCGCAGGTCGCGCACGCGGAGCGAGTACTGCCGGAACCCCGTCGAGTCGGTGGAGTAGGCGAGCAGATTCCCGTCGTCGCTAACGGTGGCGGCGCCGAGGGACATGAACTCCTGGCCCTTCGCCAGCTCGTTGACGTCGACCATGACCTGCTCGGGGGCGTCCATCGAGCCTTGGCGCCTGACGAGGATCGGGTACTGCTTGCCCTCCTCGGTCCGCGTGTAGTACCACCAGCCGTTGTCGCGGTAGGGGACGGAGAGGTCCGTCTGTTTGATGCGGCCGAGCATCTCGTTGTAGAGCGTCTCGCGGAGCGGCGCGAGGTGCGACAGCATCTGCTCCGCGTACGCGTTCTCCGCCTCGAGATAGGCGCGCACGGCGGGGTCGCTCTTGTTGCGGAGCCAGAAGTAGTCGTCGACGCGGATGTCCCCATGGAGCGTATCGACCTTCGGCCGCCGCTCGGCCACGGGGGGCGTGCTTTGGGCGAGGGGGAGCTGGGGGAACAGGACCGCGAAGGCGATGGCGGCGCTGAGGGAGCGCATGGTGGTCATGGTTCCAAGGGGTCGGGGACGACGGGGAGGGTGTCAGGGCCCTGGGGTCAGGGGCTTGGAGCGATGAACTAGGCGCTAGGAGCTAGGAGCAAAGAGCTTGAAGCTAGGAGCTAGGAGCTAGGAGTTTGGAGCTAGGAGCTAGGAGCTAGAAACCTAGGAGCTAGGAGCTGGGAGCTTGAAGCCTAGGAGCTAGGAGCTGGGAGCTAGGGAGAATATGGAATGCGGCACTTTCCGGGAGCCAGGAGCCGCACAAATCCTTACGTTGCATGCTGCCCGGATCGCCTTCCTTGCCCCTTGCCCCTGTCCCCTGGCACCCTCCCCTCACCACCTCACGGAGGGGCTCAGGGGGGCCCCTGAGATCGGGATCCCTCATCCCTCCTCCCCCTGAATTGACAACATTCTAACCCCGCCCCCGTTCACGCCGCCGCCGGGAGCGTGCAGGTTGCAGAGCGCGTCATCACTGCCGTAAGGTGTTCCCATGGCCCAGCTTCCGATCCGTCGTCCCTCGCGTCCGCGAACCACGTCGCTCATCGCCATCCTGGTGTGCACGGCGGCGTTGGCGTCCATCCTCGCGTGGGACGCCTGGCGTTCGCAGACTTCGCATCGAGAGACGGCCGAGCGGACGCTGCGCGACTACGCGAGCTTCGCGGCGTGGGAGTTCGCGGCGGGTTCGAAGGAAGTCCTCTACAACACGCTGATCTGGGCGTTCGAGCCGCTGGCGGCGCACAAGCCGCTCACGCCCGGGCGTCCGCTGCCGCCGCCGTCGATCCTCGACTCGAAGGAGATCGAGAAGCTGCGCTGCGAGGCGGACTCGATGCAGTTCTCCTTCCGGCTCGACCTGCGCGACGGCGCCATGACGACGAGCGGTCCGGCGCCGTCGCCGTCGATGCTCGGCTGGATCGCCGACACCGTGCCCCGGCACGCGAAGAAGGAGTACACGAAGGATCTGAGCTACGCGGCGATCTTCGGCACGAAGCCGACGGCGCAGCGTGCCCTGGTGTACCAGGTGAAGTGGAGCGGGGAGAAGCAGCCGGTGGCGGCGTACGGGTTCCCGCTGTGTCTGGACCGGTTCGGCGCGCCGCTCTTTGCGATGCTGCTCAAGCGGTATCCGCTGCTCCCGCCGGCGCTCACCAAGGGGACGCATAACGATTCGCTGCTCTCGGTCACGGTGGCCGACGAGATGGGGCGCGAGCTGTGGGTCTCGCCGGTGCGGTACGAGTCCGACTACTCGGGGGAGCACAAGATCGCGTCGTTCGGCGACCTGTCCGCCACCGTGACGCTCCGGTCCGGGCTGGCGGAATCGCTGGTGATCGGCGGGCTGCCGAAGTCGCACATGCCCCTGCTGTTCGGCGTCCTCGGCATAACGATACTGCTGTCGGGGATCGGCGTGGCGCAGCTCCGCCGGGAGGGCGATCTGGCGCGCCTCCGGTCGAACTTCGTGGCGGGCGTGTCGCACGAGCTGCGCACGCCGCTGGCGCAGGTGCGGATGTTCGCCGAGACGCTGCTGCTGGGGCGCGTGCGGAGCGAGGAGGAGCGGGACCGCTCGCTGCAGATCATCGATCAGGAGGCGCGGCGCCTCACGCATCTCGTCGAGAACATCCTGCAGTTCTCGCGGGCGGAGCATCAGGCGGTGACGCTCAATCCCGCGCCGGTCGGCGTGGCGAAGCAGATCCGCGAGGTGCTGGAGGGGTTCGCGCCGCTCGCGCGGGCGCGCCAGGTGAGCCTGACGAGCGAGCTGCTGGAGGGCGTCGAGGCGGTGGCGGACGCGGGCGCGCTGCGGCAGATCCTGCTCAACCTGCTCGACAACGCGGTGAAGTACGGTCCGGCGGGGCAGACGGTGACGGTGCGGATGCGCAACGGCGGGGACTGGGTGCGCATCGAGGTCGAAGACCAGGGGCCGGGCGTGCCGGCGGCGAGCCGGCGTCGGGTGTGGGAGTCGTACTACCGCCTCGAGCGCGACGCCGGGTCGGCGGTCGCGGGGAGCGGGATCGGTCTCTCGGTGGTGATGGAGCTGGTGCTGCTGCAGCACGGGCGGGCCTGGATCGAGGAGGCCCCCGGCGGCGGCGCGCGGTTCATCGTGGAACTGCCGAACGCGGGGGCGCCGGCGGCCGCGCCACACGCCATGCCTGACGCCGCACGGATGGAGGAGATTCGCACATGACGCAGATACTCCTGGTCGAGGACAATCCCGACCTGGCGTTCGGGTTGCGCAACAACCTGGAGATCGAGGGCTACAAGGTCGATCTCGCCGAAGACGGGCCGACGGGGCTGGCGAGGGCGCAGGAGACCACCCCGGATCTCATGATCCTCGACCTGATGCTGCCGGGGATGGACGGATACCGCGTGCTGCGCACGCTGCGCGCGGGCGGGTTTGCGCAGCCGGTGCTGATCCTCACCGCCCGCGGCGAGGAGGCGGACAAAGTGATGGGGTTCCGCATCGGCGCGGACGACTACGTGACGAAGCCGTTCGGGGTGCTCGAGCTGCTCGCGCGCGTCGAGGCGCTCCTGCGCCGCACATCGCGGTCGGCGGCGCCCGAAACGAACGGCCACAGGCGCTTCGCGGACGTGGAGGTGGATCCCTCATCGCGCACGGTGATGCGCGCCGGCGACCCGGTGAGCCTCACGCCGATGGAGCTCGACCTGTTGCTCGCGCTGATGCAGCGTAACGGGGCCGTGGCGAGCCGGCAGGAGCTGATGCGCGAGGTGTGGGGGCACCGGGCGGTGGTGGTGAGCCGCACGGTGGACACGCACATCGCGGAGCTGCGCCGCAAGCTGGAACCGGATCCGGCGGTGCCGCAGCACATTCTGACGGTGCGGAAGGCGGGGTATCGGTTTCGGTACGAGTGACGCGGGATACGGGACGCGGGATGCGGGGTGGACCAGCGGGAGCCGGCGGTGCCGACTCCCGCTTCGTCCGTGAGCAGTCAGAGCAGTGTCCTGCGTCCAGCGCCGCTCCTCGCACCTCGCCCGCCCCTCGTCCCCCGTCCCCCGTCGTCCCCCTGTAGAGCTCGGTCAGGCACACCCGCAGCCCGCCTCCCGCGCTCCTCAACCGTCCGGCTCCCTCGCGCGTATCATCCATCCAGTCACTCGGAACCAGGAGATGCAGGCCATGCTCGTACGCGCGCGCGCGCTGATCGCGGTGGTGGCGCTCGGGGTGCCGTTCGGCGCCGACGCCCAGCAGGTGGAGATTCAGGAGTGGACGGTGCCGTACGAGAGTTCGCGGCCGCGAGACCCCTACGTCGCGCCCGACGGCAAGATCTGGTTCGTCGGGCAGCGGACGCATTACGTCGCGGTGTTCGATCCAGCTACCGGGCAGTTCAAGAAGCACGATCTCCCGCCGCAGGCCGGGCCCCACAACCTGATCGTCGACGACAAGGGCGTGATCTGGTACGCGGGCAACCGGGTCGCCAACATCGGCCGCCTCGATCCCAAGACCGGCGAGATCAAGACCTTCGCCATGCCCGACAGCGGCGCGCGTGACCCGCACACGCTGCGGTTCGGCCACGATGGCCAGATCTTCTTCACCGTGCAGGGCGGCAATTACATCGGCCGGTTCACGCCCACGACGGGCGAGGTGAAGCTGGCGAAGGTCACCACGCCGCGCGCCCGGCCCTACGGCATCGAGGTCGACTCGAAGGGCACGGTCTGGGCGAACCTGTTCGGCACGAACAAGCTCGCGAAGGTCGACCCACACACGCTGGCGATCACCGAGATCGAGATGCCCGACGCGCGGGCGCGCGGCCGGCGCATCGCGATCACGTCGGACGACAAGATCTGGTACGTCGACTACGCACGCGGCTACCTCGGCCGGTACGATCCGGCGACCGGGCAGTTCAAGGAATGGGCGAACCCGGGCGGCGAGCGGTCGCAGCCGTACGCCATGACGGTGGATGACAAGGACCGCCTGTGGTTCGTGGAGACCGGCTTGGACCCGAACACGCTCGTGGGCTTCGATCCGCGCAGCGAGCAGTTCTTCAGCGTCACGCAGATCGAGAGCGGCGCGGGCGCAGTCAGGCACATGGTGTTCCACAAGCCGAGCGGCATGATCTGGTTCGGTACGGACGCGAACACGCTGGGCCGGGCGAACGTGGGCGCGGTGGCGGGCGCGAACGTCGTTCCATGAAGTGGATCGTCGCCGCGGCCGGCCTGCTCCTGGCCGCGGCACCTCTGGTGCTCGCGTCGGAGTCCGTCCGCTACGCGGATGGGCCGCCGCCGGGATTCACCGGCGACTTCGGCGAGCCCACCTGCGGTACCTGCCACATGGATGCCGACGTCGTCCCGGACGCGCCGGAGCTCGCCGTGCACGGTGTCCCGGCCCATTACGAGCCGGGAAAGACCTACCGGCTCGTGGTGAGCGCGACCAGCGAGGGGATCGCCGCGGCGGGCTTTCAGCTGGCGAGCCGCACGGCGCGCGATCGCCAGGCTGGCACACTCCGCGCGACCGACGGGCGGGCGCGCGTGACGACGGACAGCGCCACCGGCGTCGAATTCGCCAGCCACACGGCGCAGGGGACGGCGCTCGTGGGCGGGGACTCGGCCCGCTGGGCTCTCGAATGGACCGCGCCCTCGACCCCAGCGGACTCCGTGGTGTTCAGCGCCGTGGTCAATGCGGCGAACGGCGACGACTCGAACTTCGGCGATCGCATCCTCACCCGTCGCTACGTCACCATCCGGCGCGCGACGCCCTGAGGTTCGCCCCCGGCCGCCCGACGATTCGTCAGGCGGCGGTGACCGAGTTGGCGGCCGACTCGGGCGTGGAAGATGGGAGCCACACCGTGAACGCGGCGCCGCGTCCGGGCTCGCTCTCCACGGTGATCTCCCCCTGCATGAGCCGCGCGAGCCGCCGGCTGATCGTCAGGCCGAGACCGCTGCCGCCGTGCGTTCGGGTGCGGCTGTCGTCGCCCTGCACGAACGGATCCCAGATCGCCTCCACCTTGTCGGGCGCGATGCCGATGCCGGCGTCGCGCACCGTCACCGTCGTCCAGCGCGATTCGTCGTAATGCGCCACGGCCGGATCGGGCGTCTCCGTGGCGTCGCAGGCGATCTTCACCTCGCCGCCCTTGCTCGAGAACTTGACGGCGTTGGAGAGCAGGTTGATCAGGATCTGCCGGAGACGCGCCGGGTCGCCCCGGTACCACAGCGCGCTGTCGCACTGCGTGGTGATCGTGACGTCACGGTGGTACGCCTGCGACTCGAGCACGGCGACCGCGTCGTGCACCGGATCGCGGAGCGGTGCCGGATGGCATTCGATGCGCAGACGCCCCGCCTCTATGCTCGAGAGGTCGAGGAGGTCCGACACCAGCGCGAGAAGGTGGCGGGCGCTGGTCTGCACGCGTTCCACGTAGGCGCGCTGCTGCGGTGACACCGGGCCGCCGATGCCGACCAGCAGGAACTCCGTGTAGCCGACGATCGCATTGAGCGGCGTACGGATCTCGTGGCTCATCGTGCCGAGGAAGCGGCTCTTCGCCGCGTTGGCGGACTCGGCCTCCGCTCGCGCCACTGTGAGGCGTTCGTGCGCCTCCGAAATGCGGTGCGCCATCTCATCGAACGTCGCGGCCAGCCGCCCGATCTCGTCGCCGCGGGCGAGTGCGATCGGCTCATGGTATTCCCCACGGGCGAGCGCCTCGGCCGCCTCGGTCACGCGAATGAGCGGCTTCGTAATTCTGCGGCTGGCCAGCCACGCGACCAGCGCGCCAATGAGCACGATCGCGAGGCCGGCGAGAACCAGCCGCTGGAAGAGGGCGGACGCACTCAGCACGATGTCGTCGCGGGAAACCAGGGCGACGATGCTCCAGTCCGATCCGTCGACCAGCGTGCGGGCCCCGAGCAGGTCGGCGCCCGCCCGCTCGACCTGAAATGCGGTCGACGAGTCGCCGGTGCCGAATGGTGCCTGCCGCACGTCCCCGCCCGGATCGATGACGAGGTTCGCGGCCGGATGCACGAAGTACACTTCCGCTCGGGGGTCGACGATCCGGTTGATGGCCGCTTCGGTGGCCGGAGTCGCGCCGATACGGGTCCAGCGGATCAGCCCGCCTCTGACGGCGCCATCGACGACGATCGGTGCCGCGACCGAGGAGTACGCCTGCGATCCCACGACCACCGGCAGGCCATTTACCACGGAGTCCGCAGGCGACAGACTGCGCACCAGTTCGGTGGCCCGTCCGACAAGTTCGTCGGGCAGGGTGCCAGCGGACATGAGCAGCTCGCCCGAGGTCGAGGCGACCGCCATGTAGCGCCCGGGGGACTGCGCGACGAACTGATTGAGGATCCCGCGCACGCGGACCGAGTCCGCTTCTGAGCTGGAGCGAAGCGCGACGAAATCGCGCAGGGCGGGCGTTCGCGCGGCCGTCGCGTGCTGCCGCGCGGTGTTCTGCGCACTCTGGTCGACGAGCTCGCCCAGCTCGCTGACGCCGCTCACGAGGCGAGCGTGGGCGGTCTCCACGGCCGCACGCTCCAGTTCGCCATGAATGGCGAGCAGGAGCGCGGAGACCGCGATGGCGAGCAGCCCCGCCATGAGCAGCGGAAGCCGCCGTTCGAGCGAGGGACCGGGTCGCCGCGGCTCGCTAGGAGACGACCGCACGGTCTCGAAGTCCGGACGGGAAACGCTCATTGTCGCGCATGACTATGCAACGACCCGGCCTCTCGCACAAGGATAATCGTCACGGCGAGCTCGAGCGTAAGCCGAGCACCGCCATGCCCTGCTCGAACACGATGTCCACGGGGATGCCCGCCGACGCCAGCCGATCGAGCGACCGCTGCAGCTCCGGCCCGATCGTACCCTGCTGCTCCATGAAGGCGGTGGCCCCCGCGTAGTCGCCCGTGCCCTGCAGCCGGAGGATGTGCTCCGAGAGGGCGTTCATCGCCTCCCGCATCCGGTCGAAATCCACGCGGTACGCGCCTGACGAGTCGCGCGAGAACGCGCCGCGCTCCTCGAAGAAGTTGAAGCGCGCCATGTTCGCGCGCCCGTGCGCACTCGACGCGCCGAACCGCACGGAGCGGAAGATGCTGGCGAGGAAGGTGACGTAGTTGTCGCGCAGGTCGGCATCGTCAAGCTCGCCCTGCTCGTGCAGGCGCGTCACCATGTAGAGGCCGAGCACGTCGGCCTTGCCCTCCTCCAGCGCCGACGCGCGCTCCTTGAGCGCCTCCCGCACGGTACCCTTGCCGTTGATCGTGCTCTTCACGCCGAGCCCGTGCGCCACCTCGTGAAACATGGTGTTGGCGAAGAACGCATCGAAGGTCACGTGCTGCCGCTGATCCTCGGCGATGAGCTGCCTGGCGATGGGGACCAGGATGGCGTCGAACTTGGCCCGCATCGCGTTCTTGAGCTGCAGCCGCCGCGTGCCCTTGCGAAGCTGGACTTCCTCGTCGTTAGGAAGATTGATCGCGATCGTCTTGGAGCCCGCGTTCGCGTCGCCCGCGTAATAGACCGCGTCGTACGCGTTGAGGTCCGAGTCGGTGCCCGGCGTTTCCCGCTTGAACTCGGCCGGCACGGGCAGGCCCCGCTGCAGCGCCGGCAGCATCGCCGCGTAGCGAGCGAGCCGGCGGCTCCACTCCCGGTCCTTCACCAGCACGAACGTCTCGTTCGCCGCCTTGTAGCCGAAGAGCTGGTCCTCGTAGTTCTCGATCGGGCCGATGATCACGTCGAGGCCGTTGTCCTTCATGTCCATCCACGCCAGATCGCTCGGCTGGTACTCATCGGTCTCCAGAGCACGCGCGCGGAGCTCGAGGTACCGCTTGAGTCCAGGGTCGGCCGCCAGCGCCGCGGCCTCGCGGAGCTTGGCCGCCGCGCGCTCCACGTGGCCGGCGAAAGCCACGTGATACGGTACCGGCGTGAGCGCGCCCGACGAGTCCCGCCGCACGAGCGTGTACAGGCTGCGCAGCGAATCGGCGCGCGGGCCTCCCGCCGCGACCGCCTGCTCGAACTCCTCCTTCGTGACGTCCGACGGGTAGAAGTTTGCACCGGGCGGTTTCGGACCCACCCCGGGGATGAACGGCTCGTTCCCCGCCAGCCGGTCCCAGGGCCCGTAATTGATCTCGGCGAACCGGCGGGCGTCGGGATCCTCGATCCCACTCATGAGCTGCGCACGGTTGCCGTACGCCTGCTGCCAGAAGATGGCGTCCATCTCCTGCGCGGCATCGATGAGGATCGGGATCATCCGCCGCTCGTTCTCGCTGAGCGCCGCCATGTCGGTGGAGAGGCGAACGGACGTGTACTTCGCCAGCCTGGCGTCGATGCCGCTGGTCGCCGCGGTGTCGGTCGCGGCCGACGTATCATCACCGGCCGTGTCCCCACGGGAACACCCCAGGGCAACGGCGAGCGCGAGCAGCGCGAGGATCGAGCGTGACATGAACACTCCGAAGGTCGACTGGACGAGATGGCCGGCGGCCGATGCGGTCTCACGGCCGTGCGGCGGGTCAGGCGCGGGCCTTCCACGGTGCCTTGTAGTGTCGCGTCGTATAGGACGGAAAGCCACGCCCAGGGGTGAACGCCGGGCTTTCTCGCCTGGTACCCGTCCCATCGCCGGCGTGGCACCGGCCAAGCCGAAACGGCTGTGCATTTCACGCGCCCGCGCGGGTGCGCTCGTCTGAACGTTTTCCGGGGAGCGCGCCTCGGTACACCCGCCGCTCGGTTGCGGCTCCGGTCGGGCGGATCTACACCCCTCAGCGATCGCGAATCGTACCGGGGAGCAGCACGTCATCCCCGAAGCGGGCTCTGACCGCATCGACCGCACGAGCCAGCGAGCGGTCACGGGCCGATTCGGGCGCCGCCTCCGTGCGCTCCTCGAACAGCGTGAGCTGATCCGCCTCGGGGTCGCGCGCGAGCGACGAGAGCGCCACCCCGACGAGCCGCGCGGGGACGCGCCGCGTAGCGCGGAGTCGCGTAAGCAGCGTCCGGGCCACCTGAAAAATCGCGCGATCGGTGACGACGGGCGTCGCGAGGGTCCGGCCGGCCTGGCGGGTGCGGAAGTCGCGGTCGCGTAGGCGGACGGTGATGGTGCGCGCCGCGAGCCCGTCCGCGCGAAGATCAGCGGCGGCGCGCACGACCAGCGCGAGCAGCTCGCGCTCGATGTCGCGATCCTCGACCAGATCCATGGGAAAGGTCTCGTCGCGGCTCACCTGCTTGCTCTCCAGCCGCGGCTCCACCGGCGATTCGTCCGCTCCGCGCACGCGCCGCGCCAGCCACTCGGCAGCGCTCGCGCCGAGGTAGGCGGCGAGCGTGCGCTGGTCGTACTGGAGCACGTCCGGCACGGCGTGCATCCCCAATGCGGCGAGGCGCTCCTGGAAGCGCGGACCCACGCCCGGGATCTCCGCGAGCGTGACGCCGCGCATGAACACCGCTTCGCGTCCTGCGGGCACGACGTGCACGCCGGTGCCGCCGCCCCCGCCGCGCGGCTTCGCGTGCTCCACCGCTAGCTTGGCCACGAGCTTGCTGGTGCCGCCGCCGAACGATACCGCGAGGCGCGTCTCGTCGAGCACGGCCTGACGAATTCGTGCGGCCGTCGCCGCGAGCGGCTCGTGCCGGTAGAGCGCCTCGGTGCCGCCGAGGTCGAGATACCATTCGTCGATGCTCGCGCTCTCGACCACGGGGGCATAACGCTCGAGCACGCCGCGGATCGCGCGGCTCATCTCGCCACAGGCACGACGCGGCACCGGTACGCAAACGGCGTCGGGGCAGAGCCGCAACGCCTGGGCGATCGGCATCGCGGAGCGGACGCCGAAGCGGCGGGTCTCGTAGGAGGCGGAACAGACTACGCCGCGGCTCTCGCGCGTTCCTCCGACGATGAGCAGCGGTTCGCGCCCGGCGCCGTCGGGATCCGCCAGCCGCGCGACGGCGACGAAGAACGCGTCGGCATCGGCGAGGAGGATGCGTCGGGGCTGCGGATCGCTCATGCGTGGACTGGGGTTCGGCGCCAGAAAGCTAACGGCGGCGCGGTCACGCCGCCTCGCCGAGCAGGAGCCGCCGCACGGTTCGCTGCCGGAAACGGAAGATGCGTGCGAGCCGCCGCCGGATCAGCGGTTGCACCAGCTTGCCGAGCGGACCGAACGGGAGCGCGTATTCCACGGTATCGTCGATCGCCGTGCCCCCGTGCTCGTCGTAAAAGGTGTGGGTATGGATCCACACGGCGTACGGGCCGGCGAGCTGCTCGTCCACGAACTCGTCAGGCGGCTGCCATCGCGTGATGCGCGTCCGCCAGCGCATCGGCAGTCCCCACAGTCGGATCGTGTAGTCGATCAGGGCGCCCTCGCGCATGTCGACCGGGAGTGCCGTACGGATGCGGAATCCCAGCTCCGGCGGCGTTATGCTGCCGAGGTTCTCCGCCCGGGCGAAGAACGCGAAGACCTCCGTACGTGGGCGCGGCAGCCAGAGCGAGGCGCGCAGCACGTACCGCGCGCCGGGCGGGAGCGGCGCGATGTCGATCGTATCACGCGGGAACGCCTCGCTCACGGTTCATCACCCAGCGCCAGCAGCCGCGCGAGGAATTCCGGCATGCCGTGGTAGTGATCGACGTGGTCCGGCGCCGTGTTGCCGGCGAATCCCAGCACCGCGAGGCGCCCCGTACCCGCGGTGCTGAGCAGCTGCATGCCGACCGGCCCCCACTCCAGGACGGGCGTGCGGCGCAGCGCCAGGCGGCGGAGCAGGTAGTCCGCCGTCTCCGTCGTGCTGGCGAAGGTGCCGGGGAAGATCTCCGAGTGCGTCACGAGCATCGCGCCCTCGCCAGCCGCTGCCTGACGCGCGAAGCGAACGAAGGCGTCGAGCCGCGCCGTGTCGAGCGTCCCTCCGCTCGCCAGCGGCGTGCGGTCCGGGATGTACGACACGTGGAGCCCGTCGAGCAGCAGCACGCCGTCGACGGACGCTGCGGCGTCCGCATTCTCGAGGATCGCCCGGATCGCGCCGTACCCCGCGCTGAAGCCGCTCACCACCGTGCGGCCGAAGCGCACCGGCGCTCCCGATCGCGCGGCCAGCGAATCCGCCACCGCCTGACGAATGCGGTGGAGCAACGAGGCATCGCGGAAGGCCTCCTGGTACACGCCCGATCCGGCGCCCAGGTGGACCGCGGCGACGACGGCGGGCCGCTCCTGCGCCGCGGCGGCATGCATGCCGACGTAGGCGGTGCCGTTGAAGTGCACCACCAGCGCCGGCGATGGCGCGCCGGCGGCACGCGGAGGAACGTAGACGACGACCGGCCGCGGAAGCAGACCGGCGATGGCGAACCGATCGCCGGCGGGCGGCAGCGTGTCGAGCCGCCGGTGCTCGCGCGCGTGCTCCACCATCGGCGACGGATTCTGTCCGGCGGGCCGTGACGCCGTTCCGCACGCCGTCGCGGCAAGCCACGTCGCGGCCGCTACGGCCCACCCAGTGCCTGTGCGCACGATAGGTCGCCCCTGGAAGTCGTGAACGCGGTGTCCTGGACGAGAGCGGCTCCGGTCGTGTTTGCGCCGCGCCGCTCCCGCGCGCGGCACCGGTCGAACGTCCGTGCGGGAACTTCCACACGCGGCCGGCGATTTGCGATGTCCACCGGTTCGCCGTAGTCTGGCTCGATGCATGGCCGGGCGGGAGCGGTCGCTCGCCGGGCGGCGTCGGCCGCTATCCTCCTCGAACGCCGGAACGCACAGTGACCGTCATCACCGCCGGTGCCCTGACACGCGACGCCGCGGCCGCGCTGCTGGACGAAGCGCGCGAGCGCACGATCCTGCTGGCGTCGCCGCTCACCGAGACGGACCTTCGGGCGCAGCACGATCCGCTCATGAGTCCCATTCTGTGGGACCTGGGGCACATCACCCACTTCGAGGAGCTGTGGCTCACGCGGAACGTGGCGGGGCCGATCGAGTTTTCCGAGATGCCGGGGATGTACAACCCGTTCGAGCATCCGCGCCGGACGCGCGCGGCGCTGCCGCTGCCGGCGCTGGCGGAGTGGAAGGCGACAGCCGACGAGATCCGCGCGCGGGTGCTGGCCACGCTGCGAACCGTGGACCTGGACTCGGCCGATCCGCTGCTGCGCGACGGCTACGTGTACCGGCTGGTGGCGCAGCACGAGTACCAACATAACGAGACGATCCTCCAGACGCTGCAGTTGAAGACGGGAGGCGACTATCCGGCGCCGCGGCGGTGGCGGGTGCCTGACGCCGTGCGGCCCGCGACGCCGGGCGCGATGGTGCGTTTCCCCGGCGGGACGGTGACGATTGGCACCGACGACCGCACCGCGGCCTACGACAACGAGCGGCCCCCGTGGGCGCTGGACCTGCCGCCCTTTCACATCGACGCGACGCCGGTGACGAACGGTGACTATCTCGCCTTCATCGAGGACGGCGGCTACGAGCGCGAGGCGCTCTGGAGCGGGGCGGGGTGGGCGTGGAGGCAGACGGAAGGACCCGTCGCCCCGAAGTTCTGGACGCACGACGGCGAGCGGTGGCGGACGCGCGTGATGGATCGCACGACGCCGCTCGATCTCGCGCGGCCGGTGTGCCACGTGTGCTGGTACGAGGCGGAGGCGTTCGCGCGGTGGGCGGGCAAGCGTCTGCCGACGGAGATCGAGTGGGAGGCGGCAGCGCGGTTCGATCCGGCCACGGGCCGCATGCGCGCGTATCCGTGGGGCGACGAGCCTCCGACGCACGAGCTGGCGAACCTGGACCAGCTGGCGTTCGACGTGGCGCCGGTGTGGTCGTACGTGCATAACGTCTCGCCGGTCGGGTGCTACGGGATGATCGGCGACGTATGGGAGTGGACCTCCAGCGATTTCGGGGGGTATCCGGGATTCGAGGCCTTCCCCTACCGGGAGTACTCCGAGGCGTTCTTCGGCACGGAGCACAAGGTGCTGCGGGGCGGCTCGTGGGCCACTCGCCCCGGTGCGATCCGCGCCACCTTCCGCAACTGGGACTACCCGATCCGGCGACAGATCTTCGCAGGCTTCCGGTGCGCGCGGGACGCGGCATGAGCGAGGCGGATTGCGGGATGCGCGCCGCGCGCCGCCCGACGGGCGGGGACGCCCCCGGCCCCGGCGGGTCTCATAACGACTCTGGAACACTCATGGTCGATCCGGTTACGAACACGCAGGAATCGGAGATGCTCCGCGAGGTGCGCGCGGGCCTGTCGCGCCCGCAGAAAGAGCTGTCGCCGAAATTCTTCTACGACCATCGCGGGTCCGAGCTGTTCGAGGAGATCACGACGTTGCCGGAGTACTATCTCACCCGCGCGGAGCGCCGCCTGCTGCGCTCGCGTGCCGACGAGATCGCGCGCGCCGCCGGCGCGCGAGCGCTGGTCGAGCTGGGGGCCGGAAGCGCGGAGAAGACGCGCATCCTGCTGGACGCGATGCTCGCCGGCGGCGGCGCCGCGATGTACGTGCCCGTCGACGTCAGCGCGTCGTTTCTCGCCGACAGCGCCGATCGCCTGGCCGCGGAGTACCCAGACCTGACGATCGCTCCGGTGGTCGCGGACTTCACGGCGGGGTTCATGCCACCGCGTGCGATGCCCCGTCCCGCGATGTTCGCCTTCCTCGGCAGCACCATCGGCAACTTCGACCCGCCGGCCGCCCTGCGCCTGCTGTCGCGGGTGCGCCGCGTCATGCACCCGGGCGACACCCTGCTGCTCGGCGCGGACCTCCGCAAGGACATCGGCCGAATCGAGGCCGCGTACAACGATTCGCGCGGCGTCACCGCGGAGTTCAACCGCAACATGCTGCACGTGCTCAATCGCGAGCTCGGCGCGGACTTCGACCCCGAGGCGTTCGAGCACCGCGCGTTCTTCGCCGACGACGAGAGCCGGATCGAGATGCACCTCGTCTCGAAGCGCGATCAGGAGGCGCGCATCCCCGGCATGCCACCGGTCCGGCTCGCCGCCGGGGAGTCGATCCGGACGGAGATTTCCTGCAAGTATGAGCGGAGCACGCTGGAAGACCTGCTCGAGCGCGCGCGGCTGCGCGTCACCCACTGGTACGAGCTGGCCGACGAGGGCTACGCGATCACGCTGGCCGCGCCGGCATGACGGGCGAGCCAGGCCGCGCAGTGCGGCGCGCGCTCGAGCGGTCGCTGCGTGCGCGCGCGTTTCGGCCGCCGCGCGCGAGGGAGCGGCCGCTGATCGGCGCGGAGGCGGAGTTCATTCCGGTGGACGTGCTCTCGCGGGCAGTGTGCCCGATCGACGGCGACGCGCCGGTCACCGGGCTGCGGCTACTTCGCGATGCGGGCGCCGAACGGAAGTGGCGGGAATGCCTGTCGGAGAAGGGTACGCCGCACTTCGTGCTTCCCGACGGAGGCACGTTAGGATTCGAGCCGGGGGGGCAGATCGAGTACAGCTCCCCGCCGTGCGTCACGGCGAGCGGGCTGCTCGTCGGCCTGCGGGAGACCGTCGCCGCGTTGCGGGCGGCCGCCGATCCCCTCGGTATCACACTGCTCGCGGTGGGTATCGATCCCGAGACGCCGGTGGAGCAGGCGCCGCTCCAGCTCGACGCGCCGCGCTACCGCGCCATGGCCGACTATTTCGCCAGCCTCGGCCCCTTCGGCGCGCGCATGATGCGCCAGACCGCCGCGTTCCAGGTGAGCCTGGACTTCGGCGTCGAGGCGGAGCGCCTGTGGCGCGTGCTGAACGCCATGGCGCCGTATCTCGCCGCGATCTTCGCCAATTCGCCGGTGTACGCGGGGCAGCCGACCGCGCATTCGAGCTACCGCGCGCATTGCTGGCGCCGGCTGGATCCGGCGCGCACGGGTGTTCGTCAGGCGTGCGACGATCCGGCGGCGGACTACTGCGACTTCGCCCTCGCGGCGCCGGCGATGTTCCTTCCACGGGTCGAGGGAGGGTTTGCGCCGTTCGCGGTGCACCTCGCGTCGGGACGGGCGGGGGAGGCCGAGTGGGAGCGGCACCTGACGACGCTGTTCCCGGAGATCCGCCCGCGCGGCACGCTGGAGGTGCGCACGTGCGACGCCGTGGACCCGGAGTGGTTCGCCGCGCCGCTGGCACTCATTGGTGGCATCGCGTACGACCTCGCGGCGCTGCGGCAGGCGGACGAGCTGCTGGAGAGCGCGGATCCGGAGCTGCTCGAGCGCGCGGGACGGATCGGGCTCGCCGATCCGGCGATCGCCGGAACCGCGCGCGATCTGGTGATCCTGGCCCTCGACGGCTGCGACGCCCTGGGCGACGCGCTGTTGTCGGCACGTGACCTGGAGGGCGCACGCGAGTTCTTTGCGCGCTACACGCTTGTGGGCCGCGCTCCCGCGGACGACGTCCGCACCGTCCCCGTCGCATCGTGAACGAGGGGCCGCCCGCAGGCCGATGATCGTGCGCGAGCTTCGCCTCACGTACCCCGTGTGGGTCTTCACGGTGGCGGACTTCGAGCGGGCCTACGCGACGCGCGAGGAGCGCATGGCGCTCGTCATCGCGCTGGCGCGCGCGAACATCGAGCTCGAGTGGGGAGGGCCGTTCGGCGCGGCGGTGTTCGAGTCGGAGAGCGGCCGCCTCGTCTCGGTGGGCGTCAACAGCGTGCTGCGCATGGCGAACAGCCTGTGGCACGCGGAAGTGATGGCGCTGGCGATGGCGCACACGCGGCACGCCTCCTACACGCTCGCGGCTCCCGGGCTGCCGCCACACGAGCTGGTGACATCGTGCGAGCCGTGCGCGATGTGCCTCGGCGCGACGTTATGGAGCGGCGTGCGGTCGCTGATCTGCGGGGCGACGCGCGAAGACGCCGAGTCGCTGGGGTTCGACGAGGGGCCGGTGACGGACGCGTCGTACGCGCACCTGGCATCGCGCGGCATCGGCGTGGAGCGCGGCGTGCAGCGTGAGGCGGCGCGGAAGGTGTTCGAGGAGTATCGGGCGCGAGGCGGGGTGGTGTATAACGGTTAACGGTTAACGGGAAACGGGAATTGGGAAACGGGAAACGAAGGTGAGTGGCGGCCTTCGATACCCGTTTCCCGTTTCCCGTTCAGCGCGGCCTCGCCAGGGACTTGTAATACTCCTCCACCAGCGCCTTGCATCCCGGCGGCACTTCGCCGCTCGCTTCCAGCAGCGGACGGTCGTCGCCCGTCTCGAGTGCCCGGCGGAGGGCGAACTCATACGCCTTCAACCCCTCGACGAC
>DATHUW010000159.1:0-20151 GCA_035461825.1 Gemmatimonadaceae bacterium
GACGAGTCTCACCCGCTCCGCCCCCAGCAGCGCTCGCAAGGCGCCGAGCGATGCCGCGCTGACCGCCACCCGGTGCCGCCGCGACCGGAACCGCGCCCGCGTGCCGTTCCCGTCGCTCCACGTCAACTCCACCGGCGCGGCACCGGGGTGGGCCTCCAGCAGCTCCCGCACGTCGTCCATCGCGCCCGTCGCGACGCCGCTCCCCTCGACCAGCTCGAGCTGGACCGTGATGGTCCCGCTCGCACGCAGCTCGGCAAACGGCGTCAGCGACTCGACGATGAACGTCGGGTTCTCCGCCCCCTGGTCGCGGCGCGAGTACCCGCCCTTCAGCAGCACCGGCACGTCCGTCCGCACGCGATCGGCGATCGCGGCCCACGCCTCGGGAAACACCAGGACCTCGGTGGAGCCGGAGAAGTCTTCGATCGTCAGGCGCGCGAACTCGTTGCCGTTCCGCTTCGATACCTGCCGCTTCACCGCCGTCACCACCACCGCCAGCGCGACCGCCTCGTCCGTCCACGGCCCGAGCTGCGACACCGTATGCGTCGCGAACAGCTCCGCCTCGGCGCGGAACGGCTCCAGTGGATGCCCCGACGTATAGAAGCCGAGGATCTCCTTCTCCTTCGCCAGGCGCTCCGAGTCGGGCCACCGCGACACGTTCGGCAGCGCCGGCTCGTGCGGCGAGCCCGTGCCGTCGGCGTTCGCCATGATGTCCCCGAACAGGGAGACCTGCCCCATCTCCCGCTCCGCGTTGCGCAGCGCGGCGTCCTGCATGGCCGCATCCAGCGCCGCCGCGTACTGCGCGCGGTGGCCGCCGAGCGAATCCAGCGCCCCGGCGGCGATCAACGCCTCGAACACCCGCTTGTTGCACATCCGCAGGTCGACCCTGCGGCAGAGATCGAACAACGAAGTAAACGGCCCTTCGGCCCGGGCGGCAAGGATCGAGTCCAGGGCGGCCCGCCCCACGTTGCGGATGGCCCCGAGGCCGAACCGCATCTGGCGGTCCCCGATGACCGTGAACTTGAACCCGGACTCGTTCACGTCAGGTGGGAGTACCTCCAGTCCCATCTCCCGCGCCTCGTTGATGTACTTCACGACGCTGTCCGAGTCCCCGATGCAGGAGCTCAGGAGCGCCGCCATGAACTCGGCGGGGTAGTTCGCCTTGAGGTAGGCGGTGCGGTACGCGATGATCGAGTAGGCGACCGAGTGCGACTTGTTGAACCCGTAGCGGCCGAACGTCTCGATCTGGGCGGCGATGTCTTCGATGATTCGCTTCTCGTGCCCCATCGCGATCGCCTTCTCGACGAACTTGCCAAGTTCCTTGCGGATGAGCTCCGCGTCCTTCTTGCCGACGGCCTTGCGCAGCACGTCCGCTTCGGCGAGCGAGATGCCCGCCAGCGTCTGAGCGATGCGCATCACCTGCTCCTGATAGGTGATGACGCCGTACGTCGGTGCGAGGATCGGCTCCAGCTCGGGGAGCGCGTAGGTGACCGCCTCCTCGCCGCGCTTCCGCTTGATGTAGACGCGGTGCATCCCGGTATCGAGCGGGCCGGGGCGCAGCAGTGCGTTCGATGCGACGAGGTCGTCGAACCGGTCGCAGCGCATGGAGCGCAGCACGTCCGTCGCGAGCGCGGACTCGAACTGGAACACGCCGGCCGTGCGACCGGTGCGGAGCATCCGGTACGTCGCCTCGTCGTCGAGCGGCAGCGCGTCGAAGTCGACCGTCGTGCCGTGGCGCGTCTCGATCGCGACGAGCGCGTCGTGGATCACCGTCAGCGTCGTCAGGCCCAGGAAGTCCATCTTGAGCATCCCGGCCTTCTCGAGCGCGTTCATGTCGTACTGCGTGACGACGACCTGCTCGTCGTCGCCGGCGCCGGAACCCTTGGAGTTCTGCGTGCACACCGGCACGTAGTCGTCGAGCGGCCCCGGGGCGATCACGACGCCGGCCGCGTGCACGCCGACGTGGCGCGACAGCCCCTCGAGCGCGGTGGCGTAGTCGAGCAGCCGGGTGTAGCGGTCCTCGCTCTTGTAGAGCTTCGCCACCTCGGGGATCTGCCTGATCGCCTCGTCCACCGTCAGGCTGAAGTTTGGCTGGTTGGGTATCAGCTTCGCCAACGCATCGGTCTCCGCCGGCGTGAAGCCGAGCACGCGGCCCACGTCCTTGATGACCGCGCGCGACTTCATCGTCCCGAAGGTGACGATCTGCCCCACGCTCTCCCGGCCGTACTTCTGCCGGACGTACTCGATCACCTCGCCGCGCCGCTCGAAGCAGAAGTCGACGTCGATGTCGGGCATCGACACGCGCTCCGGATTGAGGAAGCGCTCGAACAGCAGATCGAATTCCAGCGGGCACACGTCGGTGATGCGTAGCGCGTAGGCGACCAGCGAGCCCGCCGCCGAGCCGCGGCCCGGGCCCACGGGAATGCCCCGGTCGCGCGCCGCCTTGATGAAGTCGTGGACGATCAGGAAGTAGCCGGCGTATCCGGTCTTCGTGATGACGTCCAGCTCGTAGCGCATCCGCTCGACGATGTGCTCCGGCAGGGGGTCCCCATAGCGTTCGCGCGCGCCGGCCTCCACGAGCCTGACGAGCAGCTCGTTCTCGCTGGAGACATCGTCAGGCAGCGGGAACGACGGCACGTGGTACGTCTTGCCGAACGCGAATCCCGATTCCTCGGCGATCCGCACCGTGTTCTCCAGCACGTCCGGCCGCGTCGGGAACCGCTCCCGCATCTCGTCGGCGTTCTTGAAGTAGAGGCCCGCGTCGTAGCGCATGCGGTCGCGCTCCTCGCGGTCCTTGCCAAGCCCGATGCAGAGGAGCACGTCGTGCGCGTCGTGATCGCTGGCGCGTAGGAAGTGCGCGTCATTGGTGGCGACCACGGGGAGCCCCAGGTCATCGGCGAGCCGGAAGATGCGCGCGTTCAACTGCGCCTGCCCGTCGCTGTCGTGCCCCTGCACCTCGAGATAGTAGCGGTCCTCGAACAGCTCGGCGTACCAGCTCGCGGCGGCCTTGGCGTCGTCGTAGTTGCCCTCGAGCAGATGCGAGGCGACCTCGCCGGCCATGCAGGCGGAGGACACGATCAGCCCCTCGCCGTGGGCGGCCAGGAGCTCGCGGTCCACCCGCGGGCGGACATAGAACCCCTCGGTGTAGGCCAGCGAGGAGAGCTTGACCAGGTTGCGGTACCCCGTCTCGTCCCGAGCGAGGAGGACGAGGTGGTAGTACGGCTTGGAGCCGACGCGTGGGCGGGCGCGCTCGCGACGGTCGCCGGGGGCGACGTATGCCTCCATTCCTATAATGGGCTTCAGCCCCGCCTTGCCGGCCTTCTCCTGGAACTCCCAGGCCCCGTGCAGGTTACCGTGATCGGTAATGGCGAGGGCGGGCTGCTCCAGCTCCTGGGCGCGGCGGATCAGGTCGTCGATCCGGTTCGCCCCGTCGAGCAGGGAATACTCGGAGTGGCAGTGCAGGTGAACGAAGGACATCGGCACGGAATGGGCGCGCGGCACGGCCGGTGACCGCCGGATCGCGGTGGGCGTCCCCCGGCGGGGGAGCGAGCTGCGAGGTCGCCGCGGACAACGCCTCAAAGATACCCCGTCCGCCACCGTCTGCCTACGCCGGACCCGCGTCACGGTGTGCCAGTCGCGGTGGAAATAGCTTGCGCAGGCTGGCAGTTTTCACGCTCTTGGCGAGGCGTTTCATGGGGCCTCAGCCGCCGACTCACCGCTCGAGGTCTTCGATGCCCGTACGCCGCCTGGCCGTCGCCGTGCTCGCCCTCCTCGTCACTGCCTGTTCGAACGATTCGAACGGCGTCGACAACGAAGTGGTGTCGATCGCCATTCAGGGCGGCGACAATCAGGACGGCGCGGCGGGGAGCATTCTCGCGCTCCCGATTCAGGTGAAGATCACCGACCCGGCGAACGACCCCGTGCGCGGCGTCGCGGTGATATTCCGTCCGGCCACGGGCACGGGCGTGACGCTGTCCGACACCGTCGTCACGACGGGAACGGACGGGGTCGCCGGCGTGACCGTGCGCGTGGGCACGCAGCTCGGGGAGTACACCATTGCGCGGGCGTTCGTGCGCGGTACGCCGTCCGATTCGGTCACGTTCCGAGCGGAGGTCACCCCGGGGCCCGGCCTGACGAGCGTGACGCCCACGACGGTCCAGGCGGGCGACACGGTCACCATCACCGGCACCGGGTTCAACACCGTGGCTGGGGGCAACGAGGTGTTGTTCGGAACGGCGCGGGCGCTCGTGACGAGCTCGACGTCGACCGAGATCCGCGCCGTGGTTCCCCCGTGCGTCACCCCTGGCACCGTGGCGGTCCGGGTCGTGGTCGGCACGGCGGCGACGCCGTCCACCAACGTGACCTATACCGGCTCGGCGTTCGCGCTGAACCTGGCGGTGAACGAGGGCATCACGGTGAGCGGTTCGCTGGTGTCCGACTGCCTCGTGCTGCCTGGCGACGGCGCGGGCTACCTGATCGTGCCGCAGTTCGCCACGGGCGTTTCCCTGCCCACGACGGGATTCCAGGTGGGGAACAGCGCCTCGCCGCTGGTGAGCCAGGGCGCCGGACAGACGCTCGACGCACTCGTCAGGCAGCAGGCGGCGAAGTCGGCGCAGAGTCGGTTCGATCTGGCGCTCCGCGCGTACGAGCGCACGCTGCCGGCGCCCCGGCTGGTGGACGTCACGCAGCCGCCGGCGCTCGAGGCGCTGACGCTGAACAGCCAGCGGACCTTCCGCGTGCTCTGCTCGATCCAGGTCGGCGAGAACTGCTTCCAGACGGTGACGGCGCGGCTCAAGTACATCGGGAACAACGTCCTGATCTACATGGACAACGCGGCGCCCGCCGCCGGATTCTCCGACGCCGAGCTGCAGGCGTTCGGCAACGTGTTCGACCAGACGCTCTACCCGATCGACGTGCAGGTCTTCGGCGCGGAGTCGGACATCGACAACAACGACCGCGTGATCATGCTGCTCACGCCGGTGGTGAACGCGCTGGTGGACGCCTCCGAGTGTGCGCAGTTCGGTTCGGTGCTCGGCTTCTTCTTCGGGTTCGACCTGTCCAGCACGAGCAGCAACTCCAACAAGGGCGAGATATTCTACGGCTTCGTCCCCGATCCGCAGGGGGTGCACTCGTGCGTGCACAGCAAGGAGACCGTGGCGCGCGTGCTCCCGGGCACGTTCATCCACGAGTTCCAGCACATGATCAACTACAACCAGCACGTGCTCGTCCGCGGCGGGAGCCAGGAGACGGACTGGTTGAACGAGGGGTTGAGCCATCTGGCCGAGGAACTCGCGGCGCGGCATTACGAGCGGAAGTTCCCGCCGCCGACGGGCCGCACCAACCCGAACCAGATCTTTCCGGATTCGGCGAACCCATTCATCATCGAGCAGCTGGCGAATTCGTACGAGTACCTCTTCGACACGCGAGTGCAATCGTTGACGCTGTTCGAGACGGACGAATGCTGCGAGGGTCGCGGCGCCGCATGGCTGTTCATGCGGTGGCTGGGCGATCAGCAGGACAGCACGGTCTACCGCCGGCTCGTACAGACGAGCCTGACGAGCGTGGCGAACGTGGAGAACGCGACCGGCCGCTCGTTTGCGTCGCTGATGGGCGACTTCGGAATCGGCGTGTATGTGGACAGCCTGCCGGGCGTGCCGCGTGCGGCGATTCCGGATCAGTACCGCTTCACGTCGCGAAATCTGCGATACTTGTACGATGCGCTGCACCGGGCGGCGAGCGGCGCATTCCCGAGGCCGTTCCCGATCGTCCCGACGGCGCTGGGGCACACGCAGCAGCTGTCGTCGTCGATGGAGCCGGGGACTTCGGCGTACTACGAGCTCGCGACGCCGCCGGGGAGCGGCACCGTGTCGATTCGCTTCGCGCCGGCGGGAGGAAGCTTCGATCCGCTGCTGAACGCGCAGGTGGGGATCTACCGGCTGCGCTGAGGTCGTGGACGCGCGACACGCCGCGATCGCGTGCGGGGACCCTGGCTCGGGGGGGAGGCGACACGGCGGTCTCGAAACGGACGAGCGCGGATTGATCGCACGCGGAGACGCGGAGCGGTCGTATGCAGGAAGGGGTCGTCGGTGGCGGCCCCTTTTCCGTTGCAGCATTCGGGGCGTTGCGGCAGTCCACGAGCTGCGACACCGTGAAGGCGAACGACAACGAATGCGAGAAGCTCGATTCCGAGATGACTCCTCTGCGGTCCTCTGTGTCCTCTGTGGTTCCAGGCTGGTGCGAGCTTCCAATAACGTGAGCTCTGAGCTTCGCCCTCGAACCTGCACCATCTGGACACCGTGACCTGGCGTCGCGCCCTGAAATGGACCGCACTCGCCATCGCGGCGACGGCGATCGTGCTGGCTGCCGCTACGCGCACCGGGCGTTACATCGCGCGGGCCGTGCACGACGAGATGCGGATCCTCCATCGGCGCCGCCCGATCGCCGACGTCATCGCCGACCCGCGCGTGTCGCCGGCAACCCGCGGAAAGCTCGAGCTGGTCCTCGCCGCGCGCGAATTTGCGGATGAGGCGTTAGGGCTCCGCACCGGGGCGAGCTACACGACGTTCAGCCAGCTCGAGCGTGACACGCTCGTCCTCGTGCTGAACGGGGCGCGCCGCGACAGGCTCGAGCGTGTGACCTGGTGGTTCCCCATCGTCGGGACCGTGCCCTACAAGGGGTTCTTCGACTTTGCCGAGGCGCGGCGCGCGGCGGAGCGGATGGCGGAGGATGGGTACGATCCGTACCTCCGGCCAGCGTCGGCGTTCAGCACGCTCGGGTTCTTCAACGATCCGCTGCTGTCCAGCACCCTGCGGCAGGACTCGATCCAGCTCGCCGGCACGGTGATCCACGAGCTGACGCACAATACGTTCTACGCGCCGGGATCGGCGATCTTCAACGAATCGTTCGCTAACTTCGCGGGCCAGCAGGGGGCCATCCGCTTCTTCGCCGTGCGCGGCGACAGCGCATCGGCTCGGCGGGCCGCGGCGCGGTGGGAGGACGACAAGGCGATGTCGCGGTACTACGGGCTGCTGTACGACGCCCTCGACTCGGCGTTCGCGGCCCTGCCCGACGATTCGCTGGCTCGGCTCGCGGCGCGGGACGCGATCTACGCGCGGATGCACCGGGTGCTGCTCGATTCGATCGCCCCGGGCATCCGGACGATCCCGCGCGAAGCGCTGGAGCGGATGCGGCTCAACAACGCGTCGCTGCTCGCGCGGCGGGTGTACACGACGGACCTCGAGTTGTTCGACGTGATTCTGGCGCGGGAGGGCGGGGATCTGCCGCGGGCGCTGGCGCGGGTGCTGGAGATCGCGCGGAGTAACCCGCAGGAGCCGTTCGGGGCCTTGCGGCAGATCGCGGTGACCGGCGATCGGCGTGAGAGTACGGATCGCGCCTCGGTTCCGCCCTAACAGCTAGTGTCACGCGGAGCCGCGGAGGGCGCGGAGGACGGACCTCGGCTGACGCTCCGAACCGGGTCTCTTGCCGTGTGAGCAGCATTCGGACTGCTCAACCAGCGAACCGGCATGTTCGTGGTTCTTCTCCGCGTTCTCCGCGGCTCCGCGTGAACCAGGAAGTTCAGCGTTGCGGTCCGGGTGATACGCTCACGCGGAGCCGCGGAGAACGCGGAGCCCCAGTAGCCGTTCACGATGCAGGCCCTCCCGCAGCGTCGGTACCCCGAAGTTGATCAGGAGACCGACAGGCGTGTTCGTGAGCTTGAAGTAGGTCAGTAGCTCTGGCCTGCACCCGCGCGAGCTGCTCGACACTCTTGATCGCCACGATGACCTCGGTTTTCACGATGAGATCCGCGCGGAATCCCTCCTCGAACAGCCGTCGTACGCGAAGCGAATGGTCCTGCTTCGCTCGATGCGAAAGCCTCGCCTTACGAGCGCAGGCGCCAGGACAGCCGCGCACCTGGACGTCAACAGACCCGGGCCCAAATCACGGTGAATCCGGAGCGCCGAATCCACCATCGCTCCCGTGATCTCATCCAACGTCATCCACTCTAGTCCCCCCTCCGCGCGCTCCGCGGCTCCGCGTGAGCACACCACGATAGCTCGTCGCGCGCGACGAACCGCATCCTTCGGCCGCCAAGCCAGTATTGCGACGACTCCGCCCCTCCCGCGTCTCGAGCAGTATGGGCAGCTCCGTGGAAACGGCTGCGATCCGCCAATCAGCGGCGAACCCGAGGCACGTTCCCTGCACGCTCCGCGACCCTCCCGGGACCCAGCGACCCATAGTCAGGCATCTCCACCCGCAGCCCCAGGTTGGCCAGCGTGCGCGACGTCCCGGCGACGAGCTGCTGCGCGTACTCCTGCAGGTTCAGATCGAACGGGTCGGATGGGTCGGCATCGACGATCAGGAGATCCGTGTCGGACATCAGCAGCTTGCCGAACTGCAACTGCGCGCCGCGGAAGTACACGAAGTTCGCCACCGCCGAGTCGGGACGCACGTAGGTGCCGAAGACGGAATCCTCGGGGGTCGTCACGAACTCGATGGCGACTTCGCTCCCCTCGACTCGGGCGGACGCGAGCCGTCCCGCGATCGCCGGCGGCGGGAGGATCTTCTCCGGATCCAGATAGATGTCGTTCCCCCTCACGCTCGCGCCCCGCGAGCCTGTAAGATCGAGCAGATCGTCGAGCTTCAGCCCCAGCGCGTTCATCAGCTTCAGGCCGTTGACGCCGAGGATGCGCGTCCGCGTCGGATGCAGCCGGATCATGCCCTCCGGTGTGAGGCTCATCGCCGAGTTGATCGTGAAGCGAAGGGCTACCCCTTTGTGCATCGTTCCCTCGAGCGTTACTTGCCCTCCCTCCGGACGGGCGCGGAGCTTCTCGAGGGGCGCATCATGGTAGGCAAAGACGAAGTCGTTGAGCAGCGTCGTGAGATCGTCGCCGGTGAGCCCAACGCTGCCGCTGGTCACCTGGATGGAGAATGAGCTGCGGTCATCGAGGATCGCCGGGTGACCCGCCGACGTGCTTCGCACCTGGCCGCGCAGCTGCCTGACGCGAATCGTCGCACGCTCGTCGAGGTGCATGGTGACGTTGCGGATCTCGATCCAGAGCAGCGAATCCGCTCGGCGCGCTGGCGCAGGAACGGGCTCGCGCGTCGTGGCCGAGTCGAGCGCCCGATCATGCCGCGGCGCCCGCCCCGATGCAGCGAGCGCACCGGTGGCGATGAGCACGAGGAGCACGATGGCGATGTGCCGCATGCGAAGGTCCCGCCAACGGCGTGGCCGCCTATCGCGTGTCGAGGCGTGGTTCATCGAGAACGGATGCAGGAGCGCCTCCATGTCTGTGGCGCGGAGACCGGCGTGAGGCCGCGCTACCGTGCGTCTCCACGCGCACGGCGCGTGCCGGCGTCAGGCGCGAACTGCGTCATCTTTGTGCGGCTCGGCGAACGTCGCCCTCACAGCGACGAACGACCTGTCCCGCGCGGTGAGCGATCGAGAAACGGCTGTCGTCGCGACTCGCGGGGACGTCCCGGACGAGGGGGAATTCCTCACAGCGCTCGGGCAAGTACGCGGACGGCGTCTCCCAGACCGCCGCCGTACGTTTGCCGGAGAGGGCGATCCGGCGTCCGCAATCCACTCGCGGCAGCCGAGCCCGGTGTCCCAGCAGGGGCCGCCCGCCACCACCACGCGAGATGACCACGACCCGCACGGACTTCACGCCCCTGGTCGACCTCGTCGCGCACTCGGGCACCGGCCCGGTGCGCGAGCGGCGCCCGGTCTACGTCGATCTGCTCCCCCCGTGCAACGCCGCCTGCCCGGCGGGCGAGAACATCCAGGCGTGGCTCGACCATGCGCAGGCCGGCCGCTACTACCACGCCTGGCTGACGCTGGTGCGCGACAATCCGCTCCCGGCCGTACACGGGCGCGTCTGCTATCACCCCTGCGAGACGAACTGCAACCGGAAGCACATCGACAGCGCAGTCTCCATCCATGCGGTCGAGCGGTTCCTCGGGGACCTCGCATCGCGTGAAGGGTGGGCGCTGCCGATCGACGCACGGGCGAGCGGGAGGCGGGTGCTGGTCGTCGGCGCTGGGCCGAGTGGGCTCTCGGCTGCCTATCACCTGGCTCGGCTCGGCCACGAGGTGGAGATCCGCGACGCCGGCCCGCTCCCCGGCGGCATGATGCACTTCGGCATCCCCGCCTATCGACTGCCGCGCGAGGAGCTGCTGAAGGAGGTGCGGCGGATCGAAGCGATGGGCGTGCGGATCGTCCTGAACCACAAGGTGGAGGACCTGCTCGCGGAGAAGGAGGCCGGACGGTTCGACGCGGCGTTCACCGCGATCGGCGCGCACCTCTCCAAGCGGGTCGACATCCCGGCCCGCGACGCGGCCCGCGTGCTCGACGCCGTGAGCGTGCTCCGCGGCGTCGGCTCCGGCGAGCAGCCTCGGCTCGGGCGCCGCGTCATCATCTATGGTGGCGGCAACACGGCGATGGATGCCGCGCGCACGGCGAAGCGGTTGGGCGCGACCGAGACGCTGATCGTCTACCGGCGCGACCGCGAGCACATGCCCGCCCACGCCTTCGAGGCCGACGAGGCGATCGAGGAGGGCGTGAAGATCAAGTGGCTCACGAGCATCAAGGAGATCGCGGGCACCAGCCTGACGGTGGAGGAGATGGAGCTCGATGCGAACGGCCGCGCGCACCCGACGGGGCGGTTCGAGACGCTCGAGGCGGACGCGGTCGTGCTGGCGCTTGGGCAGCAGACCGACAGCGCCTTCCTCCGCAGGGTGCCGGGCATCGAGGTGCGGGACGATGGGACGGTGATCGTCGCGCCGAACATGATGACCGGCCACCCCGGCATCTTCGCTGGCGGCGACATGGTGCCTGGCGAGCAGACGGTGACGGCGGCAGTGGGCCACGGCAAGAAGGCGGCTCGCCACATCGATGCCTGGCTGCGAGATGGCGCGTACAGCTCGCCGCCGAAGCACCCGATCGTGTCGTTCGAGATGCTGAACCTGCCCATTTACAGCGATGCCGACCCGAGCGCGCAGCCGGCGCTGCCCGTAGAGGCGCGCACGAGCGGCTTCGACGAAGTGCTCGCGGGCCTGACCGAGCGCGAGGCCGGCTACGAGTCCCGCCGCTGCCTGTCGTGCGGCAACTGCTTCGAGTGCGACCAGTGCTACGCCGCCTGCCCCGAGGACGCGATCGAGAAGCTCGGCCCCGGGCAGCGGTACCGCCTGCTCTACGATGCGTGCACCGGGTGCGCCATCTGCTACGAGGCGTGCCCGTGTCATGCGATCGACATGATCCCGGAACCTGCGTGAGCGGAGACGACCGATGCTGACCGATCGCCCGCTGACCGACACGCTCGACGGCAACACCGCGGTGGCGCACGTCGCCTATCGCGTGAACGAGGTGTGCGCGATCTACCCGATCACACCCTCCTCGACGATGGCGGAGCTCGCCGATGAGTGGTCGGCGCAGGGGCTGACGAACATCTGGGGGAACGTCCCCGTCGTGCAGGAGATGCAGAGCGAGGGGGGCGCCGCGGGTGCCGTGCACGGGGCGCTTCAGTCCGGCGCGCTCACGACGACGTTCACCGCGTCGCAGGGGCTGCTGCTGATGCTGCCCAACATGTACAAGATCGCGGGCGAGTTGACCGCGACGGTGTTCCATGTGGCGGCGCGCGCCATCGCGACCCAGGCGCTGTCGATCTTCGGCGACCACAACGACGTGATGGCGGCGCGCCCGACCGGCTTCGCCCTGCTCTCGTCAGGCTCGGTGCAGGAGGCGCACGACTCGGCGCTCATCGCGCAGGCGGCGACGCTGGAGGCGCGGGTGCCGTTCCTCCACTTCTTCGACGGATTCCGCACGTCGCACCAGCTGGACAAGATCGAGGTGCTGTCTGACGCGCAGATCCGTGCCATGATCCGCGACGATCTCGTGCGCGCGCACCGGGCACGTGCGCTCACGCCGGAGCGGCCGGTCGTGCGCGGCACGGCGCACAACCCGGACACCTTCTTCCAGGCGCGGGAGACGGCCAATCCGTACTACGCGCGGGTGCCGGGAATCGTGCAGTCCACGATGGACCGCTTCGCCGAGTTGACCGGCCGCGCGTACCGGTTGTTCGAGTACGCCGGCGCGCCCGACGCGGAGCGCGTCATCGTCCTGATGGGCTCCGGCGCCGAGACCGTCCGCGAGACGGCCGCGGTGCTGCAAGAGCGCGGCGAGCGCGTCGGCGTATTGCAGGTGCGGCTCTACCGCCCCTTCTCGGCCGAGCACTTCCTCGCGGCGCTGCCGGAGTCGTGCCGCGCGGTCGCGGTGCTGGAGCAGGCGAAGGAGTCCGGCGCGCCGGGCGAGCCGCTCTACCTCGACGTGATGACGACGCTGGCGAGCGCGGTCGCCGCCGGGCGGCGGGCGACCGTGCCGCGGGTCGTCGGCGGACGCTACGGGCTCGGCTCGAAGAACTTCAACCCCGCGCAGGCCAAGGCGGTGTTCGATGAACTGCGCAAGCCCGAGCCGAGGAACGGCTTCACCGTCGGCATCGACGACGACGTCTCGCACACCAGCCTGACGAGCGACCCGGATTTCACCATCGAGCGCGAAGACGTCGTGCGCGCCCTGTTCTACGGACTCGGCGCCGACGGCACGGTGGGCGCCAACAAGAACAGCGTGAAGATCCTGGCCGAGGATGAGGGGATGTACGCGCAGGGCTACTTCGTGTACGACTCGCACAAGTCCGGCGCGCAGACCATCTCGCACCTGCGCTTCGGGCGGCAGCCGATCCGCGCGCCGTACCTGCTGGAGTCGGCCAACTTCATCGCCTGTCACCAGGCGGCGTTTCTCGAGCGCATGGACGTGCTGCGGCTGGCCGTCGAGGGCGGGACTTTCCTGCTCAACACGCCGCACGGCCCGGACGAGATCTGGGACCGGCTGCCGCGGCCGGTGCAGGAGCGCATCGTCGAGAAGAAGCTCCGCTTCTTCGTGATCGACGCGACGAAGGTCGCCACCGACGCGGGGCTCGGCGGGCGGATCAACACCGTGCTGCAGACGTGCTTCTTCGCGATCGCCGGCGTGCTGCCCCGCGACGAGGCCATCGCGCGCATCAAGGGCGCGATCGAAAAGTCGTACAGCGGCAAGGGCGCGCACGTCGTACGGAAGAACTTCGAGGCGGTGGACAACACGCTGGCGCGGCTGTACGAGGTTCGGGTGCCGGCGGAGGCGACCAGCATCGTCGAGTTGACCCCCGTGGTGCCGCGGTTCGCGCCCGAGTTCGTGCAGCTGGTCACCGCGCGGATGATGGAGGGGCGGGGCGACGAGCTGCGCGTGAGCCAGCTGCCTATCGATGGCACGTGGCCGCCCGGCACCGCGGCGTTCGAGAAGCGCAACGTCTCCGACATCGTGGCCGTCTGGGATCCCGAGCTCTGCGTGCAGTGCGGCCAGTGCGGCTTCGCGTGCCCGCACAGCGTGATCCGGGCGAAGTACTACGACGAGGACGCGCTCGGCGGCGCCCCCGCGGGGTACAAGTCGGCGCCGGTCAACGCGCGCGGCTATCCGGGCGTGCGATTCTCGCTCGAGGTGTACGGGGAGGACTGCACGGGATGCGGCATCTGCGTCGAGGTCTGCCCGGTGCACAGCCCGCGCGATCCCGGCGTGAAGGCCATCAACCTCGGCCCGAAGGCGCCGATGCTCGACGCCTCGCGAGAGAGCATCGCGTTCTTCGAGTCACTCCCGATGAACGACCGGTCGCGCGTGGACTTCGCGACCGTGCGCGGCGTGCAGTTCCTCGAGCCGCTGTTCGAGTTCTCCGGCGCCTGCGCCGGCTGCGGCGAGACGCCGTACCTCAAGGTGCTGTCGCAGCTGTTCGGCGACAGGCTGCAGATCGCGAACGCCACCGGCTGCTCGTCGATCTACGGCGGCAACCTCCCGGTGACGCCGTGGACCGTCAACGGAGAGGGACGTGGCCCGGCGTGGTCGAATTCCCTGTTCGAGGACAACGCGGAGTTTGGGCTGGGCTTCCGCCTGGCGGCCGACAAGCACCTCGAGTTGGCGGCGACGCTGCTCCGGCGGCTCGCGCCTGACGTGGGGGACGAGCTGGCCAACGCAATTCTCGACGCGCCGCAGGAGCGAGAGTCGGAGCTCAGGGCGCAGCGCGCCCGGGTGGACCTGCTGAAGCAGAAGCTGGCGGCGATGGACGGCGAGGCCGCGCACGATCTGCTGTCGGTGGCCGACCATCTGGTGCGGCGCAGCATCTGGATCGTCGGCGGCGACGGGTGGGCCTACGACATCGGCTACGGGGGACTCGACCACGTGCTGTCCACCGGCCGCGACGTCAACGTGCTGGTGCTGGACACCGAGGTCTACTCCAACACCGGCGGCCAGGCGTCGAAGGCCACGCCGTTAGGTGCTGTCGCCAAGTTCGCCGCCGCCGGCAAGCGGACGGCGCGGAAGGACCTCGCGCTGCAGGCCATCGCCTACGGCAACGTGTACGTAGCGCAAGTGGCGATGGGCGCCAATCCGCAGCAGACGCTGCTCGCCTTCCGCGAAGCCGAGGCCTATCCCGGGCCGTCGCTGATCCTTGCGTACAGCACGTGCATCGCGCACGGGTTCGACCTGCGCTACGGGATGCAGCAGCAGGACCTGGCGGCGGCGAGCGGCTACTGGCCCCTCTTCCGCTTCAACCCCGTGATGCGCACCGTGGGCGAGCGCCCGTTCCTGCTCGACTCGCCGCGGCCGACCGTATCGCTCGAGAAGTACGCGTACAACGAGCTGCGGTACCGCTCGCTCGCCAACACCGATCCGGACGCGGCGAAGGAGCTGCTCGCCGCGGCGCAGCAGGCGGTGACGGAGAAGTACCGGCAGTACGAGGAGCTGGCGAGCCGGGGAGGGGAGCGGTTCCATCCCGAGACCGCGCCGGTGGGTGCGGCGGCCCTAATGAACTAGGCGGCGAGCATGGATCTCACCACGTCCTACATGGGTCTCGCCCTGCGCAACCCGCTCATCGCGTCGGCGTCTCCGCTCAACGGCGACATCGACAACCTGCGCGCCCTCGAGGACCACGGCGCCGGCGCGGTGGTGCTGCCGTCGATCTTCGAGGAGCAGATCGTCGCGGAGCAGCGGGAAGTCGAGGCGCGCACGCGCGTCGCGGCGACAGGATTCGCGGAGGCGCAGAGTTACTTCCCGGCTCCCGATGACCACGGCTTCGGCGCCGAGCGCTACCTGGAGATCGTGCGGCGGGCGAAGGAGGCGGTCGGCATCCCGGTGATCGCGAGTCTGAACTGCACGACCCCGGCGGGGTGGGCCGACTACGCCCGCGCGATCGAGCAGGCGGGCGCGGACGCGATCGAGCTCAACGTCTACTTCATCCCCGCCGACCTGACGATGACGGGCGACGACGTCGAGCGGCGTTATGTGGACGTGCTGCGCGTCGTGAAGACGGCGACGGCGGTGCCGGTGGCGGTCAAGCTCGGCCCGTACTTCAGTGCGATGGGCGACATGGCCCGCCAGCTGACGAATGCCGGCGCGGGTGCGCTGGTGCTGTTCAACCGCTTCTACCAGCCCGACATCGACGTCGCCACGCTGCGCCTGTCGATGGAGGTGGAGCTCAGCACGCCGGCCGAGATGCGGCTGCCGCTGCTCTGGATCGCGATCCTTCACGGTCGCGTGCCGGTGTCGCTCGCCGCGAGCACAGGCGTGCACTCGGCCGACGACGTGTTCAAGTATCTGCTGGCCGGTGCCGACACGGTCATGACGACGTCCGCGCTGCTGCGGCATGGCGTGGGGCACATGCGGACGCTCGTCGATGGATTGACTGCTTTGCTGGCGGCGCGCGAGATCGGCTCGCTCGGCGAGATCCGTGGACGGATGAGTCAGCGGGAGATGCGGGATCCGACGGCGTTCGAGCGCGCGAACTACATCAACATGCTGCAGGGGTATCACGCGGGGCGCGCTGTGTAAGCGCGTTCGTTCACGCGGAGCCGCAGAGCCGCGGAGGGGCAAGTCGCGGAGCTCAGTCCTCTAAGCGGCCGCAACACCTAACGCGTCATGGTGGGCTGGAGTCTGGGTGCCGCTCTGTAGGCGCTCGCGAATCGCAGCCGTGGCGCATGGTGCCTAGGGGGCATAGCTTTCCTCACCCGCGTGCGCCCTGTGTCGATCCGCGCCCCACACGACTCCGCCCGAGCCCTCATGATCCGACTCAGCATGGTCGCGGCCGGCGACGCGCTTGCCGCGATTCTCGCCGTCCCCAACGCTACCCCTCGGGACGGAACCGTGTGACACCGTCGGTCGCGCTCGTATTCGGCATCCTCGTCGCGGCGCTGGCGCTCTTCATCAGCGGCGTCATCCGCATGGACCTGGTCGCGCTGCTGGTGCTCGGCGCATTGGCGGTGACCGGTCTCGTGACCCCGGAGCAGGCGATCGCCGGCTTCAGCAGCCCGGCGGTCGTCACGGTCTGGGCAATGTTCATCCTGTCGGCGGCGCTGACGCGGACGGGGATCGCGAACCGCCTCGGGCGCCCGATCCGCCGATTGGCGCAAGGCGGCGAGCTGCAGCTCATCGTGGCGCTGATGGTGGCATCCGGACTGCTGTCGGCACTCATCAACACGGTGACGGTCGCGGCCATCATGCTGCCGGTCACCATGGACATTGCGCGCCGCACGCGACGGGCACCGTCCCGCCTGCTGTTGCCGATGGCGCTGGGCTCCCTGCTCGGCGGTCCGTTCACGGCGATCTCGACGGCGCCTAACATTCTGGTTACCGACGCACTGCGCAACGCGGGGCTGGAGCCGTTCTCGCTGCTGTCGTTCACGCCGATCACGGCGGCGATTCTCGCGGCTGGCGTTCTATTCATGGTGGTCGGCGGGAGGCGCCTGCTCCCCGATCGTCCAGGCGCGGGCGTCGCCGGGGGCAGTGCACTGTCCAGCTCCTACGGCTTGCAGGAGCACCTCTTCACCGCGCGCATCGGTGCGGATTCGGCGCTGGTAGGCCGCTCGCTTGCGGAGAGCCGGCTCGGGTCTGCGCTGCACCTGACAGTGCTCGGCATCCGGCGGGGCGGCCGTGTGGAGCGCGCGCCGACGCCTGACGAGCGGCTGATCGCCAACGACCTCCTGATCCTGCACGGACTGCCCGACCACCTGCACGCCGTGCACGGTCGGGAGCACCTCGTGGTCGAGCCGTTCGACCGGACCAGCCAGGAGATGGCAGACAAGCTCGTGGTGGCCGAGGCACGCGTCGCCGCCGCGTCCCCGCTGGACGGCGCGACACTGGAGTCGAGCGGGCTTCGGCGTGACCACGGGGTTCACGTCCTGGCGGCGCGCAGAAAAGATGGTACAACGCCGCCCGAACTGCGGGACATGAAGATTCAAGCGGGCGACACGCTCCTGCTGCAGGGGGACCGCGACCGGCTCGAGGCGTTCGCGGAAAGCGGCACGGTCGAGTCGCTCCGGTTCCTGCTCTGGCAGGAAGCGGCCACCAAGTACGGCGTTCAGTCCGAACTGCTGCCGGTGCGTGTGCCGGCCGGTTCCGTGCTTGCCGGCCGCACACTCGCGGAGAGCCGGCTCGGCAACGCGTTTGGCCTGACGGCGGTCGGCGTCGTACGCGGCGAGACACTGCGCGTGATGCCGGCCCCGGAGGAACCGGTAGAGGCGGGTGACCTGTGGTTGCTGCACGGCTCTCGCACTGACCTCGAGGTGATGACGGCGCTGCAGGACCTCGAGATCTCGGCACAGACGCCCGCGCAGGTGGAAGAGCTCGAGTCGCTGCAGGTGACGGTCACCGAGATCGTGCTCTCACCGCGCACCACGCTGGCCGGGCGCGCGCTTGGCGAGCTGCAGTTTCGCCATCGGTACGGCCTAACGGTGCTCGCCGTGTGGCGCGAAGGCAAGCCGTATCGCTCGGAGCTGCGCGACCTCGAGCTGCGCTTCGGCGACGCGCTGCTCGTCTACGGCCCACGCGGCCGCATCGAGGCGATCGCGGCGGATCCTGACTTCCTCGTGCTCGATGAGAGTGCCACTCGCGCGCCGCGACCCGAGAAGGAGCCCGTGGCCGCCGCGATCATGGCCGCCGTGCTCATCATCGCCATGCTCGGTTGGGTACCCATCACGATCGCGGCGGTGCTCGGTGCCGCCGCCATGGTGCTCGCCCGCTGCATCTCGATGGATGAGGCGTACCGCGCCATCGACTGGCAAGCCGTGTTCGTGATTGCCGGAATGCTGCCGCTCGGTGTCGCGCTCGATCAGAGCGGCGCGGCGGCGCTCGTTGCTCAGCATGTGCTCGGCTCCCTCGGCGATCTCGGAGCCCGCGCCCTGATGGCCGGGCTGTTCTTCCTCACGGTTTTCGCCGCGCAGGTGATGCCTGCGCCCGCGGTCGTCGTGCTGATCAGCCCCGTCGCACTGAGCGCCGCCGCAACTGCCGGTGTGTCTCCATACACGCTCATGATGACCGTGGCGCTCGCTGCATCAGCCAGCTTCGCGAGCCCCGTGCACCCCGCTCAGCTGCTGGTGATGGGACCGGGCGGCTATCGCTTCAGCGACTACGTGCGAGTCGGTGCGCCCCTGACGCTCGTCACGTTTCTGGTGGTCATGGGACTCGTGCCACTGATGTGGCCGCCGTGAGCGGAGCGCAACTCCTGGAAGCGGCGATGCTCAGATCGGCCCGTGCCTAACTGGCGCCTGTGGTCACGCGGAGCCGCGGAGACGCGGAGGGGTGATACCCGTTCACGATGCGGCGCAGGCCCTCTCGCAATGTCGGTGCCCCGAAGTTGATCAGCAAACCAACCGATGTGTCCGTGAGCTTGAGATAGGTCAAGAGCTGCTTGGCGTGCACCCGCGCGAGCTGCTCGACACTCTTGATCTCCACGATTACCTGGGCGTCCACCACGAGATCCGCGCGGAGTCCTTCCTCGAACACCATGCCGTCGTACTCGAAGCAAATCGTCTTGTTTCGCTCGACCTGAAACCCCCGCCTCACGAGTGCATGCGCCAGTACGACCGTGTACACCGATTCCAGCAGACCGGGTCCCAACGCACGGTGGATGCGGAGCGCTTCGTCCACAATCGCTCCCGTAATCTCGTCAATGTCTCTCACGTGTCTTCCCCTCCGCGCGCTCCGCGGCTCCGCGTGAGCAATAACGATGCTTCGTCACTCGCGGACGGCGTCATCATCGGATTTGCAGGCGTATCATTTCACTACAGAGTTCCCTTCACCCAAGGTGCTCGTAGTCCCCGCGCGAAACCCTCCGCGTGCCTAGCAGACTCAACGCCAAGATCACATATTTGGCGCACCGTCCCCGCGAGCAGGTCCCCTCCTGTCGAACCCATGCGCCTCCTCCCACTCGCCCTCGCTCTCCTCGGCACCCTCACGGCCGCCCACGCCCAGACCCCGCAGGGCGCCCGCCTCACGGGAACCGTCACCGACGCCGAGTCCAACCTCCGCGTGCCGGGCGCCGTCATCGAGCTCGAGGGCGTCAACCGCTGGACCCAGACCGACACCCTCGGCCGGTTCGCACTGACGGGCGTGCCCCCCGGCCCCCAGACCCTCCGCGTGCGCCGCGTGGGCTACGCCGAGTCGCGGGTGCCCTTCGTGGCGCCCACCGAGGGGACGCTCACCCTCGACGTACGCCTCGCCCGCGTCGCCCTCAAGCTCGAGCGGGTGACCGTCACCGCCGATCCCACCGGCCGCGCCCGAGGGGAGCTTGGCACCGCGAGCGTCGTCGACCGCGAAGCGATCGCCAACCAGACCGCCGCATCTCTGCAAGGCATTCTGGAGCTGACGCCGGGAGTGCCGCTATCCCCGCCGGGGCTGGACGGCGTTCAGCAGATCTCCCTGCGGACTATCCCTGTGTCGATCCCCGGCGAAGGGAGTGGCGCAGGCATCGGGTCGTTCGGGACGCTGATCGTGCTCGACGGCGTGCCCCTGTCGAACAACGCCAACCTCCAGAGCACCGGCCCGCGCGGCGAGTTGAGCCCCGTGTCCTCGGCCGGCGGGGGGGTGGACCTGCGGTTGATTCCCGCCTCGACACTCGAGCGGGTCGAAGTGATCCGCGGCATACCATCGGCGCGCTACGGCGACCTGACACAGGGCGCCATCATCGTCGACACCCGCGCCGGCATCGTCAGGCCCGAGATGCTCGGCCGATACGACGCGCGCACCGTCGAGGTGAGCGCCGTCGGCGGCCGGCAGCTCTTCGGGAACCAGCTCGGCTCCGGCAC
>DATHUW010000160.1:0-4104 GCA_035461825.1 Gemmatimonadaceae bacterium
GTGGGGCGCGCGCGGCGCGCCGCGTCCGTGCACGACGGCGTCGGGCACCTTGGCGAGCAGCGCCTGTTCCAGGCGGTCACGCATCGCTCCGAGGCGCGCGCACGACGCCTCGCGTTCCGCCGCCGCCAGTTCCACCGCGCGCGCCAGCCCCACCGCAAAGGCGACGTTCTCGGTTCCCGGGCGGCGGCCGCGGTCCTGCGATCCGCCGTAGAGCAGCGGCCGCAGTGGCGTGCCGCGCCGAATGAAGATCGCCCCGATCCCCTTCGGCGCCCCGATCTTGTGTCCCGAGATCGTGAGCAGGTCGACCGCGAGTGCCGCGAGATCGATCGGTACCTTGCCGAATGCCTGCACCGCGTCAGTGTGGAAGAGCGCGCCGCTCGCCTTGACATCCTCCGCCATCTCCGGCACGGGCTGGATGGTGCCGATCTCGTTGTTCACCCACATCACCGAACAGACGGCCACGTCGTCGGCGAGCAGGCCGGGGAGCGCCTGACGGTTCGCGACGCCCGCCGCGCTCACGGGGATCGAGCGCTCCTGGGCGCCCTCCGCGACGGCCTCATGGACTGCCCCCAGAATGGCCTTGTGCTCGATCGGCGTGCTGATGACGGCCGTCCGTCCCTCCGCCCGGCGTGCGCGCCACGCGCCGAGGATGGCGAGGTTGTCGCCCTCGGTTCCGCCCGAGGTGAAGCAGATCTCGTCCGGATTGGCCCCCAGGGTCCGAGCGATCCGCTCGCGCGCTTCATCGAGCGCTGCGCGCGCCTCGCGCCCCCACCGGTGCGTGCTGGAAGGGTTTCCGAACCGCGTGTCGAAGAACGGCTCCATCGCGGAGCGTACCTCGGCCCGAACCGGCGTGGTGGCGGCGTGATCGAGATAGATGGGGGTACGCATGGTGGCCTAAATCTACAGTCCCGAGGGCAGCGGGAAATGGGCGATGAGGAACGAACGACTAAACCAGAGCTGCCGATCCCCAATCCCCAATCCCCGATCACCGGTCCCCCAATCCCCAATCCCCAATCCCTACCCCCCCCTCACCAGCACCCACACGAACGCCACGTATCCGGCCAGGAGCAGCATCCCCTCGATCCGCGCGATCCGCATCCCCGTCCGCGCGAGCACCGGCAGCGCGAGCGAAAGTCCGAGCATCACCCACATCTCGAACGCATAGAGCGATCGATCGACGGCGATCGGGTGGATCAGGGGCGCGATGCCGAGGACCGCCAGCACGTTGAAGATGTTCGACCCGACCACGTTGCCGACGGCGATGTCCGCCTCCTTGTGCAGCGCCGCGACGATTGAAGTCGCCAGCTCCGGCAGCGACGTGCCGATGGACACGATGGTCAGTCCGATGACGAGCTCCGAGAGGCCGGCCGCGCGCGCGAACGACACCGCGGATCGGACCAGCAACTCCGCCCCCACGACGAGCCCTACGAGCCCGATGGCGATGAACAGGAGGTCCCTCGCCCGATTGGGGCTCGTGGGAACCATGCCATGCTCCTGCTCGAACTCCTCGAATTCGGTCTCCAACGTGGGGGTCGGCTCGCCGCGCCGCGCGATCGTGAGCATGTACATCAGGAAGGCGAGGAACGCGGCGAAGAGCAGCCCCGCGTCCAGCCGTCCGATCGTTCCGTCCGCGCCGAGCGCGACCAGCGCGATGGCCGACGCGATCATGATCGGCATCTCGCGCACGATGATGCCCGGCTGCACGCGCACGGCCGAGACGGCGGCGGAGAGGCCGAGGATGACCGCGATGTTGACGATGTTGGAGCCCACGACGTTGCCGACCGCGACGTCGGGCTGGCCGCGAAGGGCCGCGAGGGTCGTGACGACGAGCTCCGGGGCGCTGGTGCCGAACGCGACGATCGTCAGGCCGATGACGAGGGCGCTGATGCCGAGCGTGCGCGCCAGGCGCGCCGCGCCGCGCACCAGCCATTCCGCGCCGAAGTACAGGGCCACGAGCCCCCCGACGAACATCCCGACGTCAGCCAGCATCCCTCAGCGGCGCAGCGGGCGGAGCACGGCGCGCACCGGTGCGGCGTCGGCGCCCGCGATCTTCAGTGGATAGGCGGTGAGCTCCCATGGCCCGTCGGCGATCGCGTGCAGGTCCAGATTCTCCAGATTGCACGCCCCCGCGCGGAAGAGGGTATGGTGCACGGCGAGGTCCGTGCTGGTGCGCGGGTCCACCGACGGCGCATCGGTCCCGAGCAGGCGAAGGCCGTTCTGCACCAGCGCCTCCGCGGCGGCGGGGGAGAGCGCCGGCCAGCGCTGGGGGAACCTGCCGCCGGCAACCGAGCAGCGGGTGCGGAGCAGCAGCCGTTCGACGGGTTCGGACGGCAGGGCGCCGAGGTCCGCGAGCTCGATCAGATCGCGCTCGGCGGGAACGGAACAGACGACCGCCGGCCCGTGAAACGCATCGAGCGGCAGCTCGTCGGCGCCGGGCCACGCGTCGTGCACGTGGAGCGGCGCGTCCGCATGCGTGCCCACGTGCGGGCTGCTCGTTATGGCGGAAACGTTCACGCTGTCGCCGCGCGACATGCGCCACGCCCATGCGCACGAGAACGGCGTGTCGCCCGGCCATTCCGGTGTGCCGGGCGCCAGGGCGATGGTGATGTCCCGGATGCTCACCGGGCGTCGGCCGGCGGCGAGAAGATCGCGGCGCGCACGCGCCACAGCTCGGGAAAGAACCGCTGGGCGATGGTGCTCTGGAGGTAGCGCGCTCCCAGAGTGCCGCCCGTTCCGCCGGTGCTCGGACCGATGATCCGCTCCACGAGCTGCACGTGGAGAAAGCGCCACATCGCGAATCCCTGCTCGTACTCCAGCAGGCTCTCGGCCAGGAGGAGCAGCGGCGACTGGCCGCCGGCGCGGTAGAGCGCCTCGACCGTGGTGCCCTCGGACGCGACCAGCGCGGTGAACTGGTCCTGCAGCGTAGGGCGGTCCAGCCAGCGCCTGACCACTGTCGGCGGCTCGCCGTGTTCCGCGAGTGCGTGCAGGAAGTGCGGTTCGCGGAGGCCGGATGCCGCCTCGATGGCGCGGAACTGCGCGCTCTGCGACCCGCTGGACGTGCCGAGGTATCCCCGGAATTCGGCGAAGCGGTGCGGCGGCAGCGTATCGAGCGCCGTGAGCTGGTCGGAGACGATCCGGACGAGGGCGTTGATCCGCCGCATGACGAAGAGCGCGCCCGGCACGTCGCGCGCCGACATCGCGGCGACCAGCGTCTCGAGCTCGTGGAGGATCACCTTGAACCACAGTTCGCTCGCCTGATGCACCACGATGAACAGCAATTCGTCAGGATGCTCCGGCGCGCTCAGCGGCCGTTGGAGCGCGAGGAGCTCGTCGAGCGCGAGGTACGAGGGATAGTCGTGTGCCGTTCCCGCAGTCCGCTGCGGCTCGTGGCTGGCGTCCGCGGTCAAAAGGTCGAGACCTCCAGCTGGGTGATGTCGTCGACGCGCATGGTCTCCATCGTCAGGTACGGCTCGCCGTAGCGCGTCCGGATGAGTGACCCGTAGTGCGCCGCCTGGTGGCGCACGATCTCGAGCAGCGGCTCGCCGTTGGGGTAGACTTCGCCGGCCTGCGTCACGCCCTCGAACTGCGACCCGTAGCACCGGATCGCGTCGAGCTTCTGCTCGAAGACCTCGCTGATGTCGAGCACGAACGTCGGCTTGGGGGCGTGCTCACGATAGGTCAGCGCGTAGAGCAGCTTGTGCGGCCGGTGCTTGGGCACGTCCGGCTCGACCTTGGCGAGGCCGGCGACGAAGCACGCGTCGTGGATGAGCTGCGCGGCGATCCGGTGATCCGGATGACGTCCCTCGGGCGATGGCGCGATCACCGTGCGGGGCGCCAGACGCCGGATCTCGCGCACGAGCCGGGCACGCGTGTCGGGCGTATTGACGAGGCCCGCGTCGGGAAGCCCGAGATTCGTGCGCTCGGCCACCCCCAGGACCTCGGCTGCGCGTTCGGCCTCGCGGCCGCGCAACGCGGCGCTTCCGCGCGTTCCGGTCTCGCCCATCGTAAGGTCGATGACGGCGGTGCGGTGCCCCTGCCGCGCCGCCTTGATGAGCGCGCCGCCACAGGTGAGCTCCACGTCGTCGCGGTGCGCGGCGATGGCGA
>DATHUW010000161.1:0-16993 GCA_035461825.1 Gemmatimonadaceae bacterium
CGCTCGCGGGCGAATCGCCCTCCACGCGCTCACCGAAAGCCTGCTCGTTGCGGCCGCGGCCGCGGGCGGGGCGGTCGCCATCGCCGCCGCGGGCCTGCCGGTACTCGTCAGGCTCGCGCCGCCGGACATGCCGCGCATGGACGGCGTGACCCTGACGACGACCGGCGTTCTGATGGCCGTGGGACTCGCGCTCGCCAGCGGCGTCGCGTTCGGCCTCATCCCCGTGGTCCGTCGCACCGGAGTGGGAGCGGCCGAGCTGCGCGAGGGCGGTCGCGGCTCGACCGCGTCGCGCCGCCAGCGGTCGACGCGCGCCGCGCTGGTCGTGACGCAGGTGGCGCTCGCGCTCGTGTTGCTCACCGGCGCGGGACTCATGGTCCGCAGCTTCGCGCACCTGCGCGGCGTGCAGCCGGGACTCGATCCGTCCGGCGTGTTCACGTTCAAACTCGCCCTCCCCACGGATGGGTATCGGACGGCGGCGGAGGCGGCGGCATTTCACCGGCAGCTGCAGGAACGGATCGGGGCGCTGCCCGGCGTCACCTCGGTCGGGGCGACGCAGACGCTTCCGCTGCGGGACATGACGGCGGGGTGCACGGTGGTGTTCCGTCCCGGCGAGCCCTACGCGAGCGATCAGGAGCCGCCGTGCGTCGCGACGCCGAAGGTCACGCCGGGGTTCTTCGAGGCGTTAGGAATTGCCGTGCGTGGAAGGGCGCCGGCGTGGAGTGACGTCGACGCCGGCCAGCCAGTCGCCGTCGTGTCGGCGGAGCTGGCCGAGCGGCTGTGGCCGGGTCAGGATCCGATCGGGAAGGGGATCAACAGCAACGGTTCACAGGCCGGCGCGCCGGTGTACCGGATCGTCGGCGTGGTGTCGGGAGTGCGTGGCGGGGGGCTCGATCAGCCGGCGACGGAGGCGGTGTTCTATCCCCCGGTCGGCGTGCCTGACGTGTACTGGGGACCGATGCGCAGCGTCACCTACGTCGTCAAGACGAGCGCCGCGACCCTCCCGCTCACCTCCGCAATTCGTCAGGCCATCGCGGAGATCGATGAACGGGTGGCACTCGCCAGCCCTGCGGCAATGGACGCCATCGTCCGCGGCTCGTTGGCGCGCGTGTCGTTCATCCTGACGCTCCTGGGTGTCGCGGCCGCGGTCGCCTTCCTGCTGAGCGCGGTCGGACTCTATGGCGTGGTGTCGTACGTCGTGAGCCGCCGCAGGAACGAGATCGGCGTGCGGATCGCGCTCGGCGCGCGCGTGCCGCAGGTGGCGGGAATGGTCATGATGCAGTCGGTACGCCTGGCGCTCCTCGGGGCGGCGATCGGCCTCGGCGGCGCGTTCGCGGGCACGCGCCTCATGCGCGCGTTGCTGTTCGAGGTGAGCCCGACCGATCCGGTGATCTTCACGGCCGTGGCGGCGGCGATCCTGCTGATCGCGGCGCTGGCGAGCGTGGGCCCGGCGCGCCGGGCGGCGCGGATCCCGCCAGCGGAGGCGTTGCGGGCGGAGTGAGGGGGATGGGCGACGCGGGACGCGGGACGAGGGACGCGGGGCGGGAATGAAACCAAGCGCGGCGCGCGGCTCGGCTGACCCGGAAATCGATGAGTCGTTAGGTTTCCCTCGCCCCTCGCCCCTCGCCCCTCAGCTCCGCGTCTTCCCCGCCGGCGTGATGATCGTTCCCGCCAGCGCGCCCGTGTACTTCCCGGCCTCGAGCGTGAGCTCGCCGTTCACGAGCATGTGGTCGATGCCGGTCGAGTAGCAGTGCGGCTGCGCGAAGTCGCTGCACGTCGTGATCTTTGCCGGATCGAACACGAGCACATCCGCCCACTGGCCTTCCCTCAGGTACCCGCGGTCCGTCAGCCCGATGATGTCGGCCGCGAGGCCCGAGGCCGCGCGAATCGCCCGCGGCAGCGACAGCGCCTTGCGCTCCCGCACGTAGTGGTCGATGAGGCGCGTGAACGAGCCGTAGGAGCGCGGGTGGGGAATGCCCACGCCGAAGTAGGGCAGGGTGCCGTCAGTCGAGATCGACGTGAAGTCGTAGCCCAGGATCGCCTCCACGTCCGGCTCGCTCATGTGGTTGTGCGTGACCTGCGCGCCCATGAGATCGAGCTCGATCGCCGCATCGACCGGGTCCACGCCGAGGATGCGTGCTGCCTCCGGGAGCGTCTTCCCGCTCACGCGCGGATCGGGCGCGCTCTCGATCATGAACTGCCCCGCCACGCGCTGATCCAGGTGGCGCTGGATGATGCCGCGCACCGAGTCGCGTCGCGCCGGGTCGGCCAGGCTGGCGCGGAGGTTCGCGCGCAGCTCGTTCTCGCGGCTGCGCATGCCGGCGGAGCGCAGGGCCTGCTGCGCCCCCTCGAGCAGCTCCTCGCGCGGCCGCTGGGCGAGCCACGCCTCAGTCGTCGTCAGGCGGAGGAAGTTGTTGGACTCCAGCATGAGCCGCGCGAGCGCCTCGTTCGAGAGCGTCGGCAGCACGCTCGCCAGCGCCGGTTCCGGTGGCTCCGCCAGGCCCACCGTATATGCCTGACGCGGCAGGATGTCGACGTCGATGCCGTCCGACGACGTGGCCCAGGGATACACGTCCACCCACGCCACCACGCCCTGCTTCCGCGCCTCGGCGATGCGGTCCATGGCCGCCTTGGCCTTGCCGAAGTTCCGGTAGCCTGACGACTTGAAGTGCGAGAGCACCACCGGCACGCCGGACTCGCGGCCGATGCGGATCGTCTCGTCCACGCTCTCGATCAGGCCGTCACCCTGATTGCGCAGGTGGGAGATGTAGAACCCGCCGAACGGCTGCACCTCCTTGGTGAGCGCGACGACCTCGTCGGTCGTGGAGAAGCGGCCGGGCACGTAGCCGAGCCCCGTCGAGATGCCGTATGCGCCCTGCTCCATCGCCTCGCGGACCAGCGCGCGCATGCGGCCGAGCTCCTCGGCGGTCGGCGCGCGGTTCTCGTTGCCCATGACCTCACGGCGCACGGATCCATGGCCGACGAGCAGGATGCTGTTCTCGCTGAGCCCCTGTTGGCGCCAGATCTTCATGGCGTCGGTCGCCTTCTCGCCGACCCGCCACGCGCTGCGGCCGTCCTGGCCCACGACGACGGTGGTGATGCCCTGTGTCAGGTTGTTCTTCGCCGCGTTGAGCTCGGGAATGCCGAATCCCCAGTCGGCGTGCGAGTGCATGTCGATGAAGCCCGGCGTCACGACCTTGCCGGCGGCGTCGATCGTCCGGCGCGCGGTCGCATTCGGCATGCTCCCGATGCGGACGATGCGACCGCCGGTAATGGCGACGTCCGCGCGACGCGGCGCGGCGCCCGTTCCATCGATGACGTCGCCGCCGCGAATCAACACATCGTACTGCTGAGCGATGGCGGCGGACGGGAGCGCGAGGGCGAAGGCCGCGACGAGGGCGGCGAGACGCGGAGAGGGGGTCATGACTCTGGGCTGCTGAGGGAAGCGGCGGCGTGGGGCGGATAATCGATCACCCCGGAATACGTGCCGCGCGGCGAATCGTTGGCGGATGATGCGCCGTGGGACGGGCGATGGCCAGCCGGTCCGCCGCGTCCCCTCAGACCAGCACGCCGAGCCCCGTCGGGCCGCCGAATCCCGGAAAGATCGACCCGGCGTCCGGCGCACCGAGGTGCCTGACGACGACTTCGGAGAAGACGGTCCGGAAGTCCGTGGTGAGTGCCAGGTCGCGGCCCTCGTGCAGCTGTTCGCGCTCGAGGCCCGGCCACCGGCCGTGCACCCGGTGGCCGCGGATGCCGCCGCCGATCACGAACATCGCCCCGGCGTGGCCGTGATCGGTGCCGCCGTTTCCGTTCTGCCGCACCATGCGTCCGAACTCGCTCATCGTGAGGATCACCACATCGTCCATGCGATCGCCGAGGTCGGTGACGAGGGCAGTCAGGGCGCGGGCGAAGTCGTCGAGGCGGTTGGCGAGCTGGCCGGTGGCGCCGCCCTGATTGACGTGGGTGTCCCAACCGCCCACGTCGGCGAATGCCACCTCGAGACCCACGTCGGCCTTGATGAGCTGGGCGATCTGGCGCAGACTCTGGCCGAACGGCGACCGCGGATACTCGGCCCCGCTCGCGGGAGCATAACGACGCGGGTCGGCGGCGCGCAGCATCCGGACCGCGTCGAAGGTCCCCTGGCCCGCGTCGTGGATCAGATCCGCGGAACCCGTCCGATACAGCGCCTCCAAGCGCTGCGCGTCCGACCCGGTCGCACGGACGGTGAACGCGTCGAGGCTCGCCATCGCGATCGTCGGCACCGGGCCCTGCATGATCCGGGGGGTCGTCTGCGCAAACGCGACGCCCCGGAACGGCGTCGGGGTACACGCCGCGCACGTGCCGTGCGCGGCGAGGTAGCGGTTGAGCCAGCCATCCGGAGTGCCCTTCCGGTCCGGCGTCCCGCTCTCCATGAAGTCCTGCGCATCGAAGTGGGAGCGCGTGGCGCTCGGGCTCCCGACCGCGTGCACCGGCGCGAGCAGCCCGCGGCCCCATAACGAGTGCAGTGGCCGCAGCGACGGGTGCAGGCCGAAGAAGCCATCGAGGTCGACGGCCGCATCGCGCGCGCCGGCCTTCGGCCGGGACACCGCGATGGCCGGCCGCGCGGCGTAGTACGCGGGATCGCCGTACGGCACCACCATGTTGAGGGCGTCCGCGGCTCCGCGCTGGAACACACAGATGAGAATCTTCCCCCGCCGGGTGCGCCGCAGCTCCGTGGCGAACACCGCGCGCTGCAGGAACGTTGGATTGAGCCCGATGGTGACGAGCGCGATCGCCCCGGATTTCAGAAAGACACGTCGCCGCATTGAGACCGCCGATTGCTCGAGGATCGAAGATCGAGATGCACGAATGTGCACCGGGGTCGGCCGCTCGGCCGATGCGAACCTAACGGCGCTGAAACTCCGGGCTGCCGAGCGCCAGCCCGACGATCTGCGCGAGCCCCGTCAGCTCCACGGATCGCCCGCCCCGCCGTCGCAGCGGACCTGGCCGTGCGCCGGCAGAATCGGCCGAGTCGGAGAAGTCCGGATCCAACGAGATGGAGGCAAGCGAGTCCGCCCCGGCGGCCTCGATCAGCGGATTCGCGCCCAGATCGAGAATCCGCCGCGTCTCCGGCGAAGCCTCGCCGCCCAGCAGCCCCCGGACTACGCCATCGACTTGCGTCGGCCGCGGCGCAACGTCCAGCTCGGCCGCCGCAGGCCATCGCCCCAGCGACGCGCCCGGCACCTGCCCGGCGGCCATGGCGATGCCGAAGTTGATCCGGTTGAGGATCGTGCCGGTGTTGATCCACGGCGCACCTGTCTCCGGATAGCCGTTCGGTGCCTGATGCAGGTAGAGCGGCTGCCCCAGCGCGCCGATCAGCCGCGCGGTGCGCGGCGTGAGGTCCGGCGCTGCGTTCGTGGCACGCAGCGCGCTCACCACCAGCTCGAACGGCGTCTTCACCTTTGCCCGATACGCAGCCGTCGAGAAAAACTCCGGCGACGTGAGGATCGTCCGCAGTGTCTCGCGAATGTCGCCGCGCGTTCGCGTGAACGTCGCGGCGGCGCGATCGATCAGCGCCGCCGGCGGATCGTCGCTGACGAATCGCCGCGCGAGCTTCGTCGCGATGAAACGTGCGGTGGATGGGTGCGCCGCGACCAGATCCAGCACCTCCTCCCCATCCTCGATGCCGCGGCGGCCCGGAAGCCGGTGGCCGAGCACCGCCTTTTCGCCCGCATCGTGCATGATCGGCCGAAACACGAAGCCGCCCCGTTCCCGGGGCCGCTCGAGCGACCATCCGGTGAACGCGCGCGCGACATTGACGACGTCGTCCTGCGTGTACCCGCCATCCACACCTAACGTGTGGAGCTCGAGCAGCTCGCGCGCGTAGTTCTCGTTGAGCCCGCGCGGCAGGCGCTCCAGCATCGCAGCCGCGGAGTCCCGCCGGGGGTCGGCCCGCCTCCCCCGACGTCCCGCGCGCCGGCCCGCCACGTTCCGCTGGCGCTCCATCGCCGAGGGACGTCCTGGCTCTACGGCGCTCTGCCAGTTGTCGAGGTAGAACAGCATGGCCGGGCTCTTCGCCACCGCTCCCAGCATCGCGCGGAACGAACCGAGCGCGTGCGGCCGAATCGCCTCGCGCTCGAATTCGGCCAGGAAGTACCGCGTGGGCCCCTTTGCCCCAAAGACGTTGAAGTGGTTGAACCAGAAGTCGACCATCACCTCTTCGAGCTGGCGCTCGCTGACGACGGCGCGCACGACCTTCGCCATCTGCAGGTGGGCCAGCAGGCGTTGCGACTCGACGACCGCGCGGCGCAGGGCGATGGAGTCCTCGCTGCTCATCACGGTAGCCGGCATCGAGTCGCCGGCGCCGCTCATCCGACGCGCCGCGGCGCGACGCGCGCGAACCTGTTGCGGCTGCGGGTACCGCTGGAGCAGGTCGGCGGAGGGAAGTCGGAGCGAGGCGAAGTTCGCGAGCAGTCGATCGGGCTCGGGATCATCGAGGCGCCGCGGTTCGAGCTGCATGGCGATCCAGCGGTCCACCCCGACGGAGCGCACGCGCTCCTCGTCGCCGGGCCGGCTCCCGAAGGTCAGCCTCGACAGCGCGTGTCGCACCTGCTGGTCGGCGGTCTGGTCCCGTACGTCCGGGGCTGGTGCGGTCGGCCGCTCGGATTGCGCGTCGGCGCGAACCGGAAGCGCGATGCAGGCGGCGGCGAGGAGCGCTCGTATCGAGAGGGTGGGGACCATTGTCGTGAGGAGGATGGTGCGGGATTAGACGGTCCCAGGGGTGTCGCCGTTAACGCGACGGGCGCGGCCGGTCAGCCGGCAGCGCCCTCTTCATTCCTTTATCATGTAACCCACGCCCCGGACCGTTCGCACGAGCGGATCGTCGCGCGAATCGCCGAGCTTCCGGCGCAGATAGTTGATGTAGACGTCGACCACGTTCGTCTCCGGCTCCGGAGCCGCTTTCCAGACCGCGGTGGCGATCTGTTGTCGCGTGACCGGACGTCCCTCGTTGCGCATGAGGTACTCGAGGAGCGCGTATTCCTTGTGGGTCAGCTCGACCGGACGTCCGCCCTTCTCGACCTTGCGCGTGATCGGGTCGAGCAGGAGGTCCCGGACCCGCAGCTGCGTGCTCGCGGCGGCCAGCGTCGCGCGTCGAAGGAGCGCTTTCACCCGCGCGAGAAGCTCCGAGTATTCGAAGGGCTTGGGGAGGTAGTCGTCGGCGCCGGCGTCGAGTCCGCTGACGCGGTCGGAAACGGCGGCCCGCGCGGTGAGCATCAGCATGGGCGCGGTGAAGCCGCGCGCGCGCAGCGTCCGCGTCAAGGCGACGCCGTCACGACGCGGAAGTCCCACGTCGAGGATGACGAGATCCGGCTGCGCATCGAGCGCCTTCGCGAGGCCGCTCTCGCCGTCCGGCGCGGTGACCACGCGGAAGCCCTCGTTCACCAGGATGCGGGCGAGCACGGAGCAGAGATACTCATCGTCCTCCACGATGAGCACCGATTCCCCGCGCTCCGAGTCGTGATCACGCATTCGGCCAATATGACGCGACCTCAATAGCATGTCCACGCTTCCCCTTGAGTGCGCTAGGCCGCCGCGCTTTCTTACGCGCGTGCTGCGTGAGCGCGTAGGACGGGGGCTGGTGGCCGGCGTGGTGGCCGCGGCGGCGACGGCCGGCACTCTGCTAGGCCTCGGCCGGGCCCGTGGTGCCGTCTTCGCCCTGCTCAACGATGCCGCGCACATCCTCATCGGATCGCGCGCGCTCTCGATCGACACGTTCAGCGCGCAGGTGACGGGACTCGCTATGCTCGTCCACTTCGTATCGCTCCTGCTATGGGGTGTCCTCTTCGCGCTCCTCGCCGGGGGGTTGCGCGGCTGGCGGCTTGCGATCGCCGCTGCGCTCTTTACCGGCGCCGCCCTCGCGCTCGACGTGCTGCTCCTCCCGCCCTCGCTGCGTCCGGGATTCGAGACGGCGATGACCGCTGGAGAGCTCGCGCTGCTCTACGCGGTGATGGCTGCGGCGCTGGCGATCGGCCTGCGCGAGGCGCGGCCCGCGACCGTTGCATAAGGCGAGGGAACCACGCCGAATGCGGCGTCTGCGCAACGGCGGCCGCAGATGTCATGTCCCCGTTACAATCCCGGAACTTTCTGCGCGGCATTGTGTTGCATCGCGTGAGAACCATGCGTGCACCACGGCCCCTGTCTTGCTTCTCCATGGGTGCGCAAGGGCTCCCACGAGCGATCGTGGAAACCGTAGTTCGTCCGACCCAAGTGGAGGGAACATGGACGTCCTCGTGATGGTCGAGGAAGGCCCGGACCCCTCGCCGGTGTTGGCACGGGTGGACTCCGTGCCGGCCAGCCACGCGCCAGAGCGGCGTGCGCGTGACGTGGTCACACTGTATGGCACCCCCAGCTCGGATTCTCTGGCCCTCGCGCTCGCCGCGGTGGTCGAGAGCCGCAGGGGTGCCGTCGGCGATGAGGGATGCTTCAGGCACCTCGGCGTATGGCCCGGCCGCGGCGCGGTCGGTGACTCTGCCTGGCGCGACCGCGACACCGGCGAGATGCGGACGGTGGATCTCGACATTCCGTTCGAGGTGCTCTCCGATACCGCCTCGCGTCTGCGTGACCAGTGCGGCCGTCTGATCCAGCGACTCGTGGCTGGCCTGGCGATGCCCGATTGGCCGGAAGGCATGTGGCGCGCGATCAGCATCAGCTTCAATCCGGAGCCCACGCCCGCGGTCGCCGGCAACGGCCTGACCGCCGATGCCATGCTCGCTTCGGTCCGCGAAGCCGAGCGGTTCACCTACGAATACGAAGGAGACTGAGCGACCTTCCTGTCTCGTCAGAACCCGAACGAGCCACGCCCACGCGTGGCTCGTTCTTTTTTGCCCCTCGGTTTCGTCGCATGCGCCGAGGTCAGCCGCTTGGCCGCGCGCGCCTGCGGCCATGTGTTCCGCCGCCGCTGCCACGAATCGGGACCGACATCCCTTGACGTCTCACTCCCCGTGGGTAGCATAGCCCAATCAGGTCATCGCGTCGCCGGTCCTTCGGCGGCGCGCGTTTTCTCTGCGCGGGGAGGGCGCTGCAATGCGGGATTATGGAAGCTCGGACATTCGCAACGTCGCGGTCGTGGGGCACGGCGGGAGCGGGAAGACCAGCCTGGTGGACGCGATGGCATTCGTCTGCGGATCCAGCAAGCGTCACGGGTCGGTGCGCGACGGCACGGCGCTCACCGACTACTCGCCCGAGGAAGCCGCACGCGGATACTCGATCAATCTCGGCTGCGCCATCGCCGAGTGGATGGACACCAAGATCAATCTCATCGACACGCCGGGGTACGCGGACTTCGCGGGGGATGCCGTCGCGGGGCTGGCGGCGGCGGATGGGGCACTCGTCACGATCGGCGCGACCGCCGGTGTCGAGGTCGGCACCGAGCGCATGTTTCGCGAGGCGGTCGAGCGGAAGGACCCGGTGCTGTTCGTCGTGACGTTGCTCGACAAGGAGAACGCGACGTTCGACGGCATCTACGCGCAGGTGCGCGACCGCCTGACGAGCAAGGTCATTCCCGTGGAGATCCCGATCGGCGAGGGCCCCTCGTTCAGGGGGATGATGAACCTCTTCAGTCGCCGCGCGTACTTCTACAAGAAGGGCACGAAGACCTGCGAGTACGACGAGGGCGACATTCCTCCGGAGGAACAGGTCCGGTTCGACCGCTACCATCAGGAGCTCATCGAGTCGATCTCGGCGACGGACGATACGCTGCTCGAGCGGTACCTCGAGGGACTCGAGATCGGGCGCGACGAGGCGATCCACGGCATGAAGGAAGCGATGAAGCGCGGCGATCTCTTTCCGCTCTTCTGCGTATCGTCGGACCTCACCTACGGGATCAAGGCGCTGCTCACGGAGCTCGTGCAACTCATGCCCTCGGCGTACGAGATGGAGGAGCTTCACGCCTTCAAGGGAGCCGAGGGGAACAACACCGTCGAGATCCACGCGAAGGACGAGAATCCGTTCGCCGCTCACGTCTTCAAGACGGTGTCGGAGCCACACGTCGGGGACGTGAGCTACTTCCGCATCTTCTCCGGCAGCGTGAGCAACGGGCAGGAGGTATACAACGCGACCAGGAGCGGGGTCGAGAAGCTCAACCACCTGTCGGTGGCGCAGGGGAAGGACCGAACGGAAGTGGCGCGCCTGCGCGCCGGCGACATCGGATGCGTGGCGAAGCTCCGCAACACCCATACGAACGACACGCTGTCCACGCGCGAGCATCCGGTGCGGCTGCCGCAGACGCGTCTGCCCGATCCGCTGGTATCGTTCGCCATCCACTCGCCGAACCGTGGCGACGAAGAGAAGCTCCAGGCGGGACTGCACCGCCTGCACGACGAGGATCCGACCTTCGAGGTGCACTACAATGCCGAGACGCACGAGACCGTCGTGTCCGGTCTCGGCGAGCGGCACCTGGAGGTCGTCCTCGACAAGCTGAAGCGAAAGTACGGCGTGAGCGCGGAGCTCACGCGGCCGAAAATCGCCTACCGAGAAACCCTGCGGGGCCGGGGGCACGGGCAGGGGCGGCACAAGAAGCAGACCGGCGGCCGCGGACAGTTCGGGGACTGCTGGATCCGCCTCGCGCCGGTGCCGCGGGGGGAAGGGTACGTGTTCGAGGACAAGATCGTCGGCGGGGTCATACCTAACAAGTTCATCCCGGCGGTCGACAAGGGCATCCAGGAGGCGGCGCAGCGCGGCGTCCTGGCGGGCTTCCCGATGGTGGACTTCAAGGTCGAGCTGTACGATGGCTCGTACCACTCCGTGGACTCGAACGAGATGTCGTTCAAGATGGCGGGCATCCTCGCCTTCAGGGCGGTCGCGCCGAAATGCCATCCCGTCATGCTCGAGCCGATCGACGAGGTCGAGGTCCGCACGCCGGAAGATTATCTGGGCGATGTGATGGGCGACCTTTCTTCCAGGCGCGGCCACATTCTCGGGACGGAGGCCGATCCCTCGGGTCACGGGCTGATCGTGCGCGCCACGGTGCCGCAGGCGGAGATGCACCTGTACGCGTCCGACCTGAACTCGAAGACGCAGGGCCGCGCGAGCTTCGTGCGCAAGTTCCGCGGTTACGAGGAGGTGCCGCAGGAGGTGGCCGGCAAGGTCATCGCCGAATACGAGAAGGAGCCGGCGATGGCGGAGGCGTAGACGGGATCGGGCATCGCAACAATCGATGCAGGGAAGGATCGGCGCTCAGGTGAACGCCGATCCTCTTTTTTTTCTTGACGATTCCAGATTCCGCGCGATTCGCACACGACGGTTACGGATGGCGAGCCGGTCGCTGCGCGTTTTTTGCGTAGGCGAATCCCCCACATCTCCGTGTGCGCGGTGACCGCGGCAGAGCTCGCTAGGCAGCTCCCGCGGCACCGTCGTTCGCATCCGCCAGTTCGTGCGAGCGAACACGGACCAGCTTCAGGAGGTGTTCATGCAGCTTCGACGTGCGGGATGGATCGCATGCCTCGCGGGGCTGTTGCCGGCGGCGGCTGCAGCGCAGGCACCGCAAACCGGAATCGTCCGCGGACGCGTCGTCGATGCGACGGGCGGACAGCCGGTGAACAGCGTGCAGGTGATCATCGCCGGCACCACGGTCGGCACCCTCACCGGCGCCAACGGCGAGTTCATTCTGCCGAGCGTGCCCGCTGGACCTCGCACCGTCATCGCTCGACGCATCGGTTACTCGGAGCGCCGCCAGGACATCACCGTCACCGCTGGGCAGACGACGACGGTGGAGTTCAGCATGGCACTCGCGGCGACGACCCTGTCCGACGTCGTCGTGACTGGCGTTGCCGCTCCCACCGAACGGCGGGCACTCGGCAATTCCATCGAGTCGATCGTGGGCGAGGAGGTATCGGAGGCTCCCGCGGCTACGGCCATCGATCAGGCGCTTCAGGGGAAGATCACCGGCGCCGTAATCTCGGAGAACTCCGGCCAACCCGGGGGCGGCGTCAGCGTTCGCCTGCGCGGCACCAACTCCATCCTCGGCGGCGCCGAGCCGCTGTACGTGGTGGACGGCGTGATCGTGGACAACACGTCGGAGGCGCTCGTGAGCCTCGGCGCCAACGCCACCCGCGGCGGCGCCGCGCTCAGCAACCGGATCGCCGATCTCGACCCGGGGGACGTCGAGCGCATCGAAGTGCTCAAGGGAGCGGCGGCCGCCGCGCTGTACGGCTCCCGCGCCAACAACGGCGTGATTCAGATCTTCACGAAGCGCGGGCGTTCGGGCGATGCCGTGTTCACCTACTCCACCGAGGTGTCGTCAGGCAAGACGCCGGAGCGGTACGCGTTGAACATGGCCGGTACGGCCACGGCGGCCGACACGGTCATCCGCAACACGCTCAACGTGGGCGACCCGGTGGAGCGCTTCGATCCGCAGGACCAGATCTTCCGGAGCGCGGTCTCCACGAACAACCGCCTCTCCGTCGCCGGCGGCACCGGCGGCACCAGCTACTTCTTCTCCGGCGGCTACCAGAACGAAGAAGGCGTCGTTCGATCGAGCGACTACTGGCGGCTGAACCTGCGTGCCAATCTCAACCAGCAGATCACCGAGCGGCTCGATCTGACGGTGCGCGGCAACTACGTGCGCTCCCACGCGGACTTCATCACCGAGGGCGAGCAGACGAACGGCGTCCTGACGAGCATCGTCTTTACGCCGACGATCTACGATCCCTCGTTCGATGAGACCACCGGGCAGTTCCCGTACAACCCGGTGCTCGGTCCCAACCCACTCGTCGTTCTCAACGAGTTCGAGGCGCCGGAGGATGTCACCCGCTTCGTCGGCGGGTTCGAGGCGCGGTTCCAGCCGATCCCCAACCTGTCGATTCGCTACCTGGCCGGAGTGGATGACTACCGGCGCGAGGTGCGGTTCCTGCAACCGCCGCGAACGATCAACGCCAGCTTCGTCGGCTCGGTGCAGGCGCCCGTTCAGTTCTCCCGCCAGTTCAACAACGACCTCCTCGCCTCCTACGACTGGAGGATATCCCCGGAGATCGGAATGTCGACCGGCGCGGGGTTACGCTACACGGCGGACAATCGGGAGATCCTCCGCGCGGCCGCCACCGGCCTACCGCCCGAGCAAACGCTCGTCGGCGGTGCGACGCAGTCCGCCGGGCAGGAGCGCTCGGAGATCCGCACGATCGGCGGCTACCTCGAGCAGCGGCTGAATTGGAACGAACGGCTCTATCTCACCGGCGGCATCAACTTCGATGCATCGTCGGCGTTCGGCGACGATGAGCGGCTGCAGTTCTTCCCGCGCATCGGACTCTCGTACGTCGTCGATGAAGAGCCGGCGTTCGAGGGCAGCTTCGGATCCGTCCTGAGCTCGCTCCGTCTCCGGGCGGCGTACGGCCAGACGGGTGGCCAGCCGCCCGGCGCATACACGCGATTCGACAACTTCGTGAACACCTCGTTCGCGGGCCGTCCCGGCCTCGTTGCGAGCACCACGGTCGGCAATCCGAACCTCAAGCCAGAGCGCCAACGCGAGTACGAGCTGGGCTTCGACCTCGGCCTGCTGGAGGACCGCGCGCAGCTCGAGTTCACCTATTACGACAAGCGCACCAGCGACCTGGTGCTCAGCGTGCCGGTGCCGCGCAGCACGGGCGCGCTCAACCAGTTCCAGAACATCGGCGTGCTCACGAACAAGGGCGTCGAGATCTCGTTGAACACGATCAACATCAACAGGCCGAACTTCACGTGGCGGTCGCGCATTAGCTATGCGGCCAACCGCAACAGGATCGAGCAGCTAGCGGCCAGCAGCGACACGCTGGTCTTCGGCTATTTGAACGCGGTCATCGAAGGACAGCCGGTCGGCGTGTTCTACGGCGGGACGTACGCGCGCGACGACGACGGGAACATCATCTACCGCAACGTCACTGCCGACTCGCTGCTCCTGCCCGTCCGCGCGCTCGACACGCTGACGCTGCCGGGCAACGTCACCTCGACGCCGTTCGCCAACCGCATCATCGGCGATCCGAATCCCGACTTCACGGCGTCCTTCAGCAACACCTTCGACCTGCCGCAGGGGATCCAGGTCAGCTTTCTGCTCGATGGGCGGTTCGGAAACGACGTCGCGAACTTCACGCGGCGCATCACGGAGTTCTTCGGCTCCGACGCCATCCTGGAGCGTGAGGCGCGCGGGGACACCGTGCGTCAGACGTTCGGACGCAATCCGGCGGGGCGCATCAACATTTACGAGGAATACATCGAGGACGGGTCCTTCGTGAAGCTTCGCGAGGTCGCGGTCTCCAAGCGGTTCGAGGGAGACTGGCTGCGGCGCGTGGGCGCGGAGTCCGTCGTGCTGCGCCTCGCCGGCCGGAACCTCCACACGTGGACCGACTACCGGGGCCTCGACCCCGAAGTGAACCTGTTCTCGGCGCAGACCGTCGCGCGCGGGGTGGACTTCGCAACCATTCCCCTGCCGCGGACACTCGTGGCCAACCTCACCTTCATCTTCTGAGGAGGGCGCGAACATGACGATCGACACTGCGATGACCGCCGCGCGGCGCGCTCTCGCGATCGCGGCGCTCTCGATGACGGGCGCGTGCAGCCTCGACCTGGAGAATCCCAACGCGCCGACGGGGACGGAAGTCATCACCAACGCCGACGGCGTGCTGTCCGTGACCGTGGGCATGCAGGCGCAGTTCGCCCAGACGATCGAGGACTACATGGTGACCAACTCCCTCATCACCGATGAATGGGGGACGCTCGCAATCGCGCTCGTCTCGTACATCTCACTGTTCACCGGCGAGAACTTCGACGATAGCTACCTCGTCGTCGAGTCGCCGTTCGCGAACTCGTACCAGGTGATCCGCTCGGCGAACACGGTGCTGGCCGGCGCGGATCAGGTGCCGCTCGGGGCGGCGACCACGGCCGGAGTGCGCGCGACCGCCAAGCTGTTCAAGGCCATGGCGCTCGGCTTCCTCATCCAGCAGTACGAGGCGGTCCCGGTGGACGTGATCGAGGGCGGCGGCGTGCCGGCGCAGCGCGACGAGGTGCTGGACACGGTGCTGGTGCTGCTCGAGCGCGCTCGCGCGGACATCGAAACGGTGACCGATGCCGACCTGACATCCTTCGCGTCGCGTGCGCTGGCGGCGGGATTCGATCTTCGCAACACGATCAACGCGATGCTGGCGCGGTACTATCTCATGGACGGGCAGTACGATGCGGCCATCACGGCGGCGGACCGGGTGAATCTGGCGGTGCTGTCGGTCCTCGAGTATCCGGCGCCGACTCGCAACCCGATCGAGAATCTCGCGTTCCAGCTGCGCTACGTCGGCGGACTCCAGAGTTTCGCGAATGCAGCGGAACCGGGCGATCGGCGCCCCGCGTACTGGCTGGATCTCGCCGCGAGCCCGCTCGCTGCGAACCCCCCGGACAGCGTCATCAAGCCGCTGCTCCGCTACTCGCAGCCCAACGATCCGTTCCCGGTGTACCTGCCTGACGAGATGAAGCTCATCAAAGCGGAGGCGTACGCACGCCTCGGGCAGTTCGCCCCGGCGGCGACCCTGGTGAACGAGGTCCGTACTCAGAGCTCGTCGCCGGTCGCCGAGCCCGTCGCGGGCCTTCCATCGCTGCCGGCGACGGCCCTCGACACGGAGGCGGAGCTGCTCGCGCAGATCGCCTACGAGCGGCGCTACGAGCTGTACATGCAGGGCCTGCGGTGGGAGGATACGCGGCGCTTCGGTCCGACCCTGACGACGGTGCCGACGTTCGACTTTCTCCCGCTGCCCAATACGGAATGCACGACGAATCCGGGTGCGGGGTGCTAGAAGGGATGAGGGATTGGGGATTGGGCACAGCAGCGGATGAGAGCACGCGCTTCAAGGCGAGCTCCAGCCCCCAATCCCCAATCCCCAGTCCCGATTACGTCCCTCCGGCCTTCCGCTTCCGCCGCGCTCCACTCTGCGCGGTTCGGCGCTTCGCACCCCGGATGGGCACCACGTCCGCCTCCGCGGCTACTCCGGTTCCGCACCCCGACACCGGCACCGGCTGCTGCGGCTGCTTGTACACGTACCGCTCTCCCGCGTAGTTGCGGAAGATTACCTCGTCATCGGTAATCGATTCCACGTATTCCGGCAGCAGCGGCACCTTGCCGCCGCCCCCCGGCGCGTCGATGACGAAGTGCGGCACCGCGAGCCCCGACGTCCATCCCCGGAGCGCCTGCACGATCTCGAGCCCCTTCTGCACCTGGGTGCGGAAATGCTCGCCGCCCGCGACGGGATCGCACATGTAAATGTAGTAGGGCCGGACGCGGGCCTTCAGCAGCGCCTGCATCAGCTTCTTCATCACCCCCGGCTCATCATTGACCCCCTTGAGGAGCACGGTCTGGCACCCTAACGGTATTCCCGCCTTCGACAGCCGGTCCAGCGCCGCCACCACCGTCGGCGTGAGCTCGTCGGGATGGTTGAAGTGGGTGTTCATGAAGACCGGGTGGTACCGCTGCACCATCTCGCAGAACTCGGGAGTGATCCGCTCGGGCAAGTGCGACGTGATGCGGCTGCCGATGCGGATGATCTCCACGTGCGGGATCTCTCGCAGCTTCTGGAAGATGTACTCGAGCCGGCGATCGCTGAGCAGCATCGGATCGCCGCCGCTCAGGATGACGTCGCGCACCTCCGGGTGTGCCGCGATGTACTCGAACGCCGAGTCGTACTGGTTGAGCGGGATCTTCTCCGGATCGCCGACCTTGCGCCGGCGCGTGCAGAACCGGCAGTAGCTCGCGCAGACCGGGCTGACCAGGAACAGGACGCGATCCGGATAGCGGTGCGTGATGTTGGGCACCGGGCTGTCCGCATCCTCGTCGAGCGAGTCGATGACGCCGTCGACGATGTCGAGCTCGTCCACCGTCGGGACGTACTGCCGCCACATGGGGTCGCCGACCTCCTTGATCTGTTCCAGTGCCGCGGGGGTGATCCGCATCTGGAAGTTCTCGAAGGCCGGCGCCAGTGCCTCGACGTCGATCACGTCCCGGCCGAACTTG
>DATHUW010000162.1:0-25108 GCA_035461825.1 Gemmatimonadaceae bacterium
ACGGACGGACGTGTGCGGCGCGATCCCGCGGCGGGACGTGTGCCGTTCGTCCGTCTGCCTCGTCGTCCGGATGGGCGCTGGGCCCGAGGGCCCGACCCGGACGGTCGCGACATGGTAAGTTGTTGTGTCGCGATAAGTTAAGACTATCGTTTCACCACTGTCAAGCAGCCGCAGAATGCATCTGAACCTCAGCCGGCGCCGCTTTCTCGGCGTCGCCGGATCGGGAGTCGCCGCGGGAGCGGCGGCCCTCTACGGGATGTCGTCGAACGATCTCGACGTCGTGCGCACGAATACGCCCGCGGGTGTGGTGCGCGGAATCCGCGTCGCGCTGCTGTCGGACATGCACGCGCCGCACGAGCTCGTCGAGGGCAGCGAGCTCGCGCGCGCCGTCGTGGAGTTCGACCCGCACTTCGTGTTCATCCTCGGCGACGCGATCGAGCGGTCGGGCACCGAGGCCCTCGTCAGGTTCTACGACCTCTTCCCCGCACGGGTGGCCAAGTACGCGGTGCTCGGCAACTGGGAGTACTGGGGCGCCTGTAATCGCGCGGCGCTCCGGCGCGAGTACGAGGGGGGCGGCACGCGGCTCCTGGTCAACGCGTCGGCGGAGCACGACGTGCAGGGGCTCCGGGTGCAGATCGCCGGCCTCGACGATGCCCGCGCCTCACGACAGGACCTTGGTGTCGTGGCGGACCTGACGCGGGATCCGCGGGCGCTGCGGCTGGTGCTGTCGCATTGTCCCGGACCCTTCCCGGCCATCGCCGGGGCGGCGCCGGGCCGCGTCCACACGTTCTCGGGGCATACGCACGGCGGGCAGATCGCGCCGTTCGGCCGGGCGGTGTTCACGCCGGAGGGGAGCGGCCCCTACGTGGCAGGTTGGTACGCGCAGCACCAGCACCATCTCTACGTGACCCGCGGCATTGGCAACTCCGGGGTGCCGTTCAGGATCGGATCCCGGCCCGAGGTCACGCTGGTGACGGTGTAGGGCGCGGGTTGCGCGACGCGCGACGCCTACCCCGGCGGCCAGGCGAGCCGTCGCCCACCGAGCAGATGCAGGTGGATGTGAAAGACCGTCTGGCCCGCGTGCGCGTTCGTGTTGATGACGGTGCGGTAGCCGGACTCCGCGATCCCCTCCGTGCGCGCGATCTCGGCGGCCAGCAGCGCGAGGCGTCCCACCACCGCCGGGTCGGTCGCCGAGTCGAGCGAGTCGATGTGCTCGCGTGGGATCACCAGGACGTGCACCGGGGCCTTGGGATCGATGTCGCGAAAGGCGACACAGTGCTCCGTCTCCGCCACGACCTTCACGGGGATCTCGCCGCGCACGATGCGGCAGAACAGGCAGTCGTCAGGCATGACCGTCGGGAATCGGGAATCGGGAATCGGGAATCGCAGGCCCGCGCGCGATCCGTGTCATGGCGTGGCGCCGGGTTCTCGCGGCCCGGACAGGGCGGCGCGCGCGATGCCCAGCGCGACGATCCCGGCCGTCTCGAATCGTAACGTCGTCGGCCCCAGGGATGCGAGCCTGAAGCCCCCGCCCGCCAGCGCATCGATCTCGTCAGGCTCGAGGCCGCCCTCCGGGCCGACGGCGATCGTCGCCGGCGCCGCGAACGACTCTGCGGTGGCCGGCGAGCCGCTCCCGTCCAGCGCCATCCGGAAGCCCTCGGGCGCGGCCGCGATCGCGTGGGCCGGCGCCGCGGCCGGATGCAGCTCCGGTAGCCAGGCGCCGCCGCTCTGCTTGAGCGCCGCGATCATCCGCGCGCGCACCTTGCCCTGGAAGAGCATCCCCTCCCCGCGCGGCGACACGCTCCGTGACCGGTGCCAGAGCACGGGACGCCACGACGACAGGCCGAGCTCCGCCGCCTTCTCCGCGAGCCAGAGCATGCGGTCCCGGTCGGCGACCGGCAGCAGCAGATGCACGGGCGGAAGGCGATCCATCGCCCGCACCTCCGTCACATCCACGGTGCCGTGATGCCGCGTGAGCCTGACGAGCGTTCCCGTGGCCTCGGTGCCCGCACCGTCCACGAGCCTGACGACGCTCCCCGCGCCGAGCCGCCGTACGCGCGCGTGCTGGCACTCGTCCTCCGACAGAGAGAGCGGACGCCCGGCTTCGGGCCGCTCCGCGGCCCAGAGCGTGACTACGCCGGCTCGACGATCCCGCTCCACCAGTCTCCCTCCGCGTCCTCGGCCGTGCAGCGCCATCCCGTGCCCTCCAGCGTCTGGAGAAGCGCGTGTCGCTCGCTGCGGAGCACGCCGCTCAGCACCACCGCACCGTCGTCGGGGATTGCGCGGCGCATGGCGGGCGCGAGCTGCACGATCACCGACGAGATGATGTTGGCGAGCAGGACCCGCACGGGGCTCACTACCGGCAGCAGCGCCTCCGCGTCGCCGTGCAGCACTACCACGCGATCCGTCACGTGGTTGCGGCGCACGTTCTCCTCGGCGTTCGCGATCGCCTCCTCATCCCGCTCGATCGCGAAGACCCGCGACGCGCCGAGCTTAGCCGCGGCGATCGCGAGCACCGCGCTGCCCGCCCCCAGGTCCGCCACGGCATCCCCGGGCCGCACCACGCGCTGCATCAGCCTGACGACTCCGCGCGTGGTCTCGTGCTCGCCCGTGCCGAACGCCATCCCGGGATCGATGATCACCGCGTGCGAACCGTCCGGGACCTGCTCCGCGAGCCACGGCGGAGCGATGGTGATGGCGCCGAGCGACTGCAACCCGACCTGGGTGGGCCAGCGCGCGCTCCAGTCCACCGGGCCGAGCTCCTCGAGCTCGATGCGTACACCGGGTCGTACCGTCGCCGCCGCGTGCACGGGACCGACATCGACATCGTCCGGAACGTGCGTGATCAGCGTCGCGCCGCGCTCCTCCACCCCCCCCGCGCCGACCGCAATGAGCGCCGCGATCATTGCCTGACGAGCCTCCGGGTCCTCGGCGCGGACGCGGATCGTGCGCCAGTGCACCGGCCGCGGCGGCTCGCCGCTCACGCGCCGAGCGCGTCCTTGACCTTCGACCAGAAGCCGCGGGGCTGCTCCTTCGGCGGCTCCGTCTGCAGCTGTCCCAACTCGCGGATGAGGCCCAACTCCTCCTCGCCCGGCGACTGCGGCGTCCACAGTCGGACCGTCACGTGCATATCGCCGACGCCGCGCGCGTTCACGCGAGGCAGCCCGCGCCCGCGGAGGAGGAACACCTGACCGCTCTGTGTGCCCGGCGGAATACGAACCGACACTGACTGGCCCGTCGGCGTGGGCACCTCCACGCTGCCGCCCAGCACCAGCTGCGGATAGCTCACCAGCGCCATGGTGTAGAGCTCCTCGCCGTCGCGCTCGAACCGATCGTCTTCCGCGACGTCGAACACGACGAGGATGTCGCCGCGCGGACCGCCCTGCGGGCCCACGCTGCCCAGCCCGCGCAGCGTCATGTACTGGCCCGTCGCGACCCCCGCCGGAACGTTGACGGGGAAGGTCTTCTCCGCGCGCGTGCGGCCCTCGCCCTTGCACTTCTTGCAGGGGTTCTCGACGATCTTTCCCTGCCCCGCACATGTCGGGCACGGCGCCACGCTGATGAACTGCCCGAAGAACGAGCGCTGCGCGCGCCGCACTTCGCCCGAACCGCGGCAGGTGGGGCAGGATCGCGTGCTGGAGCCCGGCTCGACGCCGCTCGCCTCGCAGCGGTCGCACGGCTCGAGCTGCTTCACGGTGATCGTCTTCTCGACCCCCGTCGCCACTTCGTGGAGCGTCAGCGGCACGGTGATCTTGATGTCGGCGCCGGTGCGCGGACCGCCCCGGCCGCCGGCACCGAACATCTCGTCCAGCCCCCCGAAGCCGCCGAAGTCGCGCATGAAGATCTTGAGCGCCTCGGAGAGATCCACGTGATGGAATCCGCCCGCGCCCCCCGCCCCGCGCAGGCCGGCCTCGCCGTAGCGGTCGTACAGAGCGCGCTTCTGCGGATCGCGCAGCACGTCGTACGCCTCGGTGATCTTCTTGAACTGCTCCTCGGCGTCCTTGGAGCCGCCGTTGCGGTCCGGATGGTACCGCATGGCCAGCTTGCGGTACGCCTGCTTGATCTGGTCCTCGCTCGCCGAGCGATCGACCTCGAGGACCGTATAGAAGTCTGACATGAAAGAGTCGAACGTCGAGGCGTCAGGCGATGAGGTCCGTGATGAGCCGCGAGGTGTGCGTCACGAGCGACACCACCTTGTCGTACGGCATGCGCGTCGGTCCGATGACGCCGATGATCCCGGCCAGCCCGTTGAGCTGGTACTCGGCCGTCACCACCGTGAGCCGCTGCAGCGTGGGCTCGTCGTGCTCGGCGCCGATCGTTATGCTGATCCCCGCGTTGGGCGCGCGCCGGCGCAGCACCTCGCCGAGCGCCCGCGGCTGGTCGGTGAGCGCCAGCAGCGTGCGCAGGCTCTCGCCGCTCGCGAACTCCGGCTGCTCGGCGAGGACGCTCGCCTGGCCCAGCAGCACATCGGGTCCGACCGTGGGCGGCACCTCGAACAGCTGCTCGCCCCCCTGAATGAAGATGTTCAACAGCTCCTGCGCGTCGCTGGCCGCCTCGGCGTCGCGCAGGCGCTCCGGCAACGTGGAGCGGATCTCCTTGAGGCGGAGCCCGCTCAGCCGCTCGTTGAGGACCAACGCCACCTTGGCGAGCGCGGTTTCCGCCACCTGCACGGGCGCCTCGACGAACAGCGTGTGCGCGGCGCCGCCCCGCAGGTGCAGCACGAGCAGCAGGCGCTCCGCCGACAGCCGGATGAGCTCCAGCTTTTCCAGCACCAGCTCGTCGAGCCGCGGGCCGAGCGCCACGCCCAGCTCGTGCGTGAGCACGCCGAGGGTCTGCGCGGCGCGGCGGAGGATCGTCTCGAACGCCGTGCCGTCGACCTGCAGCTCATCCCGCAGCCTGGAGCGCGTGTGCGCATCCATGGGCATGACCCGCATCAACTGGTCGACGTACACGCGATAGGCCAGGTCCGTGGGGACCCGGCCCGCCGAGGTATGCGGGTGGGAGAGGTAGCCCTTGTCCTCGAGGTCGCTCATCGTGTTCCGGATCGTCGCCGGCGACACACCGAGCCCGAACTTCCGCGACAACGTGCGGGAGCCGGCGGGCTCGGCGGTCTCCACGTACGCCTGGATCACCGCCTCGAGGACACGCCTTTCACGTTCCGTGAGCTGTTCAGCCATAAGTGCAAAGCTAGGAACGACTTGCGACAGGTGTCAAGCCAGCGGCGAGCGCATCGAGCCGCAGCCAGCCCAGCGGCGTGAGCCGCACCACTTCGTGGGCGATCGTCGCCCACCCCGCCTCCGCCCACCGCCCGACCTCGTTCGCCGCCCCGGCGGGCACGTCGAGCCCGCGCGAGGTCCGAAGGCCCAGATAGGCGCGTTCCGCTTCGGCCTGCTCCGCCGTGAGGACTTCCCGGTCCGCGATGGGGTCACCGCCGCTGGACACCGTCCGCTGCCACTCCGCGTACGCGGACACGTTCCACCACCGCGCCGCACCGTCGAACGAGTGCGCACTCGGCCCCAGACCAAGATACGGCACGCGCGCCCAGTACGCGGCATTGTGCCGCGAGACGCGCCCGGGACGGGCGTAGTTCGAGACCTCGTAGTGATCGTACCCCGCAGCGGTGAGCCGGTTGTGCGCGTCCAGGAACTCCTGCTCGAACCGCTCCTCCGGCGCCTCCCGCGCCTCCCCTCGCGCCCGCCATCGGGCGAGCGGCGTGCCCGGCTCCACCGTGAGGCCGTACAGCGAGAGGTGCGCGGGCTCGAGCGCGATCGCCGCGTCGAGATCTCCCCGCCAGTCGCGAGGCAGCTCCGCGGGCGTCGCGAAGATGAGGTCCAGCGAGACGTTCTCTATCCCGGCGTCGCGGGCGAGCGCCACGGCCCGCGGCACGTCCGCGGCCGAGTGCGTGCGGTGCATCCACGCGAGCACGGACTCCTCGAACGACTGGGCGCCGAGCGACAGCCTGTTCACGCCGGCGCCAAGCCAGGCGCGGGCGCGCCGCTCCGTGACATCCTCGGGATTCGCCTCGACGGTGACCTCGGCGTCAGGCGCCAGCGACGCCCGCGCGAGGATCGCCTCGATGAGCCGGGCCAGGCCCTCGCCACCGAGGCGGGACGGCGTGCCGCCCCCCAGGTACAGCGTGTCGAGCGTCAGGCGGTCCGGCACGCGCAGCGCCATCTCGCGAACGACCCCGTCGATGAACGCGTCCATCGGCACGAACTTCCGCACGGCGATCGCGAAGTCGCAGTAGGAGCAGCGGCGCGCGCAGAACGGCACGTGCACGTACAGGTGGCGCGCGCTCCCCGGTCCGCCGTTCGTCAGGTCAGCCATCGCGCGGCGCGGGCGATGCGCCATCCTTCACCGCCACCGCCAGCATGTTCTGGCTCAGCACCCCGGATCCTGGGGAGCCCGTCTCCGCGATTAGATAGGCGCGGAGCATCGCCCGGACGAGCTTCCAGACCAGCCATCGGACGGCGCTCGCCGCGCCGTGCACCACGGGCGTATCCTCGAAGCACCGCACGTCGGCGAACCGCGAGGCCCGCAGGAGCTGATTGAGCGACGTGACGGTGAACGCCTGCTCGTGCGTGATGTCCCCGTAGCGGATGCGGCCGAAGAAGGGCGATTCGGCGTTGGGCGTGTGGATGAGCCAGCGGCCGCCGGGCGCCAGGGCGCGATGCACGGCGTCGATGAACGGGAGCAGCTCGTCCCGGGTGAAGTGCTCGATGACGTCGAAGGCGATGATGACGTGCTGCGAGGCCTCGGGCAGCGCGGCGAGGGTCTCCATCAGATCGCCCTCGCGCACGCCGTCGATACCTAACCGCTGCGCCTCCGCGACCTGCTCCGGCGAGCGGTCGACGCCCTCCGCGTACCGGTACCCCGCCTGACGGGCGAACCACACGAGGCTGCCGTGGCCGCAGCCCAGGTCGAGGATCCGCGCCTCGCGGTCGGGCGGGAAGTGTTCGCGGATCACCCGCTGCAGATACGGCGCGCGCGACGACAGGCCGGCGATGCTGGCCGGTGCGAGCGCGGTCTCCCGCGCGTGGACGTACTGCCCGTAGATCCGGGCGCGGAAGTCCGCGTGCGTCATGGCGGGAATGTAACGTCCGGGGGATTGCGGATTGGGGAATTGGGATTGGACTGCGGTCCTACCTGCGGATGATCATCCCAGTCGGCGCGCATTCGACCGCGCCGGCCAGTTCCAGCGCCGTGAGGGCCGCGAGGCAGTCGCGCAGCGGAAGATCGGTCGAGGCGACGAGTGCGTCGAGATCGGCTGCGCCGCATTCCAGGGCCCGCCATACCGCGCGTTCCGCAGGCGGGGCTCCGGACAGGTCCCGCTCCGCCGGCGCGCGGAGGCCGAGCAGCGCGAGCGCGTCGGCCGGATCGGCGATCACCATGGCGCCGTCCCGCAGCAGGCGGTTCGTGCCCTTGCTGCGGGGCGAGTCGATCGGACCGGGGACCGCCGCCACCGTGCGCCCAATGTCCAGCCCGTGGCCCGCCGTGATGAGCGCGCCGCTGTCCACGTCCGCCTCGACGACGATCACGACCGATGCGAGCGCCGCTATGATGCGGTTGCGCTTCGGGAACGATCCCGGCGTTGGGCGCGCGCCCGGCGGCTCCTCACTGACGACGAGCCCCTCGACCCCCAACCGCCGGTGGAGCGCGGTATGCACGCGTGGATAGGCGACGTCCACGCCGGTGCCGAGCACCGCGACGGAGCCCGCGCCGGCGTCGAGCGCGGCGACGTGCGCCACGCCGTCGATGCCCAGCGCCATGCCGGAGACCACGGCGGCGCCGGCGCTCGCAAGGCCGGCGGCCAGGGCCCGCGCCGCGCGCTCTCCGTAGGCCGTCGGGTGGCGCGTGCCGACGATCGCGACGCACGGTGCCTCGAACAGCGCGAGGCTGCCGCGAGCCCACAGCACGGGTGGTGGTGCGTGCAGCTCGGCGAGGCGCGCCGGGTACGGGGAGCGACCGCGCACCAGGAGTCGGGCGCCAACGCCGGCTGCCCGGTCGATGAGCGCGTCCGCCTCGTCCATCGCCTGCCGCCGTGCGCCCGATGTCCCCTGCCGCGCGAACGCCGCGCGCGTGGAACCATGCCGGGCCGCCAGCTCGGCATGACGCGCCGGTCCGATGCCGGAGATCAGCGAGAGCGCCAGCGCGGCCCGCGACTCCACGTCAGGCAGCTCCCGCGGCCGCGACGGGGCCTGCTCGCGGACGCGCCGGGCAGTCCGCGGCGCGGCGCGCGTGCTCAGGGCAGGAACAGGTCGGACGCCTGACGCGCCGCCGCCTGCCGGCCCGCGAGCAGCTCGCGCCACAGACCATCCAGCAGCCGGTCGAGCCCGTCGCGCGTCGCCGCGCTGATGGCGAAGACGCCGAACGCCTCGGGCGCCTCGATGGGCGGCGGCTCCATGTCGCCCAACAGGTCCATCTTCGAGAAGACGACGCAGTGCGGCTTGGCGGCGAGCGTCTCCGAGTAGGCGCGCACCTCCGCCCGCAGGCCGTCGTACTCGGCTTGCCAGTCGAGCGCATCGATCGGCACGAGGAACGCGAGGATGCGCGTGCGCTCGATGTGCCGCAGGAACTGGAGTCCGAGCCCCCGACCCTCGTGCGCGCCCTCGATGATGCCGGGAATGTCGGCGACGACGAAGGTGCGGTGGTCGCTCAACGGCACCACGCCGAGGTTTGGCGCGAGCGTGGTGAACGGGTAGTCGGCGATCTTGGGACGCGCGGCCGAGATCACGGACAGCAGCGTGGACTTGCCGGCGTTCGGCTGTCCAACCAGCCCCACATCGGCGATGAGCTTGAGCTCGAGCTCCAGCGTGCGCTGCTCGCCTTCCTCGCCCGGCTGCCACTCGCGCGGCGACTGGTGCGTGCTCGACACGAAGAACGCGTTGCCCTTCCCCCCGCGTCCGCCCTTCGCGACCACGCACTCGTCGCCATGCTCCAGGACCTCGCCTAACCGTTCGCCGGAGTCGAGGTCCTTCACGACCGTGCCGGGCGGCACGGGCAGGATCACATCCGCGCCCGAGCGCCCGGTCTTGTTCGCTCCCATCCCGTGCTCGCCCCGATCCGCCGCCCACCGGTCGCGGTAGGTATAGTCGAGCAGCGTGGCGAGGTTCGAGTCGGCGCGGACGATCACGCTCCCCCCACGGCCGCCGTCGCCGCCGTCCGGCCCTCCCATCGGCACGCGGTGCTCGCGCCGGAAGGACATACATCCCGACCCGCCCGTGCCGGCTTCGACTTTCACGACCGCCCGATCGATGAACATCTACTTTCCCCGGACCCTGGCCCAGAGCAGGCGCACGCGCTGCCGCGCGTCCGCGTCGAGATACGCATCCGCCGCGGCGAGCGCGCCATCGATCTCGTCAGGCGTCGCACCCGCGTTGCGCGCCCCGTGGAGGTGCGAGTGCAGCTGGCGGTCCTGCTCCGCCGCCGCGCAGACGGCCACGATGCACAGCTCCCGACGCCGGAGGTCGAGCGCGGGGCGGGACAACACCTTGCCGTACCCGTCCACGATCATCCAGGTGTCGAGCGCGGGGTGCAACTCCCGGATGTTGTGCCGCAGTCGTTCGTAGAACGCGCCGTAGACCACCGCGCAGGTCTCCTCTCCCTGTTCGCGCCATTCCTCCGCCGCCGCGTACGACGTGCCGGCGTCCGTCGCCGGCGCCGGCCGGCCCGAGGCGCGGCGCCATTCACGCGCCGCGTTCAGCGCCCGTGGAAACCCGGCGAAGAGATACGACTGGAGCACGACCTCCTCGACCCACTCCGGGCTGACGTCCGCCGCCACGACATCGCTCATCCCGCGTCGCAGCTCCGGCTCGGTGCCGACCGCGATGATCGCGGCGAGCCGGCAGAGGGCCGCGGTCTCCGCATCGAGTCCCGTCATTCTACGCTCGGCCGCGGCGCCTGACGACATCGTCGCATCGCCCGGCGGCGCGGATTCGCGCGCGCTCAGCGGAGACATCGCACCTCGCCCACGAGGTCGCCGCGCGTGTTGTGGACCGGCGCGCGCGCGAACGGCTCGAGCCGCGGCGGAAGCTCCTCCGGCAGCACCTCGAGCCACTGGAGTAGCCGCAGGACGGCCGGATGCTGCGCCCGCATCGCCCCGTCCTCGACCTTGAGTGCAAATGCCACCGGCCGGTCGACCAGGGCGACGGTGTGCACCCCCTCCGCGCCGACCTTGGCAATGACCGCGCCGTCCGTCTCCTCCATGAGGACCGTATCGAACCGGTCGGTGCCGCCCACCAGGAAGGGCCGCGTCGCCATGGCCGACGTTAGGCGGGCGGCCGGCTCCTCGTCGTGCCGCGCCGCGTCGGCCAGCCGCGCGAACGCGAGCGCCATCCGCTCCAGCGGGAGCGCGAAGGTCACCACGCTGCATCCGTCCACGCCGAACGGGATCGACGCCGGGGGCACGCCCGCCCACTCCGCCACCATCGCCAGGGCCGCCTGCTGCACGGGGTGCTCCGGCTCGTGATAGCCGAGGATCGACCAGTGGCACCCCTTGGCCAGTGCGAGCATCGCGGCGTGCTTGCCGGAGCAATTGTTATGCAGGCGCGTCGCGGGCTGGTCGGCCTCCTTGAGGATGCGCGCGCCCCGCGACGACAGCGGGGTGTGCGGGCCGCAGGCGAGGTCCCCTTCTTCCAGGCCTAGCGAGGCCAGCATCGCCGTGGCGATGGCGACGTGCTCCGGCTCACCGCCGTGCGAGGCACAGGCGAGCGCGAGCTCGTCGTCTCCCCAGCCCAACGCGTCGGGACGGCCGTGGCGGAGGAACGCCATCGCCTGGAACGGCTTGGCGCAGGATCGCCAGTGCGTCACCAGCGTGTGGTCGCCGGCGCGCCCGATCAGCGTGCCGCGCGGATCGACGACGGCAGCATGCACCCGGTGACGGGATTCGACCGCCTCGCCGCGGATCGTCGCGACGTCGAGCTCGTACGAAGTCATGTCGCCGGTGCCGCCGTCTCCGTGGGTCGCGGGAGCGCGATGAAGATGCCGATCAGGACCAGCACGCCGCCGGCGAGCGTCGCCAGCGGCGGGACCTCGCGAATGCCGGGCAGCGCCGCGGCCAGCAGCGTGGCGCCGAGCGGCTCCGCCAGCGTCGTGAGGTTCACGCTGTACGCCGGAAGATAACGCAGCGCCCAGTTCATCCCCGTATGCCCGAGCATCATCGGGCCGATGGCGAGCGCCGCGAAGATCCACCACTCGCGCGCCGGCTGCGGCAGGATCGGGGCACCGATGGCCAGGGCAATGGCCACGAGTGTGACGAGGCACGCCCCGTAGACGAGCGCCACGTAGGGCCACAGGTCCAGCGTCCCGCGGAGCCGACGGCCGGTGAGGTAGTACAGCGCCGCGGTGACCGCCCCACCAAGCGCGAGCAGGTCGCCGAACAGCGCGCGGCCGGAGCCGAGGCCTCCGCCGCGCAGGTCGGGCAGCACGATGACCAGCGCGCCGAGCATCGCGAGCGCAATGCCGCCCCACTGCGCTCGCGACGGCGCCTCGCGCAGCCACGCCGCCGACAGCGCCGCGATGATGACCGGCTGCGTGTTCACCAGAACCACGGACGCGGCGACCGTGGTGTAGGCGAGCGAGCTGTTCCAGCTCCAGAAGTGCAGCGCGAGCATGACGCCCGCGCCGAGGGCCAACGCGACGCCGCGCCGGTCGAGCCGCCGCCACTGCCGCCATCCCCGCTGCGGCAGGAGGAACACCGCGATGATGGCGAGCGAGAACACGAGCCGCCATAACGCGATGACGAGCGGGTGCGCCGTCGAGTAGCGGATGAGCGGCGCGGCGAACGAGATCCCGATCATCGCCAGTCCCAGCACCAGCAGCGCCGCTCCCCGGCGCGGCGCTGGGTGGGACGGGCTTCCCGTCATTAGAAGACTTTGATCAGCCCGCGCGTGTACTTCTGCGGATTCGCCCGGATGTCCTCGAGGATCGCCGCGAGGTCGGTCACCGTCTTGTTCAGCCGGTCGTAGAGCTGCTGGTCGGTGAGCATCCGGGACGCGAACCCGTTGCCCGAGTGCAGCAGCGTCAGGACCGAGTCCGCCGCGGCGACGGTCCCCTCGAGCTGCCGGTAGAGCGAATCACTCCCGACGAGCCGGCCCAGCGTGCCGTCGCGCGAGGACAGGAGCAGCACCGCGGAGTCGAGGCTCGCCAGCGTGCCCGTCAGGCGGTTGTACAGCGTCGGATCATCGAGCAGGCGGCCGAACGTGCCACCCGGGGCCTGGAGCCGGCGGAGCAGCGCGTCGGTCTCGGTGAGCATCTGCGTGAGCTGGTCGTACATCGACCGATTCGTGAGGAGCTGGCCCATCGTACCCTCGCCGCGCACCATGCCGCCCGTGATCTGGCGCATGTCCGCCGTGAGCTGCACGAGGTCGCCCACCGCGCCTGACGCCTGCGCAATGACCTGCTCGTAGTCGAGCGAGGGGCTGGTCTCGATCGTGTCGCCCGGCTGGAGGATCGAAAAACGCGGCGTTCCCACGGAGATGTCGAGCGTCTTGTCGCCGAGCAGCCCCGCCGTCCGGATCTTCGCGCGCGAATCCTCCCGGATCTGCGGCTGCAGGTCGGTGGCGACCGAGAGCCGCACGCGCAGGTTGCGTGAGGTGTCGCCGTCCACCGGCAGGAACTCGATCTCCTCGATGCGGCCCGCGAGCTGGCCGGCCACCGTCACCGCCCCGCCCTGCTGCAGGCCGTTCGCGTTGGGCAGGAACGCGACGAGCTCGTACCGCCCGGCGAACAGGTTGGCCGCGGCGCCGAGCTGCACCACGGCCACGCCCAGAATCAGCAGCGCCACGACGATGAGCGCGCCGACCTTGAGCTGTTCCCAGGTGAGAAAGGTGGGGCGTCTCATGTGCCTGTCGTCGCAGTGCGCGGCGCGCGGTTCACGGTTGCGTCAACGAAAAGCTGCATCTCTCAATACCCCCCAAGGAAGTCCCGCAGGTACCGATCGTCGCTCGACGCCATCTCCTCCGGCGTCCCGATGAAGCGGATGTTGCGCTCGGCGAGCAGCGCGATGCGGGAACCGATCCGAAACGAGGAGCGAATGTCGTGCGACACCACCACGCTCGTGACGCCCAGCTCGCGCTGGAGCTTCATGATCAGGCGCGTGATCGTGCCGGTGGTGAGCGGATCGAGCCCGGACGTCGGCTCGTCGTAGAGCATGATCTGCGGATCGTTCGCCATGCCGCGCGCGATGCCCACCCGCTTCTTCATCCCCCCCGACAGCTCCGCCGGCAGCGAGTCCATCACCTTGTCGGCGTTGAGATCGACGAACTCCAGCTTCTCGCGCACGCGCTCCTCGATCTCCTCCTCCGACAGGTCGGTGTGCTCGCGGAGCGGATAGGCGATGTTGTCGAAGACCGTGAGCGAATCGAAGAGCGCGGCGCCCTGAAAGACCATTCCCATGCGCTGCCGGACGCGCAAGGCCTCGTCGAAGCTCAGGTGCGCGATGTCCTCGCCCTGGATGAGCACCCGCCCCTTGTCCGGGACGAGGAGGCGGAGGATCAGCTTGAGGATGGTGCTCTTCCCGGTGCCGGACTCGCCGACGATGACCAGGGACTCGCCCTTCTCCACGGTGAAGGAGATGTCCTCGAGGACGGGGTAGTCGAACGCGAGCGAGACGTTGTCGAGCTCGATGATCGACGTCTGCGGCTCATCCTCGTCCCGGGCGCGCCGGATGAGATCCTCGGGCGCGTCCTCGGCCAGCTCGGTGCGGATGGCGCGGCGCACGCGCGCGCGGTGCTCGGTGCTGCGCCGCTCGCCCGGACGCCGCTCCGACGGCGGCACCGCGGCCGGGACGTCGCGAAGATCGTCGTCGAAGCGGTCGTCGCTCATTGCGGCAGCACCGAGAGCAGCGTCTGCGTGATGAAGTAGTCGCTGACGAGGATGAGCACGCTCGATGTGACGACCGTGCGCGTCGTGCTCACCCCGACGCCCTCCGTGCCCCCCGAGGTATTGAGCCCGAAGTAGCAGCCGGTGATGGCGATGATCGCCCCGAAGACGAACGGCTTGCTGAGCCCCATCACGAAATCGTTAGGAATGTAGTTCAGCACGAAGCCGCCCTGGGCGATCTGCTTCCAGACGCTCTGCCAGTAGAACGACGACGGGAGCTGCACATACAGCTCCGCGATGAGATTGCCGCCCAGGATCCCGACCACGTCCGCGACGATCGTCAGGACCGGCATCATGATCATTGCCGCGAGCAGACGCGGCGTCACGAGCTTCTTGATCGGATCCGTGCCCAGCGTGTTCAGGGCGTCGATCTGCTCGGTCACCTTCATCGACCCGAGCTGCGCGGCGATGCCGCTCCCCACCCGCCCCGCCACCATCAGGCCCGCCAGCACCGGCCCCAGCTCGCGGATCATCGACGCGGAGACGAGCTGCCCGATGTACTGTGTCGCGCCGAACTGCTTCATCTGCACCGACGACTGCAGCGCCAGCACCATGCCGGTGAAGAGTCCCGTCAACACCACGATGCCCAGCGACTGCACGCCGATCACATCCATCTGCTGCACCATGTCGCTGCCGTAGAACGGACGCGCGAACACGAAGCGGATGGACTTCCAGGCGAGCTGGAAGTACTGCTGGACCGCGAGGACCTTCTCTTTCGCGGCGAGGTTGAGGCGGGAGAGGAGGGACAAGTGGCTGGGGAAGTGGGACCGAACGGGTAAGGGATCAGGGGCCAGGGTCAAGGGACAAGGCCAATCTGCGCCTCCGATATCGGATCGGACACGTGATCAGGCTAGAGACCTGGTCCTAGCCCCTGGCCCCTTGCCCCTGGCCCCTGCATTTCAACTCCCATGCCGGACTCTGCGTTTGCTCCATCCGCTCGGGAACCCTAGCTTTCCCGCCCTCATGACGCCACTCCTCGACCGCGGTCGGTTGGAGGCGCTCCTGGGGACCGCCCGCGGACTCCGGGTCGCCATCATCGGCGACGCGATGCTCGACGTCTATCTGCATGGCGAGGTCGACCGGATCTCGCCGGAGGCGCCCGTTCCCGTGGTGCGCGTCCGCGAGCGCCGCATGGCGCTCGGCGGCGCGGCCAACGTCGCCCAAAACGTGGCCGCGCTCGGGGCGCACGCCGTCCTGCTGGCCACCGTCGGCGCGGACGCGGCGGGCGGCCACGTGCGCGACATGCTCGCGGCCATCGACGCCGACCCCGACGCCCTCGTCACCGTGCGGCGCCCGACCACCACCAAGACGCGCGTGCTCGCCCGCGTGCAGCAGGTCGTGCGCTTCGACGAGGAAGAGGACGCGGGACTCGATCCGGACGATACAGCCGCGGTGCTCGCCACCCTCGAGCGCACCATCGCCGCCGCCGATGCCGTGGTGCTCGAGGACTACAACAAGGGGCTGCTGGTGCCGGCGGTCATCGAGCGCGCGGTGGCGCTCGCGCGGCGGCGGGGCATCCCGGTCGTCGTCGACCCGAAGTACCACAATTTCTTCTGCTATGCGGGCGCCACGGTGTTCAAGCCCAACCGGCGCGAGCTGGAGGCGGCGCTCGGCGCGGCCGTGGACCTGGAATCCGAGGCCTCGCTCCCCGAGGTGCTGCGGCGGCTCGACGTGGAGCATCTGCTGCTCACCCTCGGCGAGCACGGGATGGTGCTGGTGTCGCGCGACGCGGAGGCGCTACGCATTCCGACCGCCGCGCGCGAGGTGTACGATGTGGTGGGCGCGGGGGACACGGTGACGGCGTACCTCGCGTCGATGCTGGCGGCTGGCGCGACGGCGGCCGAGGCGGCGTTGATCGCCAACTACGCGGCTGGGGTCGAGGTCGGGAAGCTCGGCGCGGCGACGGTGGATGCGGCGGAGGTGCTCGAGGCGTACGACGCGCAGGCGTCCGAGGCGGCGCGCCATGCCTGACGATTCGTAGCGTGCATCTCGACCGGTCGAGGTGGTGGGTTTGAACCACAGAGGGCGCAGAGGGCACAGAGAACTGCCTGACTGACGCACGTTGTTTTGTCTCGGTTGGGTAACTTCGCGTAGTCGGTTCTTGGGGATGTAGTTCGGTGGCTGCTAGTGTTTCAGTCACATCGCGCTCCACTGTGTGCTTGATCGTGCGGGCACGGCGGGCTCCTCTGCGTACTCGGCGCCTCCGCGCGCTACTGCGGCACGGCGTGCACGAGAACGCGGTTGTCTTGAATCGACAGTCACGACCGCCTGGCGCGTCTTCGCCACCGCGATGTTCCTCTCCGGGAGCGCCCCAACGAATTGACGTGCCGTCCTGGTTCTTGCCTCAGCACCTTAGCGCGTCCTCGACGTCCCCTGCGGTAGCAACGCACCATCACCAGCGTGCCTGACCAATGACCGATCATCTCCGGCGCGACTTCCTTCGCCGTTCCGCCAGCGTCGCCGGCGCCGCGTTGTTCGCGCCATCGCTGTCGGGGCTCGTCGCGCGGTCGCGCGGCCTGCTGCCCGCCGTGCCGGACGCGCGCGCCTATCGCCGCGCCGGGCTTGGCGACGGCGGATACGGTCCCCTGCGCCCGGCCGGGCCCGAGTTCGAGCTCCCCGAGGGCTTCACCTACACGGTGCTCAGCTTCAACGGCAAGCCGATGTCCGACGGCTCGCCTACCCCCGGCGCCTTCGATGGGATGGCCGCGTTCCCGCTGCCCAACGGCAACATCCGGCTCATCCGTAACCACGAGAACCGCGACTGGCCCGCGACGGCGAGCGTCAAGGGCAACCCGGCGTTCGCGTACGATGCGCGCGCGGGGGGCGGCACCACCTCGCTCGAGGTGCGCGTGCTCGCGGACGGCACCCCGGAGCTCGTCCGCGACTTCGTGAGCCTGAACGGCACGATCGTGAACTGCGCCGGCGGGCCGACGCCGTGGGGCAGCTGGCTGACCTGTGAGGAGAGCGTGGAGGGACGCATGCACGGATGGGAGCGCGAGCACGGCTACATCTTCGAGGTGCCGGCCGCGGCGGAGGCGCCCGTGACACCGGTGCCCCTCATGGCCATGGGGCGCTTCATCCACGAGGCGGTCGCGGTCGATCCGGACACGGGGATCGTCTACGAGACCGAGGACCGGCTCATCGCCGGATTCTACCGCTTCATTCCGGTCACCCCGGGCCGGCTCGCCGACGGCGGGAGGCTCCAGCTGCTGGCGATCGACGGCAGACCTAACTACGACACCGCCGACGGGCAGGAGGTCGGCCGGGTGCTTCCCGCGACGTGGGTCGACATCGACAACCCCGATCCGCGCGGCGTCTGGGGCGACACGGCCGCGGTGTTCGCGCAAGGATTCACCCGCGGCGGCGCGCGGTTCGCCCGGTTGGAAGGGTGCTGGTACGGCGACCGCAGCATCTACTTTCACGTGACCAACGGCGGCGACGCGCGCGTCGGGCAGGTCTGGCGCTATCGTCCGACCGCGGCAGACCGCGGGGAGCTGGTCCTGGTGTTCGAGTCGCCTTCGCCCGAGGTGCTCGACTACCCGGACAACATCACGGTCAGCCCGCGCGGCGGGGTGGTGATGTGCGAGGATGGCGCAGGCGAGCAGTATCTGCGCGGCCTCACGCGGGAAGGCGCGATCTTCGACTTCGCGAAGAACGTGCTCAACGAGACGGAGTTCGCGGGCGCGTGCTTCAGCCCCGACGGTCGCATCCTGTTCGTGAACATCATGGGCTCGACGACGGACGCGGGCACGCAGGCGGGACGCACGATGGCGATTCGCGGGCCCTGGGAGCGCGGGGCGCTCTGACGTCGGCGGCCGGGAATGGACGCGCCGACGCGGCGATCCCGCTGATGTCCGGGCCGACCTCGTTCGGCAGCTCGCGTGTGGTCGAGACTGTCTCGACTGGAACTGCGGCCCAGTTCGCGAGCTGACGTGGTGCCGTTATCTTGCGGGCATTCGGGCCCTTAGCTCAGCCGGTTAGAGCAGCGGACTCATAATCCGACGGTCGCAGGTTCGATCCCTGCAGGGCCCATGTTCCACAACAAGCAGGGTACGAGGGTACGTGGGAGCGTCCGGTCCTCGGGGCGGTTTGCCGCGAACAACCGTGCTAGCCGCACCGCCCGCGCATTGCGCGCGCCCTTCATATGGCTTACCAATAGGTGAACTTCACCCATGCCGGTAAGGCCCAATGAAGCACAACGTCCTGTTGACCGTCGCGTCACTGCTCTCCCTTCTCTTCACGATCATTCACCTGACGCACGACGTCCTGCTCCAAGCCGAGGGCGCGGTCCTTTTCCCCATCCCAGTCGTAATCTTTGCTCTCTGGCTGTATGGGACGCTCATGCTCCCAGATCGGCTCGGGGGGTACGTCATCATGCTCCTCGGTGGGGTCGTCGGCGCAGGCATGATCATTATCCATTCGAAGGGGGGCGTGGTGAGCAAGTCTGGCGGCTTCGTCTTCGTCTGGACGCTGTTCGCGCTCAGCACAACGGGATGGTTCACGGCGATCCTGTCAGCGCGCGGCATCTGGACGACGCTTCGCTCCCGTCGCTCGCGTAGGGCCATCCCCGTGGCCTTGTGACCGTCTCCACGCGCTGCCAGACTGGCGTCCCGCGCGGTTAGGCGCCGGTTTGATACGGCTTCGACCACCGACCGTGGCCCTGCGGGCGGACTGAACGCAGGCGCCGATTCAAGGTCGACGGGCAATCGTCTACGCGCGGCGCGTGGGCGGGAATCCGCGGAGCTGCGGCGTGCCGCCGAGCAGAGCTAGTGACGCCAAGGTGGCCCGCCCGCTCGCGCTCTCGCGTTCTCTCAGACAGGCATTTCCCGAATGCACTGGAGACGAACGTCATGATGAGATCGTCCGCGACGCTTCTCGCATTTGCTCTGATCATCGGGGTCCCGTCAGGGCCGCTGCTCAGCGCCGCGCAGCCCGTCGTCCCTGACCAGACCTCCACCGACGCCGTCTTCGAGCCGGAGCCGTGCCCCTTCTGGAGCGCCGAGGAATCGGCGCAATACCGCGTGGAGTGCGGCAGGCTGATCGTCCCGGAAAGCGAAAGGGGCGGGCGCCGCTATCGCCTCCAGGTCGCCATCCTGCGCAGCCTCCGCGAGCGTCTTCATAACGACGCCATCGTGCTGATCCCCGGAGGTCCGGGGGGACATCTCGTGCGCGGGGACGCGGCGCGCCTGGCGCGACACCCGCTGCAGGACGCGCTCCGACAACACCGCGACATCGTGCTCATGGACCCGCGTGGCACCGGCTACTCCGAGCCCGGCGAGCTGTGTCCCGCCTTCGAAGGACTGGAGACGCGAGCGGCCATCCTGCGGCTGCCCGTCGGCGAAGCCTCCGCATTCATTAGGCGCGCGCTGGCCGATTGTCGGACTCGACTCCAGGAGCAGGGCATCGACCCGGAGCAGTTCAACAGCGTCGCTCTGGCTCGCGATCTCGAAGGGCTGCGGCGGGCGCTCGGCCATGACCAGCTCAATCTGATCGGCTTCTCCTGGGGAACGCGCGTGGCGCTGGAGACGATGCGCCGCTTTCCGGAATCGGTGCGGAGCGCAATCCTGTACAGTCCTCTGCCGCCTGACGGATGGGCTAGCGGCACCACCGCAGCGCGCGTCGGCCCCAGCATGGAGCGTCTGTTCGCCGCGTGCGCCGGCGATCAGCGCTGCCGAAGGTCGTTTCCATCGCTCGAGGAGGAGTTTCGCGCCGCGCTGGCAGAGCTCGATGCCGATCCCATCCGGCTGAGCACCGAATGGGGTCCGTTCGATGTCGATGGCGCGGTCGCGCAAACCGTCATCTCCTACGCGCTCTACGATTCGGACTTCCTCCCGTACATCCCGCTGGCGATTCGGGAGCTGCGGCGGCGCAACGCCGCGTTCGTCGAGATGTTGTTGCAGCCCGCCATGGGCGCCGGGAGCAGCGGGGGGTTCTACTATACGGCCCGCTGCTTCGATCTCGTACCTCAGCCTCCTGCCGATTCCCTTCAACGACTCCGGGAGCGCTTCCCGTGGCTGGGGAGTTTCAACCGCTTCGCGCCCGAGCCGGCGGCGGTTTGCGACGCGTTCATGGCTCGCAGCCCGGACAGTACCGTCTTCCAGCCGGTTCGCAGCGAGGTCCCGACGCTCATCTTCGCTGGGGAGTTCGATCCCACCACGCCACTGGAGTATGGCCGCCGAGCCGCGGCGACGCTGCCCAATGCGTACCTGGTCGCGTTGCGAGGACGGGGTCACGATGTGAATGTCCCGACTCCCTGCACCGTGCAAATTCGGGAACAGTTCCTCGGGAATCCGCTGCAGTCGCTCGACACGTCCTGTGTCGGCGCGCTGCCGCCGCTCTCCTTCGCCACGAACGTGCACGTGAACGCGGCTGTGCCGCGCCTGACGACGAGAGTGGCCGTTGCACGCGAGCCGGTCTGGCTCATCGCACTCGGCCTGCCGCTTCTTTTTCTCCTGGTAGGGACATTCCTCCTGCCGGTGAGCTGGCTGGCCGGCCGCCACTCCGGGCGGGGGCGCGGCGCCGCGCTCGCGACCGGCCTGCTGTGGGCGGCGACGGCCACTTCGCTCCTGTTTGCTGCGGGGCTCGTCCTGGCGCTCTGGACAGCGGGCGATCCTTACCAGGCGCTGTTCGGCGTTCCCGACCGGTGGGGCTGGTTGTTCGCGCTTCCCCCGATCGCGCTCGTCTTCGCGGCCGGTGGCGCGCTCGCGTTGGGGCTCGCTTGGAGACGAGCCGGATGGTCCCGGCGCGAGCGAGTGCTGCACGCCGTTGTCGCCGCAGCGAGCGCCGGGTTCGTCCTGCTCGTGGGGTGGATCGGTATGCTGCCGCGCGCCTGACGATGGATGTCGACGAAGCGCGCTGCGGGCGTCGCGCGCGCGACGCGGGACGCGGCACCGCGAGCGTCGTTGGGACGAGTGGCGCCGACGGTGCCCTCCCTGCGCAGGCGCCGCGGAGGGACGCTCCCGGACGTGAGCCCTGCGGCAGCTCCTGCCGCCTCGGGTGGCCCCTCCGAGACGGGATTGCGTTCATCGTGGTGGGCCCCAGCACGCGACCGGCGGTGCGCAGGCTGCGCCGTCACCGCGACGGCTGCCCCGCTGGCCCTCTGAACCGTCGCCCGTCACCTCGAAGCTGCCGTCGCACAGCAGCAGGAGGCCGCCATGTTCGCCGTCACCTCCGTCATTACGCCACCGCTGGTCATCCTCCTCGCCGTCGCCGCGGCCGCGTGTAGCGACAGCACCGGAACGTCCCGCGATGCATTCTCGGGTACGTATGTGTTGAGCGGCCTCATCGACGAAAGCGCGTGCGCGCCCGCGCCGTGGCCCGGGGGCGACTGGAGCTCGTTCGAATTGCCGAGCGTTGGCCAGCCGGCCGGGGCGATCTGGCAGGCAAGCCGCTCCTCGTCGAGCATTTCCGTCACCAACGTCGAGCCCGATCCACAGCCCGACGAGCCGTGGCAATTCACGGCCCCGCTCGCCGATGACCTGACGTTCTCATTCAGTCGCACGCTGTCCGAGGGCACCGTCACCACTGATGCGGGAGTCTTCGATCTGCTCCACGAAGAAGGGGTATCCGGCTCCATCCAGGTGGAACCGACGGCACGCATCACCGCGCGGCAGGAACAGACCTTCACGTTCTCGCATCCGGACGATGGCACCCTGTTCACCACCTGCACGATGGCAGCCGCGATGACCGGGACGCGGACGTCCTGAGAGCGTGCAAGGCGGGCGATCGCAGGCATCCGATACCTAACGGGAGGACCGACGCAATGCGTGATCAGCGATGCGGAATCGACGTCGTCCTGCGCCGCGCCGTCCTAGTGGGGGTGGCGAGCTGTGCGCCCGGCGCTCTCCTCTCGGCCCAGCCGCCGTCGACCCCAGTGCGCACGGTGGTGGACACACTGCACGGCACGGCGGTGGCGGATCCGTACCGGTGGCTGGAGTCCGATTCCGGCGAGGTGCTGGACTGGTTCCGGACGCAGGGCGCGCACGCCCGGCGTGTGCTCGAGGCGCTGCCCGGTCACGCGGCCGTGCACGCTAGGATCCGGGAGATCGGCGCGGCGGCGCCGCCGACCATCTCGCTGCCGTACGCGGCGGGCGGCCGCTGGTTCTACACGATGCGCCGCGCTGGCGAGCCGGTGGCGCGCGGCTACGTCCGTGACCTGTCGACCGGCGAGGAGCGGCTGGTCGTGGATCCGGTGGCTGCGGCAGGCACAGTCGCGACGCTCGCCAGCCTTCGGCCATCGCCGGATGGGAGCCGCGTACTCTACGGCCTAACCAGCGGCGGATCCGAGCGCGTCGAGCTGCGCGTGCGCGATGTCGCGAGCGGGCGCGACGTGGACGGTCCCATCCCTCGCAGCATGTGGGATGCCAATCAGTGGAGTCCGGACGGGGCTGTCTTCTTCTACAACCAGCTTCGCGACCTGCCCCCCGACGCTCCGCCAACCGAGCGGTATCGCGGCGTGAGGGTGATGCGTCACCGGCTCGGCGACGCCCCGAGCGGAGATGCCGAGGCCTTCAGCGCTGCCGCAGTCGGTGCCGACGACCGGCTGTTCCCCTTCATCGAGATCGACGCACGGCATGGCCTGGCGTTCGGCACGCTGACGACCGGGGTCGAGCCGATCAGCGCGTATTATGTCGCGCCTATCGACGAGATGGTGCGAGGTGCACCGGCCTGGCGTCGACTCTTCAGCAGGTCCGATTCGGTCGTCGCGATCGCCGTGAACGACTCGGATCTGTATGCGCTCACGCTGCAAGGCGGTACGAGGATCGTCCGGACGGATCTCCGCGCGCCCGACCTGACGACGGCCGCCGTCGTGCTCGAGGGGAACGGACTGGCGATCCGCTACCTGCGCGCCGCGCGCGATGGACTTTATGCCGAGACGTTCGCCGGGGGGCGCAACGGCCTGGTGAGAATCCCGTGGGGAGGGAAGCCCGCATCGATCCCGCTGCCTGACGGCGCGTCGATCGCCGCCGCCCCGGCCGCGTTCGCCGGAGAAGTGCGCGCCGACCCCCTGATGGACGGTGTGTTCGTCACGTTGAGCAGCTGGACGGCGGTTCCCCGCAGCTTCCAGTACCACCCGTCCACGGACTCGCTCCAGGAGCTGAAGCTCGCTCAGGCCGGGCCCTTCGACCGAATCGACGGCCTGGTCGTCGAATCGGTGAATGCCGCGGGTCACGATGGCGTCGCCATCCCCCTCACCGTGGTGCGCCCCGCGGCATCGGCGCGCGACGGCTCGACTCCCCTCCTGCTGTACGGCTACGGCGCCTACGGCATGGTGGACCTGCCGGAATTCCGCGCCGAACGCCGGGCGTGGTTCGAGGCGGGCGGCGCCTACGCGGTGTGCCATGTGCGCGGGGGCGGCTACCACGGCGCCGCTTGGCATAGCGCCGGCCAGAAAACGACGAAGCCTAACACCTGGCTCGATTTCATCGCCTGCGCCGAACACCTCATCCGTGAGCGGTATACGCGGCCCGACCGACTGGCGGCGGTCGGCGGCAGCGCTGGCGGCATCACCGTCGGCCGGGCGATCACCGAACGGCCGGAGCTGTTCGCCGCCGCAGTCATCATCAATGGAATGCTCGATGCCGTGCGGAGCGAGCACACGGCGGGGGGCGCTCCGAACCGCGTGGAGTTCGGCTCGACGGCGTCCGAGGAGCAGTTCCGCGCGCTGCTCGCGATGAGCGCCGTGCATCACGTGCGCGCCGGCACGAACTACCCCGCCGTGCTCGTCGCCACGAGCCTGAACGACGCCCGCGTCGCACCGTGGCACTCCGCGAAATTCACGGCGGCTCTGCAGGCAGCGAATGTCGGCAGCCGCCCCATTCTGCTTCGCGTCGAGGAAGCCGCGGGACACATGAGCCCCGGCGACAGCGATGAGCAGTTACGCGGGTTCCTGGCGGACTTCTGGTCGTTCCTCATGAACCACACGGGTATGCCGCCGTATCGCGTCCCCACGGCGCGTGCGCCTCGCGCACCTGAGTCCGACGCAGTCGGCGTGCTGCGATCCCTGGCACTCGACTCGCTGCAAGGGGCCGTGCCCGTCTACTACTCGCCAGGCCACGCCGTCCGCGCCCGACAACTCCAGACGGCCTATGCGGGTGTCCTGGCCCACTACGACGAGTTCTTCGGCGGCGACAGCCGGGCTGACATCACCGTGAGTCTCGCCCTGCTCGATCCCGAGCACTGGGCCGCGTTCACGAAACGGCCCTACGGCACGCCGCACGTCGATCTCCGGAGCTGGCCGCGGGCGGTGGCGGTGCTGCCGGCTGCAAACGATCGGGGGTTCACGGCCGACCTCATGATCCGACTCGGCCATCCACCCGCCGAAGTCGGCCGCGCCGTCGACGTCATCGGCTTCCACGAGCTGGGGCACCTGCTCATGCGGCAATACTTCTACGGCACGCGCCTCGCCACGCACGCATTCTCGGTGCGCTGGTTCGAGGAGTTCATGGCGACGTACCTCGGCCACGGGTACCTCTGGCAAACGGAGGGGCTGGGTGCGGATCCGCTCCGCGCCGAGCTGCTGCGCGACCTGACCGTGCCGCACACCACGCTCGCGGAATTCGAGAGGCACGTCGACGAGTACATCGAGACACCCCAAGGCTGGGCGAACTACGGCTGGTTCCAGGCGCAGTTCGCCGAACGCGGTCGCGCGGTGTTCGCGCAGCATGGGCTCGACTTCATCCGGCGCGTGCGCACCGAGCTGCCATGGGACCGCTACGACGAATGGACGTCGGTCGAACTTCTCGGCTGGCTCGAGCGCATCCAGCCAGGCTTCGAGGCGTGGGCCCGCGCGCTCGCGCGCTCGCGTTAGTTCAGACGGGCCCTTGCCCGAATGCGCTGGAGACGCACGTCATGCCAAGACCGTCCGCCACGCTTCTCGCAGTGCTGCTCCTCTCGGTGACCGCGTGCAGCCGGGTAGACGAGGATGTTCGGTCGGACGCGGAGGTCGCTGCCGCGAATGTTCTCCTCGTCCGGCGTACGGTCGAAGAGGGCTATAACGGCCGCAACCCTGAGATCTTCGGCCTGGCCTATCATCCCGACGCGGTCGTCTGGAACAACGGGACCCGCATGGAAGATGGCCCGATTCTCGAGGGCTTCCGACGCGATCTCGCCGAATACGATCAACAATTCTCTGAATGGCGCATTGACATCGAAGACATCTTCGGCACCGCGGATCGTGTAGCCGTCCGCTGGGTGTTCCAAGGGCGCCTTCGAGGCAATGGCCAAC
>DATHUW010000163.1:0-15471 GCA_035461825.1 Gemmatimonadaceae bacterium
AACGGCGCAGCGCGAGATCGAGCAGGCCGTCCAGCGCGGACTCGCCGACGGCACTCTCCGCGGCACCGAAGCGATCCCCGTGCGTGCGACGCTCGTCGTCGGCGGACTGGTGCGGGACTTCACGATCGACGGCGAGATCACGCTCGAGCCGACGGGACGTTAGGGAGCCGCGCGTGCTCGTCGAATCCGTCGTCATCGAGGGCCGCTTCCGGGGCCCGCCGCGCTCCGCCAATGGCGGCTACGCCTGTGGAGTCATCGCGGGACCGATCGGGTCACCGGCGACCGTCCGGTTGTTCGCGCCGCCGCCGCTCGACACCGAGATGCGGCTCGAGATCGATGGCGATGCAACACGGCTTCGTCATGGCGACACCCTCATCGGAGCAGGACGGCGCTCGGGCCTCGATCTCGCGCCGCCGTCCGCGCCGACGTTCGACGAAGCCGCGGAGGCGGCCATCCGCTACATCGGACACACGGCGCACACGTTTCCGACCTGTTTCGTGTGCGGGCCGCTGCGCGAATCGGGCGATGGGCTGCGGATCTTTCCGGGCCCGGTCACCGCACGGAACGTCGTCGCGTCGCCGTGGATTCCCGATCCGACTCTCGCGAATGCGGTCGGCGTCGTCGCGCCCGTGTACCTCTGGTCTGCCCTCGACTGCACCGGCGCGTTCGCCGTCTACCCCGAGACGCTCGACCGCGCCATTGTCCTCGGCGAGCTCACGGCAATCCTGGTTGGCCAGGCGGTGCCGGGCGAGCGACTCGTCACGACCGGATGGGCGCTCGGGGCGGCGGGGCGAAAGCGTTATGCGGGGTCGGCCGTTTACGCCCCGGATGGCACGCCCATCGCCGTCGCGCGCGCGACGTGGATCGAGGTGCCGTTGGCCGCGTTCGCGGCCTGAGTCGCCGAACCTCCGGACCGACGACCGATCGCCGCTCGAGATCCCGGCCGCGTTCGAGGAGTACTGATAGCGGGACGACTGGAGCGCCGTACGCGAGCCGGCTCGTGGACCGATCCCGACGGAACCGGCGTTCGTGCGCGCGAAGCGCACGAGGCTGAATGGCTTTGGTCTACGCGACGCTCACCGCGGCGGTGGCGCGACTCTCGCATGACGAATCGCTCATGAACGCGATTCGACTGCCCTCCGCCCCACCACTCGCCGGTCTGCTGGCCGTCGTGGTGCTCGCTGCCGCGTGCGGCGAGGGGCGCGACAATTCCTCCGGACTGCGTGGCGGAGAAGACTCGACCCTCGCCGTGGCCGCGGCCGAGGCCGTTTCGGCCACACTGCGCGGGACCGTGCTCGGCGAGGATCGGACGCGGTCGCCACTCACCGTCGAGGCTGGTCGCACCCCCTGGGATACGATTTTCGCGCACGAGCTGCAGCGGCTTGGCAGCGGGCTCGGGGTGATGCCGTCCGGGGGGAGCGTATTGGCGCTGACCACCCACGGCTTCGAGCGACGCGGGGACACGGCCGCGGTGACGGTGGTGCTGCGTTCCTGCTCCGTCGGTGACTCGACGTTCAGCTTCTCGCGTGACAGCCTGATCCACCGGCTCGTCAGGTCCGGCGACGCGGGCGGGGCGTGGCGGCTCGCCGGCCCGGTGATGCACGAACACGCGGTCGGCATGTGCGCGCCCGCGGACTCCGCCGCCCCGGCGGAGCCGTAGCGCGCGGGCCGGAGCGTTCCTCTACCGCGCGAGCTCCGCGCGATACGACACCGCCCCGTATGAGAGGGCGCTGCGCGCAATGACCGAGGCCCACCCACGCAGCCCGTCGCCTCGTATCCTCAGGTGGACGACGATGTTGTGTGGCCCCGACCCGTTCGGGCCAGCGGCCTCCGGACCCGGTACTTCGGCGCGAAACCCGGCCGTCACCCAGCCATCGGTCAGGCGAAGATTGTTCAGCTCCGCCGCCGGACCGTCGGCGAGCCGTGCCGTGCCACGGCCATCGCTCGCGAGGGTCAGGACCAGCGGAACGGAATCGCCGCGCACCAGAAGTGCGCCGCGCCACACTCCCGCCACCGTCTCGAGCGCATTCATGGCCTCCGGCAAGACCGGCGCGGCGGGGCCGCCGGCCGCGGTCGCGCCGGACGCGGCGCGTGCCTGACGAATCGAGTCGGCGCGCGCCTGACGAACGCGCGCGTACTCCGGGGCCACGGCCGAGGTCATTGCCGCGGCAATGCGTGCCGTGGGCGCCCCCGACGTGTTGGCCAGCACCACGACCGCCAGCGACTCGGCCGGATAGAGCATGAGCACCGTTGCGACGCCCGGCATTCCTCCGCCGTGCGCCACACGCCGGAGACCGTTGTCGTCCTCCACGATCCCCCACCCCCATCCGCGCGAGCTGCCCGGTGCTTCCGCCGGTGCGTCCGACCGCTGCATCCGCGCGCGAGTCGCCGCCGGCAACACGTCGCGCGCACCGCGAATCCGCGCGCCGAGGTGCCACTGGCCGAATCTGACGAGATCGTGCGCGCTCGCGTACACGCTCGACGCGCCCAGGTGGTCGAACGTGTACGGCGGCAGCGGGGAGCCGTCGGTCTCGTAGCGGACCGCGGCCCGCTCACCGAGATCGGAGCCGTCGCTCACCACCATCTCGGCGAGCCCCAGCGGCTCGAACACCTCGCGCCGCATGAAATCGGCATACGATGACCCGGAGACGCGCGCAATGATGTGGTCGAGGATGCCGTAGCCGAGGTTGGAGTAGAAGTACCGCTCGCCCGGCGGATACACGACCACTCCATAACGAGCGATCGCCGTGTCCATCGAGTGCACCGGCGTCCTGCCGGAATAGAAGAACTGATAGTGGAGCGGCAGACCGGCGGTGTGGGTGAGCAGGCGTCTGATGGTCGCCTCCTCGGCCGCGCCCTCGAACGCACGCAGCTTCGCGCCGTCGAGGTAGCGGTTGGCGGGTTCGTCGAGCCGCACGAGGCCGCGTTCCGCGAGGACCATCAATCCCGTCGCGGTGATCGGCTTCGAGATCGAAGCGAGGGAATACATGGTGCGCGGTGAGGCGCGGACCTGCCGCTCCTTGTCGGCCCAGCCGAACGACTCCTCCCAGAGGATCCGGTCGCCGCGTGCGATCGCGACGGACACCGATGGGATGTTCTGCGCGGCCATGAGCGCGCGAATCGTGTCGCGAACGGGATCGAAGCGAGCGTCCGGAGCCTGCGCCTGGAGCGGGAGCGGGATGGTGAGCAGCGCGGCCGCGGCAAGGCGACGAGCGAAGCGGAGGGTTCGGGGGGCCCGCATGGCGTTCTCCGGGAAGGGCGGTCGGCGGATTGCGCGCGGGGCCGCAGCGGCCAGCGCACGTCGTCGAGGCATAACGCGTCGAGTTACGGCGCGGGCGAGCCTCCCCGCGCCGCGCGCACGGCGGTGAAGGTCGCATCCGCCACGCGCGTCTGGAAGGCGAACAGGCTGTCCAGGGATCCCTCGAACGCGCCGCTCCACGCGGTGGAGTCTCCGTCGACGCTGACGACGCGGACGCTCGCGCGCACGCGATTCCGCTCGCGCCGCAGGGAGCCGTCCACCATCAATCCCGTCGCCGGCGCGGCGCTCGAGGAGTCGGCGGAACCTCCGGCCGCCACCAGGCGCACGCCCGGGGCGCGACCCAGCCGCGCGATCAGCTCCTCGGTGAGCCCCGCCGCGGCATCGACGAGCGCCGCATCGCGACCCACCGGACGGACCGGAACGATCGTGAGCACCACCGCGGCCGGGGCCGGTGCCGACGCGACGGTCGCCGCGGGAGGCGGCGGACCATCCGTCTCGCCCCCGCTCAACCCCCACGCGACCGCCGCCACCATCGTCGCGCCGAGCAGCGCATGCGGCACGTACGTTCGCCAGCGCCGGCGCAGGTCGATCGTCCGCGCTTGATAGGCACCGCTGCTCGCATCGAGCGAGTCGAGCGCCCGCACGATCTCCGCGGCGGTCTTCGGCCGGGCCTGGGGTTCCTTCTCCAGGCACGACTCGATGAGGGCGACGAGCGGCTCGGGCACGTCGTAGCGCCGCTGGCGAATCGGTTTGGGCCGCTCGGTCAGATGCGCGGAGAGCACCGCCTGCGGCGACCGCCCATGGAACGGTGGCGCGCCGGCGAGCATCTCGTAGGCGACGATTCCTAACGAATACAGATCGGCACGATGGTCGAGATTCGGATCCGCCGCGGCCTGCTCCGGCGCCATGTACGCCGGCGTGCCGAGCGAGATGCCGACGCCGGTCATCGTGCTGCCTTGCGGGCGCTCGGTGCCTCGCCGTGCCGCCGACACCGCCTTCGCCACACCGAAGTCGGTCACGGTCGCCGCGCCGCCGCTCAGCAGAATGTTGTCGGGCTTCACGTCCCGGTGGATGATCCCGTGCTCGTGCGCATGGCCGAGCGCGCGCGCCACATCGCGCATGACCGAGATCGTCTCCCTGATGGAGAGCGGTCCGCGCTCCATCCGCGCGCGCAGCGACTCGCCGCGCACGAACGGCATCAGGAAGTACGGCAGGCCGTCGAGCTCGCCGGCGTTGAGCACCGGAACGATGTTCGGATGCTGCAGCCCGGCCGACATCATGATCTCCCGGCGAAACCGCTCCACGGAGACGGCCGCCGCCAGCGAGGTGCGCAGCACCTTCACCACCACGTCGCGGTCGAGCGAGGCGTCACGCGCGAGGAACACGCGGGACATGCCGCCGCCGCCCATCTCCTCCGAGACGGTGTAGTGGGCGCCGAGTTGACTCTGAAGGCGGACCGCGAGATCGGGCATGTCACTCATTACAGGTGAGACACCGCGAAGGTTGCAGGGGAGCGCGCGCGGCGCCAATCGCGCCGCGCGCTCGAGCCTACCGGACCCCGAGCGGGCACATCACTTGCCTAATTGCACGCTACGCGGCGCGGCCGCCGAGCACGGCTCGCACCGTCAAACCAACTGCGGAGGATGCACCTGTGGGAGACTACGATCGAGACAAGGATCTGCGGGCGCGCGGGATCGAGAATCAGGTGGAAGGGAGCATGAAGGAGGCGGAAGGGAAGATCCGTGACGCCGCCGCCGACGCCGTGGACGACGAGAGCGAGCAGCTCAAGGGCAAGGCGAAGGAACTCGAGGGCAAGGCCCAGAAGAACTTCGGCAAGATCCAGAAGGAACTGGACGACGCGATCTGATCGCGGCCCTGCCGCGAGCGCGCGACCGACGATCCCGAGAGGGTTCGTTCGGGGCGATCGGCCGGCTCCCCGCCTCGCGGGGAGCCGGCACTACATCCGGCCCCGTTTCCGGCCGCCTCCACGCGACTCTCTTACAGAGACTGTAAACGCCCGCGCTGGCGCCCGTACAGGCGCGGCGTCATTTTCCGTTCCCCTTTGCCGCACCCTTGGGCACCCGTCTCCGGAGATCCTCTCGATGTCGCTCGTCCCTCGTCAGCTCATCGTCACTGTGGCCTGCCTGCTCGTCGCGGCCCCGGCCGGCGCGCAGTCCTTTCGCACCGAGAACGCGTCGGCACCGCCGGCCGTGGGCTTCGGCGCGGCGATCGCGTTCGCGGGTGACGACCTCGTGATCGGCCGACCCGGCATGGTGATCGGCTTCCCGATGCCCGCCGGTCAGCGAGGAGGGGTCCACGTCTTTCGGCGCGGCCCACAAGGCTGGGCGGAAGCGGGGACCGTCACGGCGAACGGCGTCGGCGAGATGGATGGCTTCGGCACGTCGATCGCCGTGGATGGGAATCTCATGGCCGTGGGGGCGCCACGCACCTCTGAGAATCGCGGCGCCGTGTACGTCTTCGAGCGCGACCGCGCCGGCCAGTGGACCGAGCGCGCGCGGTTGGCCGCCGGCAGCGCGGCGGCAGGCGATCGGTTCGGAAGCACGCTCGCAATCGCTGGCGACGCGCTGCTCGTCGGCGCGCCCGGCGTATCGCAGGGTACGGGCGCGGTCATCGCCTACCGCCGCGGCGCGAACGCGGGCGCGTGGTCGGAGACGGGCCGCCTTGCGGGCGCCGGCATGACGGCCGGCGACGCCTTCGGCTCCGCGATGGCGCGATCCGGCGACGCGGTGATCGTCGGCGCGCCAGGCCCGGGCGGTGGTCTGTTCAGACAGGCGCAGGGGCGCGCCGGCGCCGCGTTCATCTTCCGCCGTGGCTCCAACGGCAGTTGGGCGGAGGAGGCGAAGCTCACGGTTTCGGACGACGCCGTGCGGGCGCTCGGCGGCGTGGTGGCGATCGCGGGCGATGATGCCTATCTGCCGCAGCCGTCGGCCGATCAGTCGCAGGGCGCCATCCACCACTTCCGTCGCTCGGGCGGGAGCTGGAGCTACGGGGGCAAGATCACCGCCGCCGCCCGGGAGCGCGGCCAGTTCTTCGGCGCCTCCGTCGCCGTCGACGGACAGACGATGGCGGTCGGCGCGCCGTACACGAATCAGGGCGGCGGCGCGGTCCACATCCTCACCCGCGACGCGTCAGGCGCCTGGACCGACGTCCAGAAGATGACGGCGGAGGCCATGGGCCTCGGCACGCAGCTCGGCTCAACCGTCGCGCTGCGGAACGGCATCGCGGTCGGGGGCGCGCCGAGCGCGGACTTCTTCGAGGGGAAGGCGATCGTCTACACGCGCGGCAACGATGGCCGCTTCGCCGAGACCGCGACGCTCATCGACCGCACGCCGGCGCAGCTGGCCGAGGTCCGTGGAACGGCCGAGGTGAAATGCGGGTCCGGCAAGGCGGGCGAGTTTCCCTGCCAGCAGGTAGACCTCGTGTCCTTCATGCCGGTGAGCGCACTCGGCGGCAAGCGCGGCATCATGGTGAACGACCTCTGGGGATGGACCGACAGCACGACCGGCCGTGAATTCGCCATCGTGGGCCGCTTCGACGGCACGGCGTTCGTCGAGGTGACGGATCCCGCGAACCCGGTCTACGTCGGCGAGCTGCCGCTGCACGCGGGCGCCCGCCCGAACCTGTGGCGTGACATGAAGGTGTATCGGAACCACGTCTTCATCGTGTCGGACGGCGCGGGGCCGCACGGCATGCAGGTGTTCGACCTGACGCAACTGCGCGACGTGCAGGGCGTGCCGAAGACCTTCACCGAGACCGCGCATTACGATCGCATCGCGAGCGCGCACAACATCGCGATCGACGAAGCGTCGGGGTTCGCGTACACGATCGGCAACAGCATGGGCGGCGAGACGTGCGGCGGCGGCCCGCACATGATCGACATCCGCGAGCCGACCAGGCCGACGTTCGCCGGGTGCTGGGCGGACACGACGACCGGCAACGCGCGCACCGGCTATACCCACGATGCCCAGTGCACAGTCTACCAGGGACCTGACGAGCGGTACCGCGGCCGCCAGCTCTGCTTCAACGCCTCGGAGACGGCGCTCGGTATCGCCGACGTGACGGACAAGGCGAACCCGAAGCGCATCTCTTCGGCGAGCTATCCGAACGTGGCTTATGCGCACCAGGGATGGCTGAGCACCGACCACCGGTACTTCTTCCTCAACGACGAAGGCGACGAGCTGTCGGGCACCGCGCCGAAGACCCGGACGCTGGTGTTCGACGTCACCGATCTGGAGGATCCCGTTGTCGCCAAGGAATTCTTCGGCGCCACACCGGCGAGCGACCATAACCTGTACGTGAAGGACCGGTACATGTACCAGTCCAACTACGTCTCGGGCCTGCGGGTGATCGACGTGAGCGATCCCAGCAACCCGGTGGAGGTCGGCTTCTTCGACACCGTGCCGTTCGGCGAGGACCAGGCGGGCTTCGCGGGGTCCTGGAGCAACTACCCGTACTTCAAGAGTGGCGTGGTCGCGGTGACGAGCATGCGCGAGGGGCTGTTCCTCGTGCGCTTCCGGCCGCAGCAGATGGTCCCCTGACGACGCTCGTGAGGCGGATGGCGCTCGCCGCGCTCGCGTGCCTCGCGGCATGCGGCGCGCCGGGCGGAGGGCTCACGGGGAGCAATCCGGCTCCGGCGGGAGCCGCCGGACAGCTCCCCGCGTTCGTCAGGCACGTCGCGCCGTTCCCCGTGACCGACGCAGGCGGCCGGCTCCTCGAGCTCGCGTTCCTCGGCGGGTTCAACGTTCCGCGCCCGCAGCTGGTGGATGTGGACGGGGACGGGGACCTCGATCTCTTCCTGCAGGAGCACGGCAACGCCGTGATGCTGTTCGTGCGAGAGGGGGATGCGCAGGGACTGCCCCGGTTCGTGCTCCGGACCGAGAAGTACGGCGGCCTGGACGTGGGCGAGTGGTACCGGTTCGCCGACGTGGACCTCGACGGCGATCTCGACCTCCTCGGCGAGATGCCGTTCAGCTACATCCGCTACTTCCGCAACGACGGAGAGCGCGGCGGGCCGTGGTTCGTGCTCGCCGCCGACTCGCTGCGCGACACCGATGGAACGGCGATCTTCGCGGAGCGGCAGAACATCGCGCAGCTCGGCGACCTCGACTGCAACGGCCGCGCGGACCTGCTGCTCGGGCGGCTCGACGGCACCGTGACGCGCTACGAGACCGCGGAGCCTGACGATATGGGCGTCCCGCGCTTCCGGCTCGTCGAACGGGAATTCGCGGGAATCCGCATCGTCGGCGCGCAGACCGGCGGACCCGCCCCGCCCATGACGCCACCGCAGCCGCCACCGAGCCCCCCGCCCACGATGCACGGGGCCAACACCATGGCGCTCGCCGATTACGACGAGGACGGCGATCTCGATCTCTTCTGGGGCGACTTCTTCGAGGCGGGACTGTTGCTCATCGAGAATACCGGCTCGTGCGCGGAGCCCGACTTCCATCAGCAGCCGGTGCAGTTCCCGGTGGGCGATCCGCTCCTCACGTCGGGGTACAACGCACCGGCGTTCGGCGACGTGAACGCCGAGTCTCCGGGGGTGGAGCTCGTCGTCGGGGTGTTGGGCGGCGCGTTCAATCCCACGCGTACGGCGGCCGACAACCTTTACTACCTCGAGCGAGACTCATCCGGCACGTGGATGGTTCGTACGACGCGGCTGCTGCCCGTGCTCGATGTGGGCAGCGAGAGCGTGCCGGCGCTCGTCGACGTGGACGGAGATGGCGACCTCGATCTTCTCCTGGCGAACAAGATCGACCCGGAGGCGCAGGGCACGTCGCGCGTCTACCTTCTGGAGAACATCGGGACCCGAACGGCGCCGGCGTTCGTCATGCGCGACCCGCTGCCGCTGGAGGGGCGTTTTCATCAGGCGCCGGCGGCCGGCGATCTGGATGGCGATGGGCGTGTCGATCTCATCGTCGGGCAGTGGGGGAGCTCGCTGGCCTGGTACCGGGGCACCGCGTCCGGGTTCACGCTCGCCGATTCGGCGATCGCCACCATCTCGCGCGGGAGCAATACCATGCCGGCACTGGGCGACCTGGACGGCGACGGAGACCTGGATCTGCTGGTGGGAGAATCGTCAGGCTACCTGAACTACTTTCGGAACGATGGCGGCCCCGGCTCGCCGCGATTCACGCTGGTGACGGACTCGCTGGACGCGATCCGACCGGGTCGTCGGAGCGCGCCAGCGCTCGCCGACCTGGACGGTGACGGGGACCTGGACCTGCTGGTGGGCACCGAAGCCGGGGAGGTCGTGCCGTACCGCAACATCGGGACGCGAACAACGCCCCGTTTCGTGCGCGAGGCCGGCTTCGAGGTTCGGGTCGCCGGATATGCCACGCCCGCGGTCGCGGATCTGGACGGCGATGGCCATCCCGAGCTCCTGGTCGGTGCGGCTGGCGGAGGCGCCGTCTACTTCTCGGTACGGCGTTAGGCTCCGCGCCCGCGTCATGATCGGCGGTGCTTCCACGCAATCGGGAGTGGACCCCACAAGAGGATTTCCCGTGTTCGCCGACGAATCACGCCGCCTCGTCCTGATCCTCGCTCTCCTCGCGCTGCCCACGGGCGCGGGCGCGCAGGAGCTCGATCGTGCCCTCGCCATCGAGCGCGAGGTCGTACGCATCGCGTCGGAGGGCGAGCTCTGGCCTGGCTTCGCGCCGCTCGCCATTCCCCTCGCGATCTTCACCGGGGGGCGCACCTGGCTGTTCCGCCACCCCGCCCCGCCGGACGGGTTCTCACCCGTGCCCGGAGCTCCAGGCGTGCACGCGCACGAGAACCGCCATCCCCGGGTCACCTCCAACACCAGCGCCGAGATCGGCGGCGTGGTGACGGCGACCCTGCTGGCCGATGGCGCACGAGCGACGCGCTCCGCGACGACGCTCGCGGCGGTGGCGCTGCACGAAGCCTTTCACGTCCACCAGCGGGCGCGCCACCCCGGCTGGATCGCCAACGAGGGCGACGCGTTCCTGTATCCCGTGGCGGACCCCGCGCTGCTGGAGCTGCGCCGCCTGGAGAGCGCCGCGCTTCGGCGCGCCGTGCGCGCGGCCGATTCGGCGACGGCCGCATGTTGGGCGCGTCAGGCGCTCGATGCGCGCGACCGGCGCTTCGCGGCAATGGATTCGGCGTTCGTCGCGTACGAGCGGCTCAACGAGCTCAACGAGGGGCTGGCGAGCTACGTGCAGATGCGGGCGGGCGGCGTGGTCGACTCGATTCCGGAGGGCGGGTTCGCCGCGGACGCCGTGCGCGCACGCGTCTACGCGACCGGGCCGGCGCTCGGCCAGCTGCTCGACCGCCTCGATCCGGGATGGGCCGGCCGCCTGGCGCGGAACGGTGGCCCCTCGCCCGACGAAGTACTCGCGCAGGCGGTGGGTCGCGCGAGTACCACCGCGTGTGCCTGGCCTGGCGACGAGCGCGATCGCATCGCGACGCAGGCGCAGGCCGATGTGGCCGCGTTGCGTGCCTCGCGCACGGAGCGCCGGCGAGCCTTCGATGGGCAGGGCGGTTGGCGCATCGTGATCCGAGCGGCCGCTGGCCTCCCGCTCTTTCCTCAGGGGTTCGATCCGCTGAACGTGCAGCCGATAGACGGCGGCCTGCTGCACACACGCTTCCTGGAGCTGGGGAACGGGGACGATCGCGTGCGCGTGATCGACGAGGGCGGCGCCGACCTGACGACGCTCACCGTCGGCGCCGGCGCGCACCCGCTGTTCAACGGAGTTCGCGAGGCGATCGTCGCGGGGCTGGAGCGGCCGCGCGTGGAACGCGACGGCACGCGCCTCGTGCTCGACGCCACGGGGTTTGCCGCGACGTTCGCGGACGCCGAGCTGGAGGAATCCGGCCAGACGATCGTGATCACGCTGGCGCCCTCACGTCGCGCGCGCGAGAATCGGGAGTGAGTTCATCTCGACCCCTGTACATCGGGCTTGCGCTGGCGGCCGTCCTCGCCGGCTGCCAGGTGCGGCAGCCCCACGATGTCGAGCCGTCGCTCCCCTTCGCCATCGACTCGAGCACGCGGACCCCCGTGGCGGATGGCGTGGTGCACCGCTTCCTCTACTCGAGCCACGGCCCGTGGGCCATCCACGTGCTCGAGGCGCGCGCGGACCGGTGCTGGACGCTCGCCGCGCTCAAGTCGTCAGGCGGCGCCATCGGAAGGGCTACGACCAGCGATCTCGCGCGCGCGGCGGCTGGCCGGAGTGCGGTCGGCGGCGCCGTGAATGCCGACTTCTTTCTCTTCACCCCGCCCGGCGTGCCGGTGGGGCTACTCGTGATCGACGGCCGGGTGGTCACCGGACCGGTGTCTCAGCCCGCGCTCGCGGCCGACTCGTCAGGGGACGTACACATCGCCGAGTTTCAGACTCGGGGACACGCCGTGATCGGCGGCGCCCGATACGACGTACGCGGGTGGAACCGCGACATCGCCGACGGCGTGGCGATGTTCGACGGCGGCTGGGGCGCCACGACGGACACCGCGACCGGCGTGATCGAGGTCGTGCTCGCGCGATCGGACACCTATCGCGTCTCGCTGGTGGACACGACGGCGGACGGCGTGCCGATCCCGGAGCGCGGCGCCGTACTCAGGATCGGTCGAGGCGCGCCGGCGGCCGTGCGCGGCGCGGCGCGCGGCCTGACGCCGGGCGATCGGGTCGAGCTGGCCGTCTCCCTCGCCCCGTTCCATCCACGTGAAGCCGTGGGCGGCCGCCCGGTGCTGGTGCGCAACGGCGCCGTCGCTGCGCCGCTCGACACCGTGGGGCGGGCGGGGTTCGCGACGAACCGGCACCCGCGAACTGCCGCGGGCCTCTCGCGCGATGGGGCGCGGATCCTGCTCGTGACGGTGGACGGCCGCCAGGCGCCGTACAGCGATGGCATGTCGCTGCCGGAGCTCGCGGAACTGATGCACTCGCTCGGCGCCGTCGAGGCGGTGAACCTCGATGGGGGCGGATCGACGGCCATGGTGGTACCGAACGCGGACGGCTTCCGGGTGGCGAATCGCCCCTCGGACCGCGGCGGCGAGCGCCCGGTGGGGAATGCGGTGGCGCTCGTGCGCCGGTGCGCCGAATAGGCGAGTGCCTGACGAACAAGGAATCGAATGAACGACGGGATGGATCGGACGCACCGCCGCAGGCGGACCTTGCTCACCGTGGCCCTCGGCGCGCTCGCCGCGGTGGCCGGCGTGACGGCGGGAATGGCGTTAGGTGGCCGGCTGGGTGGCGAATCGACCGAGCTGCGGGTGCGGGCTGCCGACCTCCTCCGTCAGCAGCTCGCCGCCGTGCGCGAGCTCGACCGTCACGACGTGGCCAGCGGATGCGTCGTCACACTCGAGCTCGACAGCGCGACCCTGTCGGGAGCCGCCTGGCGCGCCGAACCGTCCGTCGACACGCTGCAGATCGTCGTCTCGGCCTTCACCCGGTCGGCGATCGACTCGATCGAGCGCGGCGGCGCCATCGGCCGTGACGAGATTCGCGCCGTGACAGCGACCCGTTCGAGCGCCTCGCTGCGCGCGTCGCGTGTCCATACCGCGACCGTCCCGGATGTGCCGTGCGGCGACATCGCGCGGTTCGGTGCGCTCGTGCTGCGCATTCGTCCGTCCGAGTCACCGCCCCGTGCGCCGGTGCCGCGGCCAGGCGAGGAACCCCCGCCCGCCGTGATCGCCTGACGAGGAGATCTGGCGGACGATCGCCCCCATTCCCGGAACCTCATCGCCCGACGATCCCATGTCACGCGCCTTCGTTCGTGAGGACGGCCCCGACGACACGCCCGCGCGGGACTTCGCGCTCCCGCCGCGCGACGACCCCGCCTTCGATGCCGCGGCGGCGAACGCGCTCCTCGAGGCGGCGCGAGTGGGCGAGACCGCCAGCGCCGAACAGGCGACCGGCTATTACTGGGGCGAGCCACGGCTGCGCGAGCACGTGCAGCGCATTCTGGAGCGTGCGCGTCGCGATGGCGATGATCGGCTGGAGCAGGTCGCCGAGCGCTACCTCGGCTAGCGAGCGCCGTCCGGCGGCGGCAGACAGCGCACGACCCAGATCGGCTCCCCGCGACCTTCACTGGTCAGCAGCCATTCGCCGGCCGCGTCGAACCAGGTGATGCCCTCGCCCTGCTTCTCCTCGAGCCCCGCGATGCTGCAGACGGAGGGCGGCACATGCGTGGCAATGCGCCCCGTGGACGAATCCGCGCGGAACACGTACAGCTGCGAGTAGGTCCGGACGGCCGCCGCGTGCCCGTCGCGCGAGAGCGTCGCTCCGGTCACCTGGCGCCCCAGGGCCGTGCCCGGCACGATCGGCAGCGAGTCGGCAACGGCCGCAACGTAGCGCTCCGCGCCCTCCGTCCACGCGTCAGGCGGGATGGTGAAGACCAGTGCCGGCCGGAATCGTCCGGCCGAGTCCTTCAGCGCGCGCTTACTGATCAGGTACAGAGTGCCGTCGGCGCCCATGTACGACGCCTCGACATCGCGCGGCCCGCCCTCGTATTCGAAGTGCAAGACGCGCGAGGGCAGCGTTCCGAAGGTCCCGCCGACGGCCCGCGGTTCCGCCACCCGGTAGATCCGCACCGAGGGGCGCTGTGCGCCGTTGTCGCCGACCTCGCCAATGTACAGGCAGTCGCCCGACGACAGGTCGTCCCCCACGCAGGGGCCGGCGGCGATCGTCTCCCAATCGCGGTTGGTCGCGTCATCGATCGCCCACTCACCCTGTGCGCGCCCGCTCGTATCGAGTGCGTAGACCACGGGCTCGTGGCCGGAGTCGTTGATGGTGAACCAGATGCCCGGCTGCGAGCGGCTACGCGCGGCCCCGGAGTTCTCCTCGAGCGCGCGCGGCCCCCGCGTCGCGATGCGGCGCGCGTCAGGCACCACTCCCATCGAGTCCGCGCCGAGGTCGAGCGAGGGCCCGGCTCGGCGCGCGCCGTCTCCGTCGCAGGCGGCCGCCGCCGCGAGGAACACCGCGAGCAGGCCGCCCGCGGCCGCGCGACGTGGGCCCGCGCCAGGCGCGGGCGCCATCATCGCGTCATCCCGTAGATGATGTAGTTGATCGCGAGCTTGTAGGCGTCGTTGGTGATGTTCACCGGCCAGAACCCCTCCCCCGACCACTCCATGTAATCGCCGATGTCGTTGTTGTAGTTGATCACCACCATCATCCGCTTCCCCGGATCGTTGTCCTCGTAGATGCCCAGGAATTCGGCATCCAGGTCGCGCCACCCGCGGCTCGGGTACTTCATCTCGAGCGACTCGATGTGGTAGAACGAGTCGAAGATCGCCTCCGAACCGTCCAGCCGGTGGAAGACGACGTCGGGCAACACGCGGCGCATCTGGCGCTCGAAGTTCGCCCACTCGTTGAGCATGAAGTCGTCGACGATGAGGAAGCCGCCCTTGGCGAGGTAGTTCCGCAGCCCCGCGACCTCCTCGTCGCTCATGATCCAGTAGCCGGGCTCCGAGAGATAGGCGACCGGGTACTTCAGCAAGTCGGGGTCATCCAGGCGGTGGATGTTGCTCCCGCGCACGTGCGGCTGCAGCGTCGTTAGCTCGCTGACCATCGTCAGGAGGTTGCGTTCCATCGCGGGGTAGTCGTACGCCCACCCGGCGCTCCGGTACTCGGTGTAACGGATGCGCGCGAAGGTGAACCGGCCATCGTACGGCAGGTTGGGCTCCATCCGGATCCACTGCTGGCGCTGCGCCAGCGCCGCGCCGTGCGCCTCGGGCGACCGTCCGGGCACGAGCGCCGCCACCAGCGTCAACCCCGCCGCACCCGTCGCGGCCGCGACGCCAGCCCGAGACGCGGCCAGCCGGCCCGACATGGCCTCCACGCCATCCACGACGCGCCGTACGAACGTTCGCCATTCCCCCATTCGGCACCTTTCTTCCGGGTGGCTCGTTGAGGCATCATGAGGTCGTGCACGGCGCACCGCAACGGGCGTGGCCGCGCACGACCGCAGTCCGCGGACTCCGCCGCGCCCGCGCCCCCGAACGGCACTCCTCGAAGCAGCCGATGGCCCCACGCTCGGCGCGCGCGCGCCCCAATCCGCACCCCGGCAGCACACCGCCGCACCTCGGCTCCTTTCGGGATCGCCTGGGCGCCCTGCGCAACGTGCCGCCCTTCCTCCAGCTGATCTGGCAGACCAGCCGTGCGCTGACGTTCTCCACCCTCGCGCTGCGGCTCGTGCGCGCGGTGCTGCCCGTCGCCACGCTCTACGTCGGCAAGCTGATCATC